>NZ_BPQT01000001.1 GCF_022179405.1 Methylobacterium marchantiae
TCGAGGTTTCTATCCGTGACACCGAAGCAACCTCACGCCCGGAGATAAAGACATGCGCGCAAATCCCTGCGGCAGATGAATATTCTTGAGAAAATCAAGCCTCATCGCACCTCTCTACGACTCAGCCGACATCAAGGGGAGCGACACCTGAAGCACGCCCGTCGGGCCCCAGAGTGATCGTCTGGATCCGTGCCTCGGCCTTGCGCAGCAGGCCCTCGCAATGCCGCTTCAGAGCCTCGCCGCGCTCATAGATTGCGACTGATTCGTCGAGGGGTACATCCCCCTTCTCAAGACGTCGTACGATCTCTTCGAGCTGTTCGAGTGCCTTCTCGAACGGCAGGTCAAGGCTCTCCTCGGAAGCCTCTGAATCGGTTTTCGCCGCCACGGCAGATCGCGCTGCGGTCATCCCACGTTACCCCTCATTCTGCCGGTCTAAGCCTGCGCGCGCCTACCCGACAAGCCCAAGGGACCGTGGGCTGCCCCATCCATCAGCACTTCGTCAAGGGTGGCGTCGTTTCGGCCACACTGAACCCATCTTAATTATAACCTGCATTGCGTGGCCCGTAGCTTCACGCCAGCGCGAGCATGAATGGAGCTCCTTCGAACGCGTCGGCTCCGCGGCCGATCGCTGCGATCGCAGCGGTCATCCGCCCGTCGCGTCGGAGAAGTCGATCGGCTATGTCCACGAACAGCGCATTGGGCGTCGCCGAGGGCGATGCGGCCCGCAAGACGCGCGCGATCTCGGCTTCGCCCCGCTCGGGCGCCAAGGCGCAGGCGGCAATGAAGGCAGCAGCCGTCGAACGGCTGATCCCGGCATAGCAGTGGATCAGGAGCGGCCGGTCTCGGTCCCAAGCCTCGGCAAAATCGAGAATCCGGTGGACATGGACCTCCCCGGGCAGGACGTGGCCGTCGAGGGGGGAGACGATGTCACTGACCTCGACGACGCAGTGGTGCCCCTCGGCGATGGCATCCGGGCGACCGATCGCCGTCCCCACTTTCATGAGCGTCATCAAGTGACTTGCGCGGGTCCGCTCAAGCGTTGTGGGAAGTTGTGATAGGGGACAGACATGGATGGTCGGCATGCAGGCGTCCGGAGATGAGGGCGTGAAAGCGGACGAGAAACCGGGTCTGCGCCTCAGCGGTGGACCAGGGCTCAATCAAGCTCAAGGCGTGACGTCCCACGGCATCCGGCACGCCGAAGATCGTGCCGGCCTCCTCTGTCTCGAAGCCGGCGAGCCGCGTCGCCTCGTGATAAGCCGCCATCGCGTCGGCGCGCTTGACGAAGTGGGCCTCCTCGTCGGACGGAGTCGGCAAGCCGAAACGCAGGCGTATCGCCGCCATCAGGCGCAGCTCCACCGCCTTGTACGACTGGCCGATCACCGCCTTGAACGGAGAGATGATGTCGCCGATCACGTATTCCGGTGCGTCGTGGAGCAGGAACTCGAGGCGCTGCGACCAGCTGGCCTCCGGAACGAGATCGGCACCGATCGCTTCGACTAGAAGCGCGTGTTGGGCAACGGAGAAGACGTGCGGTCCAGCCGTCTGACCGTTCCAGCGGGCGACTCTGGCGAGGCCGTGGGCGATGTCGGCAATCTCGATGTCCTGCGGCGAGGGATCGAGGAGATCGAGGCGGCGGCCCGACAGCATACGCTGCCAAGCGCGAGGAGCGGGCGGGCTCAACCTTCCGCTCCGAGTTCCGCGCACGGCGCGTGGCGGTGACAGCCCACCAAGTGATCGTTGATCATTCCCACCGCCTGCATGAAGGCGTGGACGATGATGGGGCCACAGAACGTGAATCCCTCCGCCTTGAGCGCCTTCGAGATCACCCGCGAGACGTCCGTCTCGGTGGCGATGCCGGACCGGTCCCGGGCGGTGCCCTGGATCGGCGCGCCGTCGACGAAGTCCCATAGGAACCGAGAGAAGCCCGGCCCCCGCTCCTCGATGGCGAGCCAGGCGCGGGCGCCGACGATGGCACCGACGATCTTGGCACGATTTCGGATGATCCCGGTGTCCTGCATCAGCCACTCGACATCCGCGTCGGTGAGGCGGGCCACTGCCTCCGGCTCGAATCCAAGGAAGGCGCGGCGAAAGCCTTCGCGGCGGCGCAGGATCGTGATCCAGGACAGGCCGGCCTGGAACCCGTCGAGGATCAGCTTTTCGTAGAGGGCCCGGCCGTCACGCTCGGGCACGCCCCATTCGGTATCGTGGTAAGCGACGTAGACCGGGTCGAGCCCGGCCCACCTGCAGCGTGGACAGCCGTCGGGATGGTGGATCAGGCCGGTCGGATCATCGGACATGACTGAAGTTTATCTGGAACAGATCAGGAACACCAGCGACCCCTCTCATCCGGCCGGCACCACTTCGGGAAAGGGGAAGGTGGCGTAGGACGGCTTCTCGACACCGAGGATCACGCTGTGTGCCCGCACCGGCTCGCCAGCGGCAACGGCATCTGCGAGCCGATCGAGCCGCAGCGTGGCGAGGCCACGCGATCCCGAGACGCTGCCGATGGTGCCGAGTCCGCGCGGGCCGGCAGTCACCTCTGAGCCGGACACCAAGGGCTCACCCCCGACCGAGACCACGGGAACGATGCGGGTCCGTGCGGTGCCGCGATGCTGCATGCGCGAGACCACCTCCTGGCCGACGTAGCAGCCCTTGCGGAAATCGATCCCCCCCAACTGGTCCATCATCGCCTCGTGCGGGAAGGCGTCGCCATAGGCGAAGTCACGTCCGCCCTCGGGGATGCCGTGAATGATTCGATGGGCATGATAGTCGGCCTCCGTAACGTCGGCCGAGAAGGCGCCTTCGATGAAGACGAGGCGCTCCCCCAGGGCCGGGAGGCGCCCGTCGCTCAGGCGCTCGGTCTCGGCGGCCGTTTCGGCCCCGTCCCAGGCGGCGGCGACGCCCAGGGCCGGATCGAGCGTGATCGTCACCTTGGCACGCAGGCGGTAGAGGGTGAGGCGCTTGGCCAGGGCAGAGGCATGCTCGGCCGGGCAGTCGAGGCGGAAGCCCTCATCCGCCCGCGAGATGAGAAAGTCGAACAGGATCTTGCCCTGGGGCGTGAGGAGGCAACCGAGACGCGCTTCGCCCGGCTCCAGCGTTTCGACGTTGCAGGTCACCACGCTCTGGAGAAAGTTCGTCGCGTCCTCGCCCGCGATGACGATGACGGCGCGGTCCGGCAGCAGGGCGATCGGCATGAGAACTCCTCGTTCGGCGTTGCGCGCCGCGAGACGCTGACATAAGCCGCCGCCACCCGCGTCTCAACGCTGATCAGGAGCGACCCCGATGGACCAGCCCTTCGATCTCCTCCTCACCGGCGGCAGGATCATCAACCACGACGGCGAGCACGCCGCCGACCTCGGCATCAGGAACGGGCGCATCGCCGCTATCGGTGACCTGTCCCGAGCCTCCGGACAGCGCCAGGATTGCACAGGCCTGCATCTGCTGCCAGGGGTCATCGATACCCAGGTCCATTTTCGCGAACCCGGACTTGACCATAAGGAAGACCTCGAATCGGGCTCCCGCGCGGCGGTGATGGGCGGCGTCACCGCCGTATTCGAGATGCCCAACACCAACCCGCTGACCACCAGCGCCGAGGCCCTAGCCGACAAGGTCGCGCGCGGGCACCACCGCATGCATTGTGACTTCGCCTTCTGGGTCGGCGGCACTCACGAGAATGCAACGCAGGTCGCCGAACTCGAGCGTCTGCCGGGGGCGGCCGGCATCAAGGTGTTCGTCGGCTCCTCCACCGGCTCACTGCTCGTCGAGGACGATGCCGGCGTCACCGAAATCCTCAAGCGCACCCGACGCCGAGCCGCCTTCCACGCCGAGGACGAGCCAATGCTGCGAGAGCGCAAAGATCTGCGGGTTCCTGGCGATCCGTCCTCGCACCCGGTCTGGCGCTCGCCGGAGGCCGCGCTGAAGGCGACGCAGCGCCTGGTAGGGATCGCGCGCGAGACCGGCGCACGGATCCACATTCTCCACATCTCCACCGCGGAGGAGATGGTCTATCTCGCCGATCACAAGGACGTCGCCAGCGTCGAGGTGACGCCGCACCACCTCACCCTCGACGGCAGCGAAGCCTATGCGCGCCTCGGCACTCTGGTTCAGATGAACCCGCCGGTGCGCGATGCCGGCCATCGGGACGGGATCTGGCATGGGCTCACTCAGGGCGTCGCCGACATCCTCGGTTCGGATCACGCACCGCATCTGTTGGAGGAGAAGGCCAAGCCCTATCCGGATTCGCCATCCGGCATGACCGGAGTGCAGACGCTGGTGCCGATCATGCTCGACCACGTCGCCAATGGGCGGCTGTCCCTCGCTCGGTTCGTCGACCTGACGAGCGCCGGGCCGAAGCGCCTGTTCGGCATCAGCCGAAAAGGGCGCCTCTCGGTGGGCTACGATGCCGACGTGACGGTGGTGGATCTCAAGCACCGCGAGACCATCCGCAACGAGTGGATCGCCTCGAAATGCGGGTGGACGCCGTATGACGGGGTCACCGTCACCGGCTGGCCGGTGGGGACCCTGGTGCGGGGCAAGCGCGTGATGTGGCAGGGCGAACTCGTTGGCCCGTCGAGCGGCGAAGCGGTGGTATTCGATGAGGCCCTGCCGTCACGGTGATCCCCACTCCAGCTCACAAAAACAGTGCTGAAAAGCAGCGAGCCGCCCGGAGACATCCGGACGGCTCGAGCGACAGATTCACGTCAAATGATCGTCAGGCGACGGCATCGAGCCTCAATGCTGGGGCGCGGTGGTGAACGCTCCGCCGCGAATGCGGTCGGGAAACCCCTCGGCGTAGCGCGCGGTGGCGTCCTCGCCATAGGTCATCACCAGTTCCTGGAAGGCGGCGAACAAAGCGGCCTGCGCCATGCAATCGCCGTCGAGCCCGTCGAGACAACCTTCGGCGAACGCTTCCGACACGTAGCCGAGGGCGGCACGCTTGTCGTCGAGATCGGCCTCGAAAGGCGCGGGAGCGGTGTCGATCTGCATGGCAAGAACATCGGTTGCGCCGAAGAATGGATCGGCGGAAGTCAGAAACATAGGCTGAGGCTGTCGCGTCGGGAAGCCAAGAATTGCGAAGCGGTTAATGCGGACCGTCGAATCCGATGAATTTCGTTCGCGTTCCCATCATGTCATCCGAGAGCAACACCCTCGTCTCACCCCCCGAACCGGCTGGCCAAGGCATGAGAAAGACGTTCGCCTTCCGCGACATAACGAGCGGCCGCTTCGTTCGCCGATGGCGTGCATGCTCGGTAGGTGAGGGAATAGCCGCGATAACCACGGTTATAGGCTCCGGCGAGCCGGTCCCGCCGCCCCGGCGTCACCCCTTCCGCATCCATCAGCGCCTTCATCCGGGTCGGCCATTCCGCGGCATCCGGGGCAGCGCACAGGCTGCGCAGGAAGGAGAGCGAGCCGATGATCTCCGAGAGCCGCATCAGGTCGCGATCGTAGGGGGCGGGGGGCGGCTCGGCCGGTGCGGGAGGTTCCTTATCCTTCTCGGGAGCCTTCGGCGCGGATCGCGCAGGTGCGGGGCGCTGCTGCGCCGTGGCGATATCGGGCAGGCCGATGGCCAGGGCGGCGAGCACCGCCATCAATATCTGTGGCCGGAACGGCTTCACACCCAGCACGATCACGCCTTGTTCCCTGCCATGCACAACGGTCACGTCGCAGGTTTATCGCTAATCCCGGCGATCTGCGAGAAGGCCTCGTCCACCGTCTCCTGCAATCCCGGCGTGGTGGCGAGGCCGGCGAGCTCCGCGGGCAGGGCCCAGCGCACGCCCAGGGCCTCGGGGCCGGGAGCCGGCTCGCCGGCGGTCCAAAGGGCGGCGTGGGGATGCACGACGTAGTGATGGCGCACGCGGCCGCCCTCGGCGCGCAGGATGATCTCCGTCGGGGTCAGGGAGCGGATGACGACGGCCGTAACGCCGACCTCCTCCTGCAGCTCGCGCAGCGCCGCCTCGGCCAGGGTCTCGCCCGCCTCCACCAGCCCGCCGGGCAGGGTCCAGACCCCGCGCAGGGGCTCGTTGGCGCGCGCGGCCAGCAGGACCCGCCCGTCGCGGACGACCGCGATGGAGGCGCCGACGAAGGGACGCGCCGGATAAAGCCGGACGTCGGAGCCGTCCCCGCTCGCTGATTCGCTCATGAATTACAATGGCTTACGGTTGAGGGGAGATGAGCGCGACACGCCCGTCGGCCAAGCCCACGAGGAGGCGCGTATGGGCGCCCTTGCCGATGGCGGCGACGCCGAAGGCCGCAAGGCCGGGGAGGGGAATGCGCCTCACTTCGCGGATGCCGTCCTTCAGGGAGAGGATCGCCAGGGCGCTCCGGTCGGAGACCGGCAGGGCCAGTTCCGGCACGCCGTCGCCATCGGCATCGAGGGTGGAGGCGAGCTCGGTCCCGCCCTCTCCGGGAGACAGATCGGTATAGCCCGGCGCTTCCCCGACGAGCCGAAAAGTCGCGGATTCCAGGGCCCATAACTGCAGGATTCCAGCCCCGTCCGGGGCGGATACCGTGGCGATTTGTGTTCCATTGGAGCCCGTGAAACCACCGATCGCGGCGGGTTTCATCGCCTGCCCGCCCGGTCCCGTGACCTGGACGGGACTCCGGGCGAGGATGGACCAGGCGGCGCCGGTCTCGCCGGAATTCGTGCCGGAGTTTTTGTCCAGATTCTTGCCGACCAGGACCAGGGCCGATCCGCCGCCCTGCGAGGTCACCGCCACGAAGACCGGCCGGCCGTCGACGAGGGCCGCGACCGGACGGCGGAGGGCGAAGGCGGCTCCGGGCCCGGCGGTGACGGCGGTGGTGACGATGGGGACGGGCTTCGGGTCGGCGCTCATCCCCACCGGCTGGCGCTCGCGGATGGTGAGGGTGCCGGCGCGCTCCGGCTCGTCGGCCCTGGCGCGGACGGGATCGGACAGATGGGCGCTGACCGGGCCGAGGGTCGCCCGGCGGGAGCCGGGAACGGCGCCGCGCGGGGTCTCGGATGCGGCGAGCCCCTCCACCGCCTCGGCTCCGAGCAGGGTGGTCGCGACCTTGCCGTCGGAAAGGGTCAGGGCGGCACCGCCCTCGTCGCCCCAGACGACGGCGATGGGCACCTCCTCCACCACCTCGCCCTTCAGGCCCTTGGGGCGGGCGAGGGGGAGGAGGCCGGACGTCGCCACCGCCAGGGACACCTCGCTGCCGGGGCCGCGCATGGCGCGGGCCGTGAACGGCAGATCGAGGATGGTCACCAGAAGTTCGGTTTTGGCAGGTTCGGCCTTGACCGATTCGGCTCGGACGGGCCGAGCGCCCAGGAGCGAGGACGCGAGGAGCGAGACTACGACGAGCTGGGCCGCGACGAACTGGACCGAGAGGAGCGCCGGGAGCGCACCCCGTTCAGACATGCTGGCCGCCGTTGATGTGCAGTTCGGCGCCGTTCACGTAGGAGGAGGCCTCGGTGCAGAGGAAGTAGATCGCCTTGGCGACCTCGTCCGGCGTGCCGAGGCGCCGCTGTGGGATGCCGGCCACGATCTTGTCGGTGCCCGGCGACAGGATCGCCGTGTCGATCTCGCCCGGCGAGATCGCGTTGACGCGGACGCCGAGGGGGCCGAAATCGCTGGCCATCTCCCGGGTGAGGCCGGCGAGCGCCGCCTTCGAGGTGCCGTAGGCGGCGCCCGCGAAGGGATGGACGCGGGACCCCGCGATCGAGGTGACGTTGACGATGGAGCCCTTGGCGCGGGTGAGTTCGTCGCACAGGCCGCGCGCCAGCAGGAGCGGCGCGAAGACGTTGACCTGGAACACCTTGCGCCAGTCGCCGAATTCCGTGGCGATGGCGCCGAGGCGCTCGCCGTTGCTGCCCTTGGGCGAGATGCCGGCATTGTTGACCAGGGCATGGAGCAGGCCGCCCTCGTCGGCTAGGCGCCCGGCCACCTCGGCGACGCCGCGCATGGTGTCCTCCGGGTCCGAGAGATCGACCTGGAGGTGATCCTCCGGCCCCATCTCCCACGGACAATTCTCGGGGAATGCGTGGCGCGAGCAGGTGATCACCCGCCACCCGGCCGCGGAGAAGCGTTTGACCGTCGCATGGCCGATGCCGCGGCTGGCGCCCGTCAGCAGCATGACGCGGCGGCGTTCGTTGCTCGTTGAGGCCAAGGCCGTTCCTTCAGGGTCCGGAGGCGGTGGACACTCGAGACGGTACCGCCGTGCCGTGCCCAGGTCTAAGCCGCGCCGGCCGGGAAATCCAGGGTCGATCCCGCGCCGCAGCAAGTCGCGATCGGCGGTCTCCGGGCGCAAGTCCGCGATAAGATCGCAGGGCGCATGACCGAGTTCGCCGCCGCTCGGCTCGCGACGTGTGACGTGTCGTCGATCCAGGACAAAGACATCGGGATCGTGTCGCGGTTCGACGTTTCGGTCCGAGGGCCCGACGCTGGTCGATATGGGGCGGATTCAGGTCTCGTTGCCGCTCGCCTTGCGTCCGCGCGAGGTCGGGCGCTGCGGCAGGCTACTTCCGTAAGTCTGCCACCATGCGCTCAGCGCCTCCATCGTCGGCCCCAGCCCGCGCGCCTTCTCGGTGATCGCGTACTCGACCCGCGGAGGCACCTCCGGAAACACGGTGCGATCCACTAGGCCGTCGGCCTCCAATTCGCGCAACTGCGCCGTCAGCATGTGCTGGGTGATGCCGGGGATGGCCTTCCGCAGCTCGCCGAAGCGGTAGATTCGCTGGTTGAGCAGCCACATGATCTCGAGCTTCCACTTGCCCGAGAGCAGGGCGAACGCGCGTCGCATCTCCTCATGCATGTTGATCGCCGGATCGGCCATACTCTGCTTTTCCATACTAGCCCCAGCTTATTCATCCTACTTGTCAGCATCCATCTTAGCTGACATTTCAAATCCGCGCGCCGGTCGCGCAAATAAAAACGAGCGTTTTCAAATCGTCTTCATCGACAATCGAAAGTCTTGCCGCTCTCGCGGCAAGAATGGACAGGTCATGCCTGAAATCTACATTTACTGGGCCAGCACCGCATTGCTGTGCGTGCTCTATCTGACGTCGGCATTGCTCTACCTTACGAAGGCTGCCTGGACACGGCAGGCGCTTGCCGACCTTGGCTATCCTGCCTACCTCGTGCCCGTCATGGCCGCCGTGAAGATCCTCGGCCCGGCCGCGATCCTCCTGCGGCTGGATGTTGCGCTCAGCGACCTCGCCTATGCCGGCTTGTTCTATCACCTCGTGCTGTCCGGTCTGGCCCATTTCGGGGTCCGCAAGCCCCTCGGGGCGCTCCCGGCCGCAATCGGGTTCGCGCTGCTGGCCGCGTCCTTCGCCACCCAGAACGCCGCCCGCGCCATCCCGTCGCCGTCCCCGCTGGCGGCCGCCTTCTGACGCCCTCACCGACCTCGAACCCCAAGGAGATCTCCATGAACCGACTCGATGGGAAAGTCGCCCTCGTGGCCGGCGCCGGCCGCGGCATCGGCCGTGCCACCGCCAAGCTGTTTGCCGCGGAAGGCGCGAAGGTGGCCGTTCTCTCGCGCACCGCCGCCAACGTGGATGCCGTGGTCGCCGATATCGAGGCCGCCGGCGGCACCGCGCTCGGCGTCGTCTGTGACATCGGCGATGCCGAGCAGATCAGGGCGGGCGTGGACAAGGTGGTCGCCGGCTATGGCCGGATCGACATCCTCGTGAACAACGCCTTCGACCCCTCCTCGGTGTATTCCTCGATCCTCGACCTCTCGGTCGACCAGTTGCAGCGCAATTTCGAGATGGGCCCGGTCGCGTATCTGCGGACCATGCAGGCCTGCCACCCCTATCTCAAGGCGAGCGGCGCGGGCCGCGTCATCAATTTCGGCTCGATGGCCGGCATCACCGGCCTTGCCGGCACGGGTCCCTACGGCATGGCCAAGGAGGCGGTGCGGGCCCTGACACGAACGGCCGCCCGCGAGTGGGGCGCCGACGGGATCACCGTGAACAACGTCCTGCCCGTCGCCGAGACCTGGGGCGCCGACGCCGACGTGCCGGCGCCGACCAATCCCCTCGGACGCTACGGCTCTCCGGAGGAGGACATCGCCCCCGTGGTCCTGTTCCTCGCGAGCAAGGATGCGCAGTTCCTGACGGGCTATTCCCTCACGCCGGACGGCGGGATGATCATCGACAGCGCGCGCTGAAAGCCATGACCGCGCTCCCCATCACCCCTCCGTTCGCGGCGGTCTTCGCCGTCGGCATGTATCGCGCCTCCGGGCCGGTGCGCGGCCTCGGGACCGTACCGGCCCATCTGGCTCTCGTGCTGGTCGCGGTCCGGCTCGGCGCGGATGCATGGCTTCGCGTGGCTGGGTACGACACCTCCAGTCACGGATAGAGCCTCGCCCCGCTCCAGCCGCCGCCGGCCCTGGTGAAGCGGACGCGGTCGTGGAGGCGGAAGGGTCCGTCCTGCCAGAACTCGATCGAGACCGGCGCGATGCGGAATCCCGTCCAGTTCTCGGGGCGCGGCACCGGCTGGTCCTCGTAGCGGGCAGCGAGGGTGGCGACTTCCGCTTCCAGGGTGGCGCGGTCGGCCAGCGGCCGCGACTGGCGGCTGGCATGGGCGCCGATCCGGCTTTCCCGGCGGCGGCTCGCGAAATAGGCGTCGGCCTCGTCGGCGGTCACGGGGCTCACGGGGCCGCGGGCGCGGACCTGCCGGCGCAGGCTCTTCCAGTGCAGGACCAGGGCGGCCTGCGGGTTCTGCGCCAGTTCCTCGCCCTTGGCGGACTCGACGTTGGTATAGAAGACGAAGCCGCCCTCATCGACGCCCTTGAGCAGGACCATGCGCACGTCCGGCAGGCCGTCCGAGCCCGCCGTGGCCAGCGCCATGGCGTTGGGATCCTCGGGCTCCGAGCGTTCGGCCTCGCCCATCCAGGCGGCGAACAGCGCCCAGGGATCGGTGCAGAGGGTGAAGTCTCCGCCGGGCCCGATCGGGCCGGCGGGGGGTGGGACAGTGCCGGCGGCGGCCGGCTCAGAGATCCTTAACCGATCCAAGGCGTAATCCTGCTGGTGAGATCCGGGTCGGGGGCACCGACGTGGGACACGATTTGTCGTCGTTCGAGTCACGTCGTGAGAACAGGTGTAATGCGTCGGAGCGAGAGTAAAGCCCCACCCGTCTCCTCCCGCGACGTCGTCGCACCCGTGACCGCCCGCCTTATGGGCGGCGCGCTGCCGGGTCTCGGTAGCGTGCTGGTGGCGCTGTCGCTCACCGGCTGCGGCATCCCGATCATCACGTTCCAGAGCGAGACCAAGGCGGAGCCGGCGGTGACGGTGCCGGAGCCCCTGGTCACGGGCAGCATCGACAAGCGCCCGAAGAGCTTCGGCGGGGAGATGTCCGACGAGGATTGGCGCCGGGCGCATGCGGCCCTGTCGGTGGCGCTCGATCCGCAGGGCAACGGCCGCCCGGTGAAATGGGACAACCCGGATTCCTCCCTGCGCGGCTCCGTCAACCCGACGGGCCTCCCCTACGTGGCCAACGACCTGATCTGCCGGGACTTCCTCGCCTCGGTGATCGCGCCCGCGCGCAGCCGCTTCGTCCGCGGCACCGGCTGCAAGCCCTCCGGCGGCGAGTGGGAGCTGACCCGCGTCCGCATGGCGAAATCGAAGGCCTGAGGCCGCGATCCTCCGCCGCACGGGATCGTCCGACGGACCTGCGGGTTGACGCGTCGATCGAACCGTCGAATCCTGCCGGACGACCGTTGCAAAGAAGCAACAGCCATTCCACATAGCGGGTGACATCGACAGGGAACGGGCATGAGCCCGGCCCCGTGCGGCACCGAGACATATCAGACGATGCGCAATCCCTACGACGTGCTGGGTGTGGCCAAGGGCGCCAGCGAGGCCGACATCAAGAAGGCCTACCGCAAGCTCGCCAAGGCCTACCACCCCGACACCAACAAGAACGACGCCAAGGCCAAGGACCGGTTCTCGGAGGCCAACAGCGCCTACGAGATCCTCGGCGACGCGACGAAGCGCGCCCAGTTCGACCGCGGCGAGATCGATGCCGACGGCAAGCCCCGCGCCACCGGATTCGAAGGGTTCGGCGGCTTCGGCGGCGGGCCCGGCGGCGCCCGCGCCTCGGGCTTCGACTTCGAGGGCGCGGCGCGCGGCCGGGCCGGCGGCGGCGGCATCGGCGACGACATCTTCTCGCACCTGTTCGGCGACACGATCCGCGGCGGGGCCGGCAGGGGACCGATGAAGGGCGAGGACCTCGCCGCCGAGCTCTCCGTGACCCTGGAACAGGTGGCGAGCGAGGAGAAGCTGCGCATCTCGCTGGGTTCCCGCGACGTGGACGTGGTGGTGCCCAAGGGCGTCGTGGACGGGCAGACCATCCGCCTGCGCGGGCTCGGCGCGGCCGGCGGCCCGCGCTCCTCGCCGGGCGACGCCCTCCTGACCATCCGCATCCTGCCGCATCCGCGCTTCTCCATGGACGGGGCGGACCTGCGCACCTCCGTCGACCTGCCGCTGGAGGATGCGATCCTCGGCGGCCCGATCCGGGTGCCGACGCTGACCGGAGCGGTGGAGATGCGGGTTCCCGCCATGACGAGTTCGGGGCGGACCTTCCGCCTCAAGGGCAAGGGCCTGCCGAAGAAGGACGGAACCCGCGGCGACCTGTTCGCCACCACCGCGATCGCGCTGCCCGCCAGCGAGGACGAGACCCTCGTCGCCTATGCCAGGGACCGCCGGGCGGCGCGCGCCGGCTCTGGACAGGCGTAGGCGCGGACTTCCGTCCCCGGCACACCTCCGCTAAGGATGCCTCGGCGCGAGCGCTTCCCCCCAGGTCCGGACGGGTCCGCTCCGGCGCGCGACGGCCTCTCGCTCAGGTGACCCATGGCGGATACGAACCCGGTACACGATCACGTCGGCGGCTTGCTCGCCGGGAAATGCGGTCTGGTGCTCGGTGTCGCCAACAACCGGTCCATCGCCTGGGGCATCGCCAAGAGCGCCCATGCGCACGGCGCCAAGCTCGCCTTCAGCTACCAGGGCGATGCCCTGAAGAAGCGGGTCGAGCCCCTGGCGCGCGAGCTCGACGCCCATGTGGTCGGGCATTGCGACGTCACCGACGGCGCCTCCATCGACGCCGTCTTCGCGGAAGCCGGCCGCGTCTTCCCGCAGGGGATCGACTTCGTCGTCCATTGCATCGCCTTCTCCGACAAGGACGAGCTGACCGGCCGCTACGTGGAGACCTCGGAGGCGAACTTCACCAAGTCGCTGATGATCTCGTGCTACTCGTTCACCGCGGTGGCCCAGCGGGCGGAGAAGTTGATGCCCAATGGCGGCTCGCTCCTCACGCTCACCTATTACGGCGCCGAGAAGTGGATGCCGCATTACAACGTCATGGGCGTCGCCAAGGCCGCGCTCGAAGCCTCGGTGCGCTACCTCGCCGCCGATCTCGGACCCTCGAAGATCCGCGTCAACGCGATCTCGGCCGGACCGATCAAGACGCTCGCCGCCTCCGGCATCGGCGATTTCCGCTACATTCTCAAATGGAACGAGTACAACGCGCCCCTGCGCCGGACCGTGACCATCGAGGAGGTCGGCGAGACCGCCTCCTACCTCATCTCCGACATGTCGCGCGGCATGACCGGCGAAATCCTCCATGTGGATGCCGGCTACCACGTGGTCGGCATGAAGAACCCCGAGGCTCCCGATCTGAGGCTCGACAGCCGGGAGTGAAGCGGGCCGCGTGCGGGGGCGCGCCGCGCAGGCGGCCCTCCCCAGGGTAGGCGGGGTGTCGATCCGCGCTCCGAGGTGACGCCCCGATGAAATCCAGGCCCGCCTTCGATGACGCCGCCGTCGCCGGCCTCATCACCGCCGAACAGGCGCGGGCGCTCGCCGCCTTCTACGGCGCGAATCCGGGGCGGGCCGTCTCCTTCGATCTCACCCATGTGCTCTGGTATGCCGGCGCCCTCGTGGTGATGGGCGCGATGGGCCTGTTCTCGACCCTCGCCTTCGGGCTGATGGGCGGACCGGCGCTGACGGCCACCGCGCTGATCTACGGCGCCGGTTTCGCCGCCGCCGGGCGGCATCTGCGCAACGTCCGCGACCTGCCGGTCCCCGGCGGCCTCCTCGTCGCCTGCGCCGTCGCCATGACGCCGCTCGCCGTCTACGGCCTGCAGGAGAGCTGGGGCTGGGGAGAGCAGGGCCGGCCGGGCGCCTATCGCGAGGTGTTCGCCTGGATCAAGGGCGGATGGGTGCCGATGGAGGTGGCGACGCTGGCGGCCTCGGCGGTCGCCCTGCGCGTCACCCGCTTCGGCTTCATCACCCTGATCGCGGCGATCTCGCTCTGGTTTCTGTCCATGGATATCGGCGCCTGGGTCGCGGGTCCGGACCTCGATTGGGAGACCCGCCGGACGATCTCGCTCTGGTTCGGCCTCGGCCTCATCGGATTCGCCTGGACGGTGGACCTGCGCCAGCGACGGGCGGATTACGCGTTCTGGCTCCATCTTTCCGGCATCCTCACCTTCTGGGGCGCGCTGACCTGGCACTATGCCGACGGCGAGGCGGCCAAGGCGCTCTACGCCGCCATCAACGTCGCCCTGATCGGCCTCGCCATCTTCCTGTCGCGGCGGATCTACGCGGTGTTCGGCGCCATCGGCGTGGCGCTCTATCTCGGCGACCTGGCGAGCCGGGTCTTCGCGGATTCCCTGCTGTTCCCCTTCGCCCTGTCGCTCATCGGCCTCGGCCTGATCGGGCTCGGCATCCTCTACCAGCGCAACGCTGGACGGATCGGCGGTGCGATGAGCCGGGCGCTGCCGGAGCCGCTGAGGCGCTGGCGGCCGGGGCATGCGCACCGCCCGTGAGCGCTGCGCTCAGTCCTCCTCGTCCCCGGCGAACTCGCCCGACAGCCTCAACCCGTCGATCCAGGTGGCGCCGTCCCGTTTGATCACCCGGCGAGGCGCTACGCCGCCCTGCTCGGCGATCGCTTGCGCCAGCCGCTCCGAATGGGTCACCAGCCAGACTTGCGTGCGCCGCGACGCGGTCACGATCATCCGCGCCAGGGGATCGAGCAGGTCCGGGTGCAGGCTGGTCTCGGGCTCGTTGAGGGCGATGAACGGCGGGAGCCGGTAGGCGAGCAGGGCGCCGGCGAGGGCGAGGTAGCGGAGCGTTCCATCGGAGAGTTCGGCGGCTTCGAAGACCCGCTTCGGATAGTCGGGGAAGACCATCCCGAAGCTCGCCTCGCGGCCCGGCGACGGGATCACGAGGCGCGCGCCGGGAAAGGCGTCGGCCACCGCCTCGTCGAGATCGAGCGTATCCTGGCGGATGTGCTTCAGGGTGGCGAACACGGCGGCGAGGTCCGATCCGTCCGAGGACAGGGTCGGCGTGGTGACCGCGAGGCAGGGGCGGCGGAGCGCCGAGGCCGAGTCTGTGCGGAAATCGTGGTGGAAGCGCCAGTCGAGCAGGGCGCGCCGGACGAGGTGCAGTTCCGGAAACGCCACCGCGTCCTGGAGTGCGGCGAGGGCGGTTTCGGTGGCGAGGAGGCGCGTGCCGAGGGATCGCTTGGCGCCGTCATCGCCGCGCACGAAGCCGGCGGGCCCGTCGCGCTCCAGCATGATCGCCGGCCGCCGGCCCGACTGGACGGTGAGCCGCTCCCGCTTGATCTGCGGTTCGAGCAGGAAGGCGGCCCCGCTGGGACCGTCCTCCGACCGGGGCACCAGTCCGACCTCGATCTCGTATCCGTAGGCGACGGCCGTCGCGTCGTCGCCGAGTTCGACGGACCATCCCACCCGGACCGGGCCCTTGCCGCTGCGGCGCCCGGCCCAGGTGATCGAATCCATGCCGCCTTCCGCCGCGAGATCGCGCACCAGAGTGCCGGCAGCGGCCGATTGCAGGCATTCGAGCGAGCGATAGAGGTTGGTCTTGCCTACGCCGTTGGCACCGATGAACACGGACAGGACATCCACCGGGAAGCCGATCTGTCTGAGTGAACGATAGCCGGTGGCGGAGACGTTGCGGACAGTGAGCATGCGGTCGGTCTCCGCGAGAGTGCGGGCCAGTCGAAGCGCATGCGGCGGCGGCGATCAAGCGCCGACGACGATGACGGCCTGCCGAACCGGCAGAGGCCGCGCATCGACATCGGTCCCCTCGCCCTCAATCCGGAACCGTCAGCTCCGCGATCCCCGGCTGCGCATCCGGATAGCGCGGGTCCATCGCCTCCAGGGTGTTGGCGATGGTCCGGGCGACGAGGAGGTTGCGGTACCATTTGCGGTTGGCCGGCACCACGTGCCACGGGGCGTGCGGGGTCGAGCAGCGGCTCAGGGCGTCGGTGAAGGCCTCCTGGTAGGCGTCCCAGGATTCGCGCTCGACGAGATCGGCCGGATCGAACTTCCAGTGCTTCTGCGGATCGGCGATGCGCGCCTCGAGGCGTTCCTTCTGCTCGTCCTTCGAGATGTGCAGGAAGAACTTGAGCACGGTGACGCCGGACAGGGTCAGCATCCGCTCGAAATCGTTGATCAGGTCGTAGCGCGGCCGCCACACGCCCTCCGGCTCAAGGGATTTCACCCGCACCACGAGCACGTCCTCGTAATGGCTGCGGTTGAACACCCCGATCATGCCGCGCCCGGGCACCTTGGCGTGGTAGCGCCAGAGGAAGTCATGGTCGCGCTCCTCGGCGCTCGGCACCTTGAACGACCAGACCCGGCAGCCCTGCGGGTTCACCCCCTCGAAGACCGAGCGGATGGTCCCGTCCTTGCCGCCGGTATCGATGGCCTGGAGCACGACGAGGAGGCCGCGCCGATGCTCGGCATAGAGCCGCTCCTGCAGGTCCTGGATGCGGCCGTGCTCGACGAGAAGGGCCTGTTTGGACGCCTCCTTGTCGAGACCGCCATCGGAATCCGCATCGATGGCGGAGAGGTCGAGGGACATCCCCGGCCCCACCGTGACGATGCCCTCGGCGGCGCAGGAGGCGAGGGATGCGCTGTCGACGGGCCCGGAACGCGCGGCATGGCGAACCGCCGATCTCGCCCAGGCGGCGGAGGAAGGCGGCCGGTCCGATTCCGAACGCGTGGCATCCGACTTGCCCCCGTCCGACCTGCGCCCGGCGGAACCCCGTCCGGCGACACCGCCCCTGACAACTTGGCCCGAATGCCGCTTGCCATGCTTTTTCGACATGATCAGACTTGACCTCATACGATATACCAACGTCACGGCGGTATTGGCGCGGGTCAACCGGAATCCGGTCGGCGCCCGTGGTGCGGGGAGCTACCTTGAGGGCGACAACGATCCGCAGCCTTGGCCGTTCCGGTCTCGCTCGGCGGGAAGCGGGGCGGTTCGCATGAGCGTTCCTGCCGCATGACGCTCTACTTCATCCGACACGGCCAGACCGACTGGAACGCCACCGGCCGACTGCAGGGACAGCGGGACGTGCCCCTCAACGCCACCGGCCTCGGCCAGGCCGAGAGCGTGGCCGAACGGCTGAGCGCCGCGGCGGGGACCGATCTCCACGAGGCCGAGTTCGTGGCGAGCCCGCTCTTGCGCACCCGGCAGACCATGGAAGCGATGCGTGCCCGCCTCGATCTCGCGCCGGCGGCCTACCGCGTCGACGATCGCCTGCAGGAGATCAATTTCGGTACCTGGGAAGGGTCGACCTGGGCCGAGATCCGCCGGCGCGACGGCGGCAGCGCCCTCGCGCGGGACCGGGACCGCTGGGGTTACCGTCCGCCCGGCGAGCGTTCCGAGAGCTATGCCATGCTGGTGGACCGGGTGAGACCGGCGGTGGCGGAGATGGGCCGGCCGGCGGTGATCGTCGCCCATGGCGGGGTCGCCCGCGCGATCCTGGTGATTCTCGGCTATGCCAGCATCCGCGAGGCGCCGCGGATGGGCATCCGTCAGGGCAGCGTGCTCGTCCTCGACCGGTCCCGCTGGCGCTGGGCGTAGAACACCTTTCTCCGCGAAGAGCGGTTCTAGGCGGCTCGGCAAACGTGCTAGACGGCGCGACCACATCAGGGGCGCCGCGATTTCGGCACGATCCGGGCGCCTACCCGGCCAAACGGACGGCCTCGCAGCATCGGGGCCGGCAGCGGAGCATCGGATGAGCAGTCTCGCCGAGACAACCCGGCCTCGGGCGGAGACGCTCCTGGACAAGACGGGCTTGGACATAACGGGCCAGGACATAACGGGCCAGGACAAGACCGGTCTGGACGAAGCCGGTTCGGGCGCCACCGGAGCGCCTGCGCAGCCGGCCGTGCTGCGCGGGGAGAGCCGGCCGGACTTCATCCGCGATGAAGTCCTGGGGGAGATCTTCGCCGACAGCGCGCGCCTGCGCCCCGACCATCCGGCCATCGTCGACGGCGCGACCCGGGACGCGGCCGGCCGCCATCCGAAATTCTCCTATGCCGAGGTCGAGGCCCGCGCGGGCGCCATCGCCCGCGGCCTCGCCCATCGCGGCATCGGCCCGGGCGACGTCGTCGGCCTCTGGATGGCGCGCGGACCGGACCTGCTGATCGCCCAGATCGGCATCACGATGTCGGGAGCGGCCTGGCTGCCCTTCGACGCCGAAGCCCCCGCGGACCGCGTCGCCGTCTGCCTCGGCGATGCCGAGGCGAAGGCGCTCCTGGTCTCGCCGGCGCTCGCGCCGCAGGCGCCCGCAGGAGCCCCGGCCCTGACGCCGGAGGCGCTCCTGGCCGGGACGCCCGAGGATGCGCCCCGCCCGGACCCGCGCAAGGCCGGGCTCACCCCGGCGCATCCGGCCTACCTGATCTACACCTCCGGCTCGACCGGATTGCCCAAGGGCATCGTCATCAGCCACGCCAATATCTGCCACTTCCTGCGCTCGGGGAACGCCCTCTACGGCATGCGGCCCGACGACGTGGTGTTCCAGGGCGCCTCGGTGGCGTTCGACCTCTCCATGGAGGAGATCTGGGTTCCCTACCTCGTCGGCGCGACGCTGTTCGTGGCGAGCCCGGCGATGATGGGCGACGTCGAGGCGCTGCCCGACATCCTGACGCGGAACCGCATCACCGTCCTCGACACGGTGCCGACGCTGCTCGCCATGCTGTCGCAGACGCTGCCGAGCGTCCGCCTCGTGCTGCTGGGCGGCGAGGCCCTGCCCGAGCCCCTGGTGGCCCGCTGGGCGACGTCGTCGCGCCAGTTGTTCAACACCTATGGGCCGACCGAGGCCACCGTGGTGGCCACCGCCGCCGAGATGCGGCCGGGAGAGCCGGTGACGATCGGCGGGCCGATCCCGAACTATTCCGTCTACGTCGCCAGCGAGGGGCTGGAACTGCTCGGCCCCGGCCAGCAGGGCGAACTCCTCATCGGCGGTCCCGGCGTCGCCCGTGGCTACCTCCAGCGGCCCGAGCTGACGGCGGAGAAGTTCGTCGCCAACCCGTTCGCGTCCGACGGGACCGACCCGGTGCTCTACCGTTCGGGCGATGCGGTCTCCCTCGATGCGCGAGGGCGGATCGTCTTCCACGGCCGCATCGACGATCAGGTCAAGATCCGCGGGTTCCGGGTGGAGCTCGGCGAGATCGAATCCCGCATCCAGGCCCAGGCCGGCATCAACCAGGCGGCGGTGGTCCTGCGCCAGGACGACGGCGTCGACCGGCTCGTCGCCTTCCTGATCCCAGAGCGCGGCACGGAATTCGACAAGGCCGCGCTCCGCCACACCCTCGCCGAACAGATGCCGCCCTACATGGTGCCGGGGCATTTCGAGGTGGTGGAGGTGCTGCCGCGCCTGACCTCGGGCAAGGTCGACCGCAAGGCCCTGCGCATCGCGACGCTCACCGTCGCCGACCTCTCCGGCGAACAGGAACTGCCGGAGAACGAGACCGAGGCGGCGATGCTGGCCGCGGCCAAGCAGGTGTTCGGCAACCAGCCGATCCCGTTCGGGGCAGATTTCTTCACCGATCTCGGCGGGCATTCGCTGCTCGCCGCCCGCTTCGTCGGGGCGGTGCGCGAGGCGCCGGCCCTGGCCGCCATCACCCTGCAGGACGTCTATGCCCGGCGCACGCTGAGGGCGATGTCGGAGGCGCTGATCGAGCGCACCGGCGGCGTCGGCACGCAGATGGCGGTGCGTGACCTCGGCTTTGCCGCGCCGCCGCTCCTGCGCCGCTTCCTCTGCGGCACCGCGCAGGCGCTGGCCCTGCCCTTCGTGATCGCGCTGGCGACCTCGCAATGGCTCGGCATCTTCGTCACCTACCTGCTGCTCACCGGCGGCTCGCTCGGCTTCTTCGGCGAGATGGCGGTGCTGCTCCTCGTCTATATCGGCATCAACGCCGTCACCGCCTCCATCGCGGTGGCCGCCAAATGGCTGATCCTCGGGCGGACGAAGCCCGGCCGCTACCCGCTCTGGGGCGTCTACTATTATCGCTGGTGGCTGACGCAGCGGCTGACCCCGCTCGTCCACGTGAAGTGGCTGCAGGGCTCGCCGGCCATCGCCATCTACCTGCGGTTGCTCGGCGCCAGGATCGGCGCCGACGCGCTCATCTCGGACATCGAGGTCGGGGCGCCCGACCTTCTCAGCGTCGGGGCGGGGGCCTCTCTGGGCGGCCGCCTCGTCATCGCCAATGCCGAGATCGTCGGCAACGAACTCGTCATCGGCCCCGTCAGCATCGGTGCGGACGTCGCCATCGGCACGTCCTGCGTCATCGGCCCCGAGACCACGATCGGCGATTTCGCCGAGATCGCCGATCTCACCACCATCCCCACCGGCACCGTGGTGGGGCGGGCCGAGCAATGGGACGGCTCGCCCGGCCGCAAGGTCGGCATGGCCGACCCGGCTGACCTGCCCGAGCCCGCGCAGGCCTCTCCCCGCCGGCGCGCCGGCTTCCTCGCCGCCTACGCCTTCCTGCTCGCGGCGATCCCGGCCGTCGGCCTGCTGCCGATCTTCCCGGCCTTCTACATCTTCGACCAGCTCAGCGATTCGCTCAGCGACATCACCGACATCGACTATCACTGGTACCTGCCGCTGCTGACCTGGCCCACCGCCATGCTGATGACGGCGGGCACCGTGCTCCTCATCGCCGGCATCCGCTGGCTCGTCCTGCCGCGGGTCTCGTCGGGCACCTACTCGATCCATAGCGGCTTCTACCTGCGCAAATGGGCGGTGGCACTCGCGGCCGAGGTGACCCTGGAGACGCTCTCCTCGCTCTTCGCCACGGTCTACATGCGGGCCTGGTACCGGCTGATGGGCGCACGGATGGGGCAGGGGGCCGAGATCTCCACCAACCTCGCCGGGCGCTACGATCTCGCCGATATCGGCGCGCGCAACTTCATCGCCGACGAGGTCGTGTTCGGCGAGGAGGAGGTCCGCCGCGGCTGGATGCACATGCATCCCGTGAGCACGGGCGCCCGCGTCTTCGTCGGCAACGACGCCGTGGTGCCGCCGGGCGCCGTCATCCCCGAGGACATGCTCGTCGGCATCAAGTCGAAACCGCCCGCCAACGAGCTCATGGCGCCGGGCGAGACCTGGTTCGGCTCGCCGCCGATCAAGCTGCCCTCGCGCCAGAAGGTCGATCTCGGCTCGGACGCGCAGACCTACGAGCCGGGCATGGGCCCGAAGCTCCGCCGCGGCATCTTCGAGGCATTCTCGACCTCGTTCTCGCCGATGCTGTTCATCACCCTGGCGATCTCGGCCATCGACTTCTACTTCTACCCCGCGATCCTGGCGCAAGACTGGACCGGTCTCGCCGTCAGCTTCGTGCTGGTGAGCGTCGCCATCGCCTTCATCCAGTCCTTCACCGTGATCGGGGTGAAATGGCTGCTGATGGGGGTCTACCAGCCCGGCATGCGGCCGATGTGGTCGTGGTGGGCCATGCGCACCGAGGCCGTGGCCGTCCTCTACTGGGGGCTCGCGGGCAAGGTGCTACTCGAACACCTCGTCGGCACGCCGTTCCTGCCCTGGATGCTGCGCCTGTTCGGCGCGAAGGTGGGCCGGGGCGTCTGCATGCTCACCACCGACATCACCGAGTTCGACTGCGTCACCATCGGCGACTATTCGGTGATCAACCGGACCTCGGCGCTCCAGACCCATCTCTACGAGGACCGGATCATGAAGGTCGGCCGGGTGGTGGTGGGCGAGGGCGTCTCGGTGGGGGCGTTCTCCACCGTCCTCTACGACACCAGGGTGGGCGACTACGCGCGGCTTCGCCCGCTCACCATCGTCATGAAGGGCGAATCGATCCCGAGCCATTCGGAATGGGAGGGGGCGCCGGCGGTGCCGGTGATTCATGCGAAAGGCTAGGGATCGCATGTCGGGTGTCGACCCTTCCGGTTGGAAGGCAAACGGAATCCTGTAGGATGGCGCGATGAACGACATGGCGCCCGTTTCCCTTCCAAACCCGCAGGGCCTCGTGGGGACGTGGCGCCGGTTCGGGCAGGTCGGTCCCGTCTACGAGATCGTCAGCGTGGGCGATGCGCGGCCGGATGGCGACTGGATGATGCGGGTCCGCGTGCTGGAGACCGGCGAAGAGATCGATTACCGCCTCGCCGATGTCCTGGACGATCCCAGGGAGCGATGATGTTCGCGATCGCGTTCGATCTCGTGGTCGCAGAGGCTCAGGTTCATCATCCCAAAGGCGTGTCGCAGGCCTATAGCGACATACGGACCACCCTCTCAGGGCATGGTTTCGACTGGGTGCAGGGCAGTCTCTACACCAGCAAGGACGAAGATCTGGCCAAGCTGTTCTCGGCCATCATGGCTTTGAAGAGCCTGACATGGTTTCCGCAATCGGTGCGCGACATCCGGGCCTTCCGCGTCGAGCAATGGTCGGATTTTACCCCCTCGATCAAGAGCTAGGGAAGCTCGCGCCCTTCCGGCCGAGCGCCGGGCATGACCTGCCCTCCGATCAACAAAAAGCCGGCGGAGCTTGGCGCTACGCCGGCTTTTGGAAGTAAGTCGCGGGCGACCTATCGACTTCGTTCGCCCGTCTCAGCCCGCCTGATCCTTCGGGCCGAGCCGCTTGTCGAGATAGGTGTCCACGGTCTGGGTCAGCTCGTCGACCTTGCCGTCGAAGAAGTGGTTGGCGCCCTCCACCATCTGGTGCTCGATGATGACGCCCTTCTGGGTCTTCACCTTCTCGATCACCGGCATGACCTCGCGGGCCGGGGCGACGCGGTCCTCTGAGCCGTGCACGAACAGGCCCGAGGACGGGCAGGGGGCCAGGAAGGTGAAGTCGTAGCGGTTGGCCATGGCGGCGATGGAGATGAAGCCCTCGATCTCCGGACGGCGCATCAGCAGCTGCATGCCGATCCACGAACCGAACGAGACGCCGGCGATCCAGCAGGCCCGCGCCTCGGGATTGACCGACTGCACCCAGTCGAGGGCCGAGGCCGCATCGGACAATTCGCCGGTGCCGTGGTCGAAATTGCCCTGGCTGCGGCCGACGCCGCGGAAATTGAAGCGCAGGGCCGCGAAGCCGCGATTGGCGAAGGTGTAGAAAAGATTGTACACGATCTGATTGTTCATCGTGCCCCCGAACTGGGGGTGCGGATGCAGCACGATCGCGATCGGCGCGCCTTTCTTCTTGGGCGCCTGGTAGCGCCCCTCGAGACGGCCGGCGGGACCGGTGAAGATGACTTCGGGCATGGTCTGTCCAAAACTCCTGGCGCCGCAGTGAGAGGGCAACCCATCCTTGTCGGCCAACGCGCCTTGACTCGCTGCGCCGCACTCTTAAAAACGCTCTTAGAATAATTCTAGGTCATTAGAACTATTCTAAACTAGATCGTTTCGAGGAACCTCGGATCGGTCGCCTCCCGAAGCTCGGCGCTTGGCGAAGACGTGTCGTTCCGGCGCCTTAGCATGATGACGGGGGGCAAAAGCAAGGAAATGTCGGTTCGGACCTTGACCAACGCATGAGTCTTTCGCGCGCCTATCTCGATCACAACGCGACATCTCCGGTTCGTCCGGAGGTGGTGGCCGCGGTCGTGCGCGCGCTGGAACTGCCGGGCAACCCCTCGTCGATCCACCGGGAAGGCCGCGCGGCCAAGGGGGCCCTGGAGGCGGCGCGCGCGCGTGTCGCCGCCCTGGTCGGTGCAGGCCGAGGCCGCGTGGTCTTCACCAGCGGCGGGACCGAGGCCGCCAATGCGGTGCTGTCAGGTGCGCTGACCAGGGTCGGATACCCTGCGCCGACGCGGCTCCTGATCGGCGCTACCGAACATCCCTGTGTCTCGGCGGGGCATCGCTTCCCGCCGGAAACCGTCGAGATCGTACCCGTCGACGGGACCGGCCTGATCGATCTCGCGGCCCTGGAACGGAGCCTGGAGCGCGCGGGAGATGAGGCCGTGCTGATCTCGGTCCACGCCGCCAACAACGAGACCGGCGTGATCCAGCCCCTCGCCGCGGTCGTCGCCCTCGCCAAGGCACATGGCCGCGCCCTCGTCCATAGCGACGCGGTGCAGGCGGTGGGGAAGATGCCCCTGGATGTGGAGGCGCTCGGCCTCGATGCCCTCACCCTGTCCGGACACAAATTCGCCGCGCCGAAGGGCACGGGCGCGATCGTACTGGCCGAGGGCGTCGTCCTCGACCGGGCCTTCATCCGCGGCGGCGGCCAGGAAGCGCGCCAGCGCTGCGGCACCGAGAACCTGCCCGGCCTCGCCGGCCTGGGCGAGGCCGCGCGAATCGCCCGTGCCCGCCTCGCCGGCATCGATGCAGGTCTTCGGGATTTAAGTCTTCGGGATTCCGTCGAGGCCGCCCTGCTCGCGATCGCCCCGGATGCCGTCGTGTTCGGGAGCGGCGCGCCGCGCCTTCCCAATACCCTGTGCTTTTCCGTGCCCGGTCTCGATGCGGCGACCGCCCTGATGGCGCTGGATCTTGCCGGCGTCGCGATCTCGTCCGGGTCGGCCTGCTCCTCGGGCAAGGTCGCCCGATCCTCGGTTCTGGCGGCGATGGGGGTGAGCCCCGCGCTGGCCGCGGGGGCGCTGCGCGTCAGTTTCGGGTGGAACAGCGAGGAAAGCGACGGTGCGCGCTTCCTCACGGCCTTCGAACGCCACGTGGCGACCCTATATCAACGGCGAGGGTACGCGGCCTGACGTGCCGCCCGTCCCAAGCCATCCTCTCGCGAAAACCCCCGGCCCTTGAATCCGGGGAGCCCAGGAGACGTATCATGCCTGCAGTGCAGGAAACCATCGACCGGGTCCGCTCGATCGACCTCGACCAGTACAAGTACGGGTTCGAGACCACGATCGAGATGGAGAAGTCCGAGAAGGGCATCTCCGAGGACGTGGTGCGCTTCATCTCGGCCAAGAAGGACGAGCCCGAATGGATGCTGGCCTGGCGCCTCGACGCCTACAAGCGCTGGCAGACCATGAAGGAGCCCGAATGGGCCCGCGTCGAGTACGACAAGGTCGATTACAAGGACATCTACTACTACGCGGCTCCGAAGCGCCCGGCCGCGATGTCCCTCGACGAGATCGATCCGGAGATCCTGAAGACCTACGAAAAGCTCGGCATTCCGCTTCGCGAGGTCGAGGTGCTGGAGGGCATCGCCCCCGAGCGCCGGGTCGCGGTCGACGCGGTGTTCGACTCGGTCTCGGTGGCCACCACCTTCAAGGCCGAGCTGTCGAAGGCCGGCGTGATCTTCATGCCGATCTCGGAGGCGATCCGCGAGTATCCGGACCTGGTGCGCAAGTATCTCGGCTCGGTCGTGCCCGTGACCGACAACTTCTTCGCGACCCTGAACTCGGCCGTCTTCTCCGACGGCTCGTTCGTCTACATCCCGCCGGGCGTGCGCTGCCCGATGGAGCTGTCGACCTATTTCCGCATCAACGAGCGCGATACCGGCCAGTTCGAGCGCACCCTCATCATCGCCGACAAGGGTAGCTACGTCTCGTATCTCGAGGGCTGCACCGCCCCGAAGCGCGACGACAACCAGCTCCACGCCGCCGTGGTCGAGCTCGTCGCCCTGGATGACGCCGAGATCAAGTACTCGACGGTGCAGAACTGGTACCCCGGGGACAACGAGGGCAAGGGCGGCATCTACAACTTCGTGACGAAGCGCGGCGATTGCCGCGGCGCCAACTCGAAGATCTCGTGGACGCAGGTGGAGACCGGCTCGGCGATCACCTGGAAGTACCCGTCCTGCATCCTGCGCGGCGACAATTCCCGCGGCGAGTTCTACTCGATCGCGGTGTCGAACGGCATGCAGCAGGTCGATTCCGGCACCAAGATGATCCATCTCGGCAAGAACACGACGAGCCGGATCATCTCGAAGGGCATCTCGGCCGGGCGCTCGCAGAACACCTACCGGGGCCTCGTCTCGGCGCACCGCAAGGCCACGGGCGCGCGCAACTTCACCAACTGCGACTCGCTCCTCATCGGCGACCAGTGCGGCGCGCACACCGTGCCGTATATCGAGTCGAAGAATTCCTCCGCGCAGTTCGAGCACGAGGCCACCACCTCGAAGATCTCCGAGGACCAGATGTTCTACTGTCAGCAGCGCGGCCTCTCCAACGAGGAGGCGACCGCGCTCATCGTCAACGGCTTCGTCCGCGACGTGCTGCAGCAGCTGCCGATGGAGTTCGCCGTCGAGGCCCAGAAGCTGATCTCGATCAGCCTCGAAGGCTCGGTGGGCTGAGAGGACGTCATGGCCTTCGCGTTCGACACCCTCAAGTTATGCAACGCCTCGAACAGGTCGGTGTCGGACGCGAGCAGGCCATCGCGCACGCCGAGTTGGCCAGAGACATGATCATCGCCGATTCTGCGACCAGGGCGGATTTGGTCGATCTGGAAAAGGTCCTGCGATCGGACCTCAAGTCTTTCAAATCCGAGATCGATAACTCGCTCCGCGAACTCGAACTCCGCATGACCGTGAGGCTCGGGGCGATCATCGGCGCTGCCGTCGCCGTCATCGCCGCACTTCAGAAATTCCTCTGACGCCCCGGCCCATCCCGGGGACCAACGTCAGGCATCGAAACCAGGACTACACTCAGATGATCGAAATCAAGAACCTCACCGTCGCCATCGAAGACAAGCAGATCCTCAACGGCCTCAACCTCACGGTGAACGACGGCGAGGTCGCCGCCATCATGGGGCCGAACGGCTCGGGCAAGTCGACCCTGTCCTACGTCATCGCCGGTAAGGAGGATTACGAGGTCACAAGCGGCGAGATCCTGCTCGACGGCGTGAACATCCTCGAAATGTCGCCGGACGAGCGCGCCGCGAGCGGCGTGTTCCTGGCCTTCCAGTACCCGCTGGAGATCCCGGGCGTCGGCACCATGACCTTCCTCAAGGCGACGCTCAACGCCCAGCGCCGGGCGCGCGGCGAGGGCGAGCTCTCCACCCCTGACTTCATCCGCAAGGTGAACGCGGCGGCCGAGAAGCTGGAGATCAACAAGGAGATGCTCAAGCGCGCGCTCAATGTCGGGTTTTCCGGCGGCGAGAAGAAGCGCATGGAGATCCTGCAGATGGCCCTGCTGGAGCCGAAGTTCTGCGTCCTCGACGAGACCGATTCCGGCCTCGACATCGATGCCCTGCGCATCGTCTCCGGCGGCGTGAACGCGCTGCGCGCGCAGGGGCGCTCGTTCCTCGTCATCACCCACTACCAGCGCCTGCTCGACTACATCGTGCCGGACGTGGTCCACGTGATGTCGCAGGGGCAGATCGTGAAGTCGGGCGACAAGGACCTCGCCAAGGCCCTCGAAGCCTCCGGCTACGCCGAGTACCGCACGAACGAGGCCGCCTGATATGGCCGACATCACTCCCCTGCGCACGGCGGCCGAGACCGGCCTGACCAAGCTCTTCGAAGCCACGAAGATGAAATACCCCACGGGCGTGTCCATCGCCCGCGAGGAGGCGTTCCGCTACTTCGAGGCCGTCGGCCTGCCGACCCGCCGCGTCGAGGCGTTCAAGTACACGGACCTGCGCTCGGCGTTCCGCGACGCGGCCCATCCGGCGGAGATGCCCTCGGCCGAGACCGCCAAGGCCGCCGTGGCCCAAGCCAAGGGCTTTGCCGGGATCGAGGCCGTGCGCCTCACCTTCGTCAACGGCCACCTGATCGAGGCCGAATCCGACCTCGGCCGCATCCCGGCCGGCGTCACGTTCACGCCGCTGACCCGGGCGCTCACCGAGGGCCACGCGCTCCTCGACCGGCTCACCCCCGTGCGCCAGGCCTCCGAGAACCCGATCTACCAGCTCAACACCGCCTTCCTGGCGGATGGCGCGCTGATCGCCGCGGAGGCCGGCGCCAAGGTCGAGGTTCCGCTGCACCTGCGCTTCATCGGCACCGGAACGGAGGCCTACTCCACCGCCACCCGTACCCTCGTGGTGCTGGGGGAGGGCGCCGAGATCACGGTGCTGGAGAGCCATGAGGGGCCGGACGGCGTCGCCTACCAGCCCAACGACGCCCTCGACGTGACGGTGGCCGACAACGCCACCTTCCGGCACGCCCGCCTCAACGCGGAAGGCCGCGAGGCCGTGGCGCTCTCGACTTTCTCCGTCAAGCTCGGCGCAGCGTCGGCGGTGGAGACCGTCAACGTCGTCGTCGGCGCCGTGCTCTCGCGCCATCAGGTCTACCTGAACTTCGCCGGGGCCGATGCCCGCGCGGTGGTAAACGGGGCGGCCATGCTCAACGGCCGGCAGCTCGCCGACACCACCTTCCTGGCCGACCACGCTGCCACCGGCGGGGTCAGCCGCGAGCTGTTCAAGACCGTGGTGGACGGCGAGGCCACGGGCGTGTTCCAGGGCAAGATCATCGTCCAGCAGGCGGCCCAGCAGACCGACGGCAAGATGATGTCGGCCTGCCTCATCCTGTCCGACGAGGGCCAGATGATGAACAAGCCCGAGCTGGAGATCTTCGCCGACGACGTCGCCTGCGGCCACGGCGCCACCTGCGGCGCCCTCGACGACGATCTGCTGTTCTACCTGATGCAGCGCGGGCTGCCGAAGGCGGAAGCCGAGAGCCTGCTGGTCCAGGCCTTCCTCGGCGCCGCCATCGAGTCGGTCGGCCACGACGGCGCTCGCGAGGCGCTGATCGCGACCGTCGAGGCGTGGCTGAAGGCGCGGAGCTAGACAAAGATGGATATCGGCCTCGAAGACGAGGCCGATATCCAAATGCCCGCCCCACCCCGCGACCTCATCCTGAGGTGCCGGAGCGCAGCGGAGGCCTCGAAGGAGGGCTCCAGTTCGCGTAGCGGGTTCTGGAGTCCTCCTTCGAGGCTGCTGCGCAGCACCTCAGGATGAGGAACAGGGTGGGTTCGTCACCCGACTCCTTTTGGAAAGTCGAGACATGAACGCACCCGTCCTCACCCAGTCACAAGATCTCCGGCCCCAAGATTCCTGGCCCCAAGATTCCCAGCCCTACGACGTCGCGGCGCTCCGGGCCCAGTTCCCGATCCTGTCGCAGAAGGTCTACGGCCGGCCGCTGGTCTATCTCGACAACGCGGCCTCGTCGCAGAAGCCGCGCGCGGTCATCGACGCGATGGTGAACTGCATGGAGACGGGCTACGCCAACGTCCATCGCGGGCTGCATTTCATGGCCAATGCCGCCACCGAAGGGTTCGAGGGCGCGCGCGAGACCACGCGGCAATTCCTCAACGCCGACTCCACCGACGAGATCATCTTCACCCGCAACGCCACCGAGGCCTATAACCTCGTGGCCTCGTCGATGGGACTGCTCGGCCAGATCGGGGAGGGGGACGAGATCATCCTCTCGATCATGGAACACCATTCCAACATCGTGCCCTGGCACTTTTTGCGCGAGCGGCGCGGCGCCGTCATCAAGTGGGCCCCCGTCGACGACGCGGGCAATTTCCTGGTCGACGAGTACGAAAAGCTCTTCACCGCGCGGACAAAAATGGTGGCGATCACCCACATGTCGAATGTGCTCGGCACGGTGACGCCGGCCGCCGAGATCGTGCGCATCGCCCATGCGCACGGGGTGCCGGTGCTCCTCGACGGGGCGCAGAGCGCGGTGCACCAGCCCATCGACGTGAAGGCGCTCGATTGCGACTTCTTCGTCTTCACCGGCCACAAGGTCTACGGTCCCACCGGGATCGGCGTGCTCTACGGCAAGAAGGAGTGGCTGGAGCGCCTGCCCCCCTACCAGGGCGGCGGCGAGATGATCCGCACCGTCTCCGAGGACACGATCACCTATAACGACCCGCCCCACCGGTTCGAGGCCGGCACCCCGGCGATCGTCGAGGCAGTGGGCCTCGGCGCCGCGCTGGAATTCATGATGGGTGTCGGCCGCGACCGGATCGCCGCGCACGAGGCGTCCCTCCTCGCCTACGCGCAGGAACGGCTCGGCGCCATGAATTCCGTGCGGATGATCGGCACCGCCAAGGGCAAGGGCGGCGTCATCGCCTTCGAGATGAAGGGGGCCCATGCCCACGACATCGCGACCATCATCGACCGCTACGGCGTCGCCATCCGGGCCGGTACCCATTGCGCCATGCCGCTGCTCACGCGATTCGGCGCGACATCCACCTGTCGCGCGTCGTTCGGCCTGTATAATACCCATGACGAAGTGGACGCCCTCGCCGAGGCCCTGGCCAAGGCCGAGATGATGTTCGCCTGACAACCGCATGAGCGGCGCTAGCGCGACCGCGCGCCGCCGCTCATGCGGCGGATCTCGCGGATCGAAGACGATCCGCGACACCGAACGACGAGGACAGCATCATGAGCGACGCCGCCATCACCGGAGGGGCCAACACCCCCGCCATCGCCAGCGACTCGGCGATCCCGCCGGAAGAGCTCGACCGCCTGACCGACGATATCGTCGCGGCGCTGAAGAGCGTCTACGACCCCGAAATCCCGGCCGACATCTACGAGCTCGGCCTGATCTACAAGGTCGACATCGCCGACGACCGCAAGGTCGCCATCGACATGACGCTGACCGCTCCCGGCTGTCCCGTGGCCGGCGAGATGCCGGGCTGGGTCGAGACGGCGGTGGCCGCCGTGCCGGGCGTGCAGGCCTGCGCCGTCACCATGGTGTTCGACCCGCCGTGGGACCAGAGCCGCATGTCCGACGAGGCCCGCGTCGCGCTGGACATGTGGTAGGGCGCCCTCAGCCGATCGGTGCCTCCCGGTGCGGAGCGAACGTCATGCCGTCGTACACATCCGACATCAACAGACGTGCTCCGATGATCGGCAGATCGATGATCTCATCTCTCGCCTCGAAGGCCTGCGTCACCCACGCCTCGCCGTCGCGTCGATACAGTGTCGCGCTGGGCCACCGGGTCTCCACGAGCAGGATGTAGGCGATCGTCGGATGACGCTTGTACTCCTCCAGCTTCCGGAAACGATCGATGGTGCTCGTCGAGGGTGACAGCACCTCGACGACGAGCCGGGGTGAACGGCTCTCGTAGCTGTCCAGGATCAGCTCGCCGCATTCCACGGTCACGTCCGGCCGGCGCAATGTCGCGATGCCCGTGCGCAGACCGATATCGTCCGTCATCGGCCGACACCCCGTTCCGCGAAGCTGGCCATGGAGGGCGGCGATGATATTCACGGTCGCACGGTCGTGTTGCGCGCTGGCCCCCGTCATCATCTTCACGTGCGGGACCGGCACGCCGTCGACGAGTTCATAGAGGACATCCTGGCGTTGCTGCCAGTCGAAGAATTCTTCCACGCTCATCAAGCGTCGTGCCGTCTGTGCCATGAAACCCGCCCTCGGCCGGCCATGACGATAGCATAGTCCGAAGACCGCCGGCCGGTGCCGCATGACGACAGTGGACCGCGGCCTCCGCCATCCTTATCTTAACGACGTACCATCATCCTCAACCGCCCGGGCCTTGAACCCGGCTGCCGGAGAGATCTCATGCTCAAGAGTTTCAAGGTCTTGTCGCTGACCGACGCGGCGGCGGACCGGATCAAGTCCATCATCGCGGATGCGGAGAAGCCGATCGCCGGCCTCAGGGTCGGCGTGAAGAACGGCGGCTGCGCCGGCATGTCCTACACGATGGAATATGCCGAAGGGCGCAACCCCGGCGAGGACATGGTGGAGGATCGCGGCGTGACGGTCTTCGTCGACCCCAAGGCGGTCCTGTTCCTCCTCGGCACCGAGATGGACTTCAAGACGACGAAGCTGTCGTCGCAGTTCGTGTTCAACAACCCGAACCAGACCTCGTCCTGCGGCTGCGGCGAATCCGTCGCGATCACGCCGGCCAATCCCGAAGTGCTGCGCGCCTCCGCCTGACGCGGGGACGGCCCTATCGGCCCGGAGCGCTCACGCGACCGCCGTGAGCGCCTCCGTCGTGACGCCGGAATCGTCCACGGTCCGGTTGCGGCCGTCGCGCTTGGCCATGAACATGCACTGGTCGGCGCGTTCGAGGAGGGACACGGCGGTGTCGCCCCGGCGCGACGTGGCGACGCCGAGCGAGATCGTCACCTTGCCGAGGGACTCGCCCGTCGTCCGCTTCACCAGCTCGCGACCCATGACACTGGCACGGACCTTCTCGGCGATCGCTACGGCGGCGGCCCGGTCGGTCTCGGGCAGGAGGATGCCGAATTCCTCGCCGCCGAAACGGGCGAGGGTGGCGCGCGCCTTGAGATGCTCGCGCATGACGATGGCCACGAGACGCAGCACCTGATCGCCCGTGAGATGGCCGTAGACGTCGTTGAAGCGCTTGAAGAAATCGACGTCGATGACGATCAGGCTGGAGGGTGACGCCTGACCCGCGGCACCGTCCACCATCTTGCGCAGGCTCTCCTCGAAATGCTTGCGGTTCGACAGGCCGGTGAGGGGATCGGTGAGGCTCTCCAGCCGGGTTGCCTCGAGGGTCTCGCGCAGGCTCTCGATCTCGCTGCGGCTCTCCCGCATGCGCGCTTCGAGGGTGCGGTTGTTGGCGGTGATCTCCCGGGTCGTCGAGACCAGAGTCATGATGATCTCGCGGACGCGGTTCTGGTCCGACACGTCGAGATCGCGCGACAGGGCCTGCAGCGACTCGCCGTATTGCGTGGTCGAGCCGAGCGAGAGGTCCATCACCTCCATGATGCCCTCGATCTCGACCAGCATGTTCGTGCTCATCCGCTCGGTCTCGGCGACGAGGCGGCGACTGTCGACATAGGTCTCGTACAGGGAATCGATGTCGGCGTCGGAGAGGCAGCCATTCTCCGCGGTCAGCCGCTTGATCGCGTCGTTCATCAGCGGCAGCACACCCGAAACGTAGGTGTACCAGACGGTGTAGGCCTGGGGCGTCGCGGAGGAACCGTAGTCACGCATCAGCACGTTGGCGCGGTCGGCCAGAGCGAACGTCCGCTCCCTGTCACCGTGGCTTCCGTGGTTCATCGTCCGGCCCGTCCCCTGATCCGGCACCGAGGACATCGAACGCCGGAAGGGTAAGCTATCGTACCGATGATGGAGATGCGGTTAAGGTGACGGGAACGGCTCGCCGGTCGGCGCGCTACTTCGCCTTCTTGATCACCGCCGGGCGCAGGAGGAAGGCCGGCACGTGCTCGCCGAGGCCGAGCGGCGTCTCGCCGTCGTCGGAATCCCCGCGCCGGGCCGAATGACGGGATTCGTCGCGGTTCCGGTCGGGAGACGCCCTGCGGGAATCCTGATTACGGGAATCCTGGCTACGAGAATCTTGGCTACGGGAATCCTGGGGCGGACGCGACGGCTCGCGCCGGCGCGGAGCCTCCCGCTGGGGCTCGGCGACTTTTTCGGGAACCACCGCCTCGGCGACCGCAGCGGCCGCTGCCGGCTCGGCACGCCGGGAGGGCTGGCGCTCACGGGACGGAGAGCGGCGTCCCTCGGGCTTGGCCGCTTCCGAACGGCCACCCTCGCCGCCGCGGGCGCGGCGCGTGGCATCTCCGCCGCGTCCGCGATGGCGCGTCCGGGTCTCCTCGCCGGCATCCGGCGAAGGCTCGGGGACGGTGCCGAGGTCGCCCTCGGCCCAGGGGATCGGCTGGCCGATCAGGCTCTCGATGGCGGTCACCGAGCGCTCGTCGGAGCGGGTCACCAGGGTGAAGGCATGTCCGGCGCGACCGGCGCGGCCGGTACGGCCGATCCGGTGCACGTAGTCCTCCGGGTGATGCGGCACGTCGAAATTGAAGACGTGGCTCACCGCCGGGATGTCGAGGCCGCGGGCGGCCACGTCGGAGGCCACCAGAAGCGGAACCTCGCCCGAGCGGAACCCGTCGAGGGCGATCGTACGCGCGCGCTGGTCCATGTCGCCGTGGAGCGCCGCCACGTTGAATCCGTGGCTCGCCAGCGATTTCTGCAGCAGCGCCACGTCGCGCTTGCGGTTGCAGAAGATGATGCCGTTGTTCAGCTCGGCCTCGCCCCGGATCAGCCGGCGCAGGAGATCGCGCTTCTCGTGGCCTTCCGAGCCGGTCGCCACCAGCTTCTGCACAATCGTCGCTGCGGTGGAGGCTGGCCGTGCCACCTCGATCCGCTGGGGATTGTGCAGGAACACCTCCGCCAGCCGTTCGATCTCCGGCGGCATGGTGGCGGAGAAGAACAGGGTCTGGCGCGTGAACGGCACCATCTTCACGATGCGCTCGATATCGGGGATGAAGCCCATGTCGAGCATGCGGTCGGCCTCGTCGATGACGAGGAGCTCGACGCCGGTGAGCAGGAGCTTGCCGCGCTCGAAATGGTCGAGCAGGCGGCCGGGGGTCGCGATCAGCACGTCGGCGCCGCGCATCAGCTTGGCGTCCTGCTCGGCGAAGGAGACGCCGCCGATGATGAGGGCCACGTTGAGCTTGTGGTTGATGCCGTAGCGGTCGAAATTCTCCACCACCTGGGCGGCGAGCTCGCGGGTCGGCTCCAGGATCAGCGTGCGCGGCATGCGGGCGCGGGCCCGGCCGTTCTCCAGCAGGGTGAGCATCGGCAGGGTGAAGGCGGCGGTCTTGCCGGTCCCGGTCTGGGCGATGCCGAGCACGTCGCGGCGCGCCAGCACGTGCGGGATGGCCTGAGCCTGGATCGGCGTCGGGTCCGTGTAGCCCGCGGCCGTGACGGCCTGGAGGACCTTGTCGCTCAATCCGAGGTCGGCAAAAGACATATGCTGATGAGAACCGTTGCGCGCAGGAACGTGTCGCGATCCGCGCGGAGAAGATCGTCGTGGGCAAGGCTTCGAGGTCGGTTCGAACACACGACCCGCCGCGCACACGCGTTGCGCGGACACTTAGAGCCTTGAGGTGTCTTGTCAATCGACCACTTGGCCGCCATCGTCGCTTATCCGGCCCGATCGGGACCGCCGCCAGGCGCGCGACCAAGACTCTAACACGGGGCCTGATGGCACATGCCCTGCTTGGTCCATGCCCTGCTTGGTCCCGGGCGGATCGGAACGGGACCAGGCCCTCTCGCCACGGAGACGCGGATCGATGTCACACAGCGCCTCGATTGCCGAACCGGCCGCGTCTGGAGGCGCCGTACCCGACGCCCATTCCGCCGTGGTGATCAAGCCCGGCTACGACGACCGCCTCACCAACGAGGATCTGGCGCCGCTGCGCAAGCAGACCTGGGGCAGCTACAATTTCTTCGCCTTCTGGATGTCGGACGTCCACAGCGTCGGCGGCTACATCACGGCGGGCAGCCTCTTCTCCCTCGGCCTCGTGAGCTGGCAGGTGCTGATCTCGCTCCTCGTCGGCATCCTCATCGTGCAGTTCTTCTGCAACCTCGTCGCCAAGCCGAGCCAGCTGACGGGCACGCCCTATCCGGTTATCTGCCGCGCCTCCTTCGGCGTGAAGGGCGCCAATATCCCCGCCATCATCCGCGGCCTCATCGCGGTGGCCTGGTACGGCATCCAGACCTACCTCGCCTCCAGCGCCTTCATGATCGTGGCTTTGCGCTTCTACCCCGAGCTGAAGCCCTATGCCGACGTGACCCAGCACGGCTTCGTCGGCCTGTCGAGCCTCGGCTGGGCCGCCTTCATGACCCTGTGGGTGATCCAGGCGCTGGTGTTCTGGCGCGGCATGGAGGCGATCCGCAAGTTCATCGACTGGGCCGGACCCGCCGTCTACGTGGTGATGATCGCGCTCGCCGTCTATCTCGTGGCCAAGGCCGGCATCTCCAATGTCGGCCTCACCCTCGGCGAGGTGAAGTACCAGGGCTGGGACGCCCTGCCGGTGATGATCAACGCGGTCGCCCTCGTCGTCTCCTACTTCTCCGGGCCGATGCTGAATTTCGGCGACTTCTCACGCTACGGAAAGTCGTTCCCGGCGGTGAAGAGCGGCAATTTCTGGGGCCTGCCGGTGAACTTCATCGGCTTCTCGCTGCTCACAGTCATCACCACGTCGTCGACCCTGCCGGTCTTCGGCCACCTCATCATCGATCCGGTGGAGACGGTGAGCAAAATCGACAACACCTACGCCGTGGTGCTCGGCGCCTTCACCTTCATGACGGCGACGATCGGCATCAACATCGTGGCGAACTTCGTCTCGCCGGCCTTCGACTTCTCGAACGTGGCGCCGCAGCACATCAGCTGGCGCATGGGCGGGATGATCGCGGCCGTCGGCTCGATCTTCATCACCCCGTGGAACCTCTACAACAACCCGGCGGTGATCCACTACACGCTCGACATCCTCGGCGCGTTCATCGGCCCGCTCTTCGGCATCCTGATCGCCGACTTCTTCGTGGTGCGAAAGCAGCACGTGGTGGTGGACGACCTCTACACGATGAGCCCCACCGGTACCTACTGGTACGATGGCGGCTACAACCGCGCCGCCGTGATGAGCGTCATCCCCTCCGCCCTGGTGCCGGCCCTCTGCGCCGTTATTCCGGCCCTCGGGAGCCTCGCGAATTTCAGCTGGTTCATCGGCGTGGCCCTGGGCTTCTCGATCTATCTCGTCCTGATGCGTAAGAACCCGGTCACGGCCACGGCCTGACCGGAGATCGATCCCCGTTGCGCATCCTGCTGATCAATCCGAACACGACCTCGTCCGTCACCGATCTCGTCGCCTCGCACGTGCGCCGCGTGGCGGGCGACGCCGCGGAGTTCGTCCCCGTCACCGGGCGTTTCGGCGCCCGCTACATCGCCAGCCGGGCCGCGTCTGCGATCGCGGCGCATGCGGCCCTCGACGTCCTGGCGGAGCATGCGGAGGGCTGCGACGCGGTCTATCTCGCCTGTTTCGGCGATCCGGGCCTCGGGGCTCTGCGCGAGATCTCGCCCCTGCCCGTGGTGGGAATGGCGGAAGCCTCGTGCCTCGCCGCCACGGCGCGGGGAGGGCGCTTCGCCATCGTCACCGGGGGGGCCCTGTGGGGGCCGATGCTGGAGGAGTTCGTGGCCGGGCTCGGCCTCTCCGACAGGCTCGCCGCCATCCGCACCATCGCCCCCACCGGAGACCGCATCGCGCGCGACCCCGACGCGGCCCTGGCCGATCTCGCCGCCGCCTGCACCACCTGTGCGGAGAAGGACGGGGCCGACGTGGTGATCCTCGGCGGCGCGGCTCTGGCCGGCCTCGCCGAGCGGATCCAGCCGCAGGTGCCCGTCCCCGTCCTGTGCTCGGTGGAAGTGGGCACCCGCGCGGTCCTCGCCGCCGCGATCTGCGGATTGCCGCCGGGCCAGCCGGCGCCCTCGCTCGCGAGCATCGGCCTGTCGCCGGCCCTGACGGAGCGCCTGGCGCAGGAGTGACGGGCACGCCGGCCGATCCCGGCCCGCGTGACGAACGGCACTTGCAAACCGACTCCCGATCGGCTTACTTTGCGATACAAAGTCGATCCGGGAGCGTCGGATGTCCGATCTCGACAAGGCCCTCGCCGATATCGTGGCGATCAGAACGCAGCTCGCCCGCGGCAATGCCTTCTGCGGGTTCGGGCCGTCGGCCCTCGCCGCGACGGGACTCCTCGCCCTCGGCACCGCCCTCGCGCAGCACGTCTGGCTCGACGACCCGACGGGGCAGCCGCTGGCGTTCCTCGGCGGCTGGATTGCCGCCGCCGTCGTCTCGGCGATCCTCATCGGCGCCGAGATGTGGGCTCGTACCAGACGAGAGCATGCGGGCCTCGCCGACACGATGCTCATGAACGCGGTGGAGCAGTTTTTGCCGGCGGGGGCGGCGGGGGCGCTCCTCGCCCTGGTGCTGGTGCGGGTCTCGCCGGAGAATCTCTGGATGCTGCCCGGCCTGTGGCAGGTGCTGGTGAGCCTCGGCCTCTTCGCCTCGGTGCGCTCGCTGCCGAAGGGCGTGGCGCTGCCCGGCGCCTGGTACATGGTGGCCGGCCTCGCCGTCCTGATGCTGGGAAGCGCCGACCATGCCCTCTCGCCCTGGACCATGGGCCTGCCCTTCGCCGTCGGCCAGCTCATGATGGCGGCCATCCTCTACCGGGCCAAGGAGGAGAGCGATGTCTGAGGCGCCCTTCGCTTATGACGGTCTCGACCGGGTGATCCACGAGAAGGCCCGCCTCGGACTCCTCACCTCACTGATGACGGCGCCCAAGGGCCTCGCCTTCGGCGACCTGAAGCAGCTCTGCGGCCTCACCGACGGCAATCTCAGCCGCCACCTCCAGGTGCTGCAGGAGGCCGGCCTGGTGGAGATCCGCAAGGGTCAGGTCTCCGGCAATGGCCTCGGCGGCGCCCGCCCGCTGACCACCTGCCACCTGACGCCGGCCGGGCGCCAGCGCTTCCTCGATTACCTCGCGGTCCTCGAACAGGTGGTGCGGGACGCAGCCTCGGCCGCCGCGAGCGCCGACACCGCCATTCCTCCCCTCGTCGCCCGTCCGGCCTGACACCCGGATTCCGTCTTTTTTTGCCAAGGAACTTTGTCATGCAAAGTGAACGTATGTCCGGACACCATGTCGGGATCATCATGGACGGCAACGGGCGCTGGGCGACGGCGCGCGGCCTGCCTCGGGCTCTCGGCCACAAGGCGGGGGTGGAGGCGATCCGCCGGGTGGTGGAGGCGGCGCCTCCGCAGGGGGTCGGCACCCTCACCCTCTATGCCTTCTCCTGCGACAACTGGAAGAGGCCGGAGGCGGAGATCGCGGCCCTGATGGGGCTGCTCCGGCTCTATCTCCGCACCGAGATCGCCCGCTTGGTGGAGAACGGCGTGCGGCTCAGCGTGATCGGCCGGCGCGACCGCCTGCCCGAGGGCCTCGCCGCCGCCATCGGCCGGGCGGAGGCCGCGACGCAGGGAGGACACGCGCTGCATCTGCGGATCGCCATCGACTACTCCGCCCGCGACGCCATCCTCGCCGCCGTGATGGCCAGCGGGCCGGGCATGACCCGCGAGGCCTTCTCGGCCCTGGTCACGGGCGATGCATCGGTCCCCGACGTCGATCTCGTGATCCGCACCAGCGGCGAGCAGCGCCTCTCGGACTTCCTGCTCTGGGAAAGCGCCTATGCCGAGCTGCATTTCACCCAGCGCCACTGGCCGGATTTCGACGCCGCCGACCTCGCCGAGGCGCTCATCGCCTTCCAAGGCCGCGACCGCCGCTTCGGCGGCCTCTCCGCCCCCTCCGTCGCCGCCTGAAACCCCCCTCACACGGGAGGAAAAGCCATGCGCATCGTCCTCGTCAACGTGCCCCACCCGGCCATCGGCAGCCGGATTCCCGACGACCACCTGCCGCCGCTCGGCCTTCTGGCGGTGGGCGGTCCGCTCATCGACGACCGGCACGCGGTGCGCCTCGTCGACGGCGAGTTCGGCCCGATGCAGCCCGGCGCCCTCGTCGCGCAGGTCATGGCCTTCCATCCCGATGCCGTCCTGTTCGGCCATTCCGGTTCGACCTCGGGACATCCGGTCATCGCCGACATCGCCTCGCGCCTGGCGAGGGCACGGCCGGATCTCGCCATCGTCTATGGCGGCGTGTTCCCGACCTATCACTGGCGGGAGATCCTGAAGGACGAGCCCTACGTCACCGCCATCGTCCGCGGGGAGGGCGAGGAGACCGCGCGGCGCCTCATGGCGGCCCTCGCAGCCGGGACGCCCTTTGCCTCCGTGCCGGGCATCGCCTTTCGCGGCGGCGACGGCCCCCATGCCACGCAGCCCGCGCCGGTGATCCGCGATCTCGACGCCTACCGGGTCGGCTGGGAGCTGATCGACCACGCCCGCTACAGCTACTGGGGCGGGTTGCGGGCGGTGGTCGTGCAATTCTCGCGCGGCTGTCCGCATCTCTGCAATTATTGCGGCCAGCGCGGCTTCTGGACCCGCTGGCGCCACCGCGATCCCGTAACGTTCGCGCGGGAACTCGCCCGGCTCCACCGCGAGCACGGGGTGCAGGTCATCAACTTCGCCGACGAGAATCCCACCGTCTCGAAGAAGGCGTGGCGGGTCTTCCTCGAAACGCTGATCGCCGAGAAGGTCGACCTCATCCTCGTCGGCTCGACCCGCGCCGACGACATCGTGCGCGATGCCGATATCCTGCCGCTCTACAAGCAGGCCGGCTGGGCACGCTTCCTCCTCGGGTTGGAGAGTACCGACGAGGCGACCCTGGCGAAGATCCGCAAGGGAGGAGCCACCACCACAGACCGGGAGGCGATCCGGCTGCTGCGCGAGCACGGCATCCTGTCCATGGCGACCTGGGTGGTCGGGTTCGAGGAGGAGACGGACCGGGATTACTGGCGCGGCCTGCGCCAGCTCCTGTCCTACGATCCCGACCAGATCCAGATGCTCTACGTGACGCCCCACCGTTGGACGCCGTATTTCGGCCTCGCGGCAGGGCGTCGGGTGATCCAGACCGACCGACGGCGCTGGGACTACAAGCATCAGGTTTTGGCGACCCGGCACATGGCGCCGTGGCGGGTGCTGCTGTGGTTCAAGCTGATCGAGGTGGCGGTCCAGGCGCGCCCGCGCGCGCTCGCGCGGGTGCTCTTCCATCGCGATGCCGGACTGCGCCATGCCATGCGCTGGTACACGCGGATGGGACGCCGGGTCTGGCCCTACGAGATCGCGAATTTCCTGCGCGATCCCCTGGTCGGGAACGGGCCGACCGTCGCGGAATTCTGGGGTGCGCCCCAGGACGACGAGGAAGAATCGATGTCGGCGACGCGCGCGGAGCGGCGCGTCGGGACAGCTTTACCCCGCGCGGATGCGGCTTAGCGCAGGGCCTCAGACGAACACGAGGAACATGCCGCAGCTCGCGACGAAGCCCGCGAGCGACATCGCCGAGAGGGTGAGAAACCGAGAGGGTGCCGGCCGGGCATCGTCCTGCCCGTCGTCGATCAGGGAAAAGGCATGGCCCGCGGCCTTAGACGCGCGGATCAGATCGTCGTGACGCACCATGCTCAGAGCTGCGGACGGTGCCATGTCGATCTCCCAATCGAACCGAATTTAGTGCGAAAACGCACAGGACTACGATCGGGTTCCGGAGCGTCGTCGTCATCCGCCCGCCATGTCCGGGCCCTAGGCTGCTTCGATCGATTCCAAGGAAGAACTTGACCATGACCGAGCCGCTGCGCACCCGCTCGCAGGCCGCGGAAGACGGCGAGGATGCCGGCTCCAACCCGAGCCGCAACGCCACGTTCGGCGACGTGGTCGCCGCCCGGTTCGACCGGCGCGACCTGCTGCGCGGCTTGCTCGGCGTCGGCGCCATCGCGGCGGTGGTGACGCCCCGCGCGCTCGCCGCCGGCCCGGCCGCGGCGGCGCAGGGACAGGCGGCACCGTTCCCGTTCAGGGAGATCGAAGCGGGGTCGGACGCGCACCATCACGTGGCGGAGGGGCACGATGCCGACATCCTGATCCGCTGGGGCGATCCGGTCCTGCCCGGCGCCCCCGCCTTCGATCCGCTGAACCAGAGCGCTGCGGCGCAGGCCCGGCAATTCGGCTACAACAACGACTTCGTCGGCTATTTCCCGATGCCCGGCGCCGCCGACCCGGCCGGGCACGGCCTGCTCGTGGTCAACCACGAATACACCAACGAGGAGCTGATGTTCCCCGGCCTCGGCCGCCAGGACATCAAGACCGTCGCCTTCAAGGGCATGAACCGCGACCTCGTCGAGATCGAGATGGCCGCCCATGGCGGCTCGGTGATCGAGGTGAAGCGTAACGACGGCAAATGGGCCGTGGTGCCGGAGTCCCGCTACGCCCGCCGCATCACCGCCGAGACGCCGATGGCGCTTTCCGGCCCGGCGGCGGGCTCCGCGCGGCTGCAGACCGGCGCCGATCCGACCGGCCGTGCGGTGAAGGGCATGATCAACAATTGCGCAGGCGGAACAACGCCCTGGGGGACGTGGCTCACCTGCGAGGAGAACATCAACTACTACTTCTCCGGCGCTCTGGCCGAGGGGTCGGCCGAGGCGGCCAACCACAAGCGCCTCGGCCTGCCCGGCAACGCCTATGCCTGGGGCCGCTTCCACGAGCGGTTCGACCTCTCCAAGGAGCCGAACGAGCCCAACCGCTTCGGCTGGGTGGTGGAGATCGACCCGTTCGATCCGGCCTCCGTCCCGACGAAGCGCACCGCCATGGGCCGGTTCAAGCACGAGGGTGCGGCCGGCATCGTCTCGAAAGGCGGGGCCTACGTCGTCTACCAGGGCGACGACGAGCGTTTCGACTACGTCTACAAATTCGTGACGGAGGCGGCCGTGAACCTCTCCGACCGGGCCGCCAACCGCGACATCCTCGATTCCGGGACGCTCCACGTCGCCCGTTTCGATGCGGACGGGCGCGGCGCCTGGATGCCGCTGGTCTTCGGCCAGGGAAAGCTGACCCCCGAACACGGGTTCGCGTCCCAGGCTGACGTGCTGGTCGAGGCAAGGCGCGCCGGCGACCTCCTCGGCGCCACCAAGATGGACCGTCCCGAGGATGTCGAGGCCAACCCGAAGACCGACAAGGTCTACGTGATGCTCACCAACAACGTGAAGCGCAAGGCCGAGGACGTGAACGCCGCCAATCCGCGGCCCGATAACCGCTTCGGCCACATCGTCGAACTCACCCCGGACGGGGGCGACCACGCGGCCCCGGGCTTCGCCTGGGAAATCCTCGTCAAATGCGGCGATCCCGCCATCGCCTCCGTGGGCGCCACCTTCTCCTCGGCGACGACGAAGGACGGCTGGTTCGGCATGCCGGACAATTGCTCGGTGGACGGGCAGGGCCGGCTCTGGGTCGCCACCGACGGGAATTCGCCGTCGAAGACCGGGCGCAACGACGGCATCTGGGCGATGGAGACGGACGGGCAGGGGCGGGGCACGGGCAAGCACTTCTTCAGGGTGCCGAACGGCGCCGAGATGTGCGGCCCCTACTTCACCCCCGACGACACCACCTTCTTCGTCGCCGTTCAGCATCCCGGCGAGGCCGACGAGGAGGATCCCAAGGCCGTGCCCGCCACGTTCGAGGCGCCCTCCACCCGCTGGCCGGATTTCAAGGACGGGATGCCGCCTCGCCCGGCCATCGTCGCGATCACCAAACGCGGGGGCGGCCGGGTCGGAAGCTGAGGTCGGCCACGCTTATCCGGACGCTTCGCGGCTCTTGCCCCTGGTCCCCGGATCACCCTCCGCTGCCGCTACGAGCGGCCGGGGAAGGGGCGGTGAATGACAATCGGGACGAGCCGGCGCCGATGAACAGGCTCAAGCCTGCCACGTCTCCCCTTTCCCGGACGCCTGCAGCGAAGCGGAAGGCGATCCAGGAGCCAGCGCAGGGAGGGCCGCGCCAGCGGCTCATGCCGAGCGAGTGGAGGCATGGTTCGCGGCGTCCTTCGCTGGCCCCAAGGTGAGCGGACCATGGTCTTGGCGGCGGCACCTCCGGTACCCCGACGACACAGCGTTAACGGAATCGGCGCAAGCTGTGCAGGAACACGGGGAGAGCGCCCGCCGGCAACGGCGCCGTCGCTTCACGTTTCCGTTTCGTTCCTGTATGGTTGGCCCATGACTCAGCGCGAGACCTCACGCCAGGCCGTTCCGGCCCCCGCCGGCGGCCGGCCGAGCGACCTGTTCGCGGGCGGTCAGGCGCCCGTGCGCGGCGCGAAGGCCTCCTCCGCCGCGCGCGCTCCCCTCGACAAGGCTTCGGTCGACAAGGCTCCGATCGATACGGCCGAAGCCGGCTACGACGCGTCGTCGATCGAGGTGCTGGAAGGCCTCGAGCCGGTCCGGCGCCGGCCGGGCATGTATATCGGCGGCACCGACGAGCGCGCCCTGCACCACCTCTTCGCCGAGGTGGTCGACAATTCCATGGACGAGGCCGTGGCCGGCCATGCCAGCTACATCGAGGTGGAGCTCGAGGCGACGGGCCACCTCGTCATCACCGACAATGGCCGCGGCATCCCGGTTGACCCGCACCCGAAATTCCCGGGCAAATCCGCCCTCGAAGTCATCATGACCACCCTGCATGCGGGCGGGAAGTTCGACTCGAAGGTCTACGAGACCTCCGGCGGCCTGCACGGCGTCGGCATCTCGGTGGTCAACGCCCTCTCGGACCACCTCGAAGTCGAGGTCGCCCGCAGCCAGGTCCTCTATCGCCAGATCTTCTCGCGCGGCCATGCGCAGGGACCCCTGGTGGAGGTCGGCCGGGTGCAGAACCGGCGCGGCACGCGGGTGCGCTTCCATCCCGATGCCGAGATCTTCGGGGCGCTGAAATTCGACCCGCGCCGTCTGTTCAAGATGGCGCGCTCCAAAGCCTACCTGTTCGGCGGCGTCGAGATCCGCTGGCGCTGCGCGCCGTCGCTGCTGGAGGGGCTGGAGGACGTGCCGGCCGAGACCGTGCACCGTTTCCCCGGCGGCCTGCGCGACTATCTCGCCCGCGATCTCGACGGCAAGGAGCTCGTCACCGACGCGGTCTTCTCGGGCAAGGTGACGAAGCCCGGCGGCCACGGCTCCCTCGAATGGGCCGTCGCCTGGATGGTGGTGGAGGACGGGGTCTCGCACTCCTACTGCAACACCATTCCCACCGCCGAGGGCGGCACCCACGAGAGCGGCCTGCGCGTCGCCCTGCTGCGGGCCCTGCGCGAGCATGCCGAGCGCGTCGGCCAGGCCAAGCGCATGACCTCCGTCACCACCGACGACGTGATGGCGACCTGCGCCTCGATGCTCTCGGTCTTCATCCGCGAGCCGGAATTCCAGGGCCAGACCAAGGACAAGCTCGCCACGGTGGAAGCCTCGCGCATCGTCGAGACGGCGATCCGCGACGCCTTCGACCATTGGCTCGCCGCCTCCCCGGCCCAGGCCAACAAGCTCCTCGACTGGGTGATCGACCGGGCCGAGGAACGCCTGCGCCGACGCCAGGAGAAGGAAGTCGCGCGCAAATCCGCGACCCGCAAGCTGCGGCTGCCGGGCAAGCTCGCAGACTGCTCCAAGGCCGGCACGGCGGGCTCGGAAATCTTCATCGTCGAGGGCGATTCCGCTGGCGGCTCGGCCAAACAGGCGCGCGACCGCGCCAGTCAGGCGATCCTGCCGTTGCGCGGCAAGATCCTCAACGTGGCCTCGGCCAGCCGGGACAAGATGGGCGCCAACCAGCTCATCTCAGACCTGACCCAGGCGCTCGGCTGCGGCACGGGCAACGGCTACAAGGGCGAGGACCTCCGCTACGAGAAGGTCATCATCATGACCGACGCGGACGTGGACGGCGCCCATATCGCCTCGCTGCTGATCACCTTCTTCTACCGGCAGATGCCCAAGCTCATCGACAAGGGCCATCTCTACCTGGCGATTCCGCCGCTCTACCGCCTCCAGCACGGCGCGAAGACGGCCTATGCCCGCGACGATGCCGACAAGGAGCGGATCATCAAGTCGGTCTTCAAGGGCGCCAAGGTCGAGATCAGCCGGTTCAAGGGGCTTGGCGAGATGATGCCGGCGCAGCTGAAGGAGACCACGATGGACCCCAAGAAGCGCACGCTCCTGCGCGTGGCGATCCTCGACGAGGCACGGGATTCCACCGGTGACGCCGTGGAGCGCCTGATGGGCAACAAGCCCGAGGCCCGCTTCGCTTTCATCTCCGAGCGCGCGGCCTTCGCCGACGAAGCGGTTCTCGACATCTGAGGGCGTGCGAAAGGGAGCTGCCCTGTCCGGAACCGGCTCCGTCCTCGCAAAAGTGGATCACCGTCGGAACCCGATCCGGCCGGCGCGGAAAATCCCGCAGCGTGCGTGGCACGGCGATCCGCGAAAGGCGGTCACAGACGCGAAAAGCCCGGCCTCGCGGCCGGGCTTTTCGTTTTGGACGATCCCGATGCCGCGCGATCCTCAAGGGACCGCGCGGCGATCAATGGACGATCCTAGTAGGTGCCGAACTTGTAGTTCAGGCCGGCGCGGACGACGGCGAACTCGTCGTCGCGGCGACCGGTGCTGACCGAGCGAACGACGTCGCCGGTCGCCGTGTTGACGACCAGAGCGCCCGTGCTGCGGTTGCCGCGATCCAGGTTCACGTACAGGCCTTCGACCTTCAGCGTCACAGCCGACGACTTGAAGAAGTTGAAGAACGAGTCGGTCGGGAGAGCGTATTCGATACCACCGCCGACGGCGTAGCCGGTGCGGAAGTCGTCGTTGCCGCGGAAGCCGCCGAAATCACGCTCGGCGCTGCCGGCGCCATAGGCGAAACCACCGGTGCCGTACACGAGGGTGCGGTCGAAGGCGTAGCCGAGACGGCCGCGGACGGTGCCGAAGTAGTCGAGGCTGGAGAGGCCGCGCGGATCGTTGATGACGAGGCCCGGAGCGGCGAGGATGCCCGAGTCACGACGCTTGGCGCCGAAATCGAGGTACTGCGCATCGGCTTCGACACCGACCACGACGCCCGAACCCGGGGTGAACTGGTAGTTGTAGCCGATCTGCGCGCCGCCGGTGAAGCCGTTCTGGTCGTTCTTGCTGAACGTGGCGGTCTGGGCGACGCCGGAATTCGTGAAGGCGCCGGGAACGACGAAGGAGCGGGTACCCTCGCTGCCGGTGTTGAAGGCGTAACCGGCGTTGATACCGAAGTAAGCGCCCGTCCACGTGAAGACCGGCACCGGAACGAAGACCGGCGGGGCAGCGCGACGGGGAAGGTCGGCGGCCGAAGCGACGGCGGTCATGCCGGCGAGAACGGTCGTGGCGAGAAGCAGTCTTTTCATTGTGTCTCTGGTCCTGATGGGCATTGAGCCAAGGGCGCTTGTAGTCCGGGTCGGGCTTGGGGTCTGTCGCATTCCTGCAACAACAACCTCCGAATACGAGGCTAGCCGTCAATGAAGGGTAAAGGTTAGGCGCAGATGAGGATCGAGAGACCAGTGACGTGCTCTGGCGCACCTCAGACCCTTTTCAGACACAATTGCGTGACGGTGCCATTCTGTCGCTGGGATATCGGCCCTCCACTTGAGACAACCATTTGTTAAGCGGAACAATTCTGCAGATCGTCGAGTTGATCCGGATTTTTATCACGCGACACATTGCGAGAGTTGCCCTGCCATGAAAGCTGGGCGAGCCCGATGCGGGAAAGGAAGCACGGCGAGCGGCCATTCGGCAGCACTTCTCCTCATGCCGCTAAGCCGGGATTAACCCTGATCGGCGATCCTGCGCTCGGACGGGCGGAGACGGCATCGGGCCGACACGGCACCCTGCGGACGCTCCGTCGAGGGTCGAGCTCGTCATGATCAGGTCGTTCGTTCCCGCCGAACCGGGATATGCCGAAAAGAACCGCGAAGAGAGCCTCGACGAGGACCGTGTCGCCGCGCCGACCTTGCTGCCCTGGGCGATCAAGGTGTCCCTGATCCTGACGGCGATCGGAGTCGGGACGAGCTTCTACCTCGCACAGAACCTGCCCGGAGCGATGACGGCGAAGCGGGATGCGCAGATGGCGGCCGCAGCCGGCGACCCGATGACGACGGGCTCCATACCGGGCGACCGCCGACAGAATGGTGAAGCCGGGCGCCGTTCTTCCGGCGGAACCATGGATTTCAGGCTGCGCTGATCGCTGCGAAGGGGCTCGCCCGAGCGGCGACGCCTCTCCCTCACCGCCGGGATCGATCCGACGGCGAGGAAGCCGGTCGCGTCAGCCGGCGGCGACCCAGACCTCGCCCTTGCCGAGGGTGGCGAGGTCGCCCGAATAGCGCTTGAGTGCCCCGGCGGCGAGATCGGCATGGGCCGGGCTCAGAGCGCGAAGCGAGCGGGCCAGCAGCCGCAGGAACACGAGGTCGTGCGTTCCCGTCTCGACGAAGCTCGGGCTCAGGGCACCGTGCCCACCGGCGAGGATCGTGCCGCGGCGCATGCCGTAGCCGGGGTGGTCACCCACGGAGAGGGCCGCGATGGTGCCCGCGATCATCCGCGATCCGGCATGGGCACCGGCGGCGCCGACCAGGATCGTCCCGCGCCGCATGCGGTCGCCGAGGTAGTCGCCGGCCGATCCGCGGATCACCAGCGTGGCGCCGTCGAGCCCGGCCTTGGCGGCGTAGACCGCGCCGCCGGCATGATCCCCGGCATCGCCCTCGATCGTGATCGTCCCGCCGGTGGCGCCCGAACCGGCATAGGGACCGGCCGATCCCGTCACCGTGACGGAGCCCGACGCCATGCCGGCACCGAGGCGCTGGCCGACATCGCCGACCACGCGGATGGCGCCGCCGCCGAGCGAGGCGCCGACGCGGTCGAGCCGGGACGAGCCGCCCTCGATGGTCAGGGTGTCGGAGCCGTCGAGGGACACCGTAAAGCAATCGCCGAGGGTCAACCCGCGCCGGCTGGTGCCGACCGGAAGTCTGGCCGCCTCGGCCTCGGACAGCCCTTTCAGCGAAAGCGGCGTGACGTGGAGGAGATCGAGCCGCTCCGGCGGCTCCTGGCGCAGGGTGAGGGTGCTCATGCCGCTCCAGCCTCGCTCGCCGGCTCCTTCGAGAGCAGGTCCTTCAGGTGATAATGGTGGCGGCCGAGATTGCCGCCGTAATTGCCCGCCGTCACCGCCACGAGCCCGTGCGCGGCGCCGGCCGCCGTCGAGGCGTGCAGAGCCGCCCGCATGGATTCGGCCACACCGGCCGAGGTCAGGGCGTCGATCACGATCTCCAGCACCACGCCGACCTCGGCCGAGAGCTCGGAGCCGGCCCGGCCCTTCAGGGTCGGGCAATAGGCGTCGTTGGTCGAGGCCATCATGCCCTTGGTGCGCGCGCCCACCTTCGAGCCGGAACGGACGATGCCGCCGGGGAAGGGCAGGATCGCGCCCGACACGGTGCGGGCCGCGTCCACGGCGATCTCGGCGACCTTCAGGGTCTCGGCATGGTTGCGGCCGAGGAACAGCAGGTTGCCGCCGCCCACCGCGCCGTCCACCGCGCGGACGAAATCCTCGCAGAGGAACTCGCCGTCCATCACCGGGATGCGCCAGTAGCGACGCGCCTTGCCGGTGACCGGGTCGGTCAGCCGCTTGGCCACCGCGAAGCCGTCGCCGAAATAGCGGATGGCGCCGCCGAGCTTTATTTTCGTGGGGCCCTCCACACCGGCGTAGCACGCCGTGCCCGGGCAGGTGAGGATGCACTGGCCGACGCGCTTCAGGAGCTGGTCCTTGAGGCCGTTCGGCTCGAAACCGAACAGCAGCACGCGCACGCCGGGGCGGCCGTCCGGCGTCTCCTCGGGGGACAATTCGCAATCGATCCCGGCCTCGGCGCCGCAGCCGATCACCGAGGTGGCGAAGCCGGTCATGGTGACGGCCGCGATCATCGCCCATTTGGCGGTGTCGTTGGTGATGATGATCGCCGTGCCGGCGACGTCGAACGCCTCGGCGAAGGTGTCGATCACCGGGATGCCGTTGAGGGTGAGGTCAGCCATGGTCAGTCACCCGTCCTCACGCGACGCGTCGTCATCGAGCCCGACATCGTTCTCAAGCCCGGCATGCCACGTCCTCGAACACATCGCTCACGAGGAAGGCCTCGTCCGGCACGGTGAAGCTGTCGAGGCCGGCGCCGAAACGGGCGTCGAGATAGGCGTCGGTGCGCGTCTCCATCGCCTTGTCGGATTCCACCGTCAGTTCGAGGGTGCGGCCGCTGCGCCAATTCACGATCTCACCGTCCTCGACGATGACGTGGCCGTCCTTCAGGACGAGGCGGGCGCGGGCGAACATCGCCGTGCGGTTCCTGTCGTCGCGATAGATCGCGACATCGGCCCGCGCGCCCTCGCGTAGGTGACCGCGATCGGCGAGGCCGAGGAGCTTGGCCGGGCCGGAACGGGTCAGCTGGGCGATCTCGGAGAAGGAATATTCCCGCTCGATCCCGCACAGGCCGGAGCGCTCGGCGATGACCTTGTGCAGGCCGGCGATCTCGCGGTCGCGCTCCTCCTTGTCCATCAGCAGGTGGATGATGCGGGGATATTCGGTGAAGGGGCCGCCATTCGGGTGGTCGGTGGTGAGGATGGTGCGCTCGGGGTCCCCCGACAGCAGCATCAGCTCGAGACCGATCGCCCATTGCAGGGAGCTCACCGGGCCGCGCGGCTTGTAGAGGAACGGCACGATGCCGCCGCCTTCCGCGTCGCCCGCCGTGATGATCCACTTCTTCGGGTTGGCGCCCTTGCGACCGGCGAACTGGCGGATCACGTCCAGCGAGATCGTCACCGTCTGGCCGAAGGCGATCTGACCCACGTCGAAGGTGGCGTTGGGGTGGCGCTCCATCGCCTCGGTGATGCGCTCGGCCGCCGAGCGGAAGCCGCCGGTGCCGGGATTGGCCGGATCGACCGCACCGTAGGCGTAGAACTGCGCATGGGCGAAGTGGATGCGGCGTCCCTCCGCCGCCTCCATCGTCGCCACGAAGGAATCGTCGGCGCCGGGAATGCCGAGATTGTTGGCATGGACGTGCAGCGGATGCGGCACGCCGATCTCCTCCACCGCGTCGAGGAGGGCGTTCATGATCTTGCGGGTGGTGAGCCCGTAGACCGGGATCTCCTCGTCGAGGCTGAGGTTGAGCATCCCGTCCTTGAAGGCCGAGGCGCCGCCCGCATTGATGCACTTGACGCCGAGCCCGCGCGATGTCGCCACCGAGAGGGCGACGAGGTCGCGAACCGCCGCCTTGCCCTCGCGCTGGCGCAGCAAGTCGAGGAGCTGGTCGTCGTTGCCCATCACGGTCAGCGCGCCGCGGTCGAGCAACGGGATGTCGGCGAGTTCGAGCTGGGTCGCCAGCGCGTTGGTCGGCGGCATCGCCGGCTCGACGGCGATGGTGTAGCCCATCCGCGCGTAATTCGCGCCGATCCAGGCGGCCGAGCCGCCGGCATGGGCGAAGGGATGGCCCTCGGGCGCGGCCTCGCTGGCATAGAGATCCGGCAGCAGCAGGCGGCTCATCACCACGTTGCCGCCGGCGATGTGCGAATGCACCTCGACGCCGCCCGCCATCACGACGCATCCGCCGGCGTCGATGGTCTTGTCGGGCTTCCGCTCCGACGGCGCGACGACGCGGCCGTACTCGATCCAGACGTCGCCGACGCCGTCGCGATTGGCGGTGGGATCGACGACCCGGCCGCCCTTGATCAGGATCAGCATCAGGCGCCCTTCTTCTGCGTGAGGCGGTCTTGCAAACGATCTTGGATAGCGGCGAGCACTCCGGCCGCCGTCAGGTCCGCCGGCTGGCCGGCGGCAGGCATGTAGGTGATCGCCGCGCGGCGCTCGTTCCACAGGGCGCCTCCGGCCGTCTCGCCGGGCACGCCCACCGCAATAACGATCTCGGCGACGTCGCCGGTGGCATCGGGACTGCCCTCGCCGACGATGGCGATGGTGGGCAGGGTGCCGAGCCAGTCCGGGCGCGGGGCGGGGAGGGAGGCGAGCCACAGGGCGGCATCGGCCTCGCCGGCCGCCACCTGCCGCGCACTGTCGAAGCGCCAGGGATCGTGTTCGGGCAGATCACGGCCGAAGCCGACCCGCGGCGGCTGCCCGGTGGTCCAGGAGGCGAGCTGCGTCACGGCCCGGCCCTGGAACCCGTCGGACACGGAGAGGGCGAAGAAGCGCGTCAGGTCGTTGAGGTCGCGCACCAGCCCCTGCAGCATTTCGACGCCGAGCTCGCCGATCTCGGCGGCATCGTAGAGGACGACGCCGTATTGCGCGGTCGTGAGGCGGCGGGCGAGATCGGCATGGGCCGCCTCGCCGGAGAGGTTGCCCTTCACGTAGGCGCGCAGATGCGCCACCGAGACGGCGAGACCGCCGGTATCGGCGGGGTAGGCCACGTGGCGGGTGGCGCCGTTGCCGGGGCCGCCGAGCGAGAGCAGCGTTCGCTCGGAACCGGCGGCGCGGCCGCGGCTCGGCGCGGAGGCGGCGATCTCCTGTACGATCGGCCGGTCCCAGGGACGGAAGCCGACGATCAGCACGGCATCGGCCCGGCCGATCGCCTCGGCCGGCGTCGTGTTCAGGTTGCCGAACTGGCTGAGAGGTCCGAGCTCCGCATAGAGGCCGTCGCCGCCCAGCGGGTCGACGGAGGCGCCGATGGCGCCGGCCAGATGATAGGCCGCGCGCACCGCGCTGGTATCCGCGCTCAGACCGGTCACGATCGGCGTCTTCGCTGCGGCGAGGAGCGTGGCAGCGGCCTCCACCGCCGCACTCACGTCCGCTGCACCACCCTTTATCCAGGCAGCCATGCCTTCACCTTGGAGAACGAGGGCCCGGCACGCGCTGTATTCAGCGTCGCGCACGGCGGGACTGCGCCAGTCCATTCCTAGTGGGGCGGCACGTTTGCATCGCCGAGGCGCTGCAAGCAAGCCCCAACCTTCTCCCCTCGCGACCCTCGCCCGGACGCGACGGCCTCGCTCGGCGCCGGACCGAATCCGATACTCGTCCCGACGAGCCGGGGTCGTGTCCCATGGCGGGGCCGCATGGATCGGCGCTCCTCGATCCCGGCATTTCAGACGAGCCGGGATGTCAGACGACTCGGGTTGTCCGGCAGCTCGGGACGTCCGGCAACTCTTGCGAGCGGTCGGCCCGCCGTGGGAGAAGCCCGCGAACGACCGATCGTCTCGAGCGCGGTCTTCCATCCCGGCGACGGCCGACGGGATCAGGATGCGCGTGACGCGCTCAGAGGGGGCTTTCCTTGATGAAAGAGATCGCCGTGGACCAGATCCCCGACGAACGGCCCGCAGGACGGGGCTCGACGGTTCCGGGCGCGGTGCGGGTCCGTGCCCCCGCGCGCCTGCATTTCGGCTTCCTCGACCTGCATGGCGGCCTCGGACGTCGGTTCGGCAGCATCGGTCTGGCAGTCGACGCACCCTCCGTGGACCTCACCGCACGGCCGGCGACGAGTCTTCGGGTGACCGGGGCCGAGGCGAAACGCACGCGCGCCTATGCGGAAGCGGCGGCGAGCCATCTCGGGATCGAGAGCCGTGCCGCGATCCAGGTGGACGAGGCCATCCCCGCCCATGCCGGCTTCGGCTCGGGCACGCAGCTCGCCCTCAGCGTCGCCGCGGCGCTCGCCGCCCTCGACGGGCGCGCCTTCTCGCCCGATGCCTTCGCCGACGCCCTCGACCGGGGCAACCGCTCCGGCGTGGGGCTCGCGGCCTTCACCCAGGGCGGCCTCATCGTCGATGGCGGCCGCGACGCCAGCAACGGCCCGCCGCCGCTGATTGCGCGCCTCGCCTATCCGGAGGCGTGGCGCATCCTGCTGATCCTCGACGAGGCCATGACCGGGGTGCATGGCACCCGTGAGGTCGAGGCGTTCCGCGATCTGCCGCGCTTCCCCGAGGCGCAGGCGGCCGAGATCTGCCGGATCGTGCTGATGCAGGTGCTCCCCGCCATCGCCACCGCCGAGGCCGAAGGATTCGGCGCCGGCATCACCACGATCCAGCGGCTGATCGGCGATCATTTCGCGCCCCATCAGGGCGGGCGCTACGCGAGCCCCGCGGTGGCGGAGGCGCTGGCGGCGATCGCCGCGCAGGGGGTCGCCGGCTACGGCCAGAGCTCGTGGGGGCCGACCGGCTTCGCCCTGGTCGCCTCGGAGGCCGAGGCCCTGGCCCTCAAGGCCTCCCTCGAACGCCCCGGTTCCCTGCGCTTCGTGATCGCCCGCGGACGCAACAGCGGCGCCTCGGTGACCCGGCTTTAAGGGAAGCCGGCGCATCAGCGACGCTTGACCATCCCGGCCCAGCCGGCTTTGGAAGAAGACTAGAAAGAAACGAAGCCCCGGAAGAAACCATGCAGGTGACGACCCCGCCAGGGTGTCGGACACCTGCGGAGGGAGAGACACGATGGCCCGCTCGATTCTGCATATGCTCACGCCCCTCAAGCACATGAGCCCGTTCGACGTGAACATGGCCGTGGATGCGGGTTTCGAGACCATCGCGACCTATACCGACGTGACCCTGCCGGACGTGACGTCGCTGGTGCAGGATTCGATCTTCTCCCGCTCCCCGCAGGACGGCACCCGCACGACCATCTTCATCGGCGGCAAGAACGCCGAGGACGCCCTCGACATGGTGGACCGGGCGAAGAAGGCCCTGGTGCCGCCCTTCGCCAACCACATCGTCGCCGATCCCGCCGGCTCCTTCACCACGGGGGCGGCCATGGTCGCGGAGGTGACCCGCGCGCTGAAGTCCAAGTTCGGCACCGACCTGAAGGGCAAGCGCATCGTCATCTTCGGCGGCGCCGGCGTCGTCGCCTACGTGGCGGCGGTGATCGGCGCGCTGGAAGGCGCCAAGACCGTCATCGTCGGCCATGACGGCGAGGAGCGCGTCTCGAAGATCGCCTTCACCATGAAATGGCGCTTCGGCATCGATGTCGGCGCCGTCGACGGCTCCACCGCGGAGGCCCGCTGCGCCGCCATCGCCGAGGCCGACGTGATCCTGTCCGCCGGCCCGGCCGGCATCCCGATCCTGTCGGCCCAGGATCTGGAATGCGCGCCGAACCTCCTCGTCGCCTCCGACGTGAACGCGGTGCCGCCCGCCGGAATCGCCGGAATCGACGTGAACGCCAAGGACGTGGCGCTCCCCACCGGCAAGGGCATCGGCATCGGCGCGCTCGCGGTCGGCAACGTCAAGTACCAGACCCAGTCGCGCCTGTTCCGCCAGATCCTCGAGGCCGACGAGCCGCTCTGCCTCGATTTCCGCGACGCCTACAAGGTCGCCGTCGACGTCGCCGGCTGACGGGCGCTCGCCCGTCCGCTCGATCCCACCCATGACCTCATCCTGAGGTGGGTTGGGAGGAGGGCGAGGGCGTGATCCGAAGCGATCGCCGCGATGGCAGCATCACCCGAATGGTCCCCGCCCCGGGGCGACGCGATCCTCATCGCCGCCCAGTCCGGGCGGGCGCTGGCCCAGGCCGCGCGCCGGGCGGGTCTTCGCCCCTACGTCCTCGACCTCTTCGGCGATGGCGACACGCTCGCCCTCGCCGAAGGCCATCGTCCCGCCCGGGGCCGCTTCGGCGATGGGCTGAGTGGGGAGGGCGTCCTCTCCGGCCTTGATGCCCTCGCCGTCATGGCGAAAACGCCGCCGATCGGGATCGTGCTCGGAAGCGGCTTCGAGAACGCCACGGACCTGATGGAGAGGATCGCCCGGCGCCACAGGCTTCTGGGCGCCGGGCCGGAAACGGTCCGGGCACTCAAGGACCCGCTCGCCTTCGCGGCGCTCTGCGCCCGCCTCGCGATCCCGCATCCGGACGTCACGCGCGAGGCCGTGGCGGAGAGATCGGGATGGCTCCTCAAGCGCGCAGGCGGTTCCGGCGGCAGCCATATCCGACCTGCCGGTGCGGGGAGGGCGCCATCGGGCGCCTATTTCCAGCGCCGGGTCGGCGGCAGGGCCCGCGCCGTCGCCTTCCTCGCCGACGGGCGCGAGGCAACGGTCCTGGCCGTCACCGAGCAATGGAGCGCGCCGTCGCCCCTGCGCCCCTTCCGCTATGCCGGCGCGCTCGAACGCGCGGCCCGCGAGGCGCCGATCCTGCCGGCCTCGACCCTCTCCCAGGTGACGGCGGCCATCGCGGGGATCGTCGCGGAGACCGGACTTCGCGGCCTCGCCAGCGCCGATCTCCTCGTCTCGGACGAGGGCTGGTGGCTCACCGAGATCAACCCGCGCCCGGGAGCCACCCTCGACATCCTCGACCGGCGCGAGACGCCGCTGCTGACCGCGCATATCGATGCGAGCCTCGGCGTTTTGCCGCTCGTCGAAGCCGCACCGGTGGATGCGGCGGCCTCGGAAATCTGTTACGCGGCAGCCGGCTACGCGCCGATGCCGCCCCTCGACTGGCCGGATTTCGTTCGCGACCGCCCACAATCCGGCGCCTGCGTGCCACGCGATGCTCCCCTCTGCACCGTGTTCGCCGCAGGTCCGGACTCGGCCGCCACCCGAGACCTATTGCGCGTCCGGGCCGCCACTCTGCGGACCCTGCTCGCCACGACGGAGGAAGCCAGATGACCACCCATCCCCCCGCCACGCTTCGGACCACGCCGAGCCTGAACGCCCTCGCCAATCCCCTCGTGGAGAAGCTCGTGGCCGATGCCGAGGCCCTGCGCCTCTCCGTCACCACCGAGAACGGCGCGCGCATGGTCGATGCCGGCGCCACCGTGCGCGGCTCCATCGAGGCCGGCCGGCGCATCGCCGAGATCTGCCTCGGCGGCCTCGGCACCGTGTCGATCGCCCCCACCGGCCCGATCGCGGCCTGGCCCTATTCCGTGGTGGTGCATTCCGCCGATCCGGTGCTGGCCTGCCTCGGCAGCCAGTATGCCGGCTGGTCGCTGGCCGACGAGACCGGCGATTCCGGCTTCTTCGCCCTCGGCTCCGGCCCCGGCCGCGCCGTCTCGGTGGTGGAAGACCTCTACAAGGAGCTCGGCTACCGCGACAGCGCCAGCCGGACGGCGCTGGTGCTCGAAGCCGCCGGCGGACCGCCCGCCTCCGTCATCGCCAAGGTCGCCGAGGCCTGCGGCGTGTCGGCGGATGCGCTGACCTTCATCTACGCGCCGACCCAGTCGCTCGCCGGCTCGACCCAGGTCGTCGCCCGCGTGCTGGAGGTCGCCCTGCACAAGGCCCATACCGTGGGCTTCGACCTGCACAAGATCGTGGACGGCATCGGCTCGGCCCCGCTCTCGCCGCAGCATCCCGACTTCATCCAGGCCATGGGCCGCACCAACGACGCCATCATCTATGGCGGCCGGGTGCAGCTCTTCGTCGAGGCCGACGAGGCGGATGCCAAGCAGCTCGCCGAGCAGCTGCCCTCCACCACCTCGGCCGACCACGGCGCTCCCTTCGCCGACATCTTCGGCCGGGTGAACGGCGATTTCTACAAGATCGACGGCGCGCTGTTCAGCCCGGCCGAGGTCATCGTCACCTCGGTGACCACCGGCAAGAGCTTTCGCGGAGGCCGGCTGATGCCGGAGCTGGTGGACGCGTCGTTCAGCTGAGCCACATCACGCGACCCTCCCCCTCTGCGGGGGAGGGTGGTCGCGGAGCGACCGGGAGAGGGAAAGCCCTGTCCGGAACCGGCGCTCCCCTCTCCCGACCCGCTTCGCGGGCCACCCTCTCCCGCAAGGGGGAGAGGGATCGACGTCGAGGTTGCGAACAACATGCGCATCGGGCTCGCGGCCGATAACGGCAACTGGCACAAGGCCCGTCTGAGGGCCGCCCTCGAAAGCCTCGGCGCCGAGCCGGTGCTGTTCTCCCTGGCCGACGTGGCGGTGGTGACCGGCGGCGGCGAACCCCTGCGCGTCCCCGGATTCGAAGACCGGCTGCCCGACGGCGTCCTCCTGCGCACCATCGCCGGCGGCACCTTCGAGGCCACCACCATGCGGCTCGGCGTGCTGCACGCCCTCGTCGCCTCCGGGGTCACGGTGTGGAACTCGCCCGGCGCCATCGAGCGCTCGGTGGACAAGGCGATGACGAGCCTCCTCGTCGCCAGGGCCGGCCTGCCGACCCCCGACACCTTCGTCTTCTCCGGGCGCGACGCGGCGGCGGCCTGCGTCGCCCGCGAGGCGCGCCCCGGTGCGCCACTGGTGCTCAAACCGCTGTTCGGCTCGCAGGGGGAGGGGCTGCAGCTGATCGAACGGCCCGACGACCTGCCCGACGAGGCGGCGGTGTCCCGCGTCTACTACCTGCAGCGCTACATCGCCCGGACCGACGGACTCTGGCGCGATTACCGCGTCTTCGTCTGCGAGGGCAGGGCCATCGCAGCCATGATCCGCGAGGGCGACGGCTGGATCACCAACGTCCATCGCGGGGGCCGTCCGCTGCCCTGGGCGATGCCGGCGAAGGCCGCCGAACTCGCCGAGCGCGCGGCGGCGGCGGTGGGCGTCGATTATACCGGCATCGACCTCGTGGAGGACGGGGAGGGCGGCTATCTCGTCCTCGAGGTCAATTCCATGCCGGCCTGGTCCGGCCTGCAGCAGGTCACCGAGGTGGACATCGCCGGGGCGGTGGCGCGCGGCTTCCTCAACGCCGTGCGGGCGGTCAGACCGCCCCGGCTCGTGGCCGCCCTGGGATGAGCGGCCTCTCGCCGGAGACCATCGCCGAGGCCTATCGGGCGAGCTGTCTCGCCGAACTCGATGCCCTGAAGCCCGGCAACGTCCACGTCTTCGGCGACGGTCACCGCATGGCGGTGTCGGATTTCGTCGCCAGCGCCGACATTTCCGCCCCCCATCTGGCGGCACGAGGGGCGCGGGTCGGTCGGCGCGTGCTCGCCGCCATGGAGGCGACGCTCCACGCGGTGGGCCAGAACACCAATCTCGGCATCCTGCTCCTCTGCGCGCCCCTGGCACTGGCGGCCGAGCGCGGCGGCGGGTTGCGCGCGACCCTGGCCGACATCCTCGACGATCTCGATCCCACGGATGCCGCCGAGGTCTTCGCCGCGATCCGCGCCGCCGATCCGGGCGGCCTCGGCAGGGCCGAGCGCCACGACGTCACCGGGGCGGAGGCACCGGCCTCGCTCCACGCGGCCATGGCGGAGGCCGCCCCGCGCGATCGGATCGCCCGCGCCTACGTCACGGGCTTTGCCGACATCTTCGCCATCGGCCTGCCGGCCCTGGCGGCCGCACGGGACGAGGGGCTCACTCCTCCCTGGAGCACCACGGCCGTGTTCCTCGGCTACCTCGCGTCCGTCCCCGACAGCCACGTGGCACGCAAGCACGGCCCGGAACGCGCCGAATCCCTGCGGGCCGAGGCGGTGGACCTGCTCTCCCTCGATCTCGGGTCGCGCCCCGTCGCCGAACTCCTGGCGCGGGACCGCGCGTGGAAGCGCGAGAATCTCAATCCGGGCACCAGCGCGGACATGACGGTGGCCACCCTCTTCGCCGACCGCCTGCTGGCGCGCGGGGCAGGCCTTCCCTGAATTCGGCGGCCCGGCGATACGTAACACGCGCCTTAATCGGCGTGACGGTAGGTTCAACCCCCCGTTAGGCAAAGATTTTGCACGATTACGCCCCCCCTGCAGGGTTGTTACGGCCGAGGCCCCAGAGTAGGGTCCGCGCCGCGATCCGGGCAAACCGGTCCGGTCTCTATGGGGCTGGACGCCGTGAACAAGGATAGCTGCCGGCCGCGCCCATAAGCTCGGGGGCGGTCACGTCTTTTCAAGACTCCTGGGAGAAACCCCACATGGCGAAGATCAACAAGGTTCTGGTCGGCGAGGCTCTCGTCGGCGACGGCAACGAGGTCGCCCACATCGATCTCATCATCGGACCGCGCGGTTCGCCGGCCGAAGCCGCTTTCTGCAACGGCCTCGTGAACAACAAGCACGGCTTCACCAGCCTGCTCGCGGTCATCGCGCCGAACCTGCCCTGCAAGCCGAACACCCTGATGTTCAACAAGGTCACCATCAACGACGCCCGTCAGGCCGTCCAGATGTTCGGCCCCGCCCAGCACGGCGTTGCCAAGGCCGTGCAGGATTGCGTTGCCGAAGGCACCATCCCGGCCGACGAAGCCGACGACCTGTTCATCCTGGTCGGCGTGTTCATCCACTGGGAAGCGGCCGACGACGCCAAGATCCAGAAGTACAACTACGACGCCGTGAAGCTCTCCATCGAGCGCGCCGTCAAGGGCGAGCCCACCGCTGCCACCGTCACCGAGCAGCGCAACTCCGCTTCGCACCCCTTCGCGTCGAACGCTTAGATCGGGGACAGTCCTGGGCAGAGCGCGCCTCCGCCCGCACCGCGGGGCCTGCTCCAGCGACTGGCTTCCATCTTCCTCGGACGATGAAACATGAAACGGGGCGGCTTCGGCCGCCTCGTTTTTTTATGGCTGATGCGGGTCACCCGCGCAGCGTCCCGTCGTGGATCGCGGAGGCCACCAGCGCCCCGGCGACGCCGATCGCCTGGAGCGCGGCGACATCCTCCGGCCCGCGCACCCCTCCCGCCGCGTAGAGCCGCGTCGCCGGGCTGATCGCCCGGACCTCCGACAGGCGGGACAGATCCGGCCCGGCCCCGGCTCCCACGCGGCTCAGGGTCATCACGATGACCTCGGAGGGCCAGTGCGCCGGCTCGTCGTGCAAGTCCGGCGGCCCCATCCGTTCCGCTCCCCTGGTATCGAGGGAGAAGACCGCGCGATTCCCCAGCGCCTTCACCAGACCGGCATCGTTCTGGCTCTCGCTGCCGATCACCGGGCGCCCCAGCCCCTCCCGCAGGAAGGCATCGACGCCGGAGGCCTTCGCGAACCCCGCATCGACCCAGAAGGCGACGCCCGGGCAGGCGAGCGCGATTCGCCTCAGGCTGTCGAGATCGGGCGGCGTGCCGTCGATGATGGCGTCGAGATCGGCCACGTAGAGGATGCCGGCGGCGGTGGCGTCGATGAGTCCCCGCGCGACGTCCCCGGGCGACGATCCCTTTGCCAAGGGCGTCACGATCGGGGCATAGGAGGCGCGGTCCCCGGCCCTGGCCCGCACCACCTGACCGTGGCGCAGGTCGATCACCGGAACGATCCGAAACCCGTCCTTCATCCCGTTCCTCCCTGTACGGACCTGCCCGTGACGCCTGCCGCATCCACGCACGACCCGGTGATCGGCTGGGATCTCGGAGGGGTCCATGTCAAGGCGGCCCTGGTCCGCGGCGGCCGTGTGGAGGCCGTCGTCCAGGCACCGTGCCGCCTCTGGCGCGGGCTGCCCGCCCTCGACGAGACCTTTTCGCAACTGCCGGACTGGGCGCGCGCGCAGGCCGACCACGTGGTCACCATGACCGGCGAACTCACCGACTGCTTCTCCGACCGCACCGACGGCGTGGCGCAGCTCTCGGCCTGGGCGGAGGCGCATCTCTCCGGTCCGGTGCGGATCTATGGCGGGCGTGCCGGGCTCCTCGCGCCCGACGCGGCGCAGGCATCCGCCCTCGACGTCGCCTCGGCCAATTGGCACGCCACCGCCGCCCTCATCGGCCGCCACGCGGCGAACGCGCTCCTCGTCGATATCGGCTCCACCACCGCCGACCTGATCCCCATCGTCGGAGGCCGCCCGGCGGCAGCCGGCTACAGCGACGCCGAGCGCCTTGAGACGGGCGAGCTCGTCTATTCCGGCGTGGTGCGCACGCCCGTCCTCGCCTTCACCGCCTCGGCACCGTTCAAGGGCAGGCGGACCGGAATGATGGCCGAGACCTTCGCCACCACGGCCGACGTCTACCGCCTCACCGGCGACCTGCCCGAGGGCGCCGACCAGCAGCACAGCGCCGACATGAAGGGCAAGTCGATCCCCGAGACCGAGATCCGCCTCGCCCGGATGATCGGCCGCGACCATGCGGAAGGTACCTCTGCCGATTGGCGGGCGCTCGCGGCGCATTTTTCCGAATGCCAGCTCCGCCCGCTCCACGACGCGGCGGCGATCCTGCTCTCGCGTCCCGACATCGCGGCGGACGCGCCGCTCGTCGTCTGCGGGGCGGGGCGGTTCCTCGCCGAGCGCCTGGCCCGGCGCCTGGGGCGCCCGTCCGTGGCGCTCACCGACCTCATCGCCCCGTTCCTCGCCGAGGACGGTGCCGACTGGGCCTCGACCTGCGGCCCCGCCGTCGCGGTGGCGCTGCTGGTCGCCGATCCCGCCCGACTCCAAGGAGCCCCGAAGGAGACCTCATGAGCGCCACGCACAAACTCGCCCGCATCCTCGCCACCCGCTCCGGTCAGGGGATCGAACTGGCCCTGGCCACGGAGAGCGGCCAGACCCTCAAGGTGCTGGCGAGCCAGGACCAGATCGACATGCTGGTGGACGAGTTGGAGGACATCCTGAATTCGCCCGTCGAGCCCGGCGACGACGAGCCGCCGGCGGCGGCGTGATCGTTCTGTGACCCTTCCCCATGGACCTTGGGCTTGCCGAACCTGATGTGGGGGAAGTGGTCGCGCAGCGACCGAGAGAGGGGACGGCCTCTCTCGCCTACCGCAAGAAGTCCCCGAAGGACCGTGGACCGTCCGGCACGGGGATGTCCTTGAGCGGCTTCAGCGTCGTCGCGTCGATGACGCCGAGCGTGTTGGTGCCCCAGTTCGTCACGTAGATGCGGCTGCCGTCGCGGGAGGCGGCAATGCCCTCCGGGTGGTCGCCGACATCGATGGCGGCGACGTTGGTGAGGGTCTTCAGGTTGAACACCGTGACGGTGTTCGAATACTGGTCGGTGACGAAGCCCCGCGTGTCGGTGAGCGCCACCACATAGGGCCGCTCGCCGGTGGTGACCCGGCCGAATTCGCGGCGCTCGGCCACATCGATGACGGACACGTCGTTCGAGGTGACGTTGGCGGTGTAGGCCCGCGTTCCCGTCGCATCGAGGGTGATCCCGAACGGATGCTCGCCGACGGGAATCTTCACCGTCTCGGTGGCGGTGGCGGCATCGACCACGGAGACGGAATTGCCCTCGCGGTTGGCCACCAGGATCGTGGCGCCGTCGGGCGTCACCGCGATGCCGGACGGCGAAGCGCCGACTTGGATCTCGGTCTCGATCTTGGCACCGTCGGGCGAGATCACGAAAATCCGGCTGCCATACCAGTCGGCGACGTAGACCGCGCCGGATTTCGGGTTGACGGCGATGCCGAGCGGGCCGCCGGGGACGGGAAGGGTGCTCGTCACCGTGCGGGCCTCGAGATCGACGACCGCGATGCCGTGGCCCTCGGGCCGGGTGACGTAGGCCGTCCTGCGATCGGGCGAGAGGGCGATGCCGGCAGGCGCGCCGTCGACCGGAATCTGCGCGACCACCGTGTCGGTGTCGAGATCGACCACGGCGAGGATATTCGCCCCCTGCGCCGTGACGAGGGCTTCCTCGGCGAGGGCCGGGGACGCGGTCAGCGCGAGCGCGAGGGTGGCTGCACGCGCCATCCCGGCAATCCCCTCTCCCCGCCGGCAGGGAGAGGGCCGCGACGGCCCCGTCGTCGGGGCGGCGCGGCGGCGGCCGAAGGTGAGGGGGCGGAGCCGATGGCGTCTCATCCGGAATGCCTCCCTCACCGTCGCCGTGCCTTGGAAAACGCTCCGATCAGGAACCCTTCTCGGCCTTGGCCTTCAGGTTCTCCAGGCCGGCCTTGTAGAGGCCGAGGACGGCGGCCTTCGAGGCGTCGTCGTTCAGGTCCGGCGGCGGATCGTTGTTCATGTAGCCGCGGTAGAACGCACCGCGCCAGGTGACCTTGGTCTTGGCGCCGTCGCCCGAGAGTTCGATGGTCGAGGAATAGTCGTTCACCGGCAGGGTCTTCACGTCGACCTTGTCGATCCGGTACATGTAGGTCTTCTTCTCGGCATCGTACTTGGCGAGCTCTTCCTCGACCGTGGCGCCGCCCTTCAGCGTCAGCACGCGGGTGGCCTTCACGTCGTTGCCGCCCTTGCCCTCGGTCTTCTCGACCACCGGAATCCAGCTGGCATCCTGAAAGTTGCCGACCAGGGCCCAGACCTTGTCGGCCGGAGCATTGATCTCGATGCTCTCGGAGACCTTCTGGCGGGTCGGGCCGTGGGCCTGCGCCGCGTAGGACACCGTAGCGAGCGCCGCCACAGCGGCCAGCGTCTTGAATCTCATCAACCCTGTCTCCTCGGGAACGCACCTTCTAGGGTGCTTGGGGGGCTCGTGCGAGGACCGGCTCGTCGCGCCCGAGGGCGGCGGCGACCTTGTCCTCGATCCAGTCCCAGGCCTCGCGCTCGGCGGGCCCGGCTGTCTTGGATATCGCGATGGCGTGGTAGCGCATCTCCGTCAGGATCTTGTCCGGCTCCAGCATGTGCAGGCGCGTCGACAGGATCGCCGCCTCCAGCACCGCCGCCTGCGCCCGGTTGTAGCCGAAGAACGGCGTGTGGCTGGCGCTGTGTACCATGCGGGCGCGGTAGCGCGGGCGCGTCGCATCGTCCTCCACAGCGATCACCTCGAACTCGGCATGGCCGAAGCTCTCGGCGAGGCGCCGGCCGGAAATGCGGTCGCAGGGCAGGGTCGCCCAGTCGCGCCGCCCGGTCACCGCGCCGGCGATCACCCGCACGTCGCTGGGGCTCGATGCGGCGAAGACCGGGTTGGCGTCGAGGTTGAGGATGGTGGGCGAGGGCCGGAACGGGGCGAGCACCCACGCCTCGCCCTCCTGGATCAGGCCGAAGGGCACGAGGTGGAGGTCGCCGGCGGGCGAGGTCGTGGTGACGATGGTCTCGAGGATCAGCGGCATCGGATCAGGACTCGCCGCCGGGAACGAGGGTGCCGTTCGGGACGAACTTGCCGCAGACGATGCGGCCGCCCTCGTCCGCGAGCGCGTCGTCGCCCCGCGCTCGAGAAGGTTCGACGGTCTCGGGCCTGCCCGCCCCCGCCTCGGGCGACACGGCATCGCGGGTGGCACGCTCGGGCCCATCGGGACCGGAATGCCGCGTATGCCCGGCCTTCTTGAAGGCGGTGGTGTCCTCGACCTCCTCGTCGGCGGCGACGCCCCAGCGCAGGGGCTCGTCCTGGACGTAGCGCTTGCCGAGGCGCCAGGCCGTCTCGGCCTTGGTCAGCTCGCCGCCGAGATAGAAGGCATGGGCGCCGTCGCTGGCGACGTCCAGATCGGGAAAGAAGGCCATCGCGTCGGTGCCGATCGTGTGGACGTCGCGGTTGAAGGCGTGGATGCCGTCCTCGGCCACCGCGATGCGGTAGTTCGGGTCGCGCACCTCCGCCGCCTGGGCCACGATCTCCTCCGGGGTCTGCACGAAGGGGCGCTTGTCGTGCAAGGCCAGCAATTGCCGGCCGTAGCCCTTGGGCAGGGCGGAATCGGCCTTGGCCGCGAACATCACCCGGCGGGCGGCGTCGTGCTCCTCCACCGTACGCCGCGTGTGGTTGGAGACCTGCACGATCAGGACGTTGCGGATCGACAGTTCCGAGCACATGCCGACGAGAAGCGCGGTGACGCCGAGGCTGTCCGCCTCGGTGAGCTCGGTGAGATTGCCGGTGCCCATCATCATCTCGATGCCGGGCCAGCGCTTCCGCGTCTCGTGATAGCGGGTGATCGATTCGACGAAGCCGAAATGGATCGGCTCGAGGATCGGGTCGGCCATGTAGGGCCGGCCGGCCTTCTCCATGCGCTCGATGGCGCGGTCGAGGGAGGGCAGGTCGTCGGGCCGCATCGGCACGAGGATCGGCACCGCATCGGTCTCGAAGGCGAGATCGAGGGTCTCCTCGTTGAGGCTGAGCAGGTAATCGGCCCCGGCCTTCGCCCCACGGGTCAATTCGTCGAGGGAGAAGGAATCGACGCTGACCTTCAGCCCGGCCCCCTTCAAGAGGCGCACGCACTCCTCGAGATGCGGGAACTCGGTGTCGGGCAGGCCGCCGAGATCGATCACGTCGGCGCCCCTCCGCGCCAGATCGAGGCCCTTCGCCAGAATCTGGTCGGGAGTCATCTTCGAGGCGTCGACGATCTCGGAGAAGATGCGCAGATCATGCCGCGAGAGATCGACGGTGCGGCCGGCAAGACCGAGATAGGCCGGCAGGTCCACCACCTCGTCGGGTCCCCGCTCCACCGGCAGGCCGAAATGCGAGGCCAGCGCTTCCGGGTTGGCGCGGCAGCGGCCCGGCAGGACGATGCGGGTGGCCCCCTCGGGGATCGTCACGCGGCGGCGGATGATCTCCTCGGTCATCAGGGCCGCGACCTTCACCCCGGCATCGGCGATGCTCCAGGTGAAGCGCTCGGCCGGCAGGGTGGCGGCGACCTTCTCCAGGCGCGCCTTCGCCATCCGGCCGGTGATGAAGACGAGATGTTCGGGCGCGCTCACGCGGCGGCTCTTACGATGCCGGAACCGGGCCCCCGGATCACGATCTCGCCAGAATAGGCGGCGGCGAAACCGGGAAACCCCGCATCGACCACGCCTGTCCGGGCGAGATCGGACAGGCTCGCGCCCGCCGGTCGGTCCACGGATTTCACCAGGATGCAGCGCGACGCCCGCAATTCGGTGGCGAGCCAGAGGGCGAGACTGTCTGAGGTGACGTCCCAGGATTCGGGGATGGAAGGGTGCCCGTCTTTCAGCGCGACAGGGTCCCAGATGACAGGCGCCTCGGCCGAGCGGGCTTCCATCACGCTGCGCACGATGGCGAGGCGCGGCTCGGCTTCCGAAAGCACCTCCGCCATCCGGCCCATCGCATCGAGGGCGAGGCGGTGGGCGAGGGCGTCGGACAGGCCGAGCCGTCCCTGCGCCGTTCGCACCGCATCGGCGAACGGGCCGCCGCCCGGCACGACGACGCAGCGGCCCTCGTCGCCCTCCGCCAGGGCGGCGAGCAGGCGCCGGAGCCGCGCCGCGTCGGAGACGAGGCTGCCGCCGAGCTTCACGACGGTGAGGGGTGCGCCCGTCACGCCGCGTTCCGCCGGTCGAGCCCGCGAAGGGTGTGTATGGCGAGGGCGACGCGCTCCGGGTCGAGGCCGCGCGTGCGGTCGTTCCCGAAGCAGAGGCCGCCGCGGAACCCGAGATAATCCGGCCGGTGCGCGGACAGGACGGCGATGTCGGCGATCGCCAGCGATCCCGCGAGGCCGGAGAGCAGGCCATGGGCGCGCGCATCGGCGGTGAAGGCCGAGAGGCGAGGGGCGGGCAGCAGGTCGGTGAGGCGCCGGCCATCCTTGGCCGCGGTGTCGATCATCACCCCGGCAAAGCCGGCCTCGGCGAGGCGTCCGACTAGGTTCTCCGGAATCGGCGTTCCGGCGAAGAGGACCGCGATCAGGCGGCCGGGGGCGGCCCGCGCCGCGGCGGCAAGGGCGGCGGCATCGAAATCGGGCCTCACCGCGACCTTGACGTAGCCGATGCCGGTCCCGGCCATCGCCGCGACCAATCCCGGCAGGGCAGCCGCCTCCTGCGGCTCGCCCGCCACCGCGCTGCTCACGGCCCCGCCCGCGATCGCCGCGACGATGGCCCGCACGGTCTCGACGGGGAGCGCACCGAGCGCGCCCCGGTCGGGGTCCTTGGCATCGACGAGATCGGCGCCGGCCCCCGCCGCCATCGCGGCCTCGTCGGCGTCGCGGACGCTGACGAGGAGGCGAGGGCGCGGGAGCGCGTCGGATGGCATCGGCTTCGACACGGAATGCTTCGGCAACAGGAAACTCAGGATCGGTTGGGCAAGGGTTCGGCCAGAAGACGGTTCTTGACCACCCATCGCATGGCATGGGCCCACGTGTCGTCGGTATCGGCCCGGATCACCACCTGTCCACCCCGGACGACCTTGCCGGTCGCGGTATCCGAGATCAGGACGTAGAGATTGAAGATCTGGTTGGAGCCCTTCTCCACGTAACCGTTCACGGCGAGATCGGCTCCGAGCGTCTTGGCGATGGTGGCGGCGCAGCCGTCGCACTTGAACAGCGGCGCCTGCTTGGCGATCTCGGCGGCCTGGGGGGCCACGTCCACGGATTCGATCGCGTCGCCGGCGGTCAGCGCCTTGCGCAGCTCCTCCGTGACCAAGGCGAGACGGCGCGCCTCGTCCGGTCGGGCCTTGCGGCCGCCGACGACGCCGGGATCGTTGAGCTCGACCCCGAAGATCGCCGCCTTCTCCGGAGCGGCGATGGCCGGCCCCGCCAGGGCCGAGGCAAGGACGACGGCGGCACCGAAGGTAGCGGCGCGTCCGGTGGCCGCAGAGAACGTGGCTACGAAGGACATGGCGAAGAAGGACATGGCGAACCTGTGTCACGATCGACCCGGCCTGCGGCTTAGACCGCGCCCGTGCCTTCAAAGTCGAGCTCTGCCCGGATTTGGCAAGCCGTGCAAATGGGCATGCCCCGTAGATTCAGAGATGCGGGCGCATCGAGGGAACGTCGATCCGCCCGCTCTCCGAGCGCACGAGCCTCGCGCCGGACGCGCCGCCGGGCCTTAGCATTTCCTTATGCTTCCGTGATTGAGCGCGTCCACGCAATGTTGTTAGCGTGCCGGCCTCATGAACGCATCGCTCTTCTCCACATCCGCCGCCGTTGCTCTCCTGTTTGGCCTCGGCGGCACGGCGTGCCTCTCACTGCCCGCGGCGGCGCAGGAGCCGGCGGCCTCCGCGCAGGCCGCCGAGGGCTCCTCGGGCGACACCCATATCGGCCTGATCTACTGGCCCGAAATCGCGCCCTCGTCCTACGATGCGGAGGCCGCGCCGGAGGACGAGGGCGTCGCCGGCGCCCGCATGGCGGTCAAGGACAACAATACGACCGGGCGGTTCACCAAGCAGACCTACGCCCTCGACGAGGTCGCCCTCACGGAGGGCAAAAGCGCCGTCGACGCCGCCCGCGACCTCGTGGGCAAGGGGATCCGCTATCTCGTCCTGGCGCTTCCGGCCGACGACGTCCTGGCCGTTGCCGACGCTGTGAAGGGGGAGGGCAAGGGGAACGAGGTGACGATCTTCAACACCGCCGCCCCCGACGACCGCCTGCGCGGCGCCGATTGCCGCAAAAACGTCTTCCACGTCATCCCGAGCCGGGCGATGCAGACGGACGCGCTGGCGCAGTTCTTCACCCTGATGCGCTGGCGCAAGATGTTCCTGATCACCGGCCCCAACGACAACGACCGGCTCTATGCCGATGCGTTCAGGGCCTCGGCGAAAAAGTTCTCCCTGAAGATCACCGCCGAGAAGCCTTGGACCTTCGGGCCGCTGGCCAAGGCCCGCGGCGACACGCCGACCCGCTCGGAGGCGATGGTCTTCACCCGCGGCGTCGATTACGACCTCGCCATCGTCGCCGACGAGGCCAACGATTGGGGCGACTACGTCCCGTTCCGCACCGTCGATCCGCGCCCCGTGGCCGGGACGCAGGGTCTGATCGCGACGACCTGGCACCCGACCCTGGAGACCTGGGGTGCGGCGCAGGCGCAGAACCGCTTCCGGCGCCTCGCAGGCCGGCTGATGCGGCCCCTCGACTACCAGGTCTGGGCGGCGGTGCGCTCCGTGGGCGAGGCCGCGACGCAGAAGAAGACCGCCGACCCGGCCGTGCTCTCGGCCTATTTCGCCGATCCGGCCTTCAGCCTGCCCGCCTACAAGGGCGTCTCGCTGACCTACCGCCCCTGGGACCACCAGCTGCGCCAGCCGATCATCGTGGTGCAGCCCAAAGCCATGGTGACCGTGGCGCCGGAACAGGGATTCACCCATCAGCGCACGCCGCTGGACACCCTCGGGGTCGATCTTCCCGAAACGGCCTGCAAATTTTGACGATCCGCCGGTTTTCCTGAACGCCCTGCGGCAACACGCTTGCGTTCCGCATGCGGGCATGCGCTCCCCGTGGGGACAAACTGCACTATAATCACGGTCAATCGCGCAAAGAAGCGATGCCCAGGGAGAAGACGGAATGAGCCTCGGCTTCAAGGCAGGCGTGTGTGTGGCCGCCCTCGTCGGCGCGACGATGGCGCTGAGCGCATCGGCGCAGGCCTACACGGTCTACGTGACCAACGAGAAGGGCAATACCGTCAGCGTCATCGACACGGCGACCATGGCCGTCACCGGCACCTGGAAGGTCGGCCGGCGCCCGCGCGGGGTGACCACCAGCAAGGACGGCAAGGAGCTGTTCGTCTGCGCCAGCGACGACGACCGCATCGACGTGCTCGACACCGCCACCGGCAAGGTGGTGCGCTCGCTGCGCTCGGGCCCCGATCCGGAGCAGTTCATCCTCGGCCCCGGCGGCAACCCGCTCTACGTCGCCAACGAGGATGACAGCCAGGTCACGGTCATCGACATCGAGAAGAACAAGGTTCTCGCCGAGGTGCCGGTGGGAGTGGAGCCGGAAGGGATGGGCCTGTCGCCGGACGGCAAGATCCTGGTGAACACCTCCGAGACCACCAACATGGCGCATTTCATCGACACCACCACGTTCCAGGTGATCGACAACGTGCTGGTGGATGCCCGTCCGCGCTTCGCCGAATTCACCTCGGACGGCAAGTTCCTCTGGGTCTCGGCCGAAGTGGGGGGCACGATCAGCATCATCGACGTCGCTGCGCGGCGGGTCATCAAGAAGATCACCTTCAAGATCCCGGGCGTGAACGACGAGGCGATCCAGCCGGTGGGGATCCGCATCACCAAGGACGGCACCAAGGCCTTCGCGGCCCTGGGTCCGGCCAACCGCATCGCGGTGATCGACGCCAAGACCTACGAGGTCCAGAAGTACCTCCCCGTGGGCCAGCGCGTGTGGCAGCTCGCCTTCACCCCGGACCAGAAGTTCCTGTTCTCCACCAACGGCTCGTCCAACGACGTCTCGGTGGTGGATGTGGAGGCCGACAAGGTGATCAAGAGCATCCCGGTGGGATTGCTGCCCTGGGGTGTCGCGGTGTCACCGAATTGATTCTTGAGGGGCGTTCGCCGTCCCGCCCTGTTCCTCATCCTGAGGTGCCGGAGCGAAGCGGCGGCCTCGAAGGAGGGCTCCAGAACGCGGCGCGCTCACTGGAGCCCTCCTTCGAGGCCCTGCAGGCGATCGGTGATCGCCTGCAGGGCACCTCAGGATGAGGTGGTGAGTGGAGTGAGCACAGCGGATCCGACGAGACACCGACCGCCGAAGGCGGCGATACGGGAGGACGGAACTATGAAACGGACGACAGCCCTCGCCCTGGCGGCCCTGCTCGCCACCGGGCCGGCCTCGGCCCTCGATCTCACGAAGAAGCGCTCCAACCTGCCCGACCTCGTCCTCGGCAACGAGGAGGGCAACGACTTCGTGGTCGAAAACAAGGAGATCGAGCTCGAATCCGGTAAGGCCTATCGCCTGCGCATCGTCGCCAAGGGCCGGCAGGAATATAAGTTCTACGCCACCGAGTTCTTCCGCAACATCTGGTTCAACCAGATCGTGATCCAGCATCTCGAGATCCACGGCAGCGGACCGCCCGACCATCTCGAATTCGACGATCCGGGCGAGATCGCCATCGAGTTCGTCACGATCAAGCCGGGCGAATACCCGTGGTCGATCCACGGACTCGAGTCCAAGGGCATGACCGGCAAGTTCATCGTCAAGTAAGTCCGTCTCGCAACAGGGTAGGGCACTCGCATGCGTCTCCTCATTCCCGCCGCCGCGCTCTTTCTGACGGCCGGCCCGGCGCTCGCCGACGACAAGGCGGCCTGTGCCGAGGGCATCGCCATGATCAGGGACGCCATCGCCAAGGGCCCATCGGAGGCGGCCGCGCCGAAGCTGAAGAAAGCCCTGCGCGTGGCCGAGCGCGAGCAGGGCGAGGGCGAGTTCGACGAGTGCCTGGACGCCGTCGGCGACGCCAAGCGGGCGATGAAGCCGTGAGCGACGCCGCGGGCGCCAGCGCGGCCCTCGACGTGGCGGGCGTGAGCCATCGCTTCGGCACGCGCGCCGCCCTGTCCGACGTGTCGATCCGGGTGGAGCGAGGGCGGTTCATGGCCCTGCTCGGCCCCAATGGCGCCGGCAAGACCACCCTGTTCTCGGTGATCACCCGGCTCTACGCCAACCAGGACGGACGGGTCTCGATCTTCGGCCACGGCCTCGACCGCGAGCCGTCCCGGGCGCTCGCCCGCCTCGGCGTGGTCTTCCAGGCCCGCACCCTGGACACCGACCTCACCGTCGAGCAGAACCTCCTCTACCATGCCAGCCTGCACGGGATCGCGCGCCGGGCGGCCAAGGCCCGCATCGCGGTGCTGCTCGCCCGCGTCGGCCTGAGCGACCGGCGCGACGACAAGGTCCGCACCCTCTCCGGCGGCCAGTCGCGGCGGATCGAGATCGCCCGCTCCCTGGTGCACGAGCCCAAGCTCCTGCTCCTCGACGAGCCCACCGTCGGCCTCGATCTCGAATCCCGCGCCGATATCGTCGCCATCGTCCGCGCCCTGGTGCGGGAGGAGGGGCTGTCGGTCCTGTGGGCGACCCATATCTTCGAGGAGATCGACGGGGCGGACGATGCCGTCGTGCTCCACAAGGGCCGCATCGTCGCGCGCGGAACCGCCGGCTCCATCGCGCAGGGCGACGAGACCCTGGAGACCGCCTTCCGGCGTTTGGTCGCCGAACCGCCGAGGCAGGCCGCATGAGCGCAATGCCTGAAAACCTCCGATCCCAACCACGACCTCATTCTGAGGTGCTGCGCAGCAGCCTCGAAGGAGGGCTCCAGGGACCGTGGAGCGAACTGGAAGCCTCCTTCGAGGCCTTCGCTGTGCTCCGGCACCTCAGGATGAGGTCGGGGATGGGACGGGCCGATGGGCCTGTATCCCGGCCATCGATGGGTTCCTTCTCATGACAAAGACCGTCGCCACCGCCGCCGCGACGGCTGCGGCCTCGACTGAAAAACCCGTGCCCCATCTCGGGCGCCTCGACGCGGTCGGCTATCTGATCTGCCTCGGCGGCATCGTGCGCCGCGAGCTTCTGCGCTTCTTCAACCAGAAGGAGCGGTTCTTCTCGGCGCTGGTGCGGCCGCTCGTCTGGCTGTTCATCTTCGCGGCGGGATTCCGCAACACGCTGGGCGTCTCGATCGAGCCGCCCTACCAGACCTACGTGCTCTACGAGGTCTACGTGGTGCCGGGCCTCGCCGTGATGATCCAGCTGTTCAACGGCATGCAATCCTCGCTCTCCATGGTCTACGATCGCGAGGTCGGCTCGATGAAGGTGCTGCTGACGAGCCCCTATCCGCGCTGGCTGCTCCTGCTCGCCAAGCTGATCGCCGGTGTCACCGTCTCGGTGGTGCAGGCCTACGCGTTCCTGGCCATCGCCTGGTTCTGGGAGCTCGACATCCCGGCCATCGGCTACGTCGCGGCGCTGCCGGCCTTCATCGCCTCGGGGCTGATGCTCGGCGCCATCGGCCTGCTCCTGTCCTCGATGGTCAAGCAGCTCGAGAACTTCGCCAGCGTGATGAACTTCGTGATCTTCCCGATGTTCTTCGCTTCTTCGGCGCTCTACCCGCTCTGGCGCATCCGCGAGTCGAGCGAGACGCTCTACATGATCTGCATGGCCAATCCCTTCAGCCATGCCGTCCAGCTCGTGCGCTTCGCCCTCTACGGGCAGTTCGAGCCGATCGCCTGCGCCGTCGTCGTGGGCACCACCATCGCCTTCTTCACCCTCGCCGTGATCGCCTACGATCCCGGCCGCGGCATCATGGCCCGGCGCGGCGGACCGGCCGGAGACAATTCATGAGCTTTCGCATGCCCCTCGCCCGCACCCTCCTGCTGGCCGCAACCGCGCTCGGCGTCCTCTCCGGCCAGGCCCTGGCCCAGCCCAAGGCGGACCCAGACTGGCCCTGCGTCCAGCGCAAGGTCTCGACCCTGAGCCCCGGCACGGTCTGGACCGGGCCGGACCTGGAGGCGGCCGGCCCCTGGGGCGACGATTACGAGGCGGCCTCCCTCGCCCAGAAGATCGCCTCGCGCCGGACCGAGCTCGCCGAAGTCGATCCCCTCCTCGACGCGTTCGCCGCCAAGGCCGGCGACGAGAAGGCCAAGCGCCTGACCCGCGTCTTCGCCGGCGTGTTCGAGGTCGTCAACAACGAGCGCAACCGGGTGATCGGCGGCATCGCGCGCTACGCCCAGGGACAGCGGCGGATGGCCGAGCGCATCCGCCAGGAGGCCGACCAGATCAGCTCGGTGAAGGACAGCCCCAGCGCCAACGACGCCCGCGAGATGCCCAAGGAAGCCTCGGAGCTGGAGACGAAGTTCGCCTGGGATCGCCGCATCTTCCAAGAACGCAGCCAGTCCCTGAGCTACGTCTGCGAAGTGCCCACTCTGCTGGAGCAGCGTCTCGGCGAGGTCGCCCGCAAGATCCAGGCTCGCCTCTGAGCCGACATCTCCACCGGGCTTTCGCAGCGCAACGTCCTCTTCAGGCCCGCCGGCTCCTCCGGCGGGCTTTTTACTTGCCTCGGCCGCCCGGGATCGATGGCGCTCGATTCGTTCGACTTGGGTGAAGGTCCGCCACGTCCGAAAGCGCCCATCCAATCCCCGATCCGCGGAAAACATTCCGGCAGCGTCGATTGCCGAATCCTCCCGGTCTTGGTTCCTATTGATCCCGAAGTCCTTGTATTATCTGGCAAATCGTGTTGCCCGGAGATCACGCGGGGACACGATCTCCGCGCCATCCTTATTAGAATCGTCGAATCCTCTCGTCACCGGATTGTCCAGGCCCGATACGCCCCGCAACATTCAGCAACGAGCCGGGGAAAACCGGCCACGCCAGTAGAATCGAAGGGTCTCGGGACATGAAGAAGCGGACGCTGCGGAGCAGCCTCCTCGTTTCGGTGGCATTGCTGCCGAGCGTCGCCTACGCACAGGCGACGGCAGTCGTCGGCGGCCAGCAGGCCGTGACGCTGCAGGAACTCGATGTGGTCGCCACCACGCCGACCCCCACCCTGCGCAACGCGCAGGGCGTCCTGCTCGGACAGGATCGCGACAAGCTTCCCCAGAACACCAGCGTCCTGACCTCGGCCGACGTGAACCGGGTCGGCACCCCGAGCGTGCTGCGGGCGCTCGACGAGCGGATCGGCTCGATCAGCATCAACAACGCGCAGGGCAACCCCTTCCAGCCGACGATCACCTATCGCGGCTTCGAGGCCTCGCCGCTGGGCGGAAGCCCGCAGGGCGTCGCCGTCTACGTGAACGGCAACCGCTTCAACACCTCCTTCGGCGACACGGTGCAGTGGGACCTGATCCCCGACATCGCCGTCGACCGCATCGAGCTCGAAGGCTCGAACCCGGCCTACGGCCTCAACGCCCTGGGCGGCGCGCTGAGCGTGCAGCTCAAGAACGGCTTCACCTATCAGGGCACCGAGCTGAACCTCTCGGGCGGCTCCTTCGGCCGGTTCGGCGGCTCGTTCCAGCACGGCCAGCGCTCGGACAATGTCGGCCTGTACGTCGCCGGCACCGCGCTCTCCGAGAACGGCTGGCGCAAGCACTCGCCCTCGCGCCTGCGCCAGTTCTACGGCGATCTCGGCGTCCAGGCGGAGAGGGGCGAGTTCCACCTGAACTTCATGGGCGCGATCAACAGCCTCACCGGCAACGGCACCCTGCCGGTGGATCTGCTGGCGGCCCAGCGCAACGAGGTCTTCACCTATCCCGACAAGACGCTGAATTCGTTCGGCCGCATCGGGCTCTCGGGCACCTACGACATCACGCCCACCGTCACCCTGCAGGGCAACGCCTATTACGGCCGGTTCGAGCAGAACACCGCCAACGGCGACGCCGCCGAGGTGGAGCGCTGCGAGGAGAACGAGCGCTTCCTCTGCTCCGAGGGCGCCAACGAGGAACAGTTCTTCCTGCGTGACCGGCTGAACCGCCGCGTCCAGGCGGGCAACATCAGAACGGCGAATTTCGCCCGGCTGCCGGCCTTCGCCGAGCGGTTCGAGGAGGGCGGGCCCTACGCCTTCCTCAACTCGACCCGGACGAACACCGAGAATTTCGGCGTCTCGGTCCAGACCAACGTGCGTGAGACGCTGTTCGGCCTGCCCAACCGCTTCGTCCTGGGCGGCTCCTACGATGGCGGCCGCACCGCCTTCACCGCCGACAACGCCATCGGCGGCCTGACCTTCGACCGCGGCTTCTTCGGCCCCGGCGTCGTCGTGCGCAGCGACGACAACTCGATCACCCCGGTGAGCGTGAAGTCGAGCAACGATTACGGCGGCATCTACCTGCAGAACAACACCGACCTCACCGATCGCCTGACACTGACTCTGCAGGGCCGGTTCAACATGGCCAAGATCATCCTGCAGGATCAGATCGGCACGGCGCTGAACGGCAACCACTATTTCCAGCGGTTCAACCCGGGCGTCGGCGCGACCTACAAGATCGTGCCCGAATTCCTCACCGCCTATGGCGGCTATGTCGAGGCGAACCGCGCCCCGACCCCGGCGGAGCTCTCCTGCGCCGATCCGCTGGCGCCCTGCTCGCTCACCAACTTCTTCGTCGGCGATCCGCCGCTGAAGCAGGTCATCTCCCGCACCGTCGAGGCGGGTTTCCGCGGCAAGCTGCCCTCGCCGATCGAGTTCGGTGTCCTGAGCTGGAAGGCCGGCGTGTTCCGCGCCCGCAACGAGGACGACATCACCTTCGTGCCCTCCGACATCACCATCGGTCGGGCCTATTTCCAGAACGTCGGCTCCACCCGCCGCCAGGGCGTCGAGGCCAGCCTCGCCATCACGACCCCGGTCTGGAACGCCTTCGTCGACTACGCCTTCGTCGACGCGACCTTCCAGTCGCCCCTGACCCTCGCTTCGGGCGGCAACCCCTTCGCCACGCCGAACCCGGCCCAGCCCGACAATCCGGACGCCAACCAGATCTTCGTGCGCCGCGGGGACAAGCTACCCGGCGTCGCGCCGCACCAGGTCAAGGTCGGCGTCCAGTACAACATCACGCCGGAATGGCGGGTGGGCGTGCTCGGTCGCGTCGCCACCGGCAAGTTCCTGGTGGGCGATGAGTCGAACCTCAACAAGACCACGGGCAACTACGCGGTCATCGGGTTCAACACGAGCTACCGGGTGAGCGAGCATTTCGAGGTCTACGGCTACGTCGAGAACGCGCTGAACGCGAAATACGCCACGTTCGGCACCTTCTCGCCCGTCGGCGAGGTCCCGATCCTGGCTTTGCCCAATGCCAGCTCCAACCGGAGTCTCGCCCCCGGCGCCCCGATCGCGGCCTATGGCGGAATGCGCATCTTCTGGTAGGCATACCCGACCCCTTCGAAGGGCCACCGCTCCGGCAACGGGGCGGTGGCCTTTTTCGTTCTCGGGGCAAGGCGGCAGGGCACGGGAACCCGGCGAACGGGGCGCTTCGGCGGGCCGCTCAATCGGGCCGTTCGATGATGTCGCAGCAACACACGGGACGAACCGGACGTTGCCCCTGCATGAGCGACATCATTGGAAAGTCCCGCATGACCAAGGCCTCGACCCAGACCACGTTCAAGCTCCGCGCGCTGGCGCCGGCGCTCCTCCTCACCCTCGTCGCGAGCCCGGTCCTGGCTTCCGCCTGTTCCGATCAGATCGCCACGATCGAGCGCCGCCTCAACAGCTCCGGGGCAGTCTCCACGACGGGCACGGCCTCGGCCGACGGGACGGTGGCGTCGAACCCGTCCCAGGGTCTGAAGGCGCCCCCCGCGGGCAAGCCGACGGACGCGTCCACCACACCCAACAACGCGAGCGTCGACAAGGCCCGCGGCCTGATCGAGCAGGCGCGCAAGCAGGATGCGGCGGGCGACGAGAAGGGGTGCGAGAACACGATGACCGAGGCCAAGAAGGCCGCCGGATCGCTGCCGTAACGGGACAGCCCCGTCGCGCCGGCTATGGCGCAGGAACGACAAAGGCCGCTCTTCGCATGGCGAGGGGCGGCCTTTGTCGTCCCGGACGCATCCCGGCGGATATCGGATCAGTAGGCGTTCTTCGTGGTGACGAGGGAGAGCGGGGTCGCGAGCATGATCTGCACGTCGAACAGGATCGACCAGTTCTCGATGTAGTAGAGGTCGTGGTCGACGCGGCGCTGGATCTTCTCGTCGGTATCGGTCTCGCCGCGCCAGCCGTTGACCTGGGCCCAGCCGGTGATGCCGGGCTTGACCTTGTGTCGGGCGAAGTACCCGTCGACCACCTGATCGTAGAGGGTGGTATTGGTCTTGGCGTGCACGGCATGGGGGCGCGGCCCCACCAGGGACAGTTCGCCCTTGAGGACGTTGAAGAGCTGGGGCAGCTCGTCCAGCGAGGTCCTGCGGATGAACCGACCGAGCGGCGTCACGCGAGGGTCGCCGCGCGTGACCTGCTTGGACGCGGTGAAATCCGACTGGTCCGCATACATCGACCGGAACTTGTAGACCTCGATCGTCTCGTTGTTGAAGCCGTGGCGCTTCTGGCGGAACAGGATCGGGCCCGGCGAGGTCACGCGGACGGCGATCGCCAGGCCGAGCATGACCGGTGCCAGGACGATCAGCATGGCCGCGCCGACGACGCGATCGAAGATGGCCTTGGTGACGATGTCCCAATCGGCCATCGGCTTGTCGAACACGTCGAGGACGGGAACGGAGCCGAGATAGGAATAGGCTCTCGGACGCAGCTTGAGCTTCGTCGCCTTGGCGGAGAGCCGGATGTCGATGGGCAGCACCCAGAGCTTGGCCAGCATCTGGAGCAGGCGATCCTCGGCCGCGATCGGCAGCGTGAAGACCACGAGGTCGAGGCGGGTCGAGCGGGCGTAGTCCACGAGGTCGCTCACGGTGCCGAGCTTCGGGTAGCCGGCGACGACCGAGGAGGACCGCGTGTCGCCGCGATCGTCGAACACGCCGACGATGCGGATGCCGGACTCGGACTCCGCCTCGAGCGCGCGGATCAGCTCTTCCGCCAGGGGGCCGCCGCCGACGATGGCGGTGCGGCGGTCGAACTGTCCCCGACGCATGCGGGCGGTGACGAAGTGGAGCAGGGCGAAGCGCTCGAGGAGGAGCATGGCGAGCCCCAGCCCGTAGAACGTCGCGAGCCAGATGCGGGAATAATGGTCCGCGACCTTGGCGAAGACCATCACGGTGGCGACGACGAGGAAGGTCAGCGACCAGGCGGCGGTCAGGCGCAGGGCCGGCTTGAGGAAGCTGCGGAAGGCGGCGATGCGGTAACTGCCGAAGGCCTGGAACAACGCCACCGCGAGCACGGCCACGGACAGGATCGCCGCGGGATAGCGCCATCCCAGGCCGACCATGTCGGCGAGCTGGATGTGGTGAATGGCAAAGCCGAGGATGACGACGAGGACCAGGTCCGCGATCCGCACGCTGCCCGCCAGCACGACGGGGGACACCGCTCCGCCATGATCACGGGGAGCACCGACCTCGGCGGGAGGAATCGCGGACGTGGTCGGTGCATAATGGACCGCGTCGGCCGCCTTGAGCTGACCGGGATGTCCGGCCGCTTTCAGAAGGTCGCGGACGTCGAAGGCGCTCATCGTCTGCTCTCGTTCAGGCTTGCCGTCGTTGAGACGCGAGACGGTGCCATATCGAGGTCACGGAACATTTAACGAAGACCGAGCACCGGCAGGTCGTGACGCGGAGCGAGTCAGGGAGAGGCGCCGAGCGCTGTCAGCGCGACTTCGGCATCTCCTTCAGCGCCGGCAGCGATGCCCTGACGGTGGAGGCGGTCCGTGCCCGGAGGGCGGCGGCATAACCGGACAGCACGTCCGAGCCCATCCGCTTCATCGAGAACCGCGACTGAACGCATTCGCTGAGCGCCCGGGACCGGGCGATACCCTGGACGGGATCCTCGTCGAGCACGCGGGCGATGGCGCCTTTGAGGGCGGACGGATCCCCGGCCCTGACGAGGTCCACCGAGGCCGCTCCGAAGATTTCGGGGATGCCCCCGACATCGGTCGAGACGAGGGGCTGCTGCGCGGCGGCGGCTTCCAGAACCACGTAGGGCAGGGATTCCGCCAGGGACGGAACCACCATGATCCGCCCCTTCGCCAGCGCCGAGCGGATCGGCTGCGGCGGTTCGAATGCCACCGCATCGGCGAGACCGAGCTCACGGGCCCGCGTCGCGAGCTGATCGGCATCCGGGCCCGAGCCGACCATGAGCAGTCGCGTCGGACGCCCCTCGGCCCGCAGTGCCACCAGGGCATCGAGCAGCACCGGGAGGCCCTTCGCCTCGCGCAGCTCGCCGACATAGACGAGATCGTAGGCATCCGGCCGGTGCCGGACCGGCACGAACTCCGCCTCGTCGATGCCGTTATGGACGATCCTCACGCTGCGGGGGCGGCCTCCCACGAAGCGCCTGTGCCGGTCGGCCACGTACCCGCTCTCGAACAGGAACACGTCGGTGCGCGTCGCGAGCAGACGCTCGACGCCCATATACATCCGGTGGCGCAGGGTGCCGGGCTTATAATTGTAGCTGCCGCCATGGGGGGTATAGGCTCGGACCGGCGAGACCGCATCCGGCGGCAAGACGGCGATGCGGGCATAGGCCCCGCCCTTGGCGCCATGGCCGTGCAGGACGGTGGCACCGACCTCGCGCGCGCGCGCGGCGACCGCTCGCACCGAGGTGATGTCAGATCCGTGCGGGTTGCGCCGCATCGGCAGCCTGACGACGCCGAGTTCGAGGGAGGGCAGGAGGGCATCCAGAGCCTCCGCCGCGCGTTCGCCGCCGGTCGAGGCATCGCAGACGATCCCGACCCTATGACCGGCCGCGGCCTGCAGCCTCGCGAGGTCGCAGACGTGACGGAACAGTCCTCCCACCGGCGCGCGGAACACGTGCAGGATGCGATGGACCGTCTCGCCCTCCTCGGCGGAGGCGCGAACGGACAGGACGGAGGCGGACGCACTCACGACTTGGGAACTCCACGCGACGTTTCTGCGAACCGCGAGATGGTTCGTCGTCGGCGGAGACTGGCCTCCAGAGGTGGCGCGATCGTTAAAACGGACCGCCGCGACGGCGTTCCGCTCCCGGGGGAGGGGGAAACCCTCCTACGCGGTTAGGCAAGTCCTAACGGAATTCGACCATTACGATGCCCTTGCCTCCGCGAGGTCTTGCCTCCGCGAGGTTCGGCATACTCCGCATTCCGGATGGCCGACCGGACCTTTGCCCCGATCGGCGATGATCGATGGCTCGGACGGGCTCGCCGTCGCGCGACTCCTTCCCAGAAGACGCGTTCCCTGCTCAGAAGAAGCGCTCCTTGATCACGATCGTATCGCCGGGCCTGACCGGATAGGTCATCGGGACGATGCCGGAGACGAGGCCGTTCGGTCCTTCGCGGGTGAGGACGGCGTAGTCGCGCGCGGCCCGCGGCCCGAATCCAGCGGCGATCGCCACCGCCGTCTCGACGGCCATGCCGTTCACGTAAGGGTACTGCCCCGAGGTGGTGACCTCGCCGAGGATGTAGAACGGCCGATAGGCGTCCACCTCCACCGTGACGTGAGGCTCGCGCACGAACCCTGCCGCGAGCTTGGCCTCGATCGTCCGGGCGGCCTGGGCGGTCGACTGGCCGCCGACCTTCACCAGGCCGATGAGCGGCATGGCGATGCCGCCGGCACCGTCGATGGCATAGATGTTGGACAGGTTGTCCTGACCGAAGACGATCACGCGGAGCCGGTCGCCGGTGGAGAGCGTGTAGCGCCCGCCGATCGATCCGGTGCCGGTGGCATCGAGCTGTGCGGTCCTGAAATCGGGCCGCAGGCAACCACCCAGTGCAAGAGTGGAGCCGAGAGCGAGGAGAAGGGAGCGCCGGTTCATCATCCAAGCCGCTGAGAGCAAGTTCCTGGCTCTACCCGTAAGATCATATGGTTAACGAAAGCTGATGCCCCCGGGGGAATAGGTTGCGATGCGGCCGATCTTAACCGTCGATCAATCTTAACGAGTTCTAGTCTTCCGGCAGGCGCCCGATGCGCCGTCCTGCCTTGCGTAAAGATCGTCTCATGCCCCGCTCGCAGCAGACCGTTTCCCACATCGAGCCGATCCCGCAAGGGGACGAGGGCCTCGGCCTGTCGCAGTTGTTCGGGCTGCTGGCGCGTTCCTGGCGCTGGATCGTCGTTCCGACCATGGCGGCGGGGATCGGGGCCATCGTCTTCGTGCAGGTCGTGCCGCCCCGCTATACCGGCGAGGCCAAGATCCTGCTGGAGAATCGCGACGCGGCCTTCGCCCGCTCCGCCCAGGAACGCGGCGACCAGCCGCTCGCCATCGACGAACAGGCGGTGGCGAGCCAGGTCCAGGTGGTGATGTCCCGGGATATCGCACGGGAGGCGATCCGCCGCCTGAAGCTCGTCGGCAATGCGGAATTCGATCCGGAGGTCGAGGGAATCGGCCCGGTCCAGCGTCTCCTGATGATGATCGGCCTCGGCAAGAACCCGATGGAGCGGCCGCCCGAGGACCGCGTGCTCGACACCTATTTCGACCGTCTCCTGGTCTACCCGGCCGGCAAGTCTCGCATCCTGACGGTCGAGTTCCGTTCGCGCGATCCGGAACTGGCCGCCAAGGCCGCCAACACCATCGCGGAACTCTACATCGCCTCGCTCGAATCGGCGAAGGTGGACACCGCCCGCTATGCCTCGACCTGGCTCGGCGGCAACATCGACACCCTGCGCACCCGCGTGTCGGAGGCCGAGGCGAAGGTCGAGACATTCCGCGCCCGCAACGGCTTGATCGGCTCCGGCGGCAGCACCAGCCAGCCCCTCGGCACCCAGCAGCTCAGCGAATTGTCGAGCCAGCTCTCGCAGGCCCGCACCGTCAAGGCCGACCTCACCAGCCGGGCCAAGCTCATCCGCGAGATGATCAAGGACGGCCGCGCCTTCGAGATCCCGGATGTGGCCAACAACGAGGTCATCCGCCGCACGGTGGAGCAGCGCATCACCATGCGCGGGCAGCTCGCCCTCGAATCCCGCACGCTGATGCCGGCCCACCCCCGCATCAAGGAACTGACCGCGCAGATCGCGGATCTCGACTCGCAGATCAAGGCCACCGCCGACCGGGTGGTGCGGACGATGGAGAACGACGCCCGCATCGCCGAGGCCCGCGTCGACAGCCTCACCGCCGCCGTCGACGGGCAGCGCGAGATCGTCTCGAAGGGCAATTCGAGCGAGGTCCAGCTGCGCGCCCTCGAGCGCGAGGCCAAGGCCCAGCGCGACCAGCTCGAATCCTATCTCTCGCGCTACCGCGAGGCCTCGGCCCGCGATGCCGAGAGCGCCGCCCCCGCCGATGCCCGCGTGGTCTCGCGCGCCGTGGTGCCCCAGATCCCCTCCTTCCCGAAGAAACTGCCCATCGTGGCGCTCGCCATGGTCATGGCGATGCTGTTCTCCATGGGCGGCGTGGTGGCGCGCCATCTCCTCACCGATCCCGACAATACCCGCCGCAGGCGCCGGCCCGAGCAGGACGACCGGACCTCGGAGCCCACGCCCTTCGCCTTCCCGGAAGCTTCCCTGACCCTGTCGCGGACCGCCACCGCCGCCTCCCTCTACGAGGCTCCGCTCACCGCGAGCGTCGTCGTCTCCCGCCCCGCCGCTCCCCTCGACCCCACTCCGGTCCCGGATGCCGCACCAGAACCGGTGCAGGAGGACGCAGTCGAGACGGAGGCCGTGGCCCGTCCGACGGCCGTGTCCGGCTACGACCTCCAGGCTCTGATCCGCCGCCTGCGCGACCGCATCGGCCGCAATGGCGGAAGCATCCTGGTGGCGGAGACCGAGACGGCCGCCGACCCGCGATTCGCCGCGATCCTGGCGGAATCCCTGGCCGCGGGCGGGCGCGTCCTCTTCGCGGACGTCAACGGCCCGGCCTGCCCCTCGGACGATGCCGGCCTGACCGACCTGGTGGCGGGCGAAGCGGCGTTCCTCGACGTGATCCGCTCGGTACCCTCGGTTCGCCGGCTCCACGCCATCCCGCGCGGCTTCGTCGATTGCGACATCCTCATTGAGGAGCCGGAGGCCGTGGCCATCGCGCTCGATGCCCTGGCCCAGAGCTACGACTGGGTCGTCTATCGGCTGGGCGAGGCCCATTCGCAGGAGGCACGCGATCTTCTGGCAGCCATGGCGGGCCGGATGGATGCCATCGTCATCGCCTCCGACAAGATCGCCGAGGATGCGGACCTCGTCTCGCTCTACACTTTCGCAGAACAGGCCTGTGCCGGCCCCGTGCTGGTGGCCGGAGAACACGCGCCCACGACCGGCGAGAGCGCCCCTGCGGAAAGCTCGGAGACCGGCCTCAGGCTTTCGGCGGCGTAAGCGACAGCCGAGCTCCCGTTCGAGCTGATGCTCGGCCGGAGACAATCAGGACAAACGACTGCGTTGGCTGATTTTTTACAGGATCGCCCGCAATTCGGCAGTGTCTGCTGCAGGGCGGTTCCAGCGGGACCTGCCTCCCCCGCGCCGTCGATGATTCCTAGATCGTGATCTCGTCGCCGCTCCGCCCGGACCGGGCCGGACGGCGGATCATCTTCCGAACCGACTTCACCAGGCCCGCCAGACGCTTGTTGCGCTTGATCCGGCGCTTGAGGCGTGTCGCCGCGATCGCCGGAATGGCGAAGAGATGACCGCGCAGGGAGACGGCGATGGTCACCTCGCCGAGCTGGATCGTCTCGTCGCAGATATTGGCCTTGTAGCGGGCCTCTCCGACGCCGAGGTCGAAGCTGCGGCGCCCCCGTTCCGTCTGGTCGCGGATGAGATGATGCAGCAGGATGTCGCCCGGGCTCGACCGGCCGACGACGGGGTCCTGGTCGAAGGACGTCATCATGCCGCTGTAGCGCGCATCGCTCACGGCACCGGCGAAGGTCGCGAAGACCCGCCCTCCATTGCACGCGACCAGGGCGGAGACCTCGATCGGGGCACCGCGCACGTCGTCGGGATCGTCCTGCCGGCAGGCGCCGGCGGCGATGAAGCGGCAGATCGCCTCGTCGGCATAGGGATTGGCGATGCCCATGGCGGCGAAACGCGAGGCCTTCTGTGCGAAGAAGGCGGAGAGATAGGTCTTCACCTCCTCGGGATTCGCGGCCACGCGATATTCCACCGGGCCGAAGGCCTCGATCAGCTTCTTCTCCTTCGAGCGCATCTTCTTGCGCGCATCGGCGCTGAAGACGCGCTTGGCGGTGGTCTCGGGGTCGGGACCGAGGATCAGCCCGTAGGCGTCGCTCGCCGCCGGCGCGGCCCTGAGACTCAGGGGGTTGGCGGCCCCGTCCCAGAATCGCGGCTGATGTCCGAGGAGATAGACATCGATCCCGGCCTCGCGCCCGCTGCGGCGCAGGATGTCCACGAGGTCCTCGGCCCGCATGGCCGCGGCTTCCCGCGAGGCGAAGATCGGCATGTGGTAGTTGGCGTGCTTGCAGCCGATCACCCGTGCCACCCGGACGCCGCGCTCCCGCGCCACCTGAAGCGGCAGGATCACACGGGGCCGTCCGCCGGCATCGCGCAGGACCACGATGCGCAGGCACTTGTCCTGTTCGGCCGGCGTGCAGCCGACCTTGGCCGCCACGAAGGCGGCGACCCAGTCGAACCGCTGATAGGGGGTCGTCAGCGCGGCGGGATCGCTCTCCACGCTCCGCCACAACGCCTCGACGCTCGCCAGATCGCGGAACACCTCGGGAATCAGCTGTCCCCGGACGCGCTCCTGGATCATGCCCGCTCCGGTGAGATCGTGAACGAGAACCGCCATCACCGCCTCCCTGGCATCGGGCTCCCGAGCACCGCGCGCAGACTCAATCGTCAGCACCTAGCGCCCCCTCTCCTTAAGCGCCCGTGACGATGGGAAACGGCAAGGCATCATCTGGCGATGTGGGTAACGAAACCTTGCGGGTTGCCCCCCGACTATCCGTCAAATCCGACGTTCCGGTGCGAGGGATGCGGGTCGATGAGGATGCCGTGAGACCGATGCCGTCGCCGCATGTCCGCCACCGCCTGTTCGATGCGGGCTTCCGCGCCATCGCCGCCTCGGGCGCGGATCGCTGGCTGAAGGGGATCGCGCAAGGACGCGGCATCATCCTGACGTTCCACCACGTCGATCCGGCCCCGGCGAGGGCCTATGCCCCCAACGGCATCCTCACGATCACACCGGACTTTCTCGACGAGGTGCTGGTCACCCTGCGGGCGAAAGGGTTCGAGGTCGTCGGCCTCGATTCCGTGCCCGAGAGGCTGGCCCGGCCCGCCGGCGGCAGGCCTTTCGTCGTCCTGACCTTCGACGACGGCTATCGCGACAATGCACGGCATGCCGCGCCGATCCTGAGGCGACATCGCGTTCCCTGGACCCTGTTCGTCACCAGCGACTTCGCCCAGGGGCGGGGGCGATTGTGGTGGATCGAGCTCGAACGCGCGATCGGCCGCCTCGACCGGATCAGGCTCTCGCAGGATGGGGCACCGCCCCTTGATCTGCCCGCCGTCACCGCACCGGAGAAGACGGAGGCTTTCGCCGCGCTCTATCGGCGCCTGCGCGGCGGACCGGAGGAACGCCTGCTCGCCACCATCGCCGGGCTCTGCGAGGACGCCGGGATCGCGGCCGGGCGCGTGGCGAACGAGCTCTGTCTGTCGTGGGAGGAGCTACGCCACCTCGCCGCCGATCCGGACCTGACGATCGGAGCCCACACCATCGCCCATCCCATGCTGGCAAAGCACGGCGAGGAACGGGCGCGCCACGAGATCGGGGAGGGCAGGGAGCGGATCGCGCGGGCGATCGGGCGGCCGGTCCGGCACCTGTCCTACCCCATCGGAGATCCGAGTTCGGCCGGCGCACGGGAATTCGCCATCGCCCGCGAACTCGGTTTCGACACCGCCGTGACCACGCGGCCCGGCCACCTGTTCCCGGGCCATGCCGGCCATCTCCACGCCCTGCCGCGGGTCTCGGTGAACGGGCTGCATCAATCGAGGGCGGCGCTGGGCGCGCTGCTGTCGGGCGTCCCGTTCCTCGCCTGGAACCGCGGGCGGCGGCTCAACGTGGACTGAGCCTGCGCGGAATCCGTCGCTCGCTCTTCAGGCGAGGCCAGGCGGGTTCGCAGGGGCACGCCGACGCTGCACCTCGCTCAGGCCTTCGACGTGTCGCAGGTTCCGGGACCAAAACCGATGGCCACCTCCGCGAAATCTGCTCAGTGCCGCCGCCGGCGACGATAGGACGAGCGGCCCTCGCTCGCGCCCACGGTGAAGCTGGCGCTTTGCCGCCCGTGCCGGGTGTAGCGTCCGCGCCTTCCGCGCTGACCCTTCCTCGCCTCCGGGGCCGGGTCATCGGCGATGGGCAGCGCTTCGGTGTTGCCTGGGGGAATCGCAGCGAGCGCGGTCGCGACGGAGGAGGCCGATCCGCCGCCCCCCTCGCCGCCGCCGACATTCTTGGCGGCCGGTCCGAACATCGCGAGACACTGGTTGTAGGCGAGGTCGTTCTTGAGGCGCTCGCATTCCGACATCGAGCGCGGCGCGCCCTGGGCCGAGGCCGAGACGACGAGGGCCGGGGTCACGATGCAGCCGAAGCCTACGAGCAGGCAGGACGCGAGGAATCGGTTCATGGGTCGGCGGATCTCGGCCTGGATCTGACGGGATATCGAAGCGACGCCAAGCCTGTGACGGCCGAGTGCGGCGAAATCCCGACATCGGGCAGAATCCCGGGATCAGGTTCCCCCGTCGACGTCCTTCCGCTCCATCCAGCGGATCAGGGGCATCAGCGGGAAGATCCAGGCGATGCCGAGGAAGCCGTACAGGATGGCCTGCACCGCCGGCGGCGTCTGCGAGATTCGGCTGTCGGCCAGCGCCATGGCGAGCGGCGCGTAGAGGGCGACGAAGGCGAGCATGCCGATCGTTCCGATCAACGTGCGGGTACGGCGGCGCATGGGCGCTCTCCTGGCATACGCCCCGTCCTGGGCATCGATCTCTTTCCCGACAGGTCGGGCCAGCCGGGGTTAGGGCCAAGGCCCCGGCAAGGCAATTGCCGCCACCGCCACATCCCGCTCGCACATCCCCTCTGTCTGCGGCCCTGGGCGACGTTGCCCCCGTGCCGCCTCCTGCGTAACGCAGGGGAAAGATGCGGATACCCGCCTTTTCTCCCGAACCGCCACGCGAGCCCCACCGCGATGCCTTCAAGCGACACCGTCCCCCCCGCACCGGGCCGTTCCAAGAATCTGGTCCGTTCCAAGAATCTGGTCCGTGCCAAGAACCCGGTCCGCGTCTGGCTCTACACGCTGGCCGTCCTCGTCGTCGCCATGGTTGCGGTCGGCGGTGCCACCCGCCTGACCGGATCGGGATTGTCGATCACCGAGTGGCGGCCGGTGACGGGCGTGGTCCCCCCGGTCTCCGAACAGGCCTGGACCGCGGAATTCGACAAGTACAAGGGCACGCCGCAATACCGCATCCTCAACCAGGGCATGGGGTTGTCGGACTTCAAGGTCATCTATGCCTGGGAATGGGGTCATCGGCTGCTCGGGCGCATCCTCGGCCTCGTCTTCTTCGTGCCTCTCCTCGTGTTCTGGCTGCGCGGCCTCGTCGACCGGCGCCTCGGATACGGCCTCCTCGGATTGGGTGCCCTCGGCGGCCTCCAGGGAGCGATCGGCTGGATCATGGTCGCCTCGGGGCTCCAGCCCGGGATGACCGCGGTGGCGCCGCTCAAACTCGCGCTCCACCTCACCACGGCGAGCCTGATCCTGGCCGGGCTGGTCTGGCTGGCTGCCGGATTGCGGACGGGCGCGTCCGAGCCGGCACCGCGGCGCCTGCGGATCACGGCGGGCCTGCTGCCGATCCTGGTCCTGGTCCAGATCGGGCTCGGGGGCCTCGTCGCCGGATCGAAGGCCGGACTCGTGCACAACACCTGGCCCGACATGGACGGCGCCCTCGTGCCGAAGGCGTCTGACCTCTTCGCCGTCAGCCCGTGGATCGAGAACTTCGTCGACAACGTCACCCTGGTGCAGTTCAACCACCGCCTCGTGGCCTATCTGCTGGTCGCTCTCGCCCTGGTCCATGCCATCGATGCGCGCCGACGCCTGCCGGCGAGCGGGACGGCCCGACGCGCCACCGGCATCGCCGGCATGGCCGTGGCACAGATGGCCTTGGGCATCGTGACCCTTCTCCTCGCGGTGCCGCTATGGGCAGGATTGGCCCATCAGGTCTTCGCCATGGCGGTGCTGATGATGGCGACCGTCCACGCACGGCTCAGCCGCGGAGCCCCCCGGTCGACCGTAGCGACATCCGCCGCCGCCACTGCCGCGTTCGGGTTCGAGGGCATGCAGGGCCGCAGCGCCTAGATCGGCGGACATGCAGGGTGCGCCGTGCTGCGATGCGGCGCGCTCACGGCCGGCTGGCCGGAAGCTTGCTACCTCCTCCATGATCGCCGACGGACGAGCCCACGGCCGTCTTTTGCTGCATCGCAGCGAAACCAAGCTTGGGTTTGTACCGTTAGCTAGGTGCCGGTGACCCGGATGCCGAAGGCGGCGCGCAAGCGATACCCGCCTCGCCCGAGCCCGGCATCCTCATGATGAAACCGAAAGGCCGTCCCGCATGCACGACCAACGCCTCGTGTCGGAAGAGCAGGTCCCCGTGAAGCGCGTTGCGACGCGTCAGAATGCAGCCGTCGATATGGATGGAAGACGCCACCGGCGGACACGCCGGGTCGTCTTCGGCCTCACCGGGCTTCTCGGCGCGGCCTGGGCGGTCGTACTGGCGAGCCGCTTCACGAGCTTCTCGTTCTGAGGCTTCGAGGAAACGTCGGTAGGCGTCGATTCATCACGCTCGACGCTTCCGTCGACTACGCAGTCCAAACACGGAACGAGTTCGCCACTTCGTCGCTTAAGCTTCGATAGGAAAGTTCGGAGTCAGCAATGTTTCTGGCTGAGGACGGTAGACCCATCGGACTGACCTGGAACTACACGCGCAGAGAGCTGGTGGCGGATGCCGCCATCCATATCGCGGGCATCGCATTCGGCGTGGCGGGGGCGATCGCCATCGTCATGCTGGCGGCGATGGCGCCGCTGGATTGGACCGAGCGCGCATCGGTGGTCGTCTATGCGGCAGCGCTGGTCTCGATGCTCGGCGTTTCGGCCACCTACAACATGTGGCCGGTCGGACGGCGGAAATGGATCCTGCGCCGGGCCGATCACGCCATCATCTATCTCATGATCGCCGGCACCTATACGCCCCTCGTCGCCCTGGTCGGTCGCGGATCGACGGCCTGGATCCTCCTTGCGCTGATCTGGACATTGGCCGGGATCGGCATCGCCCTGAAGCTTCTCATGCCGGGGCGTTTCGACCGGGCCGCCATCGGCCTCTATCTCCTGCTCGGATGGAGCGGCGTCGCCACATACGAATCGGTCATAGGAGCGCTCAAGCCCGAGGCCCTCTGGCTGCTGGCGATCGGCGGCGCGCTGTACTCCCTCGGCGTCATCTTCCACGTCTGGCGCAGCCTGCCGTACCAGAACGCCATCTGGCACGCTTTCGTCCTGGCGGCGACCGCCTGCCATTACGGCACAGTCCTCACCAGCGTCATCGACGCGGGAACCTAGAGCCGTGATCGTCGGGTGAAGGCCGGCCCGGAGCTTCGTGGTCTGGCATAGGCGCGGAAGCGGACTTACGGTCGCCCCTGGCCGCGTCGCAATTCCGGTAGCTCGATGTTCCTGTCCTACGCACAAAACTTCGAGGACGTGCTGCTCTGGCGCGCCCTGAAGGGGGTCGAGCGCGGGTTCTACGTGGATGTCGGCGCCAATGACCCGACCGAGGATTCGGTGACCCTCGCATTCTACAAGCGCGGATGGCACGGCCTGAACATCGAGCCGAACGATGTCTATCACCGCCGGTTGACCGAGGCCCGCCCCCGCGACATCAACCTGAAGCTCGGCTGCGGTCCCGCCTCGGGGGAGAGCACGTTCTTCGTCGTCGACAAGGCTGGGCCGACCGGCCTGTCGACGATGCGGCGGGACCATGCCGAGCAGCACGAGCGGGACGGCTTCACCACCACCGCCTGCCGCATCGTCATCGAGCCGCTGGCGGCACTCCTCGACGCCCATGCTCCGCCGGACATTCACTTCCTCAAGATCGACGTGGAAGGCGCCGAACGCGAGGTCCTGCTCGGCACGGAACTGACGCGCCATCGCCCCTGGATCGTCCTCCTAGAGGCGATCGACCCGGCGAACCATGCGCCGAACCATGAGGAATGGGAGCCGATCCTCGTTGAATCGGGCTATCGCTACGTCTGGTTCGACGGGTTGAACCGCTACTACGTCTCCGAGGAGAAGCACGACGACCTGAAGCCGCACTTCCAGACGCCCCTCAACCTCTTCGACCGCTACGGCAAGGTCTCGACCGCAGGCGCCGCCTCGGCGTCGGATGGGATCGTCCGATCCGCCAAGCTCGCCGCCAGGGAGGCAGGGCCGGAGGCAGCCGACCTAGCCCGGCTCATCCTGAACCAGGCGATACTGTTTCGCTCCATCGGGCAGATCCCGGGTGCCCTCGTCCTGCTGGAATTCGGGGCGGAATTCTACCCCGCGATCCACGATGCGAGCCGGCACCCGATCTTCCTGAAGGAGCTGGTCCGCACCCATCTCCTCGACCCTGTCGTTCGAGGCGGCGCGCACGGTGCTGGACCGGCATCCGGCCGCCCTGCACGAGCGCTGGTCGGGAATCCTGTTCGCACGGGCCTACGAGGCCAACGGTTTCCCCGGGCAGGCACTCGACGCCTGGAAGGCGATCCTCGACGATCGACGGCTTTCGGGCTTCGCGCGGGAAGCGAAGGCCGCCCTCGCGCGCCTCGAAGCACGCGCCATCCCGGGCAAAGGCTGACGGATCGCCCCTACTTCTCGGTGCAGAGCCCCTGTCCGGCGAGCCGGACATGGTCGCGGGGATCGCAATCGGTGGAGAGGAACGAGGCCCATTCGGCGGTCGAGCCGTAGAACGCGTTGCGATCCACGTCGCCGCGCACGCCGGGGACCCGACCCGTGGAGGTGAACTGCCACAGCATCCACTTGCGCTTGGCGAAGCGCTGCTCGGGCTCGGCCGCCGTCGAGCGGACCCAGTGCGGGTAGTCGGGCAACTCGTCTTCGAGGACGTCCTTGTGGAACGTAATGTCGGTATAGATGATCGGGCGCTTGCCGGTGTAGCGCTCCATCTCGTCGAGCATGTAGCGCATCATCGCCAGCGCCTGGGCCTTCGGCAGCTTCTTGGGGCAGAGCTGCGAATGGCCGTTCCACTCCACGTCGAGGACGGGGGGCAGGGCGGTCGGATCGTTCGGAACGTTCTTCTTGAACCAGTCCATCTGGTCCTGGGCCGAACGGCACCAGAACACGAAATGGTAGGCGCCACGCGGCACGCCGGCCCTGGCCGCACCGTCCCAGTTAGCGCGGAAGCGCTCGTCCACATGGTCGCCGCCTTCCGTCGCCTTGATGAAGGCGAACTGCGTCCCGGCTCCGCGCACCGAGGCCCAGTCGATCGGGCCCTGCCATTTCGAGATGTCGATGCCCTGGATCGGATGCTGCTTGGCGCGTGCCACGCCCGGATGGGGCTTCACGTCGCCCTTGGTCGGATAGAAGTCGCTGTTGTTGCCGGCACAGGCCGCGAGGGTCGCGAGCAGGGCGGCGGTGAGCGAGCGCTTGGCCCAGCGCACCGCCTGGCCCCGTGGCGTCGCGTTCAGGTCTGTCGGGTCGATCCCGTTCTTCAGCGACATCGATGCCCGGCCCACCGTCTCTCACGCGCTACACTAATGGCTAAGGGATGACCCCTGCGCGGTTAACAGAGCTTTGACGGCAATGCGGCGGAATTCCGTAAGTCGTTGCGCTGGAGCCACATAAGGTGCATCCCGGCGCTTTGGCCGCAGGTCGATGGACAAGGCTAAGTCACGAGCCGCAAAGCCGTTTCGAAGGGGAGGGGAGACTGGACAAGGTTCTGTTCACCATCGGCTACGAAGGTCTGGATTCCGAACGCTTCGTCACGACCCTGAAGGATGCCGGCGTCGCGACGCTGGCCGACGTCCGGGCGGTGGCGAATTCGCGCAAACGGGGGTTCTCGAAGAACGCCCTCAAGACGAGTCTGGAAGAGGCGGGGCTCGCCTATGCCCATGCCAGGGAACTCGGCACGCCGAAGGCCGGCCGCGAGGCGGCCCGGGCGCACGACGCGGCACTGATGCGGAGAATCTACTGCGAAGAGGTGCTCGACACCGCCGATGGCGGCCTCGCCCTCGACGCTCTGTGCGAACTCGCGGCGCGGGCACCCACCTGCCTCCTGTGTTTCGAGCGCGACCCGGAGCGGTGCCACCGCCGCGTCCTGGCCGAGCGCCTGGAGGCGAGGGGCTTCCGGACGACCGACCTTTTCGGGTGACGGATCCCGGAAACCCGAACACGCGAACGTACCGAACCCGGAGAGTGCGTTGACAATCTAGAGTTATGCCACTCACATGATCGCCGATGACGGACGAGTGATCCCATCTCCCCGGAGAGAACGCGGGTGACGCGAAAATCTCTCGATCAGACCCTCGGCTTCCTGCGCTCGCTCGACCGGACCGCGAGCGGCGAAGACGTCGCCAGGGTCCTGGCCGCGGAACTGGCGGATCTCGGGGTCGTCCACATCATGGCGGCCACGGTGCCGGCTCGGGGCACGCCCGCCCGCCAGCAGCGCGGCCACGTCCTCCTCAACACCTTCCCGATGGAATGGGGCCGGCGCTACCTGACGCGCGGCTATGCCTATCACGACCCCACGGTGCAGCGCCTGGGCCACTCCACCGCGCCCTTCACCTGGAGCGACGCCACCGAGCGGCATGCCGACGATCCGATGGCGCGTCGGGTGATGGACGAGGCCACGGATTTTCGCCTGTGCGACGGCCTGACCATCCCGTTGATGACCCTGGACGGAGAGACCGCCGGTTTCAGCGTCTCGGGCGAGCGCCTCGCCATCGACCCGGCCGACCGGGGAATGCTCCAGCTGATCGCCACCTACGCGTTCGGACACCTGCTGCTTCTCAACGGCCAGAGCCCGGCGGCGGCCGCGCGCCTCGCCCCGCGCGAGCGCGAAGCCCTGCAATGGGCGGCCGAAGGCAAGACCGATTGGGAGATCGGCGAGGTCATGGGGATCTCGACGCACGGCGTCGACTTCCACCTGCGCTCGGCCCGCGCCAAGCTCGGCACTGCCAACCGCACGCAGGCCGTCGCCATCGCCCTCCGGCGGGGGTTGATCATCTAGTCGGCCGGGTCCGACGTTTGATATCCCTCTCTACGTTCGGATTCGCGTGACGAGGAGGCGACGATGTCGAAGGTCAGCACCTGCCTGTGGTTCGACAGCGACATCGAGGCGGCCGTCGCCCTCTACGTCGCCCTCGTGCCCGATTCGCGGATCGATCACGTGCAGCACTCGCCGGGCCCCTGGCCGGGCGGGGAGACGGGGGATGCGATCCTGGTGACCTTCACCCTCGGCGGCCAGAGCTTTCAGGCGCTGAACGGAGGAGGCGCCCCGGCCGATTACGGAACGGCCGCCTCCATCTCGGTATCCTGCGCCGACCAGGCCGAGGTCGATCGGTTGTGGACGGCGCTCACCGCGGATGGCGGCTCCGAGATCATGTGCGGCTGGCTCCGGGACCGGTGGGGAGTGCCCTGGCAGATCGTCCCCGCGATCCTCCCGCAATTGCTGGCCGACCCCGACCCGGCCGTGGCGAGCCGCGTCTTCTCCGCCATGCAGGGCATGGTCAAGCTCGACATCGCCGCGCTGGAGCGTGCCGCAGAGGGCTGACACGGGCGCAGGGATTCCGGTCTCAACCGCGACCGACTTCACCGGGCCGTTGGCGGCCGAAGCGCTCGGCGATGATGATGCCGCCGAGCACGAGGGCCAGGGCCAGGGCCTGGTACCATTGGAAGGGCTCGCCGACGACGAGGATGGCGAGGCCCGAGCCGAAGATCGGCACGAGATTCACGAACACGCCCGCCCGGTTCGGCCCGATCAGCTCGACGCCCCGCATGAACGAGAGCTGGGCAATGAGCGAGGGCCCCAGCGCCACGAAGGCGACGATGGCCCAGCCCTGCGGCGTCGGCCAGATCAGGCAGCCGGCGGCCTGTTCGAGGGCGAGCGCGGGGAGGGAGGTGACGAGAGCCGCCAGCGCCATCGCCGAGAAGAAGGTGAGCCCCGACATCTTGGGCCGGTCGGCGAGGGCGACGGTGTATCCGGCATAGAGCAGGCAGGCACCGAGCATCAGCATGTCGCCGACATTGAAGGACAGCGTCGACAGGATGTGCCAGTCACCGTGCGTCGCAGCCACGGCGGCACCACCGAGGGTGACGACGACGCCGAGGATCTGCGCTCCGGTGACGGCGACGCGGTGGACGACGTAGTTCAGCAGGATGACGAGGACCGGGATCGCCCCCTGGAACAGGGCGACGTTGACGCCGGTCGTGTAGATGCCGGCGGCGTAGAACAGGCTCGCATAGGCGGTGTAGCCGCAAGCCCCCATCAGCAGGACGTAGCGCCAGTGGCGGGCGATCAGGTGGCGCTCGGCGACGATGCCGCGCCATGCAGGCCAGGCGAGCGCGAGGCAGGCGAAGGCCCAGCGCAGGCAGGTGAGCACCTGGGGCGAGACCTCGCCCACGGCCCATTTGCCCGCGACCACGTTGCCGCCCCAGAGCAGGGTCGTGAACAGCAGGAGCGGATAGGCGGTAGCGGCGGCGCGGGTCTCGACGGACGACCCGGGCGAGGCGGACGGAGAGGTCATGATCCCTTCGCGGTGAGTTTTCGGTCGGGCGTTTCGCCCGGCGCGGCATCGTCCTTCTGTCCCGGCCGGGACGGATCGAGCAAGGCCGGAGACCGCAGGGCTGCGGCTCGGCGCCCGCACATCATGCCGTCCGGGGAGGGCGGCGCGGGCCGCGCTTGGTGGGAGAAGGATCGGCGGGAGAAGGATCGGCGGCCGCCATCCGCGCCGCGTCGCTCGCCCAGAGATGAACGGCGGCATAGGCCCGCCACGGGCGCCAGGCCTCTGCCCGCGCGAGGAGCTGCGCCGATGTCGGTCGACCTTCACCCGTATCGAGGGACCTGAGCAATGCGAGATCGGACGAGGGCAGCGCATCCGGCTCGCGCAGGATGCGCAAGGCGATGTACTGCGCCGTCCATTCGCCGATGCCGCTCAGCGCCTTGAGGGCGGTCACCGCCGGATCGAGGCCACGGCCGCGGCCGAACAGATCCGGATGCGCACAAGCCTCGGCCGCAAGCGCGCTAATCGCCCTGCCGCGTGCCCCGGGCATGCCGAGCGCGGCTGCCACGTCGACCTCGCGCAGGCGGTCTGGCGTCGGAAACAGATGGGTCAGGCCGGCCTCGGCGCGAGCCGGCTTCACCGGTTCGCCGAAGGCGGATACCAGGCGTCCGGCGAGGCGGGTCGCCGCACCCACCGAGACCTGCTGTCCGAGGATGGCGCGCACCGCGATCTCGAACCCGTCCCAGGCGCCCGGAACCCTCAAACCGGGCCGCTCGGCCACGAGCCGTGCGAGGTGGGGATCGCGCGACAGCGCGGCCGCGATGACGATGGGGTCGGCATCGAGATCGAACATCGGCCGCAGCCGGGCCAGAACCTGCGGCACGACCTGCCGGTCCGGATGATCGATCGTCGCCACGAGGGCGTCGCCGACACCCGGTGCCACCGAGACGGTGCCGTGACGGCCGCCGAGAAACACGGTCCGCGTATAGGCATTCCCCGTCACCACCTCGACGCCGGGAATGGCCCGGCCGCCGAGATAGGCCAGGATCGCGGGCCAGTCATAGGGCGGCGTGTAGGGCAGGGTGATCGTCTGGGTCACGACAGGCTCCGGCCTCCCCATGGATCGCATGCCGGCGCGCGACCAAGAAACCCAGACCAAGAAACCCATGCCGGGCGGGACAATTGGGTAGGCACGGTATCGGCTTGCCCGCCGACGCTGTATCCGTTCACAGAACGAACGCGGCTTGTCGACCGCGAGGCCGGGGAGGGCGGTTCTGGTGATGTGGCTACGGGTCGTGCTCATCGCCTGCGTCGTGGCCGGCCTCGGAATCTTCGCGGCGAGCGACCCCGGTACGGCCCTCCTCGCCGAATTGCGCGAACGGATCGCGCCCGCCCCGCCGGCACCGCGTCACCTCCCGGCCCAGCGCACCGCCATCGAGGATGGGCGCACCGTGGTCCGGCTGAAGCCGGAAGAGCGCGAACGCCTCGGCATCGAGACCCAGGTCCGATCCTCAGCTCCCCATCGTGAGGAACTCCAGGCCTATGGCAGCGTCCTCGACGTCGCCCGCGTCACCGACCTGACCAATGCCTATGCCAGCGCCAAGGCGCAGCTGCAGACGGCGCAGGCCCGCGTCGAGGTCTCCCGCAACGCCTTCCAGCGGGCGAAGAACCTCGGACCCTACGCCACCACGGTTCAGGTCGAGACCACCGAGGGCACGTTCCAGACCGATCAGGCCTCGCTGGCGGCAGCGGAATCCCAGGTCCGCACCCTCGCGGCCACGGCGCAGCAGGAATGGGGCCCGGTGATCGGCCGGGCCATCGTCGAGCGCTCGCCGGCCATCACCCGCCTGATCGAGCGCGTCGACTTCCTGGTCCAGGTCACCCTCCCCCCCGGAGAGAGCCTGAAGGGCCAGCCCTCCGCCGCCTTCGCCGAGGTGCCGCCGCAGAGCGTGCGCATCGCCCTGCGCTACGTCTCGCCGGCCACCCGCACGGACCAGCGCATCCAGGGCCTGAGTTTCTTCTACACGTTGCCCGGCGACAGCGGCTTCCTGCCCGGCATGAGCATGCTCGCCTTCCTCGGCTCCGACCGCACCGTCACCGGCATCAGCGTGCCCGAGGATGCCGTCGTGCATTGGCAGGGGGGCACCTGGATCTACCGGGCGGTGGCGCCCAACGCCTTCGCGCGCCACGCGCTGAAGGCCGACCCGCCGATGTCGGCGGATTCCTACGTGGTAGAGGACCTGCCCGGCGAGACCGAGATCGTGCTGACGGGAGCCCAGGCGCTCCTGTCCGAGGAGATGAAGAGCCTGCTCTCCGTCTCGGGCGGCGTGGACGACGACTGACGTGAGCGACCTCCCGACTGGCCCCCAGAGTGGTCCACAGGCGGCCCTCGTCGCCTTCGCGGTGCGCTTTCGCGGCATCGTCCTGGCGCTGAGCCTGGCGCTCGCCGGCTATGGCATCTTCGTGCTGGCGGATGCCAAGTACGATGTGTTCCCCGAATTCGCGCCGCCCTCCGTGGTGGTCCAGACCGAAGCGCCCGGCCTCAACCCCGAACAGGTGGAGGTGCTGGTCACCCAGCCGATCGAGGTGGCGGTGAACGGCCTGCCGGGCATCGAATCCCTGCGGTCGAGCTCGATCCAGGGCCTGTCGGTGATCACCGTCACCTTCGGCAACGGCAGCGACGTCTACCGCGTCCGCCAGCTCGTCACCGAGCGGCTCACCGCCCTTGCCGGCCGCCTGCCCCAGGGCGTGCTGCCTCCGGCGATGACGGCGCTCACCTCGGCCACCAGCACCGTGCTCCTCGTCGGGCTCACCTCGGAGCGGCGCTCGGACCTCGACCTGCGCACCCTCGCGGACTGGACCGTGCGCCTGCGGCTGCTGGCGGTACCGGGCGTCGCCCAGGTCTCGGTCTATGGCGGTGCCGTGCGCTCGCTCCAGGTCCAGATCCGCCCGGCGGACCTGATCCGCTACAATATCGGCATGAACGACGTGCTGGCCGCCGCCCGCAAGGCCACCGGCGTGCGCGGCGCCGGTTTCGTCGACACGATCAACCAGCGCGTCACCCTCCAGACCGCGGGTCAGTCCCTGAGCCCCGAGGAACTGGCCCGCACCGTCCTCATCAACGAGGGCGGGGCGAGCGTGACGCTCGGCGACGTCGCTACCGTGGTCGCCGCCGGCGAGCCGCCGATCAGCGCCGCGCTGGTGGACGGCAAGCGCGGCGTGCTCCTCATGGTCGGTGCGCAATACGGTGCCAATACCCGCGAGGTCACCGCCCGCGTCGAGGCCGCCCTCGAAGACCTGCGTCCGGCCCTCGACCGGGAGGGCGTCGGCCTGCGCGCGGACCTGTTCCGGCCGGCGAACTTCATCACCATCGCCAATGCCAACGTGCTCCAGGCCCTCGGCCTCGGCGGCATCCTCGTCGTCGTCGTGCTGTTCGCCTTCCTCTACGATTGGCGCACCTGCGTGATCTCGTCGGTGGCGATCCCGCTGTCGCTCATCGCCGCCGTGGTGGCGCTCCAGGCCATGGGCGAGAGCCTCAACACCATGACGCTCGGAGGCCTCGCCATCGCCATCGGCGAGGTGGTGGACGACGCGGTGATCGGCGTCGAGAACGTGGTCCGGCGCCTGCGCGAGAACCGGCGACGTCCGGCGCCCAGGCCGGAGGGGAGGGTGGTGATCGACGCCATCCTCGAAGTCCGCACGGCGGTGGCCTACGCCACCTTCGCGGTGCTGCTGGTGTTCCTGCCGGTGCTGGTCCTGTCGGGCATCGCCGGCAAGCTGTTCGCGCCGCTCGCCCTCGCCTACATCCTCGCGGTGGTGGCCTCGCTCGCCGTGGCGCTCACCGTCACCCCCGCCCTGTCGATGCTGCTCCTGACCGGGCGACGCGACACCGACACGCGCGACCCGCCCGTGATGCGCTGGTCGCGCGGCGGCTATACCCGCCTCCTGCAGCGGATCAACCGCGCGCCGCGCACGATCATCGCCTTCGGAATCCTGGTGACCCTGGCGGGAGCCGCGGCGACACCGTTCTTCGGCAACACCTTCCTGCCGGACCTGAAGGAAGGCCACCTGATCCTGCACATGGCGGCGTCTCCGGGCACGTCGCTCGGGGAATCCATGCGGCTCGGCGGCCGCATCACCGGCGAACTCCTGAAGATCCCCGGCATCCGCTCCGTCGCCTCGCAGATCGGCCGCGCCGAGGCCGGCCAGGACACGGCCGGCACCCATTACAGCGAGATCCATATCGACCTCGAGCCTGGCCTCGACGGCGCCGGGCAGGGCAGGGCAGAGGCGGCGATCCGCAGATTGATGGCAGGGTTCCCCGGCGCCGCCTTCTCGCTCAAGACCTTCCTCACCGAGCGCATCGAGGAGACGGTCTCGGGCTATACCGCACCCGTCGTCGTCAACGTCTTCGGCAACGACCTCGCCCGGATCGAGGCGGCGGCGCGCGACATCGCCCGCGAACTCGCCGAGGTGCGCGGGGCGGCGGACATCCAGCAGGCCTCCCCGGCGGGGTTGCCTCAGATCAATGTGGGTCTCCGACCCAACGACCTGCGCCATTGGGGCCTCTCGGCGGTGGAGGTGATGGAGGTGGTGCGCACCGCATACCAGGGCGACGTGGTCGGTCAGACCTACGAGGGCAACGCGGTCTTCAACGTCCTCGTCATCCTCGATTCCGGGGCGAGGGGACGTCTCACCGCCGTGGGCGACCTCCCCTTGCGATCGTCGAACGGCCGCTTCATCCGACTCTCCCAGGTGGCGGACATCTACGAGACCTCGGCCCGGTATCAGGTGCAGCACCAGGGTGCCCAGCGGGTCCAGGTCATCACCGCCAACGTCACGGGGCGCGACGTCGCCTCCTTCGTCGAGGCCGCGCGGCGCAAGATCGCCAAGGAGGTGGCCCTGCCGACCGGGGTCTATGTGAGCTTTTCCGGCTCGGCCGAGGAACAGGCGCGGGCCAAGCGCGACCTGTTGCTGTTCTCCGGCTTCGCCGGCCTCGGCATCGTGCTGCTCCTCGCCGTGGTCACCGGCAGCGTGCGCAACCTCATGCTGGTGCTGGTCAACCTGCCCTTCGCCTTCGTCGGCGGCGTGCTCGCCGTCTTCGCTACCGGCGCCGTGCTGTCGCTGGGCTCCATCGTCGGCTTCGTGACCCTGTTCGGCATCTCCTTGCGCAACACGATCATGATGATCTCGCATTACGAGCATCTCGTCGCCATCGAGGGCCGGCCCTGGGATCGCGACACTGCGGTGGAGGGCGCCGCCGATCGCCTCGTGCCGATCCTGATGACGTCGCTGGTCACCGGCCTCGGTCTGCTGCCCCTGGCCTTGGGGGCCGGCGAGCCCGGCCGCGAGATCGAGGGGCCGATGGCCGTCGTCATCCTCGGCGGCCTCGTGACCTCGACGATCCTGAACCTCATGATCCTCCCGACCCTGGCGCTCCGCTACGGCCGGTTCACCGCCGATGGGGGCAGGGCGCCGGACGACGCGGCGGGCTCGGCCAATCGGCGCGCCTATCCCTGATCACGGCGGTCCGAGGATCGGGAGCCAGAATGCGAGCGCGAGGAGCGTCGCCAGCAGCACCGGCGGGGTGATGACGAGGCCGACCTTCATGTACTGGCCCCAGCCGATCCTCTTCCCCTTGCCGGCCAGGACATGCAGCCACAGGAGCGTCGCGAGACTCCCGATGGGCGTGAGCTTCGGACCGAGGTCGCAGCCGATGACGTTGGCGTAGATCATGAGTTCGCGCATGAGCGGCGACAGGTCGGGGGCCTGCTGGATCGACAGCGCACCGAGGAGAACGCTCGGCATGTTGTTCATCACCGAGGAGAGGATGGCGGCGGAAAACCCCGTTCCCACCGTGGCCACCCACGGGCCGTGACCGGCGAGCCGGGCGAGACCCTGCGCAAGATGATCGGTGAGGCCGGCATTCTTCAGCCCGTAGACCACGAGATACATGCCGATGCTGAACAGCACGATCTGCCAGGGAGCGCCGGCCAGCACCGCGCGGATCGGGATGACGCCGCCATCGAAGCCGGAGAACCAGCGGCCGGCCAGAGCCAGGAGCACGAGGGCCCCTGCGCCCGTGACCACCGAAACCGGCACCTCGAACGGCGCGGTGACGAAATAGGCGGCGAGCAACAGGGCGAGAAGCGGGAAGGCCGCCCTGAACACCACCGGATCCTTCACGGCCGAGCGCGGGGATTCGAGATCGGCCACGGCGTAGGATCGAGGAATGTCGCGCCTGTAGAACAGCCACAGGACCAGCAGGGTTGCGGCGAGCGAGACGAGGTTCACGGGCACCATCACCGCCGCGTAGCGTCCGAACGAGATTCCGAAGAAATTGGCGCTGACGATGTTGACGAGGTTGGAGATCGCCAGCGGCAGGCTGGTCGAGTCGGCGACGAAGCCGCAGGCGATGATGAAGGCCATGGCGGCCGCCGGCTTGAAGTCGAGGCGGAGCAGGATGGCGAGCACGATGGGCGTGAGCAGCAGCGCCGCGCCATCATTGGCGAACACCGCCGCGATGGCCGCCCCGAGCAGGATCACCAGGGGGAACAGAAGCCCTCCCTTGCCGCCGCCGAACCGGGCGATGTGGAGCGCCGCCCAGTGGAAGAACCCGGCCTCGTCGAGGAGGAGGGAGATGACGATCAGGGCGACGAAGGTGAAGGTGGCGTCCCAGACGATGTGCCAGACGGTTGGGATATCGCCGGGATGGATCACCCCGACGGCCAGGGCGACGGCGGCGCCGACGAGGGCGCTCCATCCGATCCCGAGACCCTTGGGTTGCCAGACGACGAAGACGAGGGTGACGATGAAGATACTGAGCGCGAGCATCGGAACCGCTTCTTGTTCTTGACGGAGCGATGGGTCTCAGGCGGTGGCGACGCGGCGCCCGTGCTCGTCGAGGACGCGTTCTCCGTCCTCCTTGACGAACTCGCCCTGCTGGGGCGGGAGCAGGTCGAGCACCGCCTCGGACGGACGGCAGAGGGCGACTCCCTTCGGCGTGACGACGATAGGGCGGTTCAGCAGGATCGGGTGCCCCGCGATCGCATCGAGCAACCGGTCTTCGGACAGCGAGGCATCGGCGAGGCCCAGTTCGGAATAGGGCGTCCCTTTCTCCCGCAGGAGGTCGCGCAGGGTGATCCCGGCGCGCTGGGCGAGCCGGCGCACCATCGTCCGGGACGGCGGCGTCTTGAGGTACTCGATCACATGCGGCTCAATGCCGGCGTTGCGGATGAGCGCCAGGGTGTTGCGCGAGGTGCCGCAATCCGGGTTGTGATAGATCACGACGTCCATCACGCGACCTCCGAACGGGGCGAGGTGGCGCCGGCCTGATGGCCGATCTCGCGGACCCGGGCCGTCAGGGTGACGTCGTCGAGGCTCGACACCGGCAGGGCGAGGAAAGCCGAGATCCGGTTCCTGAGGTAGCGCTGGGCGGTGACGAACGCGGTCTTCCGCTCGATCTCGCTACCCTCGACCGCGGCCGGGTCCTCGATGCCCCAGTGGGCGGTCACCGGCTGGCCGGGCCAGAACGGGCAGGCCTCGCCGGCGGCGTTGTCACAGACCGTGAACACGAAATCCATGATCGGCGCGTCGGCGCCGGAAAACTCGTCCCAGGACTTCGAGCGCAGGCCTGTCGTCGGGTAGTCGCTCTCGCGCAGAACCTGGAGCGCCATCGGGTTCACCTCCGGCTTGGGCTGGCTGCCGGCTGAGAAGGAACGGAAACGTCCTTGTCCGTCCTTGGCCAGCATCGCCTCGGCGAGGATGGAGCGGGCCGAGTTGCCGGTGCACAGGAACAGGACGTTGTAGACGCGGTCAGGCATGGGCGGTGTCTCCGGTGGCGTGCAGCAGGCGGACAAGGCGGCGACGGCCGGGGCGCAGACCTCGTGACGCCCCTGGCAGCAATCGCGCATGAGGAACTGGATCAGGTCCGACAGGTCCGGGTAGGCGGCGCTGTAGATGATCGACCGACCCTCGCGGCGCGAGGTGACGAGGCCGGCATGGCTGAGCTCCTTCAGGTGGAACGACAGGTTGGTGCCGGACACGGCGACCGCCTCGGCCAGAATCCCGGCAGCCATGCCGTCCGGCCCGGCGGTGACGAGCTGGCGTACGATGCGCAGGCGATGTTCCTGACCGAGCGCCGCGAAGGCGGCGATGGCTTGCCGTTCGTCCATCATGATGTCAATATCTCAATCATCATTGAAACGTAGAGGACAGAAGCTCCTTGGACAAGCCCCGACAGCCCTTCACCGATGGAATGCCGAACCTGAGCGAGGCCCATTTCGCGGCGCCGACCACCGACCTTCTCGATGCCGTCGAGAGACTGCATCACGCCCCGCGCTTCCTCGTCCTGTACGGATCGCTCCGGGAACGGTCGTTCAGCCGGTTCCTCGCCTACGAGGCGGCGCGCCTGCTGGAGGCCATGGGCGGCGAGGTCCGGATCTACCACGCGCATGGTCTTCCGTTGCCCGACGACAGCACCGCCGACCATCCCAAGGTCCAGGAACTGCGCGAACTCTCGATCTGGTCAGAAGGTCACGTGTGGGTGAGCCCGGAGCGGCACGGCAACATGACCGGCGTGATGAAGAGCCAGATCGACTGGCTGCCCTTATCCGAGGGTTCGGTTCGCCCGACCCAGGGGCGGACGCTGGCGGTGATGCAGGTGTCGGGCGGATCGCAATCGTTCAACGCCGTGAACTCCCTGCGCATCCTCGGTCGCTGGATGCGCATGATCACCATCCCGAATCAGTCCTCGGTACCGATGGCCTACAAGGAGTTCGACGAGGCGGGCCGCATGAAGCCCGGCCCTCTCTACGACCGGGTCGTCGACGTCTGCGAGGAGTTGTTCAAGTTCACCCTCCTGACGCGAGGGTGCTCCGGCTACCTCGTCGACCGGTACTCCGAGCGCAAGGAGCGCGAGCCGGACCGATTGGGCGCGGTGGCGGCCGATATCGGATTCGTCCGACGCTGAACCCCGGCATGGCGGCAAGCCGAAGGAGGCGGGGAGGGGACGGATACGTCGAGCAGGTGAATCTGCATTATCTCCTGTCCCAGCTTCACGCCTTCACGCGACCTTCGCACGGCGACGCCCAGGATCTCCGCAACGCGCCAAAACACCTCTCTCGATCGCCGATCCGCCATTCGCATAAGATATATTATGGAACTTAATAGGTCCGAAAGTGGGGTGAGGGGGGTGCTTGACCGGGAACCTGGAATTCACCATTCCATGAAGTCTCACCGATAGATGCCGGCTTCACACCTCGCTCACCAAGACCCTTAAGCGATCCACCAGTTTCCAGGGCAATCGTCACAATCCTATCTCAAACCGCGTGTCTAACCCATCGCGGCGCGGCAACGGTCACGATGACCGCCCGCCCCGATCGCCCTCGAAGCGGATCCGATGCTGACCCTGCTCAAACCCTGCACCGCTCCGATTCTCGGCATCGCCCTCGCGGCTTTCGGCCTCGGCGCGCCGGCATGGGCGGACCCGGTGGCACCGAAGCCCGCGATCCCGGCGCGCGCGCTGGCGAAACTCTCCCACGTCGCGGCCCTGGTGAAGGCGGGTTCGGACATCCGTATCGTCGCCTTCGGTTCGTCGTCCACCGAAGGGTCGGGCGCCTCCTCGCCGGCAGCCGCCTACCCTGCCCAGTTGCAGGAAGATCTGCAGGGACGGCTCGACGTCGCGGGGGCGAATCACTCCACGGTCACCGTGCTCAACCGCGGCAAGGGCGGCGACGACGCCGAGGCCATGGCCCGGCGCCTCGATCGCGACGTACTGTCCGAGCGGCCCGATCTCGTGATCTGGCAGACCGGCAGCAACGACCCGATGACCGGCGTCACGGTGGAACGCTTCACCGAACTGACGCGCCAGGGCATCGCGGCCATGCGCGCCGCCGGCTCCGACGTGATCCTGATGGACCAGCAATGGTGCCGTCGCCTGAGCACGACCAACGGCGCCGAGCGCTACGGCGAGGCGCTCCACGCCCTTGCCGCCGACCTCGAAGTACCGGTGATCCGCCGCCATGCCCTGATGCGGACCTGGGCCGCCAGCGGCCTTCTCAGCCCGGCACAGATGATCGGGCCCGACGGGCTGCACATGACCGATGCGGGCTACGACCGTCTCGCCAAGGCCGCCACGGCGCAGATCCTGGTCAATGCCGGCCTGATCCCGGCCGATCCGCTGCGCAACTGAGGCGCCAAGCCCTTCCTTTCGAAGCAAGGCTTGCTTTTCGGAGCGAGCCTTCTTCAGAAATCGACGCTCACCGACAGCCCGTCATAGGCCGGCACCACGCCCGGCGGCAGCTTGGCCGCGAGGGTGGCGTAGTCGAGATCGGTGTGGAGGTTGGTGAGGATCGCGCGGCGCGGGCGCACCTCCTCGATGAGCGCGAGGGCATCCGAGACCGAATAGTGGGTCGGGTGAGGGGTGTCGCGCAGGGCATCGATGATGAGAAGGTCGAGGCCGTGAAGGCGCGCCTTGCTCGCCTCCGGCATCAGGCTCACGTCGGGCGCGTAGGCCGCGGGCCCGAAGCGGAAGCCGTGCGCGGTCTCGCTGCCGTGCTTCATGCCGAAGGCCACGGCCTCGATCGCGCCGCCCTCGCCCCGGATCGTCACCGGCTCCCCGGCCACCAGATCGTTCATGTCGAGGATCGGCGGATAGGCGCTGCCGGGCGGTGTCTCGAAACAGTAACCGAAGCGCATCGTGAGCAGAGCCCGTGTCTCGGCATCGGCATAGACCGGGATGCGCCGGTGCATATGGATCACCAGGGGCCGCACGTCGTCGATCCCGTGGGTATGGTCCGCATGGGCATGGGTGAACAGAACCGCGTCGAGGCGGTTCACCTTCGCCGACAGCAATTGCTCGCGCAGATCCGGCGAGGTGTCCACCAGGAGGGTGGTGGCACCGGCCTGCCTCTCCGACTCCCCTCGCCGCTCCACCAGGATGGAGCAGCGGCGGCGCCGGTTCCTGGCATCGGCCGGATCGCAGGCGCCCCAGCCGTAGCCCACGCGAGGAACGCCGCCGGACGAGCCGCAGCCGAGGATCGTCAGCGTCAGAGAACCCATCCGCACCTCCCGGTCCGTTGGTATCGGAGCGGCCGGGCGCCTGTCACGCCCCCTTGCCGCCGGACGGGGTCGCCTTGTCGAACAGGCGGTGGAAATTGGCCGTCGTGAGCGCGGCGAAGCTCTCGAAATCCATCTCCAGGGTCTGGGCGAGGGAGCGGGCGGTGTCGGCGGTATAGGCCGGCTCGTTGCTGCGTCCGCGATGCGGCTCGGGCGCCAGGAACGGCGCGTCGGTCTCCACCAGGATACGGTCCTGGGGCACGGCCAGGGCGATGTCCCGCAACGCGTGCGAGCGCCGGAAGGTGACGATGCCCGAGAACGAGATCGACAGCCCGAGCTCGACTCCCACCTCGGCCAGGCGCCGGCCCGAGGAGAAGCAGTGCAGCACCGCCCTGAAGGTACCGCGCTTCATCTCGTCGACGAGTACCGATTCCATGTGCTCGTCGGCATCGCGGGCATGGATGACGAGGGGGAGGCCGGTCTCGCGAGAAGCCGCGATATGCCGGCGGAACACCCGCTCCTGCACCGCTTCCGGCGCCGCGTCCTCGTAATGGTAATCGAGGCCCGCCTCGCCGATGCCGATGCAGCGCGGATGACGGGTGAGGGCGACGATCTCCTCCGTCGGTACGTCGGGCTCGTCCCCTGCCCCGTTCGGATGGGTGCCCACCGTGTGCCAGATCTGGGGATGGGCCTCGGACAGGGCCTCGTAGACCCGTGCCTTGGCGACCCGCGTCGAGATGGTGAGCATCCCGGTGACGCCCGCCGCCTCGGCGCGGGCGATCACGCCGGGAAGATCCTCGGCGAAATTCGGGAAATCGAGATGGCAGTGGCTGTCGACCAGCATGAAGGAACTCGGCAAGGAACTCGGCATGAATGCGAGGGTGGGCTCGGGCTTCAGGCGCCCGGAACTTCCGGCTCGACGAAGCGCGGGAAAAGCCCCACGGGCGACGGCAGGGCGGTGCCCGGCACGAGCCGACCGCCCTCCCCTATATCGGCGAGTTGCCGCCGGTCGGCCGGCACGGCCAGGAGGTCGAGGAGCTTGGCCCCCGCTTCCGGCATGAACGGCTGCACCAGGATGGCGATGGCGCGCAGGGTCTCCGCCACCACGTAGAGGGAGGCAGCCATACGGGCCGGGTCGGTCTTGCGCAGGACCCAGGGCTTCTGCGCGTCGAAATAGCGGTCGGAGGCCGTGACGACAGCCCAGATATCGGCGAGCGCCGTATGGAGGGCGAGCTTGTCCATCGCCACCCGCACCGTACCGGGCAGGGCGTCGGCCAGCGTCAGCAGGGCACGGTCGTCCTCGGTGAAATCACCATGCTCGGGGACCAGCCCCGAAAGGTTCTTGGCGATCATCGACAGCGAGCGCTGGGCGAGGTTGCCGAGACCGTTCGAGAGGTCAGCCGTGTAGCGGGCGATGATCGCCTCGTGGCTGTAATTGCCGTCGCCGCCGAAAGGCACTTCGCGCAGCACGAACTGGCGGACCGCATCGACACCGTAGGTCGAGATCAGGTCCATCGGATCGACGACGTTGCCGAGCGACTTCGACATCTTCTCGCCCTTGGAGAGCAGGAAGCCGTGGCCGAACACGCGCTTGGGCAGGGGCAGGCCCGCCGACATCAGGAAGGCAGGCCAGTAGACCGCGTGGAAGCGCACGATGTCCTTGCCGATGACGTGCAGATCCATCGGCCAGAACCTGCTGCGCGGGTCGGAGGCGTCGGGAAAGCCCGTCACGGTGAGATAGTTGGTGAGCGCGTCGACCCAGACATACATCACGTGGTCCGGGTGCCCCGGCACCGGCACGCCCCAATCGAAATTGGTGCGGCTCACGGAGAAGTCCTTGAGGCCGGAGCGGACGAAGCTCGCCACCTCGTTGCGCCGCGTCTCGGGACCGATGAAGTCGGGCTGGGCCTCGTAGAGCGCCAGCAGCCGGTCCTGGTAGGCCGAGAGGCGGAACAGGAAGTTCTCTTCCTCCATCCAGGTCACGGCCGTGCCGGTCTCCGTCGCGCGGCGTGTCCCGTCGGCGCCGGTCTCGGTCTCGTCCTCGTTGTAATAGGCCTCGTCGCGCACCGAGTACCAGCCGGCGTATTTCGACAGGTAGATGTCGCCATTGGCCTCCATGCGCCGCCAGAGTTCCTGGGCGGCGGCGTAATGGTCCGGCTCGGTGGTACGGATGAAACGATCGTGGCTGCAGTTCAGCGCCTCGGCCATGGCCTTGAAGCGCGCCGCCATGTCGTCGACGAGCTCACGCGGAGTGATCCCGGCCTTCACGGCGGTCTGCTGAATCTTCACCCCGTGCTCGTCGGTGCCCGTCGAGAACAGCACGTCGTAGCCGTCGAGGCGCTTGAACCGCGCGATCGCGTCCGTGGCGATCACCTCGTAGGCATGGCCGATATGGGGCGCGCCGTTGGGATAGGAGATCGCCGTGCTGATGCCGTAGGTCTTGTCGTCGGCGACGGCTTTGCCGCCCGACAGGGGTGGGCCTGAATCGTTGGCCATCGCGTCGAAACATCCTCGGATACGCGTTTCATCGAATCACAGGACGTGCCTGATCACGTCCCGGCGCGCACCGCCCCTGCGAGGTCGCCGAACAGCGAGAGGATCAGCGGCCGCCGGTCGAGATTGTAGGTCGCGGCCTCCCGGGCGGCGCGGGCGATCTTGTCACACACCTCCACCAGGGCCGCAAGGCGGACGGGCGGCTCGTGGCGCCGCCTGTCGAGTTCCGAGGATACGAAGCGGAACACCGTGTCGAGGCTCGCGGCGAAATGCTCGTCCGCATCACGGCCGGACAGCTTCTCGGCGAGCGCCAGGATGCGGCGCCAGTCGGGATGGTCGAGGCGCGATAGCAGAGTTTCCATCTCGCCGACGAGGCCGGACGTCGCAGGATCGAGCATGGCGAAGCCCTGCGCCACCGAGCCTTCGGACAAAGCGGCGGCGCGAGCCAGCGCCTCCGGGTCCGGCCGCAAGAAGGGGGGAGGGAAGCTCGCGAGAATTCGTGCCACCTCGCCCTCCCCTAGCGGACGCAGGTTGAGGGCGCGGCAGCGCGAGCGGATCGTCGGCAGGAGCCGGCCCGGCGCGTGGCTGACGATGAGGAACAGGCAGCGCGGCGGCGGCTCCTCCACCATCTTGAGGAGGGCATTGGCGCTGTTGGCGTTGAGATCCTCGGCGCTGTCGACGATGCAGATGCGATAGCCGTCATTGCCGGCCGTGGACCCGAACAGGTCGAGGGCGTGGCGGGCGGCGTCCACCGAGATCTTGGTCGCCAGCGTCTTCGCGTTGGCCGGTCGCGTGCGCCGCAAGGCCACGAGGTTTGGGTGGGACAGGGCCGCCACCTGTCGGGCCGCCGGATGCGTGGGATCGACGGCGAGGGTGTCCGGCATGCGGCCGGGGCGCGGGTTGGCGATGAGCCAGCGCGCCACCCGGTAGGCGAGCGTCGCCTTGCCGATGCCGCGCGGACCGCCGATCAGCCAAGCATGGTGCAGGCGGCCGGAACCGATTCCCTCGATGAAGGCGGCTTCCGCCTCCCCATGGCCGACGAGGTCCGCCTGCTCGCGCGGGCGCGGGATATCGGCGAGATCACCGGGCTCGACGTCCTCCGGGGCACGTTCAGGCCGCATCGTCGGTGGCCTCCGGATCGGCGAGACGGCGGGGCAGGCGTGCTGCCACGGCCGCCGCGACCGCAGCTTCCACGACGTCGGGGGGATGGCCGGCATCGATGACCATGCAGCGCTCTGGCTCCGCGGCGGCGATGGCGAGGAACGCCTCGCGCAGGCGGGTATGGAAACCGAGCGCCTCGGCCTCGAAACGGTCGGCCGCCTCGCCCTCCCCGGCCCGCGCCTTCGCCCTGGCGAGGCCGATGGCCGGATCGAGGTCGAGGATCACGGTGAGGTCGGGCCTCGTATCGCCGATGACGATCCGCTCCAGGGCCGAGAGCAGGGCCGGATCGAGCCCGCCGGCCGCTCCCTGATAGGCGCGGGTGGAATCGGCGAAGCGGTCGCACAGGACGGTCTCTCCGCGGGCCAGGGCCGGGCGGATCAGCGTGTCGAGATGGTCGATGCGAGCAGCCGAGAACAGCAGCGCCTCGGCGAAAGGGCCGTGCCTCTTCACGGTGCCGGCGAGCAGGGCTTCCCGGATCGCCTCGGCCTTTGGCGAGCCGCCGGGCTCACGCGTCGTCATCACCGGGACCGGGGACGCGCCGCGCAGCCGTGCAGCCAGCCGGACGATCTGGGTCGACTTGCCGGCTCCTTCCCCACCCTCGAAAGTGATGAACGCTCCGCCCCGTTCCGCCTGCGCACCGCCGCGTTCGGTCACGATCTGGCGCCGGCCTTATCGGTGGTGCCGACCTTGTCGAAGGCGCGGCGGAACAGGCCGGTCCCGACCTCCCAGGCCGCGTCGAGGGCGCGCTGCGGGATCGTGCCGGCCGCCACGTCCTCTCCGGCATAGACCGGCAGGTCGAGGGCCTGGGTGTCGCCGCGGGTGATCTTCAGGCGGCCGACTTCCTTGCCCTGCTCCACCGGCGCGGTCAGCGGGCCCTGGTAGACGACGCGGGCTGTGATGCGGTCGCCATTGCCGCGCGGCAGCAGCACCCGCACCGGCTTCTTGGCCACCAGCGGGACGCTGCCCTGCGCCCCACCGAAGACGGAGGCGTCCGCGACGGTCTCGCCACTTGCGAAGATCTGGCGCGGCTCGAAGGCGCGAAAGCCCCATTCCACCAGCTTGCGCGATTCGGCGGCCCGGTCACGCGCCGTCTTGAGGCCGCTCACCACCATCACGAGACGCTGGCCGTTCTGAACCGCCGAGCCGGTGAGGCCGTAGCCGGATTCCTCGAGATATCCGGTCTTGAGCCCGTCGGCCCCGATATCGAGGGTGAGGAGCGGGTTGCGGTTCTGCTGCTTGATCTTGTTCCAGGTGAATTCGCGCTCGGCGAAGATCTTGTAGAGGTCGGGATACGTGTCGATGATATGGATCGCCAGCTTGGCGAGGTCGCGCGCGGTCACCTTCTGATCCGGCGCGGAATAGCCGGTGGCATTGCGGAACGTCGAACGCGTCAGGCCGAGCTCCTTGGCCCGCGTGGTCATCATCCGCCCGAAATTCTCCTCCGAGCCGGCGATGCCCTCGCCGATCGCGATGGCGGCGTCGTTGCCCGATTGCACGATCAGGCCACGCAGCAGATCGGACAGCTTGATGCGGCTGTTGAGCTGAGCGAACATCGAGGAGCCGCCTCCCCCGGCGCCGCCCCGGCGCCAGGCGTCCTCGGTGATCTGGAATTCGCTGTCCATGCTGAGCCGGCCCTGCCGGATCTCGTTGAACACGATCTCCGTGGTCATCAGCTTGGCCATGCTGGCCGGAGAGAACAGCTCGTCGGCCGCCTTCTCGAACAGCACGGAACCGGAATCGGCGTCGATCAGGATCGCGTGCGGAGCCGCACTCTGGAAGCTCTGAGCGAGGGCGGGGAGAGCGGCGAACAAGCCGATCGTGGACAGACCCAGTCCGACCAATCCGGCTCGAAAGCCGGCGGCCAGGTTCGTCCCGATTGTCGTCGCACGCATCGCTCGCCTCATGCCCATCGGCCCCGAGGCTTGGCTGATAAGCCCGGTCCGTTCTCGCCCGTGCGAGATGGTATAGCGAATTGCCGGCGAAATCGAACGCAACTTTGCCGATCGCAGCGCAGCGCAGTGGACCGGATGACGCTGCCACACCAGGGAGTCTGGCGTGGTGGCGGCTTTGTTTTCCAACGGGAAGGCGAAGCCGGCCCATAGAGCAAGCATGTTGCCGCAACCGCCTCTGCAGGCGGGAAACCTCCCTCTTTGGCTTCAGCCTAATTGACCTCTGCGATGCGCGAGCGGCGCGCCTGGGCCGGTTTCGCCGCAGCGGTGGCGACCACCGGGGCGGACGGCTTGCCACGTCCGAATTGGGCGCTGGCGGGTTGGGAACTCGCCAGCTTGGTGCCCGCCGGCGGCACGGAGAGCTTGGCGATTCCGGCCTTGGCCGTCCCTAGCGGACCCGAGGGAAGTGGTGCGGGTCGCAGGCCTGCGACGGCGACATGCGGGGCCACGGGGCGGACAGGAGGTACGGCGACCGCCGTCTTCACGACGGGGCCGGCGCGGCCGACCATGGGGAGGGCCGTGCCGCGCGACGGGACCGGCAGCTGAGCGACCTGGGTCCTCGGATTTGAACTGGCCGACTTGGCCTGGAGCATCTTCGGCTCGGCAGGCGATGCGACGCCGCGCCTGGAACCCGAGCCGTTCGCGGGCGCGGAACCCGACGCGAGGCGCGTCGCGGGCGGTGCGATATCGAGCGGTGCCGACCCCCTACCCTTCTGACCGGCATCCTTCGAAATCGCGTGGGCCATCTGCATCGGGGAGGCCGACCGCGCGGGGATGGTCGGCTGGAACCCGTTCGGCCGGATGGCCGTGGGCTGCAGGGCCGCCGGCACGGCGACGTGGGAACCGCCTGCCACCAGCACCGGCGCCGACCGGAGGGGACGGGACGGGGGAGCAGCGTCATCGTCCTCAACCGCAGGCTTGAAGGCCAGGGCAGGACGCTGCGCGCGCTCGAAACGCTCAGGCTCGGCATCGGGTCCGAGATCGGCCATCATCACCGGCGAGCGGCCGCCGACGCTGGCGGGCGCGCCGTCGGTGCGCAGGGTCGCCATCAGCTTGCGGTCGTCGCTGCCGGCGGTGGAGGCCTTTCCGACATATTCCACCCGCACCTTGGCTGTGCCGCTGCGATGGAATTCGAGGGCCTGGGCCACCTCCTCCGACACGTCCATGACGCGATTGGCGTGATAGGGTCCACGATCGTTGACGCGCACGATCATCGAATGGCGGTTCGAGAGGTTGGTCACCCGGACATAGCTCGGCAACGGCAGGGTCGGATGGGCGGCCGCGATGGAATGGCGGTCGAACACCTCGCCATTGGCGGTCATCCGGCCGTGGAAGGCGCTGCCATACCAGGATGCGAGACCCTCGCGGACGTAGCCCTTGGCATCGTCGCGCGGCACATAGGTGCGCCCCGCCACAACATAGGGCTTTCCCGAGAAGCGGCGGCCGCCTCCCTTGGGAATGGCATCGCCCTCCTTGTACAGGCGCGGACTGGCCTTCACGCCATATTTCGGATCGTAGGAAGACGAGGAGAAGCCGGCTGGCCCGGCGAGCTTCTGGGTGTTCTGCGCACAATTCGCGGTCGTCAGAGCCACCACGGACACGGCGAGGAGGCGCAGCAGCGGTACGCCCGCCGTTTGAGCCGATCCGGCCTTCGTCGAACGCGCCATACCGAACCGCCCAGCACTCTCGCTCTCAACACACGCGATACGGGCCGAGAGGACGGAAGAGCGATCCGGTCCGGCCGTCGCAGACCGCCTCGGAAAGGCGACCCTCGATTGCACAGACAATTGTCGTGTCGACGTAAAGGAAACCTGAACGACGCCGATGAGCGGCTACGCCAATCATCGCTCCTTCATCAAACGCATGAGAGGACGGTCTTAAAGATCCGCATATCTAGCAAAAATAGTGTTCGGGTGGATGTGCATATCGTCGTCCCGCACCGTGTTCCGACAGACATCGAGCCAATGTCGAAAGCTGCCACGGCAGATCAAGTTCTACAGCCAAACCCCTCATTGATATTCATTTTCTCCCGCCGATGCTTGGGTACCGGCAGGAGGCGGGATGTCAGCGCTGATGCGGTTCGTTGAGCCCGTCGATCGAGATCGTCCCCCGCTGTTTGAACAGCAGGTCGAGGGCTTCGAGCATGAGCGCGTGCATTTTGGTGCGCTCGGTATGAGCGAGGTCTCGAAGCTGATCGTAGACCGGCGGCTCCAGATAGACCGACATCTGCCGGGCTCGCTCTTTCAGGGTGCTCGGCACCTTTCGGGCCGGGGCATGTCCCGTATCGAGCTTGACAATGTCGGCGGTCCTGGTCGGCGGAACGGATGCCGCGACGATGGAGGCGAGGCTCGGCCTAGGCGGCTTTGGCATGCTTGATGACCTGCATCCGCTTCTCGATCCAAGTCCACAGCTTGCGCACTTCGGCGGCGGCCTGGCCCTTGGGATTGAACTCGGTGACGCCCTGGCCGACGCCGATCGCATCCTGGTGATCGGTGCGCGCGACGATGTTCACGTCGGGCAGGATGCCCAGTACGGCGAGGCCGTCGGCCGCATCGCGGATGCGATAGGAGCGTGGTGGGGTCTGGTTCAGCACGAAGGCGAACTTCTTCTCCAGGCGATAGACTGCGGCCAGGGTCGGCTTGAAGGCGCGCAGATCCGCCGGAGTGGGGCGGCAGGGGATGATGCAGAGGTCGGCCGCGCGGATCGCGGAGAGGGTCCCGGTGGAATCGACGCCGGGCGTATCGATGAAAACGTAGTCGTAGGCCGACTGCCGGAGTTGGGCCATGACGGCATCGATCTGCGTCGCATCGATCTGCGCGACCTCCGGGCCGTCCACCGTGCGGTGATCGAGCCAGTCGCTGATCGTCGCTTGGCGATCCATCTCGAGAATGCAGACCGACAGGCCGCGCTCCTGCGCCGCAACGGCCAGGGAGATGCACAACGTGCTCTTCCCGCTGCCCCCCTTTTGGGTGACGAAGGTGATGGCTTTCATCCTGGCGCCCTTTTCTCGTCCTGAGGTGTCGTGTCCCGCCGTGCCCTGGCGATCCATCGGCACGAACGGCCGATCGAGCCACCCGCCTCGGACCGCCACCGGATGCGCCCGAAGCCGCTGTCCTGTGACACCAGGATACCCTGATCTCGGTGTTTGGCGGATCATGGTTAACCAAGAGTTAAGGCGCCGCCCGGGCATCGCAGGATGCCGTGATCCAGGGATCGAAGCGCATCATCCGTGACGGCCGCAGCCAAGCCGAATCTGAGCGTTTATCAATCTCAAGTTGCCTATTTATTCCCGCTCTGCGTGTTATCCTCTTTCTAACGGCCGAATTCGCCATTAGATTACGGAAATCCGTGACGGCCATCGGATGATTTTTAAACCTCAGGTAAAAATCGACTGCTGCGATCGAGAGCGTTTCGAAGCGTCGCCACCGGTCGACTCACCCCCATGCACCTCATCTTCAACGCCCATCTCGGCGGTTCAGGAGATTCATGCCTCGGCGCACGAGCCCCCTAGACGACACGGACCGCATACTGGCCGCGCTCGATGCGTCGGGGGTCGTGGGCGTCTGGACCCACGACGTCTGGGCCGACCGTATCGCGGTCTCCACCGCCCTCGCGGACGTGCTCGGTCTCGCACCGGACACCGCAGCGGCGGGTATACCGCGCGACGTCTTCCTGGCGACGATCCTCGACGAGGACCGGCTTCGCGTGGAAAACGCCCTGCATGCCTCCATCGAGGCCGGCGGCACCTTCGAGATCGCCTTCCGGACGGTTTGCGGCGAACGCCGACTCGGTTTCCGTGGACGGATCTTCCGCGATGGATCCGGTCGGCGGATCAGAGGCCTCGGCATCGCTATCGATCATACCGAGGAGAGCGCCGACCAGAACCGACCGGAACGGCACGCCGAGCAGGCAGTGAACCGCATGGCGGAACACGCCATCGCCCTGCACGATCTCGCCGCCGGCCTCCACCAGCCGCGACTGGTCTCGCTTCTCGAATCCCTGATGCGGGAAATCGGCTTCACCCTTGCCGGCCATCTCGAAAGAGGGGAGCGACGGCGCAGCCATTAGGTACGCGGCGTGCCGCCTATTGGATGGGCCGGCGCAGGAGATAGGTGTCCATGATCCAGCCGTGGCGGGCCCTCGCCTCGGCCCGGATACGCCGGATCTCGGCGGCGACGTCGCCGAGACGGCCCGACAGGATCATCTCGTCATCGCTCCCGAGATAGGCGCCCCAATAGATCGTGAGATCCGGGTCGAGATGGGCGAAGGTCGGGTCGCCGTCGAGCATCACTACGGTCGTGTCGGCATCCGCGGAAAGGCCTCCGGCGATCTGCCGCCCGGTGGTGATCTGCACCGGCGCGCCAATGCGGTTGAGGGCGATACGGTGACTGGCCGCCAGGGCCTGGACGCTGGTGATGCCGGGGATCACCCGATGGTCGAAGGAGAGGCGTCCCCGCGCCACGATCCGGTCGATGATCCGCAGGGTGCTGTCGTAGAGCGAGGGATCGCCCCAGACCAGGAAGGCGCCGCACCCGTCCTCACCGAGTTCGCGCTCGATCATCGCCTCGTAGAGAGCTGCGCGGGCGCCGTGCCAATCCTCCACGGCGACGCCGTAATCGGTCGGGTTCCGGTCGCGCTCCGGGTCCTGAGCCTCGACGATGCGATAGGGTCGTTCCTCGATGTAGCGCTCGCAGATCTCCCGGCGCAGGGCGACGAGGTCGGCCTTCTCTTTTCCCTTGTCGAGGACGAAGACCACATCCACCGTGTTCAAGGCGCGGATCGCCTGGATCGTGACGTGCTCCGGATTGCCGGTGCCGATTCCGATCACGAGGATCTGTCTCACGGGTGAAGCCTCCTGACACACGACCGCCTGCGATCGGCCCTGTTGCGAGCGCATGCCTTATGCTACGCTCGTCGTCGACATGAAACTCGACCGGCGGAATCCGAACCGGGGCCTTGCGCTCTGGCTGATGGCGGTGATCGTCTCGATCGCCGGCTTCTGCATGTCGTCGCCCGCGAGCGCCCATTCGGGCCATCGACATGATGGCGGCGCTCACGTCGTAGGGGTCCAGGCTTCGATCTCCCTCGACGCGAAGGCGGTCCGCGGCGCGGACATCGCCAGATCCGGCATGCGCATGACTATGTTCGTCTTGCGCGCCGAGCATCATTCCGGCTGTTCCGGCCCCTGCTGCACTGCTTCCTGCGGAGCCGCCTGTTGCTGCGCCATTGGCTTGGCACCGACCGAGGGGGATGCCGCCACCGCTCGCGGCTTGACCGATCCGGTTCCGGCGGGGCCCATCTCCGCCCGGACGGACGTTGCCCCGGATTCACCTTCCGAACCACCGAGACCCTTCGCCTGACGTGACGACGGCGTTCCACGCCCGGCTGCCTGCCGGCGTCGTGTGAACCGCCTTCCCTGCTTCAGCGGCGTTGAGGTTTCTCACATCATGTCCATCGTTTTCCCGGTCGCCCTGCGCCTCGTCGCAGCGTGCGCCGTTGCCTGGGCGGGCCTGTCCAGCGCGGCTCTTTCCCATGAGGGGCATTCCCACGGCGACGAGGCCCCGCTCCTGCCGGTCACCGCGGCGGCACCGAGAGCGGAAGCGAAGTCGGAACGCTACGAACTCGTCGCCACCGTGCAAGGCCACGACCTCGTCTTCCATCTCGACGCGTTCGAGACCAACGCCCCGGTCACCGAGGCCACCCTCGCCCTCTCGACGCCGGACGGGCGCAGGAAGGCCGAGATCCAGGCCGACGGCACCTACCGGCTCCCGGCGCCCTGGCTCGAGGAGGCGGAGCATCACGACCTCATCGTCGCGGTGACGGCGGAGGGCAGCACCGACATCCTCTCCCTCGATCTCGACCTCCCGCCCGCCAAAGGCGTGGCGGCGACGTCCGAGACACCGGCCACCGTCTCGCTGGTCGAGCGCCTGGGGCACCAGCCGCCTTCCGTCACCGCCGCCGGAGGCTTCCTTCTCGGCCTCGGCGCCGTCGTCCTGTTCCGGCGTCGGCGCACGATCCCCATCGTCGTCGTCCTGGCGGTCACGGCGACGATCGTGCTGGGCAGCGCCGCTCTCGCCCATGAAGGCCACGATTCCGCGCCGGCCGAGGGCGGAATGATGGCGACCCCGCTCTCGGGCGGTGCCGACAGGGCCAAGCGCCTGGCGGATGGGTCGATCTTCGTGCCGAAATCGCTCCAGCGGCTCCTCGTCCTGCGCACCGCCATGACGGCGACGGAGAGCGTGGCCCGTACCGTGGCCCTGCCCGGCCGGGTCATCGCCGATCCCAATGCCAGCGGCGTAGTGCAATCCTCGGTCGGCGGCCGTCTGGCACCTCCGGAAAACGGTTTCCCCCGCCTCGGAACCCGTGTGAAGCGCGGCGAGGTGCTTGCCACCGTCACCCCGCCGGTCCAGGCGGTGGACGTCTCCGACATGCGCCAGCGCCAGGGCGAGCTCGACCAGCAGATCGCGATCCTCGACCGGCGCGTGATCCGGTTCGAGCGGCTTGCCGGGACGGGCGCCGTCGCGCAGACCCAGCTCGACGATGCCCGTTCCGAGCGCGACGGCCTGAAGGACCGCCGCGCCGCCCTCGATGCGGTCCGCGGCTCGCCCGAGGCACTGGTCGCGCCGGTGGACGGCGTCATCGCCGAGGCCACAGCAACGGCTGGCGCCATGGCCGCCCCCGGTACCGTCGTCTTCCGCATCGTCGATCCGGCGAAACTCTGGGTCGAGGCTCTGAGCTTCGAGGCGCTGGCGCCCGAGGGCGCAGCCACGGCCCGGCTCGGCGACGGACGCAGCATGGCGCTGACCTATCGCGGCGCCGGTCTCGCCGACCGCAACCAGGCCGTGCCGGTGCAGTTCGCGGTGGCGAGCGATCCGGCCGGCCTGCGGCTCGGGCAGTTCGTCACCGTCCACGCCCCGCTGACGGGGGAGCGGACCGGACTGGCGGTGCCGCGCTCCGGCATCCTCCGGGCCGAGGGCGGCAGCGTCGTCTACGAGCATGTGGGGGCCGAGCGTTTCGTGGCGCGGCAGGTCCGCACGGATCCCCTCGATGCCGAACGGACGCTCATCGCCGGCGGACTGGAGCCGGGACGGCGCGTGGTCGTCCAGGGCGCCGAGCTTCTCGACCAGATCCGCTGAGGAGGCAGACCCATGTTCGGCCTCATCGTCGCGCAATCCCTGCGCAACCGTCTGCTCGTCCTGGCCCTCGCCTTCGCGCTGGTGCTCACCGGCGCGCTGTCCCTCGCGCACCTGCCCGTCGACGTGCTCCCCGATCTCAACCGGCCCACCGTCACGATCCTGACCGAGGCCGAGGGGTTCGCCCCCACCGAGGTGGAGCAGCGGGTGACCTACCCGATCGAGACCCGCATGAACGGTCTGCCCGGCGTGAGCCGGGTGCGCTCGGTCTCGGGCATCGGCCTGTCCATCGTCACGGTGGAGTTCGAGTGGGACACCGACCTGTTCCGCGACCGGCAGTTCGTCAACGAGAGGCTGGCGCTGGCACGCTCGGAGCTGCCGCCCAACGTGATCCCGCAGATGGGACCGGTCTCCTCGATCATGGGCGGCATCCTGCTGGTCGCCGTCACGTCGAAGACCGCGACCCCAATGCAGGTGCGCGAGACCGCCGATTTCACCCTGCGCCCTCGCCTGCTCTCGATCCCCGGCGTGGCGCAGGTGATCCCCATTGGCGGCGAGGTCCGCCAGTTCCGGGTCGCGCCCAATCCCGCCGCCATGCGGGCGCTCGGCGTCACCGACGAGGCCCTCGCCCGCGCCCTCCAGAATTACGGCGGCAATGCCGGCGGCGGCTATTCCGAGACCGGCGGGCGCGAGGTCCTGATCCGGGCGCTCGGCCGCACCACCGATCTCGACGACCTGCGCAACCTCGTCGTCACGACTCCGGGTGGTCCGGTCTACCTGCGGCAGGTCGCCGACATCGCCTTCGGGGCAAGGCCGAAACGCGGCGACGGCGGCTTCATGGGCCAGCCCGCCGTAGTCGTCTCCATCGAGAAGCAGCCGGGCATCGACACCGTGCGCCTGACCCGGGAGGTCGAGGCGGCGCTCAAGGAGATCGGGCCTTCCCTGCCTCACGGGATCGTCGCCGACAGCGTCCTGTTCCGGCAGGCGGACTTCATCGAGACATCGCTTCGCAACGTCGTCACGGTGCTGATCGAGGCCGTGGCCGTGGTGGCCGTGGTGCTGTTCGCCTTCCTGATGAACGTGCGGACCACGCTGATCTCGCTCGCTGCGATCCCCGTCTCCATCCTCGCCACCGCAACGGTATTCTCCCTGCTGGGCCTCTCCATCAACACGATGACGCTCGGCGGCCTCGCCATTGCCATCGGCGAGTTGGTGGACGATGCCGTGGTCGACGTGGAGAACATCCTGAGGCGCCTGCGCGACAACCGCGCGGAGGGCTCGCCCCGCACGTCCTTCGCCGTGATCGTCGACGCCTCGAACGAGGTGCGCTCCGGCATCGTCTACGCCACGATCATCATCTGCCTCGTCTTCGTGCCGCTCTTCGCCCTGTCGGGGATCGAGGGCCGGCTGTTCGCGCCGTTGGGACAGGCGTACATCATCGCCATCCTGTCGAGCCTCGTGGTCTCGCTGTCCCTGACACCTGCCCTCTCCTCGTGGCTTCTCCCCGGCCTCAAGAGCCTCGACCATCCCGAGAGCCGGCTGATCCGCGGCCTCAAGCGCGCCAACGGGCGACTCGTCGAGACGGCCTTCGCCCATCAGCGCCTCGCCATCACCTGCGCGATCCTCGCCGTGGCCGCCGCCGGCTATGGCGCTGGACGCTTGCCACGTGCTTTCCTGCCGACCTTCAACGAGGGCTCGTTCACGGTCACCACGACCTTCACTCCCGGCATCTCGCTCGCCGAATCCGCCCGTGTCGGCGCCATCGCCGAGCGCTTGCTCCTGGACATCCCCGAGGTGGACAAGGTCGGACGCCGCACCGGGCGCGCCGAACTCGACGAGCATGCCGAGGGCGTCCACTCCACCGACTTGGAAATCCGCCTGAAACCCGGCGGGCGCGAACGCTCGGCCATCGTCGCCGACATCAGGGATCGGCTCACGATCCTTCCGGTCACGGTGAATGTGGGCCAGCCGATCTCTCACAGGCTCGACCACATGCTCTCCGGCGTCAGGGCCGAAATCGCCCTAAAGCTGTTCGGCGAGGATCTCGATGCGCTTCGTCGCACCGCCGAATCCCTGCGCGCGACACTGTCCGGCATTCCGGGAGTCGCCGACCTCCAGGTCGAGCGACAGGTGCGCGTTCCCCAGATCGAGGTGCAGGTCGACCCGGCCAAGGCCGCTCTCTACGGCGTCTCCCCCGCAACGGTGGTGGAGACGGTGGGCCAGCTCGCCAACGGTCGCGTGGTCTCGACCCTCGTCGATGGCCTGCGCCGCTTCGACGTGGTGCTGCGCCTGCCCGAGAGCGGCCGCTCCATGGAAGCCCTGCGCAAACTCCTCATCGAGACGCCGTCCGGCTGGGTGCCGGCCCATGCGCTGGCCGACATCGCCGAGCGCGACGGTCCCAACCAGATCCTGCGCGAGAACGGCCGCCGGCGCATCGTGGTCCAGGCCAACACCGTGCCGGGCTCGGACGGCTCGAAGGTGGCCGCCGCCATCGCGGATGCCTTGGCCCGGACCAGACTGCCGGAGGGAATCAGCGCACGGCTCGAAGGCGCGTTCGAGGCGCAAGGGGAAGCGACCCGCCGGATCGGGCTCCTGGGCCTCGTCTCCTTCGCCCTGGTCTTCGCGCTGCTGGCGAGCCGCTACCGCTCGGGCGTTCTGGCCCTCATCGTCATGGGCAACGTGCCGCTCGCTCTCATCGGCAGCGTGGTCGCCCTCACCATCGCCGGCCTGCCGCTCTCGGTGGCCTCGATGATCGGCTTCGTGACGCTCACCGGCATCGTCGCCCGCAACGGTATCCTGAAGATCAGCCACGTGCTGAATCTCGGCCTCAACGAGAACCTGCCTTTCGGCCCCGCTCTCGTCCTGCGGGCGAGCAACGAGCGCCTCGTGCCGGTGCTGATGACGGCGCTCGCCGCCGGCATCGCCCTGGTGCCGCTGCTGGTCGACGGGACCGCACCGGGCAAGGAGATCCTACATCCCGTCGCGGTGACGATCTTCGGCGGCCTGATCAGCGCGACGCTCCTCGACGCCGTGCTGACGCCGGTCCTGATGCTGCGCTTCGGCGGCCCCGCTTTCGCGCGATTGCAGGACGCCTCGGGCAACGAGGCCGCCTCCTCCGCGAACGCGGCCACCTCTTCCGCTCCCGCAACGTTCTGAACAAGGAAACACCCGATGAAGCCGACAGCCCTCGCCGCGATCCTCGCCCTCGCGGTCGCTCTCCCCGGCCCAGGCCTGGCCGCCGAGCACAGTCATGCGGACGGGACCACCCACGATGTCGACCACGGCGCGAAGGCGCCGGCGAAGGGCAGGACCGCCGATACTCCGGCGACGCGTGCCTTCAAGGAAGCGAGCATGCGCATGCATGGCGACATGGAAATCCGCTATTCCGGCGATGTCGACCGCGACTTCGCCGCCGGCATGATCCCGCATCACAAGGGCGCCATCGAGATGGCGAAGATCGCGCTCCAGTACTCGAAGGACCCGGAGGTCCGCACGCTCGCCGAGGGCATCCTCAAGGCGCAGGAATCGGAGATCGGGCAGATGCAGGCGATCCTGAAGCGGACGGAGCCTGCGAAGAAGTGAGACGGCGCCCCTTCGTCCGAGGCGGCGGATTGCCCTGGATCGAAGACTTTGCCCGGCGCGGAGACGCGCAATCCGAGTCCTTGGCCGTATGCCCCCTGGTCTCGGTCGATCGCGGAGCTATCTGGAATGTCTCCAGACTGACTCCGCGAAACCGGCAGGAGGCGACTCGGCCATGAGCATTCCCCTCACCCTGACTGTGAACGGCGCGCTCCACAGCCTCGTCCTCGAGGATGCGCGAGTGACGCTTTTGGATCTGCTGCGCGAGCGACTCGACCTCACCGGCTCGAAGAAGGGCTGCGACCGGGGGCAGTGCGGCGCCTGCACCATCCTCGTCGACGGCATGCGTGTGAATTCCTGCCTCGCCTTGGCGGCGAGCCATGACGGCTGCTCGATCACCACGATCGAGGGCCTGGCGGGAATGCTGGCCGGCCCCGACGGGCTGCATCCGGTCCAGGCGGCCTTTCTCGCCCATGACGGGTTCCAGTGCGGATTCTGCACGCCGGGTCAGATCATGAGTGCGGTCGGCCTGATCCAGGAGGGCCATGCGGGAGACGATCCCGAACGTGTCCGCGAGGGCATGAGCGGCAACCTCTGCCGCTGCGGCGCCTATGCCGGCATCACCGAGGCGGTTCTGGCGGCCCACGGGGTCATGACCGGCCCCGACGTGCTGCCCGGCGGCTACGTTCAGGAGGATGCGGCGTGAACCGGTTCGATTATGTGCGCGCCTCGTCGGTGGCCGAGGCGGTCGCCGGCTTTAGGCCCGGCACTGCCTATCTCGCGTCCGGCACCAATCTCCTCGACCTGATGAAGGGTGGGCTATCCCGCCCTGAGCGGATCGTCGACATCACGCGCCTGCCGGGCCTCGGCGCGATCGAGCGACTGCCAGATGGCGCATCCCGGATCGGCGCCCTCGTGCGCAACAGCGCGCTCGCCCATGATCCTGCCTTCGCCGGATCCTATCCGGCCGTGGCCGAGGCCTTGCTCTCGGGCGCGTCGGCACAGCTCCGCAACGCGGCGACAACCGCGGGCAACGTCCTCCAACGCACGCGCTGCCAGTATTTTTACGACCCCGCCAGCGCCTGCAACAAGCGCGAGCCGGGGGCCGGCTGCGAGGCGATCGGAGGGGAAACGCGGACGCATGCGATCCTCGGCTGGAGCGAGCATTGCATCGCTACCCATCCGTCCGATTTCTGCGTGCCGCTGGCCGCCCTCGACGCCGTGGTCGAGATCGAGGGCCCGAACGGCGCCCGCGAGGTCCCGCTGGAGAATTTTCACACTCTGCCGGGCGAGCATCCCGAGCGAGAGACCGAGCTCGCGCCGGGAGAACTGGTCGTCGCCGTTAGGCTGCCTCCCGAGGCGACCGCCTTCGCGGGCCATTCGCGCTATCTCAAGGTACGCGAGCGGACCTCCTACGCCTTCGCCCTGGTCTCGGCCGCCGCCGCCTTGCGGATCGAGGCGGGACGCATCGTGGAGGCGCGGATCGCGCTCGGTGGCGTCGCGTTGAAGCCCTGGCGGGCGCGCGAGGCGGAAAACCATCTGGCCGGCCGGGAGCCAAGCCCTGATCTGTTCGCCGAAGCTGCCGCCAAGGCGCTCGAAGAGGCGAAGCCTTCCGGCGACAACGCAGCCAAGATCGAACTCGCGCGGCGTGTCGTCCGGCGCGCCCTGTCCCTTGCTTTGTCCGGCACGCCGGGTCGCCTGCCCGCCTTGCCCGCCAGCCCTTTCTCGGGAGCGAACCATGACGCCTGAGCGCGTGCGCCACGGCGCTTCCATCGGCCAGCCCGCGACCCGCAGGGACGGCGAGGCCAAGGTGACGGGTGCCGCCCGCTACACCGCCGACTTCAGGCCGGACGGGATGCTGCACGCCGTCATGGCGGTGAGCACCATCGCCAAAGGCCGGATCACGCATCTCGATGTCGCGGCGGCCAGGGCCCATCCCGGCGTCGAGGCCGTGATGATCCCGGAGAATGCGCCGAAGCTCGCAAAATCCCCGGACGAGAAGGACAACCCCTTCGCCTTCCGACTGAACCTGCTGCAGAACGACGAGGTTCGCTACGCCAATCAGCCGATCGCGGTGGTGATCGCGACGACGCTGGAGGCCGCCACCGAGGGCGCCGCCCTGCTCTCCCCGCGCTACGCCCCCGAGACCCCGCATGTGGGGCTCGATTCCGGCAAGCCCTTCGTGCCGGGCACGATTGGCGCCGGCTCCGCGACGTCGGAAGGGATCGGCGACGTCGCGGCGGGGATGGACGCGGCCGAGGCCCGCATCACCGCCACCTACGACACGGCGGCGCAATACCACAACGCCCTGGAGCCGCATTCCACCGTGGCCAAATGGGACGGCGACCGGCTGACCCTCTACACGCCGACCCAGGCGCTCTGGGTCGCCAAGGGTCGGCTCGCGGGCCTTTTCGGCATCCCGCCGGAGAACATTCACATCGTCAGCCACTATCTCGGCGGTGGCTTCGGCTCGAAGGGCTTCCTGTCCTCGCCGCAGATCCTCGGGATCATGGCGGCCAAGCTCGTGGGCAGGCCGGTGAAACTCGTGACCCGGCGCGAGCAGATGTTCGGCCCGGTCGGCCACCGTGCCGAGACCCGCCAGACCATGACGTTGGGTGCCAGGCGCGATGGTTCGCTCACCGCCTATCATCACCATACGCTGACGCAGACCAGCTCCTACGACGACTTCTTCGAGCCGTCGGGAATCATCTCCCGCCACCTCTACGCCTCCCCGGCCATCGCGACGACGCATGAGGGTGTGCGCGGCGACATCGGCACGCCGATCTTCATGCGTGCGCCCGGCGAGGCCTCGGGCAGCGTGGCGGTGGAGAGTGCCCTCGACGAACTCGCCCACGAGCTCGGCATCGACCCGCTGGACCTGCGCCTGAAGAACTACGCCGAGGTCGAGCCGATCACCGGGAAACCCTTTTCCTCCAAGGCCTTGCGCGAATGCTACGCGCAAGGGGCGGAGCGGTTCGGCTGGAGCCGGCGCCCGCTGGCGCCGCGGCAGATGCGCGACGGGGACGGGCTCCTCGTCGGCTGGGGCGTCGGCACCGCGACCTACCCGGCCGGCATGTTCCAGGGCGAGGCGCGGGCGACGATTAGAGACGACGGCACCGCGCTGATCGAGACCGCGGCCCACGATATGGGCCAGGGCGCCTGGACGGTGCTCGCCCAGATCGCGGCGGACGGGACCGGACTGCCGATGGAGCGGATCGACCTGCGCATCGGCGAATCGAACCTCCCCAATGGCGGCCTCGCCGGTGGCTCCACCGGCACGGCGACATCCGGCATGGCGGTCTACAACGCCGCGAAGGCGGCGGTCGCGCAGCTCGCCGACCTCGCCACCAACGATCCCGACTCGCCCCTGTACGGGGCCGGAAATGCCGGATTCACCGCGGCCGACGGGCGTCTCGCCCGTCAGGACGACCCGTCCCGCTCGGAGAGTTTTTCCGAGATTCTGGCACGCGCCGGGCGGTCCTCGGTGGAGGCCAAGGGCCAGGGCGCGGGCGACCCGGCAGCGCAAAAAACCTATGCAATGCATGCACATGGGGCGGTTTATGCGGAGGTGAAGGTCGATCCGGATCTCGGTCAGATCCGCGTCACGCGGCTGGTCGGTGCCTTCGCCGCGGGGCGGGTGGTCAACCCGCGGCTGGTGCGCAGCCAGTATTACGGCGGCATGATCTGGGGCGTCTCCCTCGCCCTGCATGAACATGCGGTGATGGACCGGCGCTCCGGCCGGATCATGAACGCCAGCCTCGCCGACTACCATGTGCCTGTGAATGCTGACATTCCCAGCGCCGAGGCGATCCTCGTGGAGGAGCACGACCCGCACGTGAACGCCCTCGGAATCAAGGGCGTGGGCGAACTCGGCATCGTCGGCACCGCCGGCGCCATCGCCAACGCCGTCTGGCATGCCACCGGAATCCGGGTGCGGCAGATCCCGATCACCCTCGATAAATTGCTGGATTGAGGGGCGCTTCGGTACCGGATTGCGGAGCGCTTCGGTGCCGGATCGCGGAGGGTTTCGGTACAGGATCGCGAAGCCCGATCGTGTTCAGACCCGGCGACTTCGCCGCCGATCGCGCGCGTCGTCCATGGCTGCCGGAATCCCGACGAGGACACGGAGCGGGTTCGTCCGGACGGGCCGGAACGCCCTCGGCATCGGGCCGCAGCCGAGACAGACCGCATAGGTCCAGCGCAGCCAGAGATTCGTGTTCTGGTGGTCGATCCCATCCTGGCGCTTTCGCGCCTCGGCGATGACCGCCCTGATCTCGGCCGCCCGCTCGTCGCTGACGGCCCGGCGCTGCTGAGCCGTGACGGTCGAGGACGGCGCGACGCTCGGTGGAGCCGCGACGGAGGGCCGGTCCTGCGCCGGCTCGGCGCAGCAGGGCGAGGAAACGAGAGTCGCAACCGCAAACAATCCGACGATCGATCGCATTCGTGCCTCCGAAATCGCAGAGGGCATTCCCCGATTTCGGAACGGTACGATCGAGAGAGCCGGAAAGTTTCAGATCCCGTTACAATGCAGAGTGCCGATGCCCCGTCGGTCGACAGTCGACGGGACGGCCGGAGACTGTCGAGAGCGGGATTTCGGCGTCTTCATGCGTCCGGATTCAGTCGTCTTCGCCGAAGATCGACGCGTCGGGATTTCGGCGCCGTGCCGGTCACTCGTCATGACCTTGCCCGAACTTGCATGACCCGCTCTACACCACCAGGAAATCTGCGACGCTCAGCGCCACTTTCGTGTCGATCACCGCGAGCGTGACGGCCTTGCCGGCTCCGCTACCATCGACATCGTAGGAGACCATGCCGGTGTCGCGGTCGTAGAGGACCCGGTCATCGGCATCGAGCGGTCCCGCCGAGACAAGTTTGAAGGCGGATGCGGCCAGCGAGCCGACCGTGAGGGCGGAGAAGACGTTGGCAGAGAGCGCGATGACGTCGTCGGCGAGGGAGAAATCGCGGATGTGATCGACGTTGCCGGTGCCGGGACTCGTGCGGAACAGGAAGGTGTCCGCGCCGCCGCCGCCGATCAGGACGTCCTTCCCGCCCTCTCCGGAGAGAATGTTAGCGCCGCCATTGCCGGTGATCACGTTGGCCAGGGCGTTGCCGGTGCCGTCGAGGGCCGCGTTGCCGAGAAGCCGGAGATGCTCGATTTGGGCGCCGAGGCTGTGGCTCGCGCTGCTCAGCACTTTGTCCGTGCCGCCGCCCGCCCCTTCCTCGATCGTGTCGCGGCCGTCGGTGACGTAGATGTCGTTGCCGAGGCCGCCGCTCATGACATCGGCGCCGCGCCCTCCCTCGAGCCGGTTGGCGCCACCGTTGCCGATGAGAAAATCGTCACCGGACCCGCCTTTCGCGTTCTCGATGGAGACGCCGTTCGCGATCGTGAAGCCGCCGGTCAGCGTCTCAGAGGTTGAGAGCCAGCCCCCTCCCCCGATCTCGGCCTTCAGGGTCGCCGCGCGCAGGTCGATCTTGGCCGCGCTCGATCCGCCATAGGTGATGGTGTCGACGCCGCCGGTGTCCCAGATCGTGGTGTAGCCGCGATTGGCATCGACATCGTCGCTGAAGCGGTAGACGTCGTTGCCGGTCTTGTGGGCGCGGGCGCCGTAGAGGTGCTGCAGGGTGGCGATGTCGATGGCGCCGAAGGAGCCCGGCTGGGCGTTCAGTGCCGTGTTCTCGTCATGCTGGGGCGTGAACGGGTTGTCCTCGCCCCAGAACGCGAAGGTATAGCCCATCACCGTGTAGATCTGGGAATTGAGGTTGCCGGTGCCGAAATCGCCCGGTCCGACGACGCCCGGAAGCTTGCCGACGTCGCCGTCATGCGGATGGTTGAGGCCGAGGCTGTGGCCGATCTCGTGGAGCCAGGTCTCGGAAAAGGTACCGAGACGGACCGCGGCCGCGGAGCCCGCCACACTTTCCGGATTGATGCCGACCGCCGTTTCCAGCCATTCGACGCCGGGAGCGGGTGTCCCGGATTCGCCGCCGCCGCCGGCATCGAGTCGCTGGATCAACTGGGCCCGAGCCACCTCGCCTTCGACGAAATCGAGGTTCGCGAAGCCGCTGACGGTGTCGTAGATCTCCTTGTAGAATTCCTTCCAGTCGCCCTCGTCGAAATCGTCGATCCCGTTCGCGTCGATGTCCTGCGCCTTGAACGCGTAGGTCAGGGTCGTGGCGTTCCAGGCGCCGCCGAGGAGCAGGCTGTCCACCACGGGATTCCCGGTGACGGCCACGGGTCGGAAGAGGTCGGCCATGGGGGGATCTGTCCTGATGGGGATGGGATGAGCAGTCGTTGTCTCCGACCGCGCCTGCCTTCAAGCATGATGCACTGTCATGAACAATACAGATCACGGACTATCTTTTGGTCCATGGAAGACTAGCACGAGACGTGATTGATGGAGGCTGAAGAAAGTCCAGCGCAGTGGTGTCAAAGCCGCCGTCCTTCCGCAAAGGGGCTCGGGACCGGGCCCGGCGGGAATGCTCCCGATCCGCGCGCCGGTGAGAGGCCTGCGTCCGGAACGAGGGCGATCACGGGTGGTCGCAAGCATCGGCTCGAGATGCCTCGACCAAAAGTCATCACTGATATTTGAGCCTCAGATTTTCCATCGCACGCATATCCGGCGGCCTTAAATAAGCAGCAACGGAGATGGTAGATTATAAACAAGCTTCATCGTATCCCGTCGATCGACGGGCATAGAGCGAAGTAGCTGTAAGCTGCTGGTCGTACATTTTATAAATGATAATACCATAAATATTCTTGCATCTATATTTCTGGAACCCGACCACTATGTGCAGGGACATGCCCTCATCTGTTCGGCGTTTCAGATCGGAAACGGGCTTTGGGGAACCGGGCGCGCGGAAGGAGCACGCCGGCTCTACGCTCTCGTCCGAGGCCCCTGACCATCGTGATCCGCCGTGGCATACTGCGGCGAGGTTCTCCGCAAGCACTAAATCGAGCCCATCCAGCCGAGCCCGTCCTCGGTCCGGCCGCGCGGATTGTACTCGCAGCCCACCGTCCCGGCATATCCGAGCTGGCATGTTTTACCGTGCCTGAAGATGGTCCGGCTTCGGACAGGAGACCGGGCCGCGCCCGACGCCATGGACAGGTGCCCGGCATCGAATCGTCCCGGACACAGCCGCCTTCCGGCGCGACCATGCACGGGTGAGGAAAGGCAAACGCCCGGGATCTACTGTGAGTGTCGCTCGTGGATGGGTTTGCGACGGCTTGCTTCCGAGCGGCCGAGATATCGCGGTGATCGTCGGGATGCGCGAGTTGAAGGCTACATAATCTAAATGAAATCCTTGGTGCGATAGTGACAGTCTTATTTATTTGTAATTATTTCGTTATTATTTGATTTGAATTTTTATGAATTGTTGTTCGACTGTCAAAACGCAAGTCGTATGCTCATACTATATCGGAGAGGCTACAATGATGACCTGTCGAGCTGTCACGCTTGGAGCCGGCGCACTGGCGTCATCGAACGTTCCTACGGCCCTCACCGCCACTTCGGACGAGTCTCAGGCGACAAATCAGCCTAGAGTGACCGTTTCCTTCATCACCGACCGCAATCAGTTGGCGAAAGGCGACGATGCTCTGTTCGGTTCGGATTTTCCCGGCGAGGGGTCGGCCAGGATTGTCAGTGGAACGATCGATGTTGTCCAAACAGCTGCGGGTTGGATGCATATTCCGAGCACGCTGAAGCCGAAAGGTTTTGCTGATCGCTCTGCAAATTTATCTCAGCTGAACAACTCTATTGAAACTGGTGATGCGGCGACCAGGATCGTAGACGATTTTCTAGATGCCCGATCGGACGACAGCACAACAAGAATCGCCGCTTCCCGCAAAATATTCTTCATACATGGATACCGAAATACTTTCTTGGCTTCTGTTAGATCGGCAGCACAGCTCGCCCATGAGCACGGAACGGCAGATATATTGTGTTTCTCTTGGCCTACAGAGGACAAAATATTCGGGTACTGGCACGATCAGGCGAATGCCCCAGGTGCAGGGGTTGATCTAGCGCCATTCCTTGGTCGGTTGCTTATGCTGCTCAATAGAGCGTCCGCCAATCGTCCGCAGGTCGATTTGATCGCGCATTCGATGGGCGCGCAGGTTTTGACTCATGCAGTTCAAAGTATATCTCATGCAAAAAATGATCTCTTAGACGTTAAATTGTTAAGATACGTTGTGCTGTGCGCAGCAGATGAACGATACACGGCGCTGAGCGAAAAGACAGTTCTGGAGCACTTGCCAAAAATTTCCGACACTGTAACCATCTATACGAACGCATCCGACGGAGCGTTATTTTTTAGTTACAACTTCATCCATCATATTGCTCGCTTGGGGGCTTTCGGACCGGATGTTCTGGCAAAAAATGTTTACTGGGTTGACTGTACTGATCTGATCGCGTCAGAGGGTGATGCAGTGAGTCACTCTTATTTCCTAAATTCTTCTGGTGTTCGAAACGATCTCGGGCAAGTCCTAATGGGGGTAGAACCGGGCGAGATTGTTCCGCGCTCACGCGTCGGACAGACGAACAAGTACATCTTGCCATTCGATTTGAAGACACCCTACGCGAGGAGTCGTGGCGTGGTCTGATGAATAAATCCATGTTGAGCTAAGGTTAAAGCGCTCCATCAGGGGCGCCACGGCGGCAAGCTGTCCGTTCCGCGCACCGATGCTTCGCTAACCAAGTCTCTATCACCGGCCAGTGACATCAAGATCCAATCCGTGAACGATTGCTTTCCAGTAAGATCTGAGCTGCCTCCTGCGACTTAAGTGGCTCGCGAACAGACCCACACCACAGATACCCCCAGCCAGATTCCGCCCCCTAAACCAGCCCGCTTCGCCCCGAATGGGCGTCGAGCCACCCGAGCCCGTCCTCGGTCCGCCCGCGCGGGTTGTACTCGCAGCCCACCGTCCCGGCATATCCGAGCCGGTCGAGTTCGGCGAAGACGAAGGCGTCGTTCACTTCGCCCGTTCCGGGCTCGTGGCGGGCCGGTACGCTCGCGGTCTGGACATGGCCGATCAGCGGCAGGAGGCGCGCGAGCCGCGTGGTCACGTCGCCGTGCAGGATCTGGCAGTGGAAGAGGTCGAACTGGAGCTTCAGGTTGGAGAGCCCCTCCCCGCGCAGGTCCGTGACGAAGTCGGCGGCGGCATCGACGTCGTCGAGGAAGTAGCCGGGCATGGAGCGGCGGTTGATCGGCTCGATCAGGAGGTCGAGCCCGTGCTCCGCGAGGCGCCCTGCGGCGTGGCGCAGGGAGCGGCGATAGGCCTCCCTGGCGCGGTCGTCATGCCGGTCGGCCAGGCCCGCCATCAGGTGCAGGCGCGGGCAGCCGGTCGCCCGCGCATGGGCGAGCGCCGTCTCGACGCCGGCGGCCATTGCGTCGAACCGTCCGGGCAGGGCGGCGAGGCCCCGCTCGCCGGCCGCCCAATCCCCCGGCGGCATGTTGAACAGGACGAGATCGAGCCCGTTGGCGGCGAGGCGCACGGCGATCGCCTCCGGCGGATGCGCGTAGGGGAACAGGAACTCCACCGCGTCGAACCCGGCGCGCGCCGCGGCCTCGAACCGGTCGAGGAAAGCGTGCTCGGTGAAGAGCAGCGTCAGGTTCGCGGCAAAGCGTGGCATGGGGCCTCGGTGTCTCTCGGAGCCCGACGGCGTTCGGTCGGCCGTCCTCAATCGCGGATGAGCTTGCCCGTATAGACGACGGGTCCCGTCGGCAGGCCGGTGGCCGAGCCGTTCGGCGGCTCCACCGAGACCGCGAAGACGCCCTCGCCCCGTCGCGCATCCTCGGAACCGGCGGGCAGTGGCAGGCGCGCCGCGTCCTTGCCGATCAGGCCGAGGGATTTCGGTGTCTTGTCCGCGCCGACGTACCAGAGTTCGAGGCTGTGGCCCGCCGGGGCCTCGGCGCCGACCGGACGCACCCGCGCCGTGCCCGCCGCCGTATCGATGCTGACGATCATGGCCGGCGCCTCGCCGCCGCTGGTGACCACGGCGACGTAGCGCGTGTCGCCGACCCCGCCGGGGCGGGGCCCGAGGGCGATGAACAGGGCGAGCCCGGCCGCCAGCGCGCCGGCCCCCGCGGCGGCGGCCCGCCACAGGCCGAGCTTTCGCGAGAGCGTTGCCACGCGGTTGTCGTTGGCGGCCGGAGCCGCGGAGGAGCCGGCGGGGAGCGCGCGCAGGATCCTCGGCCAGATCCCCGCATCGGGCTCGACCTCGGGCACGGTCTCCGCCAGGGGCGCGAGGCGCCGCTCCCACTCCCGCACGGCGGCGCGGGAGGCGGGATCGACGGCGAGTTCCAGGTCCATGGCCGCGCGCTCGTCGGCGCCGAGCGTGCCGATGACGTATTCTGCGGCGCGCAGGTCGCGCTCGGCGGGGTCCTCGGTCATGCCGGGCCCTCCAGGCAGCCGCGCAACGCCGCGAGGCCGCGATGCAGCCAGGTCTTGATGGTGTTGACCGGCCGCTCGAACCGCTCGGCCAGTTCCTCCCGCGAGAAGCCCTCGCAATAGGCGAGCACGATGCAGTCGCGCTGGGTCGTGTCGAGGCGGGACAGGCAGGTGCGCAGGGCGTCGCGCCCGAGGATCGCACCCTCGCTGTCATGGGGATCGGCCAGCCGCTCCACCCAATCCTCCCCGTCCTCGGTCACCGGCCCCTGAACCTCTCCCTTGCGCCGGACCCCGTCGATCGCCCGGTTGCGGGCGATGGTACAGAGCCATGGCAGCGGGCGGCCCGCCTCCGCGGAGAACGAGCCGGCGCTCTGCCAGATTCGCAGGTAGACGTCCTGAAGCACGTCCTCGGCCATGCCGCGATCCCGCTGGATACGGAGCACGATGCCGAAAAGTTTCGGGGCGGTGAGATCGTAGAGCGCCCGGAGAGCCTGCTCGTTGCCGGATGCCACGGCCGAAATCAGGCGCGCCAGGGCCGCATCGTCGCGCGAGGCTCGGTCACGCACAGCTCGGGGCATCCTCTCTGCGCGACATGATACGACCGTTCGATCTGGCGGGAACGTTGCGAACGAGTCTTAGTGGAGCGATTGCGCGCAGGCTACTGCGTCGCGCGCAATCGATGTGGATCGGCGCGCGATGGATCGGCGTGCATCTCGGGGCTGGTCCGCGCGGAGGCCGGCGTGGGTGTTCGACGGCGAGCCGGCGACCTATCTCCCGAAGGAAGAGGCCGCCGAACCTTCGAGGACGGGGCTCAGAGGCGCAGGACAAGGACACGGGATCGATGACGTCGCACGGAGACTGGAAGATTCCCGCCGCCGTGCAGCCCAAGGCCGGCGATTACGCGTACGACCTCGACAGGGCCCTGTCGGCGATGGTCTCGCTCTCCACCCGCATCCCGCCGGAGGCGTTCACCGCCGAGACCCTGGGCACGGAGCGGGCCGGCAACGGCGTGGTGATCCGCGACGACGGCCTCGTCCTCACCATCGGCTACCTGGTCACCGAGGCGGACAGCGTGTGGATGACGACGCATGACGGACGCTCGGTGCCCGGCCACGTGGTCGGTTTCGACGCGGTCACCGGGTTCGGCCTGGTCCAGGCCCTGGGCGACCTGCGGCTGCCCGCGCTGCCGATCGGCCGGTCGGACAGCCTGAAGATCGGCGACAAGGCGGTGATGGCCGGAGCCGGAGGCCGCACCCGCTGCGTCGCCGCCGAGCTGATCGCGCGCCAGGAATTCGCGGGCTACTGGGAATACGTCCTCGACGAGGCCCTGTTCACCGCGCCCTCTCACCCGCATTGGGGCGGCACGGCCCTGATCGGCCCGGCGGGCGACCTCCTCGGCATCGGCTCGCTGCAGCTGCAGCAGGGCGGCGCGGAAGGCCCCAAGGCGATCAACCTCGTGGTGCCGATCGACCTCCTGCCGCCGATCCTCGACGACCTCACCACCCGCGGGCGGGCCGACCGCCCGACCCGGCCCTGGCTCGGCCTCTATGCCAGCGACAGCGACGGCGTCGTGGTGGTGATGGGCCTCGCCGATGATGGCCCCGCCGAGAGCGCGGACCTGCGCGTCGGCGACGTGCTCGCGGCGGTGGCGGGCGAGCCGGTGGAGGATCTCGCCGGGTTCTTCCGCCAGGTCTGGGCGCTGGGCGAGGCGGGGGTGCGGGTGCCGCTCACCATCGAGCGCGAGGGGCGCCCGATCAAGCTCGTCGTGACGTCGAGCGACCGCGAGCGCTTCCTGGTCTCGCCGCAGCTGCATTGATCGGGGCGGGTCGCGGGTCTATCCCGTGGCCATGACGGACCGCGCAGAACATCCCCCCATCCACATCGTCGGCGGCGGCCTCGCCGGATCGGAGGCCGCCTGGCAGATCGCCGAGCGCGGGCATCCCGTGGTCATCCACGAGATGCGCCCCGTGCGCGGCACCGAGGCGCACAAGAGCCGGGATCTCGCCGAGCTCGTCTGCTCGAACTCGTTCCGCTCGGACGATGCCAACGGCAACGCCGTCGGCCTGCTGCACCAGGAGATGCGCACGCTCGGGTCGCTGATCCTGCGCGCGGCGGACGCGCATCAGGTGCCGGCCGGGGGGGCGCTGGCCGTGGACCGCGACGGCTTCGCCGCCGCCGTCACCGCCGCCCTGGAGGCGCATCCCCTCGTCACCATCGCCCGCGAGGAGGTCGAGGGCCTGCCGCCGGAGGAGTGGGGCCGGGCCATCATCGCCACCGGCCCCCTCACCTCGCCCGCCCTGGCGCAGGCGATCCGCGAGCTCACCGGGGCCGAGGCGCTGGCCTTCTTCGACGCCATCGCGCCCATCGTCCATCGCGATTCCATCGACATGGACAAGGCCTGGTTCCAGTCGCGCTACGACAAGGTCGGGCCGGGGGGCACGGGCGCCGACTACATCAACTGCCCGATGGACCGCGAGCAATACGACGGCTTCATCCAGGCGCTGATCGCGGGCGACAAGATCGGCTTCAAGGAATGGGAGGCGACGACCCCCTATTTCGACGGCTGCCTGCCCATCGAGATCATGGCCGAGCGCGGCCCCGAGACCCTGCGCCACGGCCCGATGAAGCCGGTCGGCCTCACCAACCCGCACGACCCCACGGTGAAGGCCTGCGCCATCGTCCAGCTGCGCCAGGACAATGCGCTCGGCACCCTCTACAACATGGTCGGCTTCCAGACGAAGCTGACCTATTCCGAGCAGGTCCGGGTGTTCCGCACGATTCCCGGCCTGGAGAACGCCGAGTTCGCGCGCCTCGGCGGCCTGCACCGCAACACCTATCTCGACAGCCCCCGCCTCCTCGACGCGACCCTGCGGCTGAAGGCGAGGCCCTCCTTACGCTTCGCAGGCCAGATCACCGGCTGCGAGGGCTATGTGGAGAGCGCCGCCATCGGCCTGATGGCTGGACGCTTCGCGGTGGCCGAGGCGCGCGGCGAGAGCCTGGAGCCGCTCCCCGCCACCACGGCGCTCGGGGCGCTCATCGGCCACATCACCGGGGGGCACATCGCCGCCGAGGATGCCGGCACCCCGCGCTCGTTCCAGCCGATGAACGTCAATTTCGGCCTGTTCCCGCCCCTCGACCATTCCCCCAAGGGCGAAGGCGGCAAGCGCCTGAAGGGGCCGGAGAAGGCAGTGGCGAAGAAGAAGGCGCTCACCGACCGGGGGCGGGCCGACCTCGCGGCCTGGATGGGGAACGCCCCGGCGCGGATCGCGGCGGAGTAGGAACAGCTACGTCTTCAAGCCAATTCAGATTGAGGCTGCGCCGCCCCCTGCAGCCTCGATAACGCCTATCAATTGCCGAGCGAGCATGCTGCGAATCATTTGCTCCATTTGGCTCACGTCGAGCAGGCCTAGGCGATCCGCTTGATCGGCGGCTTCGAGGGCCTCGATATAGTGGGATTTATCTTCCTCGATTTGAGCTGGAATCGTTGGATATCCCGGCAAAACGTAGCCCAGCTTAATACAGAGAACAGCGTAGGACAGAGTTCTTGCAGTTCGCCCGTTTCCATCGGAGAACGGATGTATCCAATTCAAACGCCACATCGCATAGGCAGAAAGATGAAAAGCGGTCTTCTCGTGCCAATTATCATTAATATAGTCGCACAATTCAGTCAGGGCCGATTGAACTAGATGAGGTCCGGGAGGAGCATGGCTGCTGTGACTGATCCCGACGTTTCCAGAGCGAATCTTGCCTGCATCAGCTTCTATGCCCTCCACTGCCTCTTTTTGAAACTCAAGTATGATTCCCGGCCTTAGTGCGAATGGCCGCTCTTTGTCGAGATAATATTCGACCATCTCTAGGCAGAGATCAAACTGCCTAAAGCCATTTTCGATTTCCCTCAGATTATGATCAGCCTTTAAATCCATTAAATCCATAATATAACAATAAATTCCATTCACCGCCGCCCATCGAAATTATTTGATGCCTGATCGACCATTTCCTTCGTGATTTTATCATTTTCTATTTTAACATTTCCGTATACAAAACTCTTTCTTTGTTCAATTCGCTGAGCAGTGTTCATCTGAACACTCTTAGCCATTTCAACCAACTGAGATAGACTGGTTTGCATGACCGCACCCTCCGCTGTGACGTAAGGTTTCACCATTTCGTAAACTCACCTGTTATCGGAAAGTTCGACGGAGTCGACTTCCGAGAAATTTCATATCGCCAGCCATAGGCCTTATCATTCGCCGAGCAGGCGAACACATGCAATCCTGACTGTCGTCCTTTAACGGAGTGTCCCAGCCCCAGCCGCTACGATCCCGTTCGAGGACAATGCTCGCGACAAAGCGGCAACTTTCTCCCGGTCATCGGATACCTGTATCAGCGGCTTCTCCCGATTGAAGCCATCAATGGCAGGAAGCGGCCATCAGATGCATGCTCAGCCGACCCGCCTGAGCACCGATCCTGAAATGTGATGGTCAGACCGGGTCCAGCGAAAAGATCCGCCGGCCCGGGCGGTGGCCCTCGTCGCCGGTGTCGCGAAAACCGAGCTTGATCAGCAATCCCCGCGAGGCCGCGTTCTCGGGCCGGCACTCGGCGACGATGAAGCGATGGGGGAAGCGCTTGCGCAGGATCGCGACGGCGCCGGACACCGCCTCGCTGCCGTAGCCCTGGCCGCGGGCGGCGCCGCCGACCCAGTAGCCGAGCTCGACCCCGTGCTCGCCGCGCAGGTGGAGGCCGACCACCGCCACGAGAACCCCCTCGGCCTTGGCGCCGAGGAAGCAATCCTTCACCGGCTTGCCCCTGCCGACCGGATCTCGGCCGATCATGCGGCGGGCATGGTCGAGGGTGAAGGGGGCGGGCAGGAAATCCACCACGCCGGTGATGGCCGGATCGTCGGTCAGCGCCTGGAGCGCCTCCGCATCCGCCTGGACCAGCGGCGCGAGCCGCAGGCGGGTCGTCGCATGCGCGGGCAGGTTCGACAGGGAGTAGCGCGAGGCGAGCGTGCGAAAGAACATGATTTCGAGGTGGGGCCGCGCGGCGTCGAGAGCAAGACGTGTCTTCGACGGAGCGGGCGTTCGCCGGGGGACGCGACAAAAATGAAACCCGCCCCGGCTCGGCCGGGACGGGTTCCAACGGGCAGTTCCGTCGGCCGTTCCTACGGATGGATGACCATCTCGGTGAACGGGTAGACATAGGCCTGCAGCATCACGAGGCCGCCCACGAGGCAGGCCAGCACGATCGAGTGCCAGAACACGAAGCGCAGGATCTTGCCCTCCTGGCCGAAATAGCCGGTGGCGGTGGAGGCGACGACGATCGACTGGGCGTCGATCATCTTGCCCATGACGCCGCCCGACGAGTTCGCCGAGGCCATGAGGATGCCAGACAGGCCGAGCTGTTCCGAGGTGATCTTCTGCAGCCCGCCGAAGAGCACGTTCGAGGCCGTGTCGGAACCGGTCAGGGCGACGCCGAGCCAGCCGAGCAGGGTGCCGAAGAACGGGTAGAGGATGCCGGTGCCCGCGAAGGCCAGACCCAGGGTGGCGTCCACGCCCGCGTAGCGGGTGAGCACACCGAGTGCCAGCATCGCCGAGATGGTGATGAGCGAGTAGCGCAGCACCCAGATCGTCTCGAGATAGGCCGTCACCAGCCGCCACGGCGAGAAGCGCATGATCAGGCCGGAGATGATCGCGGCGAACAGCACGCCGGTGCCGGTATAGGACATGTAGGTGAAGGCGAAGACGGCGGCTTCCGGATGGGCCTTGGCCACCACCGGCGGCACCTTCATGATGACGTTGTGGAGGCCCGGCACCTCGTACTTCCAGGTGAAGATCGGGTTGACGATGGCCTTGAACCAGCCTGTGCCCCAGATCGCCACGATCACCGAGAGGATGATCCACGGCACCCAGGCCAGCATGATCTCTGAAGAGGTGGCGGTGCGCGTACCGGCACCGGCGCCCGCGCCGGGCTTCGGGCCGTCGACGGTGGTGACGTAGCCGAGGGACGGATCGTTGCCGCGCAGGGCCGGCGAGGTCCAGATCACGGCCGGGCGCCAGACCCGCAGGAACATGACCAGCGCGCCCATGGAGATGAGGGCGGCGCCGATATCGACAATCCACGGGTTAACGTAGTTCGAGATGCCGAACTGGGCCAGCGCGAAGGAACCGCCGCAGACGAGGATCGCCGGCCAGATCTGCAGCATCCCGCGGAAGCCCGCGAAGACCCAGATCAGCCAGAACGGCACCAGCACCGAGAAGAACGGCAGCTGGCGGCCGATCATGGCGCCGAGGATGTAGGGGTCGTAGCCGGTCACCGAGGCGAGGCCCTGGATCGGGGCGCCGAGCGCGCCGTAGGCCACGGGCGCGGTATTGGCGATGAGCGACAGGCCCGAGGCGGCGAGCGGCGAGAAGCCGAGGCCGATCAGGATGGCGCCGGTGACCGCCACCGGAGTGCCGAAGCCGCCGGCGCCCTCGAAGAACGCGCCGAAGGCGAAGGCGACGAGGAGGAGCTGGAGCCGCCGGTCGGTGGTGATGCCGGCCACCGATTGCTGCAGCGTGGCGAACCATCCCTTCTCCACCGTCAGCCGGTAGAGGAAGATGACGTTGAGGATGATCCAGCCGATGGGGAACAGGCCGAGCGCCACGCCGTAGAGGGACGCCCGGGTGGCCAGGTCCGCCGGCATCCCGAACAGGAAGACGGCGACGCAGAAGGCGAGGACCAGGGACAGGACGGCCGCGATATGCGCCTTGACCTTGCCGCTGGCGATCATGCCGAGCAGTGCGATGACCGGTAGCGATGCGGCCAGCGTCGAGAGCCAGGGGCTCCCGAACGGATCGTAGACCTGGTTCCACGTATTCACGGGCGTCGTGCTCCTCGGTGGACCCGATCTCCCGCCGGGCCCTTGACATCGTTGCTAGCAGAGCAGTGGAGCCGGCTCAACGCAGAGAATGTTGTATTCAGTTGATGTTGCGTTCCTGCTTCGGTGGGCTCGGCGCCGGTGGAAGCCGCCTCGACCGATTCACCGGCAGACGCGCCCGAAACGGCGGCCGGACACCCGAATGGCCTGTCGCAGGCTCGGAACATGCGGAGGTAGCACCCGCTCCCCATAGCGTCCTTTCCGCCGGTGATATCGCCGAGAAGCTGACCAAGAAGGCGCGCTGAGGCCGGGGCCTCCCGACAGGCAGGAATGCAGTCCGGGGTGGACGCCCTCCCACCCACACCTCAGGATGAGGTGAATGGGTGGGCAGAAGGTCAGGCTTTCCGCGATCCGCGCCACAGCCGCCACAGCCGCCGCCAGCGCGGCAGGGCGATGACCGTGTTGAGCGGGTCGTAGCCCGGCCGCTCCATCATCGCGAGGCTGGGCTCCACCAGGGCCGTCGGCAGGAAGGCGGGCAGAGCGGCCGGCGCGATCGTCGCCCGCGCCTTCTCGAAGGCGTCGAGATGGCGCCGGGCCAGGGCCCGCAGGTCGGCCGCGGCCCCGAGAAGACCCGGTCCGCCCCGCCCCGTGACGATGTCCTCGCGGGTGACGCCGTGCTGCTTGAGGATGTCGGCCGGCAGGTAGACCTGTCCGTTGCGGGCATGCCAGGGCAGCGCGCGCAGGAGCCCGATGACGCCGTAGGCGACACCGGCATGGCCGGCGGCCGCGGCGCCCCCCGGCTCGGCACCGTCGCAGAGGGTCAGAGCCCCGAGGCGGATGAGCGACGAGGCGGTCTCGCCGCAATAGCCTTCGAGATCGTTCACCCGCGGCATCGGATCGTCGTAGAGGTCGAACACGCGGGCATCGATGAGGTCGACGAAGGGCTGGCGCCCGAGGCGGCGCGTGACGATGGCGTCGTCGAGGGCGGCGGCGACGGGATTGGCCTTGACGTCCCCCCTCGCCTCGCCCTGGAGCGCGTCGCGCCACCATTGCAGCCGGATCTCGCCCGCCATCGGATTGGTGGCGGCATCGCGCACGCGGGCGATGGTGAGGCTGAAGGCGCTGAGCGCGAAGAGGTGGGGCCGGAAGGCCGCCGGCGCGAACAGGGTGGCGAAGTAGCGGTCCGGATCGCCCTCCCGGACCAGTGCCTCGCAATGCTCGAAGGCGAAGGCGAGGGGTTCGGCCGTCCCGGGGCTGGTCTCGGTCTTCGTCACGCGACCGCGATCAGTGCGGCGGCGACCTTGCGGTTCTCCGCCATCAGGATGTTGTAGGTCCGCGCGGCGGCCCCCGTCTGCATCACGTCGAGGCCGATGCCGTTGTCCTTGAGCCAGCGCCGCAGGGTATCGGGAAACGGCGCGATGTCGAGGCCGGTGCCGATGAGCAGGAGTTCGACCGCACCCGCCTCGGCCACGACGGGGCGCAGGGCATTGCGGTCGATGTCCTTGGCCTGCGTGACGTCCCAGGCCCTGATGCCGCTCGGCGTCACCAGGATCGAGCCGCGATGCGACATCTCGGCGAAGCGGAAGCCGCCATTGCCGTAGGCGTCGATGAGGTGGCGCCCCGGAACGTAGCCGTCGTGCAGGCTGCCGTCCGCCATCGTTACTCCGCCGCCTGGGGCACGCGCCCGCCGGTGGGGCGGGCCTGCGCCTTCACGCCCGACAGCATCAGGCCGAGATAGATCAGCACCGGGGTCGAGACGAAGATCGCCGAATAGGTGCAGATCACCACGCCCGCGAGCATCACCACGGCGAAGCCCTGGATCGCCTCGCCGCCGAACAGCACCAGGGCGAGCAGCGACAGGAAGGCGGAGGTCGCCGTCATCACCGTGCGCGACATGGTGGAGTTGATCGACAGGTTGAGGAGCTCCACCGTGGGGATCGTCTTGTAGCGCCGCATCAATTCGCGGGTCCGGTCGAACACCACCACGGTCTCGTTCAGCGAATAGCCGACGATGGTGAGGATGGCGGCGATCGAGGTCATGTTGAACTCGATCCGGCTGATCACGAAGATGCCGATGGTGAGCACGATGTCGTGCAGGGTGCCGACGATGGCCCCGAGGGCCAGCTCCCGCTCGAACCGGAACCAGAGGTAGAACAGCACCGCGAGGACCGAGAGCACCACGCCGATCGTGCCGGACTGGACGAGCTCGCCCGAGACGCGCGGGCCCACCGTCTCGGTGCGGCGGAACTCGTACTCCGCGTCGAAGGCGCCGTGGGCCTTCTGCATCACGGCGGTCTGGCCCTGCTCGCCGGGCTGGAGCGGGAAGCGCACCAGGATCTGGCCCTGGCCGCCGAGTTCCTGCACCTCGGTCTCGCCGAAGCCGAAGCCGTTGGCGGTGTGGCGCACGGCGCCCACATCGGCGGTGCCGGACTTGGCCTGGAGTTCCACCAGGGTGCCGCCCTTGAAGTCGATGCCGAAATTCAGGCCGACCGTCAGGAACAGGATCACCGTCCCCACCGACAGCAGGGCCGAGAGCGGGAAGGTGAGGCGCCGGAAGCGCATGAAGTCGACGTGCGACTCATCGGGCCAGAGGCGGAGCAGGCGCATGATCGGTCTCGGTCTTTCGTGGACGATACCCGGTCTCGAACGATCGCCTGGGTTGCCGCCGCCATCCCGTCATTCCGGGGCGCCGCAGGCGAGCCCGGAATCCGGAACCGCCGCCGGCGTGACGCTGGATCGCCACCTGTGCGTCTGGATCCCGGGCTCCGCTGCGCGGCCCCGGGATGACGGGGTGGTGGACCAACCGATCGTGTGAGAAGCGAAGCGTCCTCTTCTTGGAGTCAGGGAAACGGGGTTCGGATCAGAACGGCAGAGCCTTGTTTCAGAAGGGCAGAGCCTTGGGTCGGGCGTAGTTGTACCACAGCGCGATCATCATGCGGGTGAGCGTCACCGCCGTGATGACGGTGGTGAGGATGCCGAGGATGAACACCACGGCGAAGCCCTTCACCGGACCGGAGCCGAGGAAGAACAGGATCACGGCGGCGATGGCCATGGTCGAGTTCGAATCGATGATGGTGGCGAAGGCCTTGTCGAAGCCGGCCTGCAGCGCCGAGACGATGGAGCGGCCCGCCCTCACCTCCTCGCGCACGCGCTCGTAGATCAGCACGTTGGAATCCACCGCCGTGCCGATGGTGAGCACGATGCCGGCGATGCCCGGCAGGGTCATGGTCGCCTCCAGCACCGACATCAGGCCGAGGATCAGGCCCACATGGACGAGGAGCGCGATGTTGGCGAAGAAGCCGAACACGCCGTAGGTGGCGAACATGAAGACGATGACGAGGAGGCCGGCGACGAGGGTCGCCTTCTTGCCGGCCTCGATCGAATCGTTGCCGAGGCCGGGGCCGACGACGCGGCGCTCGACCACGGTGAGCTTGGCCGGCAGGGCGCCGGCGCGCAGCAGGATCGACAGGTCGTTGGCCTGCTTGACGGTGAAGTTGCCGGTGATCTGGCCCGAGCCGCCGGTGATCGGCGTGTTGATGCGCGGCGCCGAGACCACCTCGTTGTCGAGCACGATCGCCATGCGGCGGCCGACATTCTCCGAGGTCGCCTGACCGAAGCGCTGGGCGCCCTTCAGGTTGAACTTGAAGCTCACCATCGGCTCGTGGCTCTGCTGGTCGAAGGCCGGCTGGGCGTCGGTGAGGTCGCCGCCATCCGCCATGACCCGGCGCTCGACGGGGACCTTGGCGCCGCCCTCGTCCTTGGAAGGCAGCATGTCGACGTCGCCGGAGGGCGAATCGGCCAGCATGCGGAATTCGAGCTTGGCGGTCTTGCCGAGCTGCTCCTCAAGGAGCTGCGGGTCCTGAAGGCCCGGCACCTGCACCAGGACGCGGTCGGCGCCCTGCTGCTGGATCGAGGGCTCCTTGGTGCCGCCGAAATCGATGCGGCGGCGGATGACCTCGATGGCCTGGGTCACGGCCCGGCGGGTGCGGTCGGTGAGGCCGGCATCGGTGAGGGTGAGGCCGATCGAGCCGTCGGGCCGCTCGGCGATGTCGAGGGTCTGGCCGCCGGCCTGGGCCACCATGGCGTTGGAGATCGGCTGGGACAGTTCGCGCAGCTTCGCCAGGGCCTTGGCCCGGTTGGCCGGATCGGAGATGCGGATCTGGACGCCGCGCGGGATCACCTGGATGCCGCCTTCGGGGGTGACTCCCGCCTCGCGCAGGGTGCGGCGGACGTCGTCGCGCAGGGCCGTGGTCTGCGAGCGGATCAGGTCGGCCTGGTCGATCTCCAGCAGGATCTGCGAGCCGCCCTGCAGGTCGAGGCCGAGCACGATGGCGCGCTGGGGCACGATCCAGCTCGGGAACCAGCCCGGCAGGGAGGCCATGAAGCCCTTGCGCTGCTCGGCCGAGAAGAAGCTCGGCACGGCGAGGCTCAGGCCGATCAGGATGACGGCCAGAGTCGCGACGATCTTGGTTCTCGAAAAGCGCAGCATCCGCCCGTCCCGTTTCTTCTTATGATGCCGGCTGTTGCACCGGCATCCTCAAGCGGTGCCCGATGTCTCAGGCGGCCTTGTCTCAGGCAGCCTCGTCTCAGGCGGCCTTGACCGGCCCGCCCTTGACACGGACCTCGGAGATCATGGTCCGGACGATCTTCACCCGCACGTTGGGGGCGATCTCGACCTCGATCTCGGAAGCCTCGTCGCTCACCTTGGTGACGCGTCCGACGAGACCGCCGGTGGTGACGATGGTGTCGTCCCGCCGCACGTTCTTCACGAGGGCCTGATGCTCCTTCACGCGGCGCTGCTGCGGGCGGAGGATCAGGAAGTACATGATGACGAAGATGAGGACGAACGGCACCACCTGCAAGGCGATGTCCGCTCCGCCAGCGGCCGAGGCGGCCCCTTGCGCGAAGGCGGGGGTGATCAAGCGAGGGACTCCTTGAGAATGCCGGCTCCGGCGTCACGCTCCACGGAGTGAGGAGCGCGCGCGGACGGGTCTAAAAGCGCGCGGACTATAGCCATGCACTAGGTGAAAGCAACGGCGCGTCTGCATGACGGGCGGGGCGGATCGCGGGCGCCCGATGCCGCACCCGTGCTTTTGCGCCGCGATGCCCTTATGGACGCGCTCACCCGCGTATCGAGGAGCTTTGAGACGCCATGACCGCGACACCCCCTGCCGATCGGGAGATGTATGAGGCGATCCTGCCTGTCCTGGAGCGGATCGCCGCCGCCCTGGAGCGCTCCGCCCCGGCCGCGCGGCCCGCCCTCGACCTGTCCTCCGCCGATGCCTTCCTGTGGGGGGCCGACCGCCGCCTGATCCCGGTGCCGAAGGTGAACCGGGTGGAGATCGACCTCCTCACCGGCATCGACCGGGCCCGCGACATCCTCGTCGACAACACCACGCGCTTCGCCGAGGGCCTGCCCGCCAACAACGCCCTGCTCTGGGGCGCGCGCGGCATGGGCAAGTCCTCCCTGGTGAAGGCGGCCCATGCCCGGATCAACGCGGACCGTCCCGAGGGCGCCCTGCCGATGAAGCTGGTGGAGATCCACCGCGAGGACATCGAGGCCCTGCCCGACCTGATGGCGACCCTGCGCGGCGACCCGCACCGCTGGATCGTGTTCTGCGACGACCTGTCCTTCGACGGCGACGACACCTCGTACAAGTCGCTCAAGACGGCGCTGGACGGCGGCATCGAGGGACGGCCGGAGAACGTGCTGTTCTATGCCACCTCCAACCGGCGCCACCTGCTCGCCCGCGAGATGGTGGAGAACGAGCGCTCCACCGCGATCAATCCCGGCGAGGCGGTGGAGGAGAAGGTCTCCCTCTCCGACCGTTTCGGCCTCTGGCTCGGCTTCCACAAATGCAGCCAGGACGAATACCTCGCCATGGTCCGCGCCTATGTGGAGCGCCACGGGCTGAAGGCCGACCCGGATACGGTACGGGCCGAGGCCCTGGAATGGGCCACCACCCGCGGCTCGCGCTCGGGCCGCACGGCGTTCCAGTTCATCCAGGATCTCGCCGGACGGCTGGGGCAACGGCTCGACTGAGGTTTCCGGCGCTCTCAGGCGATGCGGCGGCTTCCCATTCGCGCGGAGGTGGCTGGAGCCCTCCTTCGAGGCCCGCTGGTGCGGGCACCTCAGGATGAGGTGGAGGGAGGGCAGGATGAGGTGGAGGGAGGGATTGCGTCGGTGCCCGAAACGACAACGGCGGCTCGAACCTCTATCCCGCCCGCATCCTCATCCTGAGGTGCCGAAGCGGAGCGGAGGCCTCGAAGGAGCCCTCCCGTTCGCGCAGTGGGTGGCGGCGCCCTCCTTCGAGGACCGCAGGCGCGGGCACCTCGGGATGCGGGCACCTCGGGATGCGGGCACCTCGGGATGAGGTGGAGGGATCGAACGGCGTCGTCCCCAAACGAAAACGGCGGCTCCTGGGAGCCGCCGTCGGTCGTGTCGAGGATCGAGAAAAATCAGTTGCTGGCGAGGTGCGGCATCGGGTCGACCGGGGTCGCGCCCTTGCGGATCTCGAAGTGGAGCTGGGGCGAGGTCACGTTGCCCGAGGCGCCGGACTTGGCGATGGTCTGGCCACGCTTGACCTTCTCGCCGGGGCGGACGTCGAGCTCGCCGTTATGGGCGTAGGCCGAGACGTAGCCATTGGTGTGGCGCACCAGGACGAGCTTGCCGTAGCCCTTCACGTCCGACCCGGCATAGGCGACCGTGCCGTCCTCGGCGGCCTTCACCGCCGTGCCCTCGGGCACCGCGATGTTGATGCCCTCGTTGCCGCTGGTGCCGTAGCCGGAGATCACCCGGCCCTTGGCGGGCCAGCGGAAGGACTGGTCGGGCTCGGCGGCGGGGGCCGCGACGGAACCGGTGCTGGCGGGCTCGACCTTGTCGGCGGGCGGCGACAGGGCGGCGACTTTCACCGGCGCGGCCTTGGCGGCGGCGACCTTGGCGGCGGCATCCGCAGCCTTGGCCTCGGCGACCTTCTTGGCCGCGTCCTTGGCGGCTTCGGCCTTGGCGAGCTTGGCCTCGGCTTCGGCGGTCTTGCGAGCGGCCTCGGCCTTCGCCTTGGCGGGATCGATCTTGGCGGGATCGACCTTCGCGGCCTCGACGGGCTTCTTCACCTCGGCGACCTTCTTGGCCTCCGCCGCCTTCTTGGCGTCCATCGGTTTCTTGGAATCCGCGACCTTGCTCGCCTCGACCAGTTTCCTGGCGTCGGCCAGCTTCTTCGCATCGGCGACCTTCTTGGCCTCGGTCTCCTTGCGGGCAGCCTCCTGACGGACGCCGTCCTGGCGGGCGGCCTCGGCACGGGCCGCCTCGGCGCGTGCCTTGGCTTCCATCGCCCTTGCTTCTGCGGCCCTCGCTTCGGCCGCCTTGGCTTCCGCGGCCTTGGCGCCGGGATTGAACTGGAGGCGCGGCTGGGGAGGTGCCACGGGCACGGCGCGGGGCGTCGAGGCCGGAGCGGACATGCCGCGGCCGGCATCCGGGTTCATGCCCAGGACCATGCCGGGGCTCGGCTCGGTGGAGGCCACGCGGCCCGTGGCCATCGGCGGAGCGGCGGCCAGCGGACGCGGCGACATCGGCGCGCCGAGGGATTGCGACTGGATCCGGGAGGTCCGGACCGTCGGCGCGGGAGCCATCTCGCCATCCTCGGGCAGGCTGCCCGTGGCGTTCGGCTCACTCGACATATTGGAGGCGAAGGGGTTCCCGAAGGGGCTCCCCAGACGCGATGCATCGGATGAGCATCCGGCCGCACTGCCGCCGATCACACCGATGAGCGCGAAACGCGACAGCGTCCTCAACCCTAGACCAGTCCCGCGAACCCGCATCGACGCACCTGTTAGCCTGACGCAACTTGATGACGTCATTCAAACGGGATTCAGGTTAAACAACCGTTCCCGTTCACTACGTTTTCGGCGCGGAGGGAACTTTCCGGACGCGGGAATCTCGCCGCCCGCGACGGTGCGGCAGGCGCGGCATCGCCGCGAAATCCTTCCCGATCAAAGGGTTGCTTACCCCGACCGGCGGCCCGGCCGGTATCGTCAGAGAATGAACGCCCGCCCGTGGGTGAGCGGCGCCAGCCTTAAGGGATCGCCGAGGGCCTCCGTGGTCCCGCCGTCCCGATCCCGCTCGACGACGACGAGGCGGCTGCCGGCGCCCTGACCGAGACCACCGACGAGGCGGCCGCCGGGCGCCAGGGCGGCGGCGAGATGGACGGGCAGGGCCGGCAGCGTGCCGTTGACGAGGATCCGGTCGAAGCCCCCCTCCCCCGACGAGGCGGGGTCGAGCCCGTCGCCGACCTCCACGCGGGCGACCACCCTGTCCTCCGGGTCGAGGGCGGAGACGGCGTCCTCCGCGAGCGTCGCGTAGCGCTCGACGCTCAGGATCGAGGCGGCGCCGAGGCGGATCAGCAGGGTGGTGACGTAGCCCGAACCGGTGCCGATCTCGAGGATGCGGGCACCGGGCCTGACCTTCAGGGCGGTGAGCATCGCGGCGACGACGGTGGGGGCCGACATGGTCTGGCCGCAGGGCAGCGGCAGGGCGATGTCGCGCCGCGCGAGGTCCCGGTGCTCGCGGGGCGCGAAGCGGGCGCGGGGCACCCGCTCCATGGCCCGCAGCGTGTCGGTGTCGCGCACGCCGAGGCCGCGCAGAGCCATGACGAAGGCGGCATCCTCGACCGAGCCCTCCAGCGTCATGGCGCGCGTCTCATCTGTGTGTGCGGCCGTTCCGATGCCCGGAACGGCCGCGATCCGGCGCATGGGCGCCGGCGCGCGGTCGCGCTTGCGCTGCGCGATGCTCCGACCTGCCGGTCGGCGATCTCACCATGCCGAGGTTCCGAGTACCGGATCGCGGTCGCGCTGCGCGGAGACCGGCGCTCCTCACTCGGCGAAGGCCTGGGCGAAGCGGGTCAGCGTCGGCTCGTCGGTGAGGTCGAGGCGCAGCGGCGTCACCGAGATGCGGTTCTCGGCGATGGCCTTGAGGTCGGTGCCGTGGCCCGGCTCGAACCGCGCCTTGGCGAAGGCGAGCCAGAAATACGGGTTGCCGCGCCCGTCCTGGCGGGCGTCGATGGCCAGCAGGGCCTGGTTGCGCATGCCCTGCGCGGCCACCGAGGTGCCGGTGACCTCCTCGGGCTCGCAATCGGGGAAGTTGACGTTGACGACGATGCCGGGCTCGATCCCGATCTCCAGGATCTTCTTCACCACGCCCGGCCCGTGATGGGCGGCGCAAGCCCACTTGATCGCCCCGCGCCCGCCGGCCCCGTAGGCCTGGCTCATGGCGATGGAGCGCACGTTGAGGATGGTGCCCTCCATGGCCGCCGCGATGGTGCCCGAATAGGTCACGTCCTCGGCGACGTTCTGGCCGCGATTGACCCCGGACAGGACGAGGTCCGGCCCGTGATCCTTGAGGATGTGGCGCACGCCCATGATCACGCAATCGGAGGGCGTGCCCTTCACCGCGAAGCGCTTCTCAGAGATCTGGCGCAGGCGCAGGGGGTCGTTGAGCGACAGCGAGTGCGAGACGCCGGACTGGTCGCTCTCGGGCGCCACGACCCAGACGTCGTCGGACAGGGTCCGGGCGATGCCCTCCAGGGTCTCGAGGCCCGGCGCGTGGATGCCGTCGTCGTTGGTGACCAGAATGCGCATCAGCTCTTGAGCCCTTCGATCTTCTCGATGCCGCCCATGTAGGGCTTGAGAACCGACGGGATGGTGACGCTGCCGTCCGGGTTCTGGTAATTTTCCATCACGGCGATGAGCGCGCGGCCCACGGCGACGCCGGATCCGTTGAGGGTATGCACGAATTGTGCGCCCTTGCCCTCCTTCGGGCGGTAGCGCGCGTTCATCCGCCGCGCCTGGAAATCGCCGCAGACCGAGCAGGACGAGATCTCGCGATAGGTCTCCTGCCCCGGCATCCAGACCTCGATGTCGTAGGTCTTCTGGCTGGCGAAGCCCATGTCGCCGGTGCAGAGCGTCATCACCCGGTAGGTGAGGTCGAGCTTCTTCAGCACGGCCTCGGCCGAGCCGAGCATGCGCTCGTGCTCGGAGGCGGACTGATCCGGCGTGGTGATCGAGACGAGCTCGACCTTGTTGAACTGGTGCTGGCGCAGCATGCCCCGCGTGTCCCGCCCGGCCGACCCGGCCTCGGCGCGGAAGCACGGGGTGAGCGCTGTGAAGCGTAAGGGAAGCTCGTCCTCGGAGAGGATGCTCTCGCGCACGAGATTCGTCAGCGGGACTTCGGCGGTGGGGATGAGCCAATGCTCTTCTCCGGCCCGGAACTGGTCGTCCCGGAACTTCGGCAGCTGCGCAGTGCCGAACATCGCCTCGTCGCGCACCAGGATTGGGGGCGCCACCTCGGTGTAGCCGTGCTCGCCGGTGTGGAGATCGAGCATGAACTGGCCCAAAGCCCGCTCCAGCCGGGCGAGCTGGCCCTTGAGCACCACGAAGCGGGCGCCGGACATGCGCGAGGCCGCCTCGAAATCCATCAGGCCGAAGGCCTCGCCGAGCTCGAAATGCTGGCGGCCGGTGGCGAGCTTCGTCCGGTTGCCCGAAAAGGCGCGGTGCTCGACGTTGCCGTGCTCGTCGGCGCCCTCCGGCACGTCCGGATTCGGGCGGTTCGGGATGGAAGCGAGGCGGTCGTCGAGGACCTTGCCGGCTTCCGTCTGGGCCGCTTCCAGGGCGGGCCCCTCCTCCTTCAGACGTGCCACCTCGGCCATGAGCTCGGCGGCCCGCGCCTCGTCCTTGGCCTTCTTGGCGCCGCCGATCTCCTTGGCGAGCGCGTTGCGCCGCTCCTGGTTGGCCTGCGCCGCCGAGGTCGCAGCTTTGCGCGCATCGTCGAGGGCGATCAGCTCGGCCGAGAGCGCGCCGAGGCCACGACGGCGCAGGGCCTCGTCGAAGGCGTGCGGGTTCTCGCGGATGGCGCGGATGTCGTGCATGGAACGGCCCAACGGCTGTCGTTCCGGGGCCGCGGAGCGGAGCCCGGAATCCAGATCCGCATCGGCTCGTCGCGTGACGCCGTCAGCGGCTCTGGATTCCGGGCTCTCGCCTGAAGGCGAGCCCCGGAATGACGGGGTGACGGATCGGCCTGCGTTCTGTCAGCATCGCGCCCGCATGTCCACAATCAGCGGACAGGGCGATGGGCCCCGGCGCTACGGCTCCAGCCCTTCCGCCGGTCGGACGCTTCGCCTCAGGCTGCTTCACCCGGGGGGTGATACAGGCCCCGCAATACGCGCGGGTCGAGAGCGACGGCCAGCGAGATCGCATCGAGCACGGCAGGAGACGGCGTCCGGCCGCCGTCTTCGATATCCGCAAGATCGTCCGCGGTCATGCCTGCCTCGGATGCCATCCGGCTCGGTGAGAGCCCGAAACGTTCGCGCACGATTCTGACGGGACTACCATCGGCTGCCATCCGATCCGTGAGCCAGGTGGGCAGCAGAATCTCGGTCCCCTCGGCGATCGCCGCCTTCACCGTCATGGCGATCTCGGCCGACAGGCGATCCTCCGCCTCCTCGTCACCGAGCCGGGCGAGCAGCACATCGTAATCGTGCCGCGCCAGCACGACGAGTTCCTCGCCCGCCGCAGTCGTCAGGATTTGAGGTTTCACGCACCGCCTCCCCTCAACGATAGATCGAACGCCGATGGCCGACGGCGACGATCGTCAGAGCCGTCGCCGATTCCTCGAACACCACCCGATACTCGCCGTCGCGGAGGCGCAATGCATCGACTCCGACCATGCGCTTCACATCGCCTTCGCCGGTCAGTCCATAGAGAAAGAGCTTCTGGTTCAACGTCTCCTGCACTTCCGACGGAAGCTTCCAGAAGGCGCGCCCGGCCCCGGACGTGAAGACCAGCGTCTTGTTCATCGCAACGGACGGGCCGCATCGAGAGCGTCACTCGCGAAGGACGATACCGGCAACGGATGAGGAGGAAAAGCCCTCCTACGACTCCAGCCCTTCCGCGACCCGCTTCGCCTTGCGGCGGCGCTCGACGCGGGCCACCGAGAAGATCGAGGCCTCGTAGAGGAGGAGCATCGGCAAAGCGAGGGAGAGCTGCGAGATCACGTCGGGCGGGGTCAGGATCGCGGCCGCCACGAAGACGAGGACGATGGCGTAGCGGCGCTTCTCGCGCAGGAACGCCGTGTCGATGACGCCGATCTGGCCGAGCAGGGTGAGGATCACCGGCAGCTGGAACGCCAGCCCGAAGGCGAAGATCAGCGTCATGATCAGCGAAAGATACTCGTCCACCTTCGGGAGCAGCGAGATCGTCGCCTCGCCCGGCTGGCCGACCTGCTGCAGGCTCACCGAGAACTGGATCAGCAGCGGCATCGCCAGGAAGAACACCACCAGCGCGCCGAGCACGAAGAAGATCGGCGTGGCGACGAGATAGGGCAGGAAGGCCTGGCGCTCGTTGCGGTAGAGGCCCGGCGCCACGAAGGCGTAGATCTGCGTGGCGATGACCGGGAAGGCGAGGAAGGCCGCGCCGAACACGCTGAGCTTGATGTTGGTGAAGACCTGCTCGAGGAAATGCGTCGCGATGAGCTGCGCCTTCTCCGGGCCGACCACGGAGACGTAGGGGTAGAGCAGGATGTTGTAGATGTGCCGCGAGACGAAGAAGCACGCGAAGAACATCACGATGAACGCGGCCAGCGACTTGATCAGCCGCGAGCGCAACTCGATCAGGTGGTCGAGGAGGGGCGCACGCGACGCCTCGACCTCGGATTCGTCGACCGGATCGATCATGAGGTGGCGCCGGGCTCGGTCGGTTTGGTGGAGGGCGTCGTCGCCGTCTCGGACGACGGCACGGGGGCGCGCGGCGGCAGGTCGGGCAGCGCGTAGTCCGGCGGGGGCGGCGGCTCCACGGGCGCGGGATCGCTCATCGGGGGAACGGTCCGTGCGGGATCGTGGATCGAAGGCTCGGCCGGCGGGTCGTTCTCGGCGAGGTCGTTCTCGGGAAGGTCGTTCTCGGCGAGTTTGGCGGCGACGTTGGCCAGGGGCTGCGTGCTCGACTGGGAGCGGCCGTCCACCGCGCCCCTGATCTCGTCACGGATGGTCTGGACCGGGTTGAAGCTCGGCCCCATCGTGCTCGCCGAGCGCTTGATGCCGTCGACCTCGCGGCGGACCTCGTCGAACTCCGCCTCGCGGATCGCCTCGTTGAACTGGGCGTGGAACTCGCCGGCCATGCGGCGCATCTTGCCCGTCACCTGGCCGACGGTGCGCAGGGCCTTGGGCAGATCCTTGGGCCCGATGACGATGAGGGCGACGCCGCCGATCAGCATCACCTCACCCCAACTCATGTCGAACATGGCGTCGCTCGTCCCGCGGCCGATGGCCTGTGCCTCGTCACGGCCGGCGGCCTAGCATAGTTTGCGCAAGGCCGATGCCTGTCCGGACGATTTCCCTCAGACGACCTTGCGGTCGGCCGCCACATGGCTCGCCGTGGCGGGCTCGCCCTGGTGGGGCAGCGTGCGCACCGGCTCGCCGTTGCTCGGCGGCGGCACGGCGGGAGCCTGCCCGGCGGTCGGGGTCTCGTCCTCGGCCATGCCCTTCTTGAAGGCCTTGATGCCCTTGGCGACGTCGCCCATCAGGTCCGAGATCTTGCCGCGCCCGAACAGCAGCATCACGATGCCCGCGACGATGATCCAGTGCCAGATACTCATGCTGCCCATGACGAACTCCTGCGCCCACGCGGTCGCTCAGCCCAGCGACGCCTTCCACCGACGGATTGCCGGGAACCTAAGGATGGTGGAGAGCGAACACAAGAAGCGCAGGACGTCGCGGCGTGGCATTTGGTCGGCCCGATGCTGCGGCGCATCATCGGCGCCCGCCGACCGTGCGGAGGGGCACGGGGCTTTCAGGCCTGGGCGGAGAGCCCTGCCTCGAAACGCGCCCGCGCCTCGGCCACGTCGAAACCCACGTCGGAATCCGAACGCGGCGTGAGCTGGGCAAGGGCGGCCCCCGCCCGGCGCAGGGCCTCGCCGGACAGGATCGGCGTGCCCTCGACGACGGCCCGCATCTCCTGCCGGTCTCCGTTGCAATGGAGCGCGACGTCGATGCCGGCGGCGAAGGCCTTCTCCGCCTTCTCGCGGAACGTGCCGTCCAGCGCCTTCATCGAGAGGTCGTCGGTCATGAGCAGGCCGTCGAACCCGATCAGGCCACGGATCACCTGTTCGATCACCACGCGCGACTGCGTGGCGGGGTGATGCGGATCGAGGGCAGCGTAGACCACATGCGCGCTCATCGCCATCGGCAGGTCGGCGAGCGCCCGGAAGGGCACGAAATCGTGGGCCGCGAGGCTCAGGCCCTCGGCCTCGACCACGGGCAGGTCCATGTGGCTGTCGCAGGCGGCGCGGCCGTGACCGGGAATGTGCTTGATCACCGGGAGGACGCCGCCCTCCATCAGCCCCTCGGCCACCGCGCGTCCCAGGGCGATGACGGTGTGCGGGTCGGTGCCGTAGGCGCGGTCGCCGATGATGTCGTGGGCCCCGGCCACCGGGACGTCGAGGACGGGGGCGCAATCGACGTTGATGCCGACGGAGGCGAGGTCGTGCGCCATCAGCCGGGCGCCGAGGCGCGCCATGGCGGTTCCCGACCCGTTGAGGCGGCCGAAACGGGCGCCGGCCGGGTAGGAGGGCCAGTGCGGCGGCCCCATGCGCTGGACCCGTCCGCCCTCCTGGTCGATCAGGATCGGCGCGTCGGCCCGGCCCACCGTGGCGCGTAGCGCATCGGTGAGCGCCCTCACCTCGTCGGGCGAGCCGATGTTGCGCTTGAACAGGATGAAGCCCCAGGGCTGCGCGTCGCGGAAGAACGCGGCTTCCTCGTCCGAGAGGGTCCGACCGGCACAGCCGAGGATCAGGGCGCGGGTTGTCATGGGGCGTGCTGCTCGGCTTGAAAACCTGGGTGTCGGATCGGCCGGGGGCGCCGAGACGGTCCCGGACAAGAGCGTCCCGGACCCGGTCGCCCTCGATCGTGAGCCGCTGGCGCGGCGCATCGCAAGCTGGATCCCGGATCACCCTCCGCTGTCGCTGCGGGCGTCCGGGACAGGGGAGCACATGATCCCGGCCGTCAGTTCTTCGTCGTTCAGTTCTTGGCGACGAAGCACTGGCCGCCGGCGCCCTGCAGCTCGGTGCAGAGGCTGGTCGCCTCGGCCTTGGCGAGCGGCCCGACGCGGACGCGGTAGATCGTCTTGCCGCTGACCTCCGCCTGACGGATCAGGGCGGGCTTGCCGGAGAGCTGGCTGAACTTGCCCTGCATCTGCTTGAAGGCGGCTTGCGCCTCGGCCTCGCTGGTGCGCACGCCGAGCTGGACGGAGTAGCCGCTCACGGGCGCCGCGGAGGCCGTGGCGGTGACGGCGGGCGTGGGGGCCGGCAGCGCGGAGGTCGCCTCGGGGGCGACGGCGGCGACGCGCTGGGGAGCCTTCACGCGGGGAGCCGGCGCGGGAGCGGGCACGGGAGCGGGCACGGTCGACTCGGGCGCGGACGCCTCGACGACGGGAGCGGGGGTGGCGGTGGGCGGCTTGCCGACGCGCGGATGCAGCGACGCGTTGGTGGAGCCGCCGCCATCGCCCGGAAGGGTCATGGTGGGGATCACGGAGGGGGCGGCGGAGGCCTCGCGCTGGGGCGGCGGCGGGGGGGTATCCGGCTTCACCGACACGGTCCGCACCCGCCGCGGCTCGCCGAGCGTCTCGGTGAGGGGGCCGGTATTGCCGCCCTGCCCGGTCGAGGGCGTGGCTCCGCCCTCCCCGGCGCGCTGGGCCGAACGGGCGGCCTGGGCCACGTCGACCGGCTGCTCCTCGCGGTTGACGATGCGGATCTGGCCGTCCTTGGCGTTGCGGTCGTAGATCTGCTTGTTCTGATCGGGAATCTCGACGCCGTCGGCCTTCTGCGGCGCGATCTTCAGCGGGGCCTTGTCGGCCATGATCGTCGGCACGGTGCCGTCGCTGGAGCTGGAATGCAGGCTGCGCCAGGTCAGGGCGCCGCTGACGCAGACCGCCAGCACGCCGAGGCCGGCGCCGACGGAGACGAGGCGGCTGCGCTGGCGCGGACGCTGGGCCGCCCGGTTGGGGCGGTCCTCCTGCTCCGGCGCATAGGCCTCGGCCCCGCGGGGATCGTGGCTTCCGTCGGCATAGGCGCTGTGATCGACGGAGGCGAGATACTGGTCGAACGCATCGGCCGGATGGGCCGAGAGCGGGGCATGCGGCTCCTGCGCCGCTTGGTACTGGGAATGCTGGGCGTAGGCCTCCGGGGCGGCATAGGCGGCGGGCTGCGCGGCATAGGTCGCAGCCGGCGCCTCGTCGTGGAAGCTCGGCTCCCTCCGTCCGCCCTGGCCCTGCGGCTGGGGCGCGGTGCGGGAATCGCGGGCTTCGAGGAGGGCGCGGAAGGGGTCGTCCTGGCCGACGATGCGGGCGAGTTCCGCCAGCGGATCGGGCTTCGCCGCGGGCTGGGCCTGCGGCTGCGGGGTCGGCGTGGGCTGCAACTCACGCGCGAAGGCGTCGAAATCGACAGGCGCTCGCGAAGCGTTCGTCGTCATGGCAGCATTCCTCTTCACGCCGAGATCACCTCACCGCATTTCATCCGGCGCGGTGACACCCAAGACCGCGAGACCGGAAGCGACGACGCCTCTCAAAGCCTCCACGAGGGCCAGTCTTGCCCGTGTCGAGTTTCGGTCGTTTGGATTAATAAACCGTAATTGCGGCAGGTCTTTGCCTTTGTTCCAGAAACCATGCAGGGAACTTGCCAGCTCGTAGAGGTAGAATGCCACACGGTGTGGCTCGTGGGCCGATGCCGCCGCTTCGATCACCCGCGGGTATTGGGCGATGAGCCGCATGATCTCGATTTCCGCGGAATCGGCCAGCAGCGTCAGGTCCGCATCGGCGAGGCCGGCGACGGAAAAGTCCTCGCCCGGCATGGCCTCGCGCGCCTGCCGGAACACCGAGGCGCAGCGGGCATGGGCGTATTGCACGTAGAAGACGGGGTTGTCCTTGGATTGCTCGACCACCTTGGCGAGGTCGAAATCCAGGGTCGCGTCGTTCTTGCGGTACAGCATCATGAAGCGGATCGCGTCGCGGCCGACCTCGTCGACCACCTCGGCGAGGGTGATGAACTCGCCCGCGCGCTTGGACATCTTCACCGGTTCGCCGGCCCGCAGCAGGCGCACGAGCTGGCACAGCTTGACGTCGAGGGTGGCCTGCCCCCCGCTCACCGCCTTCACCGCCGCCTGCATGCGCTTGACGTAGCCGCCATGGTCCGCGCCGAGCACGTCGATGAGGTCGGTGGCGCCGCGGGCGATCTTGGTCCGGTGATAGGCGATGTCGGAGGCGAAGTAGGTGAACGAGCCGTCCGATTTCAGCAGCGGCCGGTCGACGTCGTCGCCGAACTCCACGGTGCGGAACAGGGTCTGCTCGCGGTCCTCCCAATCCTCGGGCAGCTGGCCCTTGGGCGGCGGCAGCCGGCCTTCGTAGACGAGGCCCTTCTCACGCAGTTCCGCCAGGAGGACGGGCACCGCCTCCTTCAGCGTGGCCTCGGAGAAGAACACGTCGTGGTGGATGCCGAGCCGGGCGAGGTCGCCCCGGATCAGGTCCATCATCGCGTCGATCGATTCGCCCCGCACCATCGGGAGCCATTCCGCCTCGGGCCGGTCGAGGAGCGCGCGGCCGTGCTTCTCGGCGAGCGCCTCGCCCACCGGCACGAGATAATCGCCCGGATAAAGGCCCTCCGGCACGGGGCCGACCTCTTCGCCCAGTGCCTCGCGGTAGCGCAGGAAGGCGGAGCGGGCGAGGACGTCCACCTGCGCGCCGGCATCGTTGATGTAGTATTCGCGCGTCACGTCGCGGCCGGCCGCCACCAGCAGGTTGGCCAGGGCATCGCCGAACACCGCGCCGCGGCCATGGCCCACATGCATCGGCCCGGTGGGGTTGGCCGAGACGTACTCGATATTGACCTTGCCGCCGGGCATGCGGGCGCGGCCGTACCCGGCCCCCTCGCCCAGGGCCGCGCGCACGACCGCGTGATAGGTCTCGGGCGTCAGACGCAGGTTGATGAAGCCGGGCCCCGCGACGCTCGCCTCGACCACGCGGGGATCCTGCCGGAGCTCCGCCGCCAGGGCTTCGCCCAAAGCCTTCGGATTGGTCCGGGCCTCCTTGGCGAGGACCAGGGCCGCATTGGTGGCGAGGTCGCCGTGGGACGCGTCGCGCGGCGGCTCGACCACCACGCGGGAGAGATCGAGACCCTCGGGCAGCGTCCCGGACCGGATCAGGCTCTCGAGCGCCTCGCGCACGCGCGCCTCGAAGGTGGCGAAGATGTTCATGGCTGAGCGACGAATCCGCTTGGGCGGCCGCGCGCGACGCGGCCGCGTCCTCAAAGTGGCGGCATAGCAAGGGCGCGGGAGGGTGTCACGGCGCGCCTGCCTCTCGTCAAGGGCGCGTCCTGGTCCGAAAGGGTCGAGACGGAGTGCCGGAGATCATCACCTGTTCACCGCGGCGATCCGCGCGTCGAACCAGACCAGGTCACGCGGCAGAACGGCGTTGTCCGGCGAGCCGTCGATGAGCCGGAGGGTGATCGCGCGGCCAAGCGCGAGCTTTCGAAGCGCCTCGTCGCCACGGCCCTGCGCCGCGTCGATCAAAGCGACGCAGCCATGGCTCAGCGCCAGATCGCGCCGCCATTGCGCGTTG
>NZ_BPQT01000002.1 GCF_022179405.1 Methylobacterium marchantiae
GTCGCCGGACAGACACTGAGCGGTCTCCGGCTTCTTCCACCGGAGACCTTCGCCAATCAGGCTGCTTTCGACGCGGACAGGACTGGATAATCGATGTAGCCCTCAGGGCCCTGGCTGTACCAAGTTGCCTGCACGTCCTTGTTGAGCGGCGCATGAGTCGCGATCCGCTCAACGAGATCCGGATTGGCGATGAAGGGCCGGCCGAAGGCGATGGCGTCGGCTTTGCCCGCGGCGAGGGCGGCTTCGGCCGCTGCGGGATCGTAATCCGAATTCAGGATAAGCGCCCCCCCGAAAGCCTGCTTGATCACCGGCGCCACTGGAGGATGGTTCGGCTTACCGAAGGTACCGTCAGGACCTGGCTCGCGCAGTTCTAGAAAGGCGATGCCGATCTTGCGGAGTGCGGCGGCGGCGGCACCAAACAGAGTATCTGGATCCGAATCATCCACTCCCTGGATCTCGCCGTTCGGCGACAGCCGCACGCCGGTGCGATCCTCGCCGATGGCATCGGCCACGGTCTGCGTCACTTCCGTGAGCAGGCGAATGCGGTTCTCCACCGACCCGCCGTAGGAGTCATCCCGATGGTTGGTGTTGTCGCGCAGAAACTGGTCGATGAGATAGCCGTTCGCCGCGTGAATCTGCACACCGTCGAAGCCAGCAGCGATCGCGTTGCGCGCTGCCCGATCGTAGTCTGCCAGAAGGCGGGGAACTTCCTCGATCGGCAACGCGCGAGCCTCGGCATAGGGCTGCTTGCCTTCGTAGGTGTGAGCCTGATCCGGTGCGGTGGTGGCGGAGGAGGAGATCGGTGCCTTGCCGCCATTGAGGCTCGGATGAACGACGCGCCCCATATGCCAGAGTTGGCAGACAATTCTGCCACCGGCATCGTGAACGGCCTCGACGATCGGTTTCCAGGCATCGACCTGCTCATCCGACCAGATCCCGGGTGCGTAGGGCCAACCGAGACCTTCTTGGCTGATGCCCGTGGCCTCGGTGAGGATCACGCCAGCCCCGGAACGCTGTCCGTAGTACTCGACCATGATTGGGGTCGGCACATGTTCCCGGGTGGCCCGGCCGCGCGTGAGCGGCGCCATGAAGATGCGGTTCTTCGCGTCGATCGCGCCGATGCGAATCGGATCGGTGAGTGAAGGCATTAAGTTCTCTCGAGATGATACGGACAAGGAAATTACGGCCTGTTTGGCCCCGTTTTCGATGCCCGTAGTTAAGTCGCACACGAGAGAGCGTCAGGGGGGATGGCTCAGTGATGCGGCGCCACTGTGCGGCGACGCACACAATGGCTCAGAGATGAGCCAGCACCGCCAGAAGCAGCAAGGCGATGATGTTCGTGATTTTGATCGCCGGGTTCACGGCGGGCCCGGCCGTGTCCTTGTAGGGGTCGCCGACGGTATCGCCTGTCACCGCCGCCTTATGCGCATCGGAACCCTTGCCGCCGTGGTGACCATCCTCGATGTACTTCTTGGCATTGTCCCAGGCGCCGCCGCCGGACGTCATCGAGATCGCAACGTAGAGACCGGTCAGGATCACGCCGAGCAGGGACGCGCCTACCGTGGCGAAGGCTTGGTTCTTGCCGGCGATCGTCTGGATCACGAAGAAAAGCACGATGGGCGAGAGCACTGGCAGAAGCGACGGCAGGATCATTTCCTTGATCGCCGCACGAGTCAGCATATCGACGGCCCGCCCATAATCCGGCCGGTCCGTGCCCGCCATGATGCCGGGCTTCTCACGGAACTGGCGCCTAACCTCCTCGACCACCGCACCGGCTGCCCTGCCGACGGCCGTCATCGCCATACCGCCGAACAGGAACGGAATGAGGCCACCCAGGAGGAGGCCGACGACGACGTAGGGGTTCGATAGCGAGAAATCGACGGCCACGCCCTGGAAGAAGCGGTACTGGGTTGGACTGGCATTTGCGATGAAATAGTTCAGGTCGCTGGTATAGGCGGCGAACAGCACCAAAGCTCCCAGACCAGCCGAGCCGATGGCATAGCCTTTAGTGACAGCCTTGGTGGTGTTGCCTACGGCATCAAGCGCATCGGTGGACTTGCGCACCTCAGGCGGCAAGCCGGCCATTTCCGCAATGCCGCCAGCGTTGTCGGTCACTGGTCCGAAAGCATCGAGGGCAACGATGAAGCCCGCGAGAGCCAGCATGGCCGTCACGGCGATCGCGATGCCGAACAGCCCCGCCAGCGAATGGGTGGCGATGATGCCAGCCACGATGACGAGCGCGGGCAGCGCCGTCGACTCCAGTGAGATCGCGAGGCCTTGGATCACGTTAGTGCCGTGGCCGGTAACGGAAGCGTCCGCAATTGACTTCACCGGACGGAAATTGGTGCCGGTATAATACTCCGTGATGACCACGATCAGCGCAGTGATGACGAGGCCGATCACTGCGCAGCCGAAGAGACCGCCCGACGTGAAGGTCACGCCGGCATTGGTTTTGAACTCGGTGCCGAAACCGCCGAACAAGGCGAAGTTGACGAGCGCGATGGCGACAATGGAAAGTGCGCCAGCCGTGATCAGCCCTTTGTAGAGTGCCCCCATGATCGACTGGTTGGCCCCTAACCGCACCGCATAGGTACCGGCGATGGAGGTGAGGATGCAGGCCGAGCCGATAGCCAGCGGGTAGAGCAGCATGGCTTCGAGGACATTGCGTCCACCGATATCGGTCTGGCCGGCAAAGAAAATAGCCGCCAACACCATGGTGGCCACCACAGTCACGGCGTAAGTCTCGAACAGGTCGGCAGCCATGCCGGCGCAATCGCCGACATTGTCGCCCACGTTGTCCGCGATGGTGGCTGGGTTGCGCGGATCGTCCTCCGGGATACCGGCCTCGACCTTGCCGACGAGATCGCCGCCGACATCTGCCCCCTTGGTGAAGATGCCGCCGCCGAGACGGGCGAAGATCGAGATCAGCGAAGCGCCAAAACCAAGGGCAACCAGGGAATCGATGACCTCGCGGCTGGCGGGAGCGAGACCCGAAACGCGTGTCAGGAACGTGTAATAGAGCGCGACTCCGAGAAGGGCGAGACCGGCCACGAACATGCCGGTGACGGCGCCAGACTTGAAGGCCACATCGAGCCCCGCCCCCAAGGACGTCGAGGCTGCCTGTGCCGTGCGGACATTGGCTCGCACCGACACGTTCATGCCGATGAAGCCGGCAGCCCCCGAGAGCACGGCCCCGATGAGGAAACCGATGGCGACCTTGAGTCCGAGGAAGTAGGCCAACGCCACGAAGAGGACCACGCCGACGACAGCGATGGTGGCGTATTGCCGGCGTAGATAGGCTTGTGCGCCCTCAGCTATCGCACCGGCGATTTCCTGCATCCGCTGGGTGCCGGCATCGCGCTTCATCACGTCGTTGATCGTCACGATTCCGTAGGCGACGGCGCAAAGCCCGCCTAGGATAATAAGCAACAATGCGGTCATTCTACCGTCCTTGCGTTGTTATCGTGATTGTCGAGCTTGGCTGACTGGCCACGGGACGAAGCGCTCGATGTGTTTTCGGCATTCCCTTCCAGGGATGCATACTCTGAGTGCCAAACTTCCGCGGCGAGCGCAAATTCTGCCGAGCTTTTTTGTTGACGAATATTGCTGCGCCGCACAATTTGCTAAGGCCTTGATTGAAATCATTCGTATTCATGGTCCATTGAATTCGAATGGATGCAGAATGCCATGCAGCAAAGACGTGCGCCGACGCGGGCAGCGGCATCGATTCCCAAGCATCGGAGCTGTTTCAAAACGTCGAGAACGCGTTATCTCCTGCAATGATGAAACAGCCCGTACCGCCCGAATCGGACCCGGCCATCGCCCGGTTGAGCCTAACCCTCGATGGACTGCCCAGGCGGGGCATCCCGCCTGTGGAGCGCTGGAATCCGCCCTATTGCGGTGAGATCGATGTGCGGATCGCTGCGGACGGAACTTGGTTCCACGATGGCACACCGATCCGACGCTCCGCGATGGTCAAGCTGTTCTCCTCCATCCTTAGGCGGGAGCCCGATGGCCGCATGGTGCTGGTGACACCGGTGGAAAGCGTCGGGATCGTCGTGGACGATGCGCCATTCGTCGCCGTGGATATGGCGGTGGATGGCGACGGCGATGACCGGCGCATCGCCTTCCGGACCAACGTCGACGATCTCGTGACGATGGATGCCGAGCATGCGCTTCGCTTCGAGGAAAGCGATGATGGCGGCCTGCGCCCCTACATACATGTGAGGCGCGGTCTTTGGGCGCTTCTCACCCGGGCGGTGACCTACGACCTCCTGGCTCTCGGCGAGGAGCGCTTGGTGGAGGGTCGCGCCTGGTTCGGAATCCCGGCGGCCGGCCGTTTCCACCCGGTGGCGCACAGCATCGGCGCATGAACTGCGACGCATGATCGTCGATACACTGTCGGACCTTCTGGAAAGGGCCGAGCGGGGTCTCTCGCTGGCCACGCCCGCTCCAGACGATTCGATCTCTAACTCGCGTGGCGACCACGACGTCGATCTCGACGGGATTCGAGGTCCGTTCCGGCAAGCCGCATCGAGCGGCAGCGGTGCTGGTCCCACTCTTCGCCAGTGACTCGGAACTTTCAGTACTATTAACCGTGAGAGCCTCGCACCTTCACGATCATTCCGGACAAATCGCCTTTCCCGACGGCAAGATAGAACATGCCGATAGAGGGCCGGCCAAGGCCGCCTGCGCGAGACCAGAGAGGAAATCGGACTTCGAACCGCCGATACCCAGATCCTCGGATATCTCGATGCCTATCTCTCGGCTAACGGATTCTTGGTCGTGCCGGTGGTCGGGCTCTGTGACGCCGATGCGCGGCTCGATCCCGATCCGACCGAGATGGCGGAGGTCTTCGAGGTGCCGCTGGCCCGCCTCATGGATCTCGTTGCCGGCGGCCCAGCGTCGGTCTCTGGCAAGACCGACCGCGCCGCCATTACGTGATTCCGTTCGGTGAACGCATGATATGGGCCGTGACGGCCGGAATCTTGAACAATCTCCACGAACGCCTGTTTCCGTGACATGACGCTCTTCCGCCGCCACCCAAAAGCCCCATGATCCGCCGTCTCCTCGAAGAAGTCCTGATCTTCCTTCTGCCGTTTGTGCTGTTCGGCATCTATCTCGCGATCAGAGGCCGCAACCCACGTCACAGCGCACATTGGGAAGGGTTCGTATTTCGCCTCACCCTGGGAGGGCTCGTGCTGGTGATTCTGTCCCTCGTCATTGCAGGCTTGGCCGGTGAGACGCATCGCGGCGGTTATGTTCCGCCGCGCCTGGAAAACGGCCAAGTCGTCCCTGGACATTTTCAATGACGGTCCGACAACTGAGCTCCGAGGGACCCAGGGCACTTCTGACAGACCCAGCGGTCTCGCGAATCCTTTCGATGCTGAACTCGAAAACCGAGGAAACTCGTATCGTCGGCGGCTCAGTCCGGGATGCACTTCTCGGAAGCGACAATTCCGATATCGATCTTGCCACCACCCTCCTACCGAACGAGGTGATGCGGCGAGCGGCAACGACCTCATTGAAGGCCATCCCCACCGGCATCGATCACGGAACGGTGACGATCCTGCTAGGGAGGAGGACGTTCGAAGTCACCACGCTGCGCGAAGATATCGAGACCGATGGCCGGCATGCGGTCGTGAGGTTTGGCCGGAGTTTTGCGCGTGATGCCGAGCGGCGCGATTTCACGATCAACGCTCTCTCCCTCGACGAGGACGGAAAGGTGCACGACACCGTCGGGGGCATGGCGGATCTCAGCGCGGGCCGCGTCCGCTTCATCGGCGACGCAGCGACCCGCATCCGCGAAGACGCCCTGCGCATTCTGCGCTTCTTCCGCTTTCATGCACGCTACGGCATTGGGGAACCGGACAAGGACGGCGTTCGCTCCGCCATTTCCGCTGCCGCAACCCTCGACGGGCTATCGCGCGAGCGGGTGAGATCGGAAGCGTTGAAGCTACTTGAGGCACCGCGAGCCGTCGCGGTCATCGCCGCCATGAGGGACGCCGGACTTCTCGATCGCATCATTCAGACGGGCGGCTACCTCGATCGATTAGATCGCGCCTGTCGGGCGGACGGATTGGCGTCGCCGACGGCGCCTATCGAACGTCTCGCTGCTTTAGCCGTGGATTCGCGCGCCGATATCGAAAGATTGAGGCGCACACTGCGCCTGTCGAACGAGGAGACTTACGTTCTCGAAACGTATGCGGACGCCCGACAAGACCTGGAGCATCTCGCGGAAGTCGCAACCGTCGACATGCGCCGGCTCGCGGCCACGCGAAATCTTCATGGCGTCGCGTTGGCCATCGACGTAATGGACGATCTTCGCAAGAGAAGGATCAGTCGCGAGGCCCTCACAGTCCTTGATCACTTTCTCGACGGAACCGATCCAATACCCGTCTTACCCGTAAGCGGCCGCGATCTCGTCGCGATGGACATTCCTCCGGGACGATCGATTGGTGCCGGCCTCGCGGCAGCCCATTCCCTCTGGCTCCAACGGGGCTGCGCTTCCGGAGAGAAAGAAAAAGCCTTCCTCCTCCAGTACATTTTAGCCGCCATCGGTCCAAAGGCGTGACCGCGCTATGGTCAAAAGTTGAGGGCGACCTTGGCGTCCTGGAGCTGGACAATCTGGCCGCTGATCTCATCCTTCTTGGCAAAATCCTCGGTTGCGTCGCGCTGCATCTCAAGCGCCGCGATATCTTTGTCGAGGGAGTCCGGTGTGATCTCCTCGAAGGAATTTGCACGCTCGGCGATCACGGTGACCATTGTCGGCCCTATATCGGCGAAGCCACCGCGCACCAGCACGCGCTTTCCGGTATGACCGGCCTCATTGATGACGATGACGCCAACCTTCAGAACAGTCAGCACAGGAGCGTGTCCCGGAAGCACAGTCATCTCTCCCTCGACACCGGGGAGTTGTACGGCTTCGATCTGACCGGAATAGACCGTCCGCTCGGGGCCGACAAAATCGAACTGGAAGGTAGCCATGACGTGGGAGATCCCGGTTCGGAAGGATATCGCGTAGATCGGCGCACTGACCTCATGGTCCATGCGCCAAGGAATGAAAAGCCTAGGCTTTCTGCCGGTCGACCACGAAGCCAATGCCGAGGCCGACAATGGCGCCTAGGACAGCGAAGATGGCGACATGCTGCATCTGACCACTGGTCAGATCACCGCCACTCAGGGCCGCCGCCGACGTGTCCTGCATTTCGACGCTTAGGGGTCCGAGCTTGATCTCAGAGGCCTGCGGCCGAGTTAGATAGCCGATGAGACCGCCGGCCATGAGGCCGACGATCAGAATAAAGATCTTGACGTTCAACGACTTAGGCCGCCGCCGCAATCTTCTTCGCCTTCTCCTTAGCGTCCTCAATGGTTCCGACCATGTAGAACGCCGCTTCCGGCAGGTCATCGTAATCGCCGTTGACGAGACCCTTGAAGCCCTTGATCGTGTCGGCCAGGGGGACCTGGATGCCCGGCGAGCCGGTGAAGATCTCGGCCACCGAGAAGGGCTGCGAGAAGAAGCGCTCGATCTTGCGGGCGCGGGCGACGGTGAGCTTGTCCTCTTCCGAGAGCTCATCCATTCCCAGGATCGCGATGATGTCCTGCAGGGCCTTGTAGCGCTGCAGGGTCTGCTGGACGCGGCGGGCGACGTCGTAATGCTCCTCGCCGAGGACGGCGGGGTTGAGCATGCGCGAGGTCGAGTCCAGCGGATCCACGGCCGGGTAGATGCCCTTCTCGGCAATGGAGCGCGAGAGCACGGTGGTGGCGTCCAAGTGGGCGAACGACGCGGCGGGCGCCGGATCGGTCAGATCGTCGGCCGGCACGTAGATGGCCTGGACCGAGGTGATCGAGCCCTTGGTGGTGGTGGTGATGCGCTCCTGCAGGGCGCCCATGTCCGTGGCCAGCGTCGGCTGGTAGCCCACGGCGGACGGAATGCGGCCGAGGAGAGCCGACACTTCCGAGCCGGCCTGGGTGAAGCGGAAAATGTTGTCCACGAAGAAGAGCACGTCCTGGCCCTGGTCACGGAAATCTTCCGCGATGGTCAGGCCGGTGAGCGCCACGCGCGAGCGGGCGCCGGGGGACTCGTTCATCTGGCCGTAGACGAGGGCGCATTTGGAGCCCTCGGCCGAGCCGTTGTTCTCCTTGGGGTCCATGTTGACCTTGGACTCGATCATCTCGTGGTAGAGATCGTTGCCCTCGCGGGTGCGCTCACCGACGCCAGCGAACACCGAGTAGCCGGAATGCACCTTGGCGATGTTGTTGATGAGCTCCATGATCAGCACGGTCTTGCCGACGCCGGCGCCGCCGAACAGGCCGATCTTGCCGCCCTTGGCGTAGGGCGCGAGGAGATCGACCACCTTGATGCCAGTAACGAGGATCTGCGACTCGGTGGACTGCTCGGCGTAGGACGGCGCGGGCTGGTGGATGGCGCGCAGGGTCTCGGAGACGATCGGGCCGGCCTCGTCGATCGGCTCGCCGATGACGTTCATGATGCGCCCGAGGGTGTTGAAACCGACCGGCACCTTGATGGCCTCGCCGGTATCGGTGACTTCCTGGCCGCGCACGAGGCCTTCAGACGTATCCATGGCAACGCAGCGCACGGTGCTCTCACCGAGCTGCATGGCCACTTCGAGGACGAGGCGGTTGCCGTTGTTCTTGGTTTCGAGAGCGTTCAGGATCTCGGGCAGGTGGCCGTCGAAATGAACGTCGACCACGGGGCCGATGACCTGGGTGATCTTGCCGACCTTGTTGGAGCCGGCGCCGGGGAGAGCGGTGTTCGCCATATTACGGGTCCTTCGAAAATGTTGCGGTCAGGGCGACGGGGAGCGCTTAGAGCGCTTCGGCACCCGAGATGATTTCGATGAGTTCCTTGGTGATCATGGCCTGACGCGTACGGTTGTAGATCTGCGTCTGCTTCTTGATCATCTCGCCGGCGTTGCGCGTGGCGGAGTCCATGGCACCCGTGCGTGCGCCCTGCTCGGAGGCGGCGTTCTCGAGGAGCGCACGGAACACCTGGACGGTGAGGTTGCGCGGCAGGAGCGTGTCGAGGATCGCCTCCTCGCTCGGCTCGAACTCCAGGGCTGCGTCGGGAGCGGTATCGCCAGCCGCAGGGAGTTCGGCCGGAATGAGCTTCTGGGCGGTCGGCACTTGGGCGATGACCGAACGGAAGCGCGAGTAGAACAGCGTCGCCACGTCGAACTCACCGGCTTCGAAGCGGGCGATGACGCTGTTGGCGATCTCGGCGGCGAAGTCGTAATCCACCGGCTTGTTGCCACGTATATCCCGGTTCTCGATGATCTCGTCGCGGAACTGGCGACGCATCAGGTCGTAGCCCTTCTTGCCGACCGTGATGATCTTGACGGTCTTGCCTTCGGCCTTCAGCCCACGGATGTGCTCTCGGGCCAGACGCACGATCGACGAGTTGAAGCCGCCGCAGAGGCCGCGGTCCGCCGTGCAGACCACGAGGAGGTGGACCTTGTCCGAGCCCGTGCCGGAGAGAAGCTTCGGTCCCTGGACGCCACCGATGAGGTTCGCGGCGAGGTTGCCGAGAACCTGGGACATCTTCTCCGCATAGGGGCGTGCATTCTCGGCCGCGTTCTGGGCCCGCCGCAGCTTGGCCGCGGCGACCATCTGCATCGCCTTGGTGATCTTCTGCGTGCCCTTCACCGAAGCGATGCGGTTACGCAGATCCTTCAAACTCGCCATGGGGTGACTTCCAGATCCGTTCGGTGCGGTTCGACGCCATTTCTCTTCCCCTCAACTGGGAAAGAGTCGGAGGTGGGGGTGGTGTCGAAGAGGTCTTGGCCGGTCCGGCACACCTCCACCCCAGCCCCCTCCCCGCTATGGGAGGGGGAAGTCGCCAAGCTTTAGGCCAGCGACTTGGCGACGCTCTCGACGACACCCTTCAGCGTCTTCGCGCTGTCGTCGGACAGGTCCTTCGAGTCGCGGATCTTGGAGAGAAGATCGGCGTGCTTGGTACGCAGGGTCGAGAGCAGGGCGTCCTCGAACGGACGGACCTTCGAGACCGGCAGGCTGTCGAGGTAGCCGTTGACGCCGGCATAGATCACCGCGACCTGCTCTTCCATCTTCAGCGGCGAGAATTGCGGCTGCTTCAGGAGCTCGGTGAGGCGCGAGCCACGGTTCAGGAGCTTTTGGGTCGAGGCGTCGAGGTCCGAGCCGAACTGGGCGAAGGCGGCCATCTCGCGGTACTGGGCGAGCTCGCCCTTGATCTTGCCGGCGACCTTCTTCATCGCCTTCGTCTGGGCCGAGGAGCCCACGCGCGAGACCGAGAGGCCGACGTTCACCGCCGGGCGGATGCCCTGGTAGAACAGATCGGTCTCGAGGAAGATCTGGCCGTCTGTGATCGAGATCACGTTGGTGGGGATATAGGCCGAGACGTCGTTGGCCTGGGTCTCGATGACCGGCAGCGCGGTCAGTGAGCCGTTACCGGCGGCGTCGCCCATCTTCGCGGCGCGCTCGAGCAGGCGCGAGTGGAGATAGAACACGTCGCCGGGATAGGCTTCGCGGCCCGGCGGGCGGCGCAGCAGCAGCGACATCTGACGGTAGGCTACGGCCTGCTTGGAGAGATCGTCGTACACGATCACGGCGTGCATGCCGTTGTCGCGGAAATACTCGCCCATGGCGCAGCCGGCGAAGGGAGCGATGAACTGCATCGGCGCAGCGTCGGAGGCGGTGGCGGCGATAACGATGGAGTATTCAAGCGCACCGTTGTCCTCGAGGGACTTCACGAACTGAGCGACGGTGGAGCGCTTCTGACCGATGGCGACATAGACGCAGTAGAGCTTGGCGTTCTCGTCGGTGCCCGCATGGGCCGGCTTCTGGTTGAGGATGGTGTCCAGCGCGATGGCGGTCTTCCCGGTCTGGCGATCGCCGATGATGAGCTCGCGCTGGCCGCGGCCGACGGGGATCAGGGCGTCGATGGCCTTGAGGCCGGTGGCCATCGGCTCGTGCACGGACTTGCGCGGGATAATGCCCGGGGCCTTCACGTCGACGCGGCGACGTTCGGTGGTGGCGATGGGGCCCTTGCCGTCGATGGGGTTGCCCAGCGCGTCGACGACGCGGCCGAGGAGTGCCTTGCCGACCGGAACGTCCACGATGGCGCCGGTGCGCTTGACGGTCTGGCCTTCCTTGATGTCGCGATCGGACCCGAAGATCACGATGCCGACGTTGTCCTGCTCGAGATTGAGGGCCATGCCACGCACGCCCGACTCGAATTCGACCATCTCGCCAGCCTGGACGCTGTCGAGGCCGTAGGCACGGGCGATACCGTCACCGACGGAGAGCACTTGGCCCACCTCGGTCACCTCGGCTTCCTGGCCAAAATTCTTGATCTGCTCTTTCAGGATCGCGGAGATCTCGGCGGCGCGGATGTCCATCGTCTGGCCTCTTTAAATCAAAACGAAGTTGCTGTGGAGAAACGGGAGCGGGCCTGCGCCGAAGCGCCGACCTCAGGCTTCCCGCATCGCGAGTCGAATACCGTTGAGCTTGGTCCGCAGGGATGCGTCGACCATCCGGCTGCCGATCTTGACGATGAGACCACCGATGAGGGCCGGGTCGACCCGCAGATCAAGGTCGATCTCGGAGCGCGCCACGTCGCGCAGGGAGATCTTGATCTCTTCGAGGACAGCCTCCGAGGGACGCTCGGCCACCGTCACCTCGGCGCGCACGATCCCCTTCGATTCCGCCACTAAACGGCGGAAAGCGCGGATCATATCGGGCAGCGCGAAGAGGCGGCGATTGGAGGCGACGAGCCGGATGAAATTCGCGCCGAGACCGGCGAGACCGGCCCTATCGAGGATGACACCGATTGCAGCTTCCTGCTGCTCGCCGGTGAAGACCGGACTGCGCACGAGGCGCGTCAAGTCGGCGCTTTCCTTCAGCAGATCATCGAAACTTTGGAGGCTCGCCGCCACGGCATCGATCTGGCGCTCGTCGCGGGCCAGCTCGAACAGTGCGGATGCATAGCGACCTGCTACGCCTGCAACCGGGGAACCCGCCTCGGAACTGGTCTGCGCCACGCGCCACTCTCTCTTTTTAATCCGGCCCGGGGTTTCGGCCCGTGACGCCAATCATGGCATCGGCTCTGAAACCGTCAGGAGTGGGAAACGCCTCGGAATACAGGTCTAAAACCCGTCCTCCCGGCGCGGCGAGGGCCTAGCATGCGTGTAGGAGAGGCGCAAGACGAACACGGCCATGCACAAGCTTGCTGGGAGCACGGCGACGCAGCCATGCCCAATCCGCGACAACGATGGCGAAGGTGAGGCGCCTCGTGGTGGTAGCCGGCGGGCGGGTCAGCAGGCGACCTGATCGCAACGGCGCATCGCTCCGACCATTCGGGCTAGGGCCTTGGCTCCCGGATGGCCAAGGAGGCCGGTATTGCCGAGAACGTAGGAGGGGGTAGCGACGAGGCCGAGGTCCGCCGCCATCCGCATTTGTGCCTTGAGGGCTTGGCGCACCTCATCGCTGTCGGCGATCATCTCGATCTCCGGACCCGGGACACCCAGCGTTGCGGCGACCTGAAGCGCACCGAGGCCGTCGATCTTACCCGGCCTCGCCAGCAGCTTCTGATAGAGAGACCAAACTGCGGCCGAACCGACTTTCCGTTGCATCGCCAAGGCGACCTTTGCCGCCTGGGCCGATTGCGGCGAAAGAATAGGATTGTTGATGAGTCCGATTCGCAAGGAAGCGTCACTCGCGACGAGCGAGGCCATATCGATCGCTGCCTTTCGGCAATAAGGGCAATTGTAGTCGAAGAATTCGTAGAGAGTGATCTCCGCCTCGCGGGCGCCAACATAAGTCACGCCCTTCAGGGCGCCGATCTCTCCAACGATCTCGCCCGGAAGACGTGTGTTCGCGATGGGCCGCCCTTCATCGTTTTCGACCTTGAAGGTCTGGCCGTAGCCCTGAGCACGACCAGAACGAGGTGCGGCGACGAGACAGGTCAGGCCCACAGAAGCAGTCAGAAGGCGCCGGCGGTCAATGTTCATGGAAACAGTACCTCGGATATACGTTTCTGCGGACGGCCAATGTCGACTGTCGCGCGTTCTAATCCCGGATTGTCGCTGGAACCAGACCTGACCTCGGACGTGATCGCCTCGGTTACCCCAACGGCCCAAGACCGAAGAAAAAGCATTCACATTTTTGAATAAACGCAATGTGTTAGATTTATGATATACCAGAATTTGTTCGACGCAGAAAAGTTATTTATGCTTGCACAATAATTGTTTAGATTTGTGTTTTTACCAGCATAAAGATACTGTATGGATCGAATTCATTACTTTGTCGTTTGTTATGTTATGATTTTTGCTTTCTTTGCATTTGGAATATTAAAATCAACGCCGACGCCGTATTTTTGATCTAGATATTCCAGCAAATATTGCGCCGTCGGAAGCAATTTTAACGAAATTGACAGGAAAACACCGTCATCTCGAGTTGGATTGGTCGAGCGCGGCGACCACAACTAACCCTTACGCGTCCAATTGGAGCGATGACGATTTTCAGAAATTCCGATCTCTATTCCAAGATTGACGCATTGGATCGCTCCCAGGCGATCATCGAACTCAAGACCGACGGCACGATCCTGACCGCCAACAGGAACTTCCTCGACACGGTCGGCTACGAGCTCGCCGAGATCCAGGGCAAGCATCACAGCCTGTTCGTCGATCCGGCGTTCCGGGAGAGCCAGGAGTACCGCGCCTTCTGGACAGCGCTCGCCGCCGGCACTTTCCAGTCCGGCGAGTTCAAGCGCATCGGCAAGGGCGCCCGCGAGATCTGGCTGCAGGCCACCTACAATCCCATCCTCGGCCGCGACGGCAAGCCGACCAAAATCGTCAAGTTCGCCTCCGACATCACTGCTCAAGTGGTGCGCAGCACCGACCAGGAAGGCCAGATCAAGGCGCTCGACAGGTCGCAGGCGGTGATCGAGTTCGCCCTCGACGGCGCCATCCTCACCGCCAACAAGAACTTCCTCGACGTGATGGGCTACAGCCTGGCCGAGATCCAGGGCCGGCCCCACGGCATGTTCGTCGATCCCGATCTGCGCGCCGGCGCCGAGTACAAGCGCTTCTGGGAGAATCTCGGACGCGGCGAGTACCAGGCCGACGAGTACCGCCGCATCGCCAAGGGCGGCCGCGAGGTCTTCATTCAAGGCACCTACAACCCGATCTTCGACCGCGACGGACGCCCGCTCAAGGTGGTCAAGTTCGCCACCGACGTGACGCGGCAGGTCCTCGAGCGCCGGAGCCGCGCCGCCCTGCAGGTCTCCATCGCCACCGACCTCAACGCCATCGCCGGTGCCGCCTCCGGCGCCTCGCAACAGGCCGGTCAGGCCGCCCGCGCCTCGACCCAGGTCTCCTCCGACATCCAGACCGTCGCCTCTGGCGCCGAGGAACTGGCCGCCTCGGTCTCCGAGATCAGCATGCAGGTCACCCACGCCTCCGAGATCTCCGGTCAGGCGGTCAAGCAGGCCGAGGAGACCAGCGCCATCATCGCCGGCCTGTCGGGGGCGGCCACCCGCATCGGCGAGGTCGTCGCCCTGATCCAGGGCATCGCCGCCCAGACCAACCTGCTGGCGCTGAACGCCACCATCGAGGCGGCGCGGGCCGGCGAGGCGGGGCGGGGCTTCGCCGTGGTCGCCACCGAGGTCAAGGCGCTCGCCGCCCAGACCTCGAAGGCCACCGAGCAGATCAGCACCCAGATCCTCTCGACCCAGCAGGCGACCCAGCAGGCGGTGGGCGCGATCTCCTCGATCCAGAGCACGATCATGACCCTCAACGAGGTCGCCAGCGCCATCTCGGCCGCCGTGGAGGAGCAGAGCGCGGTCACCCGCGAGATGTCCTCCAGCATGCAGACCGCCTCCAACGGCGTTTCCCTCATCACCGGAAGCCTCGATGAGATCGCCCGATCCACCGAGGAGGTCGACACCGCAACCCAGAAGGTCAGAATCGCGTCGCAGGCCGCAGCCTGAGGATTGCGGAGTTCCGGAAGCCGGTCATTTCCATTGAAGAAGACGGCGGCAACCCTCACAGGGTGCGGCCGTCTTCTCGTCATACCGACCATGGTCTTCAGCGCGGAGGAGCCTGGGCGGCGGGAATCCACCAAGCATCTTGCTCTATCGGGGTGCCTATCTCATAGCTCCTGGTCGGTCGCCGATCGCCCAGGCCAGAGCCTGTTCCAGTCGATCGTTCCCCCAGAACAATTCGCCGTCTCCGGTCAGAAACGTCGGAGCGCCGAAGATACCGCGGGACCGCGCTTCCTCGCCATTCACGCGGAGGCGGCCCTTATTGCCCTCGGATGCCGCAGCCTTGAGGATCACCGTTCCGTCGAGGCCGAGCGCGTTGAGGATCTGAACCACGGCCTGAGGTTCGGCGATGGACTCTCCCTTCGAAAACTCGGTCTCGTAGACCGCTTTGGAGAATGGAACGAGCCAGTCGTAATCCATCCCGTACGTGGCTGCACGAGTCGCGCTGAGGCTGTTCTGCGGAAACGGATCAGGTCGCTTCAACGCGGGCAGGCCTTGCCTCGCCGCTTCTCGCTCCACGTCCCGCCACATATTGCGTCCCTTTGCGGGAAAAAGATTGAATGGGGAGGAATTCCAACCCTGGCTGGCAAAGATTGGCCCGATCAGGAACGGTCGCCATCGCACTTCGACACCGGCGGCCTCAGCCATCCCGTCGATCCGCATGGCCGTCAGGTACGAGTAGGTGGAAGCGAACTCGTACCAGAATTCGAGGGTCGGCCGTCGCGGCATTCGTCGAATCTCCGGTGTGGGGTTAGAATACGCAGCTTCTGACGTTCCGGCCCAAGCGACAACGTGAAGCGCTCACGCCGTCGTGGACAGCGCCGCCGAACATGGTGGCAACGTCTCCTGCGGCACGGCGGTTGCACGACGCGGCTCTCCGCTGATAAGTCGCCACCACTCCATGAGAACCGAAGCGAGACCGATGCCAGACGCGAATCCGAAGCCCGTCAACAAGGTCGTGCTCGCCTATTCGGGTGGCCTGGACACCTCGATCATCCTGAAATGGTTGCAGACCACTTATGGCTGCGAGGTCATCACCTTCACGGCCGATCTCGGCCAAGGTGAGGAGTTGGAGCCCGCGCGCAAGAAGGCAGAACTTCTCGGCATCAAGCCAGAGAATATCTTCATCGAAGACCTGCGAGAGGAATTCGTCCGGGACTACGTCTTCCCGATGTTTCGTGCCAATGCGGTCTACGAGGGCGTCTATCTGCTCGGCACCTCGATCGCCCGCCCGCTCATCGCGAAGAAGCAGATTGAGATTGCCGAGCGCCTCGGCGCCGACGCCGTCTGTCACGGCGCCACCGGGAAAGGCAACGATCAGGTCCGGTTCGAGCTCGGCTATTATGCCCTGAAGCCCGACGTGACCGTGATAGCGCCTTGGCGGGAATGGGATCTCAAGAGCCGCGAGCAGCTCATCGCCTTCGCAGAACAGCACCAGATCCCGATCTCGAAGGACAAGCGCGGCGAAAGCCCGTTCTCCGTCGATGCAAACCTCCTGCACGCTTCCTCGGAAGGCAAAGTCCTGGAGGATCCCGCCGATGAGGTGCCGGATTACGTCTACTCGCGCACTCTTTCGCCGGAAGAAGCGCCTGACACCCCGACGATCATCACCATCGGCTTCGAGAAGGGCGATGCGATCTCCATAGACGGCGAAGCACTATCACCGGCCTCGTTGCTGGCGAGGCTCAATCGGCTCGGACACGACAATGGGATCGGCCGTCTCGATCTGGTAGAAAATCGCTTCGTCGGCATGAAGAGCCGCGGCATGTATGAGACGCCGGGAGGCACCATCCTGCTTCCCGCCCACCGCGCCATCGAGTCGATCACGCTGGATCGCGGCGCGGCCCATCTTAAGGACCAGATCATGCCGCAATATGCGGAGCTGATCTATAACGGCTTCTGGTTCTCGCCGGAACGGGAGATGCTCCAGGCGCTCATCGACAAGAGCCAGGAGATGGTCACCGGCGAGGTGCGGCTGAAGCTCTACAAGGGCGGCATCCACGTCATCGGCCGCAGCAGCCCGAACTCGCTCTACGACCAGGACCTCGTCACCTTCGAGGAGGGCGCCGTGGCCTACGACCACCGCGACGCGGCGGGCTTCATCAAGCTCAACGCCCTGCGCCTGCGAACGCTCGCCCAGCGCAAGAAGAAGCTCGGCGCATAGGCTTCAGAGGACCACACCTCCCCCGTCGCGGGGGAGGGAATCGAATGGCGCTCAGACGGCGGCCCAACGGTCGCCTCTCTTGGCGAACGGCCCCGGCCCCAGATCGGCGTAGCGCAGGAATATCTGCAGGGCCGGCTGCATCTCGTGATGCACGGCCGGGATATCGGTCCCCGCTCCGTAGGGCGCGTCCGTATCGAAGGCCGGCACGTCTCGGGCTTGGTCCCAGACGATGCTGAGCTTCGGCACCAGCGCCACGTGCTCCGCCGTCACGTCGAACGTGACGTGCTCGGGCGTCTCCCCCGTCGCCTCGTCGCGAAAGACGTCGCCGACATCGTCCGAGGAGAGCTTGGCCAGGGTGTTGTGATAGGCGTAGCGCCCCGGCTTCAGCACCGCGTTGTGAATGAACACCGCGAGCGCGTCGCCGAGCGCCCGGTGCTCCTCGTCGGCCCCGTCATCATCGCCGGTGACGTTGAAGATGTCGCCGTCCCGGTCGGTGCTGCCGTAGGGCGCATCGGGGTGGACGATGGGCGCGCCGCGTCCCGCCGCGTTCCAGGCCACAACCATCCGGCGGATCAGGGCGATGCGCTCGAGGGTGAGGTCGAAGGTCGTCGTGCCGCCCATGTCGTGTCCGTTCTGGCCCTGTCCGGTTCCGATATCCGGTCGGAATGTGAACGGCTCTATGGCACGAGTCGGAGCGGGTCTCCACGCCGGAACGTCAGCGCAGGCAGCCCATGAGGCCGCCGACCCCGTTCATGCGGGCCTGTATCCGGGCGGAGACGGCCCGGACGCCGCGGGACGGCAGAGCGGGATTGCGCTGGATCGGATTCGGCAGGACAGCGGCGAGCAGACTCGCCTCGCTGCGGTTCAGCGCCCGCGCGCTCTTGCCGAACCAGCGCTGCGAAGCCGCCTCGGCGCCGTAGACCCCCTCCCCCCATTCAGCGACGTTGAGATAGATCTCCATCATCCGCCGCTTGCCCCACAGGGTATCGGCGAAGACGGCCAGCGGAATCTCCAGTCCTTTGCGAAGAAACGAGCGTCCCGGCCAGAGAAACACGTTCTTCACCGTCTGCATCGAGATCGTCGACGCCCCGCGGCTGGGCCCTTCGTCGTCGTCGACGACCTCGCGAAGCGCTCCCCAATCGACGCCGTTGTGCAGGCAGAACCTCTGGTCTTCCGAGGCGATGACCGCCTGGATCAGGAGCGGCGAGATCGCCTCGAGGGGGACGGACTGCCGGTCGACGGGTTTCAGCGTCAACCATCGCGCCAGCATCAGGGTTGAGGGCGGGGTCAGCGCACTATAGACGAGCCCGAGAACGAGGATCGGGGCCAGCACCATGACGGGGAGCAGCATGACGAGGTTGACGACCCGCCTCGCCATACCGGATTGCCGGCCCCTTCGAACCGGATTGAGGGGCCGTTCGGTGCCGGATTGCCGGCCCCTTCGACCCGGATTGAGAGGCCGTTCGGTGCCGGATTGCGGTCCACTTCCGTCTTCCGCTTCGTCGCCCCGATCCTGACTTCGCCCCACCCGCACCACGACGCGCCCACCCCTCGACCAAGGCCCTTCTTACGATGACCTCAACGCAAGCATCCCACGCTTCGGTCAAGGCGGACGCATCTGAGGCGTTTTCCCACAAGCTTTCGAGCGTGGCCGACGCCGTCGAGGCCTTCCTGGCCGAGCGCCTCGGCCCCGAGACCCAGACGGGCGAGATCACCCGCCCCTCCCGCCTGATGGAGGCGATGCGCCATGCGGTGCTCGGCGGCGGCAAGCGCCTGCGCCCGTTCCTGGCGGTGGAGACGGCGCGGATGCTCGGCGGACCCGAGGCCGGGGCCCTCGCCGCCGGGTCGGCGATCGAGCTCGTTCACTGCTATTCCCTGGTCCATGACGACATGCCGGCCATGGACGACGACGACATGCGCCGCGGCAAGCCCACCGTCCACAAGGCCTATGACGAGGCTACCGCCATCCTCGTGGGCGACGCGCTGCAGACCCTGGCCTTCGAGATCCTGGCCGATGCCGCCTGGCAGCCGGACCCGTCGATCCGGGCCGACCTCGTGCTGGGCCTCGCCAAGGCCTCGGGCCTCGGCGGCATGGTCGGCGGCCAGCTCCTCGACCTCGGCGCGGAGGGCCGCTTCGGCACCGTCTCCCTCGACGTCGAGGACACGCTCCAGCTCCAGGCCATGAAGACCGGCGCGATCCTGGCCTTCTCGGTGGATGCGGGTGCCCTCGTGGGCGGCGCGACCCCGGACCAGCGCGCCGCCCTGTGGCGCTACGGCCTCGCCCTGGGACAGGCCTTCCAGATCGCCGACGACATCCTCGACCGCGAGGCCTCGCCGGAAGCCATGGGCAAGGCCACCGGCAAGGACAAGGAGGCCGGCAAGGCGACCCTCGTCGACCGTCTCGGCATCGAAGGCGCCCGCGCCGAATGCGACCACCTCGTGGGCGTCTGCGAGGACGCCGTCTCCGCCTGGGGCGACAAGGCCCGGACGCTGCGCGAGGCGGCGCGGTTCACGGTGGCGCGCAAGGTCTGATCCCATCCCATCCGCGGGACTGGCGGTAGACACCTGACGTCGGATACCCGCCCCGAAGGACCGGGTCGGGCGGGTTCGCGACGGTCTGCCCGCGAGCGGCCGGACCGTCGAACCTCACCTTCGTCCACGGCTTGCGCCGATCGAACGTCCCAATGCCGGGTCTCGGCGAGCCCGGCGGACGACCTCCGCCGCGCGGTCACATCGACGATGGACAACCTCGAGGGTCCGGAGAACCACCGAAGACGTGACCCCGATGCCTGTCGGGAAAGGCCGTTCCGGATTCAAAAACCGGCACGTCTCTAACGCGAAACGGACGAGAACAGTGCGATCTTTCTCGCGAAATCAGGCTGGGTGATCGGCTTGCTAATGATTCCGAGCGAAACACCACAATATTCTTCTGCAATTTTTTCTTGTCCGGTGACGAAAATTATTGGAACACCCTGCTCCGAGAGCCATACGGCCGCAATCGGACCAGTACGCCCATCGGCAAGATCGATATCGATCAGGGCGGCATCGAAATCCATGCCAGTAAAATTCTCTTTTAGATCGGCGAAACTCTCGAAGGCCCCGGCAAAGACGTGGCCTAAATCCTCGATCAGTTGCTCAATGTGAAATACGATTAGCGGATTGTCTTCGAGGCACAAAATGCGCATTTGTTTCGCCGAATGATGGACCTGGATTGTCTAGCTGCCAACGCGAGTTGGCTCTATGGGTTTCCATTCACTCGCGATAAGGGGCCGCGCGCCTCGCATCGGAGGCCTTCGGGATGGAAGGCAATGACGGGCTTCTGCCCGAACATCCCCGTCAAAGCGGCCCGCAAATAGCGCGTCCCATAGCCGGCATGCGCCGGATCCTCGACGGCCGGCCCGTCGCGCTCACACCAGCTGATCGAGAACTCGCGCGGTTCTTCGTCCGAAACCCGCCATTCGAAACGCACGCGCCCTTCCGGCTTCGACAGCGCGCCGTACTTGATCGCGTTGGTCGTCAATTCGTGGAGACAGAGCGCGAGCGTCGTTCCGGCCTCGCGGTGCAGCATCACCGCGGGCCCGGACGACGAGATCCGATCCTCGCCCGTCAGCCGATAGGGACCGAAGGTGAGATCGGCGACTTCCTGGACCGTCACGTTTTCGCCGACGGCATGGAAAACGGCGGAATGCACGTTGGCCAGAGCGCCGAGCCGCCCTCTGAAATCTTCGGCGAACTCCTCCAGCGAGGTTGCCCCGCGATGGGTCATCGCAAAGATCGATGTGACGCTGGCGAGGATGTTCTTGACGCGGTGATTCAGTTCGCGCCGCAACTCGACTTCGCGCGCGATGTGATCGCGGACGTCGCGTTGCCGAAGGCGGGCCAGCAAGGCGGATTGTACTCCGCTGACCAATTCCACGGGGGTCACCGGCCGCTGGTAGAAGAGGTGGCGCGCCCGCGGCCATATCCGGCTCAATTCGGCGCGGACGCGGATGTTGGGGGAGGCCCGATCGAGCAGCACCACGATGGGGATTTCCGACCAGGCCGGCTGCGACCGGACATGACTGGCGACGGCTTCCAGAACGTGTGGCGTGAGCGCTTCATGGGTGGCGACCAGGACTCCTGGCAACGTCGCGAGCCGATCGGCGAGGTCGTCGATGCCGGTGGAGATCTCTACGCGGATATCGTGCTCTTCCAGCAGACGGCCGAGGAAGGTGGCGTCCTTGCGATAGGGTGCGAGGACCAGCACGTGATCCAGCGCAGAGAGATCGTCCGGATCCGGAGCGGTCACGCTTCCGGCAACGGATTGTAGGGCACGACCGTGACTCCGGAGCTCTTGATGAAGAGCTCATGGACATCGAGGTCGTGCGGCCCATGCCGCTTCTTCACGACGGTGATGTTGCGCCGGAGCCGCCCGTCATGCTCGGTGATGCGAAGCAGCAGGACCGTGTCGCCGAGGAAGCTCACGTCGACATCGATGCCGACGTTCTGGCCCAGGAGGCCATGCTGGGCGACGATCAGCATCGTCAGAACGCCGGCCCGGGCGAGATACTTGAGCAGCGCCTGGATGTCTCGGACGGCCTTCTCGCGATGAGGAAGGGAGTTCAGGTAGCCGGTGAAGCTGTCGATCACCACGACCCGGCTGTTGTCCTCGGTGACGATGTTCTGGACGATCTGCGCGAATTCGCCCGGCGATATCTCGTGCGGGTTGAAATCGCGGATGATCAGCTGACCGGCCTCGTAGAACTCGCGCAGGTTCATGCCGAGGCCTTCGGAGCGGCGGAAGAAGGTTTCCAATCGCTCCTCGAACAGGAACAACGCCACGCTCTCGCCCCGCTTCAACGCGGCCGTCGAGTACAACGAGGCCATCGTGGATTTGCCGGTACCGGACTGTCCGATCACCAGGGTCGTCGTTCCCGATTCCTGGCCTCCGCCGAACATCTCGTCGAGCGTGTCGACGCCGGATTTTATGAGTTCCGGTGCAGAGGCTTCGGTAGCGGCTCCCGGTACGATGCGGGGGAATACGACGACCCCATGCCCCTCGCGAATGGCCATGTCATGGTACCCGTCCGCGATCGGGACGCCGCGCATCTTGCTGACTTCGATCCGCCGACGAACGGCGCCGTACTCTTCGAGGGACTTGTCGAACCGGATCACGCCGTGAGCGATACCCTCGACCTCCTCCCCGTTGACGCCTTCACCGTTCCGCGTGTCGAGGAGCAGGGCGACCACGTTGCGCTTGGCCAGGAAGGCCTTGAAGCCGATCAACTCGCGCCGGAACCGTGGTGTGTCCCCCGTGAGCAGCCTGATCTCCAGCAGCGAGTCGTAGACGAGACGGCTGGGTTTGTGCTCTTCGATCGCCTGTTCGATCGCCTGTCGCGTTTCGTCCAGGCGCAGCTCCGCGGTCTGGAAGATCGTCTGGTCCGCGGCACCGTTGACCGCGTCCGAGACGGACAGTTCTTCCACTCGAATGCCGTCGAGATCCCAGCCATGCGACACGGCGATCGATCTGAGCTCCGCGGCGGTCTGCGAAAGACTGACGTAGATGCAGCGCTCGCCCGCCGCGACGCCGGCCAGGAGGAACTGGAGAGCGGCAGTCGTCTTCCCCGCGCCAGGGGCACCCTGCAACATGTAGAGGTTTGAGGGCGGCAGTCCGCCGCGCAGGATCTCGTCCAACCCATCGACGCCGGTCGGGACCGGCTTGGGTGTCTTGAAGTGTGCCACTGTCATCTCCTGGCCGCTGCTCACGAACGGCGCCGAGCCCAGCTACGTCCGCGTTCTCGACGGCTCCCCCCCAAAACGCAAGCAATCCGGAGACGACACCATCGAGTCCTGGCCTCGGGGTCGACCTGGGTGCATGACGGCAGCGCCGAAAAGGATCGAAAGTCCTCACCTTCATGATGGGGCGCGGGTTTCAAAGGCGTATCGCTCGACGCCGGCGGATGCACCCGCGCTTGTCGACAGGCGGAAGTCCGGTTCCGGAGATCCCGATCGGTGGGGTGAACGGCCCAGCCGGATCGAAGCCGGACCCGGAGCATGGGGACCGTCCGGCAGATTTGGAACACGAGACTGTTCGGTCAGCAAAATCTCTTCCGTGTGAGGAGTTACGCCGGCGACGAAACATCCACACGTCATGACCGCATGACGCCCCAGGGCATCGTGCGGACCGGCGGCAACGCGGCCGCGAATCCTGCGCCCACCCATTCCGTCGCCATGTTGCATCGCGGCGGGTCCGTGCTATCAGGCGTCCATGCATCTCAAGCGGTTCATCGATTTTCTCGGCCTGACACCGCCGTAGGCGTCCGTCGACCGAATCGTGTTCCGTCCGTGCCCGGCGAGCGCCCGCGCGCCCGGCCTCCAGATGCCTGTCCCTGCCGACGCGTCGCGCGCGGGGTCGTCGAAAGTCTCATCCATGAACCGTCAGCACCTCCGGAGCGAGTGGGCTCCCGACGTCACGCGTGAACTCCTGGCCGGAACGGTGGTCGCCCTGGCGCTGATCCCCGAGGCCATCGCCTTCTCGATCATCGCCGGCGTCGATCCCAAGGTCGGGCTCTACGCCTCCTTCTGCATCGCGGTCATCTCGGCCTTCGCCGGCGGGCGGCCGGCGATGATCTCGGCCGCCACCGGCGCCATGGCCCTCGTCATGGTCACCCTCGTGAAGGAGCACGGGATCGGCTACCTGTTCGCCGCGACGATCCTCACCGGTCTCCTGCAGATCGTCGCCAGCCTGATGCGGCTCGGCAACCTGATGCGCTTCGTCTCGCGCTCGGTGGTCACCGGCTTCGTCAACGCCTTGGCGATCCTGATCTTCCTGGCGCAGATGCCGGAGCTGATCGGGCGCGGGCCGGTCGTCTACGCGATGACCGCCATCGGCCTCGCGATGATCTACGGCCTGCCCTACCTGACGAGGGCCGTCCCCTCCCCCCTCGTCACCATCCTGGTCCTCACCGGCGTCGCCATGTGGTTCGGCTTCGACATCCGCACCGTGGGCGACATGGGCGCCCTGCCGAGCGAGTTGCCGGTCTTCGCCCTGCCCCAGGTGCCGCTCACCCTGGAGACCCTGCGGATCATCCTGCCCTACGCCCTCACTTTGGCGATGGTCGGCCTGCTCGAGAGCATGATGACGGCGGCCATCCTCGACGAGATGACCGACACCACGTCCGACAAGAACCGCGAATGCGCCGGCCAGGGCCTCGCCAACGTCACCTCCGGTCTGTTCGGCGGCATGGCGGGCTGCGCCATGATCGGCCAGTCGGTGATCAACGTCTCGTCCGGCGGGCGCGGCCGGCTCTCGACCCTCTGGGCCGGCGCCTTCCTGCTGTTCCTCATCGTGGTGCTCGGCCCCTACGTAGCCCGCATCCCCATGGCGGCCCTGGTGGCGGTGATGATCATGGTCTCGATCAACACCTTCCAGTGGACCTCCCTCCGCACCCTGCTCACGCACCCGAAGAGCTCCAGCGCGGTGATGCTGGGCACGGTGGCGGTCGTCGTCACCACCCACGACCTCGCCAAGGGCGTGCTGTTCGGGGTGATCCTCTCGGGCCTGTTCTTCGCCCACAAGGTGACGCGGTTCTTCCGCGTGTCCTCGGTGCGGGACGAGGCCAGCGGCATCCGCACCTACCGGGTGGGCGGGCAGATCTTCTTCGCCACGGCGGAAGCCTTCCACTCGGCTTTCGATTTCCGCGAGGACGACCTCACGGGCGTGACCATCGATCTCGCCGCCTCGCATTTCTGGGACATCACCAGCATCAACGCCCTCGACCGGGTGGTGCTGAAGTTCCGGCACCACGGCATCCCCGTGGAGATCGCGGGCATGAACGAGGCGACCGCGACCCTGGTCGACCGGGTCGGCACGCATCAGAAGCCGGGCGCGGTGCTGGCCGGGTCGGGTCACTGACCGACGGGATGGCCGGCTTCGCGCGGGAACGCTTGCCAAGCGCCCGAGCCCCTCGCTACAGCCGCCCGACGCATCACCCCTGGCCGCGAGTGCTTCCATGACCGCCTACAAGCTCCTCCTCCTCCCCGGCGACGGCATCGGCCCGGAGGTGATGGCCCAGGTGAAGACCGTGATCGGCGCGCTGGCCGAGACCGGCCTCGCCACGTTCGAGACCGAGACCGACCTCGTCGGCGGGTCGTCCATCGACGCCCACGGCGTGCCTCTTACCGATGCGGCCCTGGCCCGGGCGGACGCGGCCGACGCGGTCCTGCTCGGGGCGGTGGGCGGCCCGAAATGGTCCGGTGTCGCCTACGACATCCGGCCCGAGGCGGGGCTCCTGCGCCTGCGCAAGGATCTCGGTCTGTTCGCCAATCTCCGCCCGGCGATCTGCTACCCGGCGCTGGCCGACGCCTCCGCCCTCAAGCGCGAGCTCGTCGAGGGCCTCGACATCATGATCGTGCGCGAGCTCACCGGCGGCGTCTATTTCGGCGAGCCGAAGGAGATCACCACCCTGCCCGACGGCACCAAGCGCGCCGTCGACACCCAGGTCTACACCACCGGCGAGATCGAGCGGATCGCCCATGTCGCCTTCGATCTCGCGCGCAAGCGCTCGGGCCGCGTCGCCTCGGCCGAGAAGCACAACGTGATGAAGTCCGGCGTGCTGTGGAAGGAGGTCGTCACCCAGGTCCATGCCGAGCATTACAGCGATCTCGCGCTGGAACACGTGCTCGCGGACAATTGCGCCATGCAGCTGGTGCGGCGGCCCAAGCAATACGACGTGCTCGTCACCGACAACCTGTTCGGCGACGTGCTCTCCGACGTGGCGGCGATGCTCACCGGGTCGCTCGGCATGCTGCCCTCGGCCTCCCTCGGCGCGGTGGACGACAAGGGCAGCCGCAAGGCGCTTTACGAGCCCGTCCACGGATCGGCCCCGGACATCGCCGGCCAGGACCTCGCCAATCCGCTCGCCATGATCGGCTCGCTGGCCATGGCGCTCCGCTACTCGTTCGGCCTCGGCGAGGCGGCCGATCTCCTCGACGGCGCCATCACCGATGCGCTCGCGGCCGGCGCCCGCACCAAGGACATCGCCGGAGAGGGCGTGAACCCGCTCGGCACGGCGGGGATGGGCGAGGCCGTGGTGGCGGCTCTGCGGTCGCGGGTCCGCTGAGCCTCCGAAACACGGCAATGAAAAAGGCGCCGACCCGGCCGGGTCGGCGCCTTTCTCGTTTTCCGCCGGAAAGCGGAGATCAGTAGGGGTTGCCGTAGCGCGACACGTAGGAGGTCGGGTCGATGGCGTCCACGGCCGAGAAGTCGACGTTATGGATCGCACTCGACCGGGCGCCGACGAACGGGCCGTTGGTGATCGGATCGGGCAGGATGCCGCCGCCGAAGCGATCGTTGCGGCCGTAGGGCGGCGAGTTCAGGTAGCTCGCGGTGATGAAGTGCGGGTTGGTGGCCGGGTTGCTGATCGAGCCGTTATTCGCCTCGACGACGTTGCCGGCATCGAGCCAGCTGCGCGGACGGATGCGGATCGGCAGCGGCTGGCTGACGCGGATGCCGGGGGCGTAACGGCCCTGTGCCTCGGCGGCGGTGTTGGCGCCGACGGCGACGAGGGTGAGTGCGCCCATCAGGGCAATGGTGGCGGTGCGCATGACGGACCTTCGTTGAACCTGTAAGAGGGTAGGCTTGGTTTCCTTAAGAAACTCGGCCATTCATGGTGAGATGACGTGCCAGCGGCGCGCTTGTTCCAAGCTTATTGCTTCGCTTGGGTGTTCTGCCGCACTTTCGCCTGATTATGTCGGAGTGGGCGTTTCGAGATCGAACCGGTCTCGGCGGCCGGTTCACGCCTGGGTGCATCGGCGACGGCCGAGGCACAGCCTTTCACCCGCCTGTCCTCGAACGCGCGATACGCAGCTTCGAGGTCCGGGGAAGCTTGGCCGTTGAGGACGATCTTGTCCAGCGCGCAGGCGATGGCGCGCGGCTCGGGCGGCTGGCTCAGGGGCGCGCAGAGCCAGCCGTCGAAACGCGGCGTCAGCGGCGCGAGCCCGGCCTGCGCGGCATTGGAGAAACCCGTGCAGATCCGCGTAACCGGGCCGCTCAGCGTGGCCTCCAGGGTCTCCACCGGACCGAACTTCGTGGCGATCGTGCCGCGCTCGCCGGTCCTCACCACCGCGAGACCCTGTCCGTCGGCGGCGCGGCGGGCGATGGTGACGAAGAGGCTCGCGGGAGGAGCCGGGCCATCGGCCAGGGTGATCCGCAGATAGGGCGCCTCGCTGGCATCGAAGCGGCCCTGCGAGAGTGCATCCTCGCGCCGGCCGGTGGCCGGGTCGATGCGCGCGGGCTCGATCCTCGTGGGGTCGAGGGCGTCCGGATCGTCGAGGCGGTAGCGCGGCGCCGAGGCCGCCACGGGGAGAGCCGCGCGGACGGTGATGGCGGCGGAGGGCACGAACGGCCGGGCATTCGCATCGGCCATGGTAGCGACGGCGATTCCGGATATCGGATCGCGCGCCGTCGGCTCGCCACCGGCGAAGCGTCCGGCAGCCCCGAGACACAGCATCGCCGCGAGGCACGGCACGATCAGCCGCATCGCCCCTGTCCTGCGAAGGCGGCGCGCCCGCGGCTGTGGCCGATCGTCGATCTCGTCCTGAACGTCGATGCGATGCATGAAACCCTGACACCGAAACCCGAACCCACGGGTCCGCTCCGGGTGACCATGGTGCCGAGGATGCGCAGATCGGGTTTCCCGCCGGGCCGCGGGCGCAGGTTTCGGGATACGCGGTGAATCAATCCTTGCCGGCCGGCCTGTCCCTCACGGCCGGTTTGTGCTGCAGCGAAGGGCTCGCGTGCGGCGCAACCCTCGACAGCCGCAATGACGGGGCGCCTTGCTCCGCCGGCTGTCGAAGCTCCGGTCGTCGAACATTTGGTCCAAGCGGTGCGATCCAGCGAGTCCACCAGATACTTCATCAAAGCTGAGAACCAACTAAAATAAACAAACCATCCTATTTTTATGTAAAGTTCACGTTCAAGAATATTTTCTTTATTATCTCACCTGCCCAGCCGTATTTTTCGTGAAACACCTTAGCAGATTCGGCCAGCGAACCCCACTTAAACGGCTTGTTTTCTTTGAAAGATGCTTGTAGTTCAGATAGATCTGACTTGAGCAAGTCAATTTCTTGCTTTTCTTGAGGACTTTGCACAATACGATTATTTAGATCTTTCAATACCTGAATAAAGGCTTCATCATTTATATTTCTTTCAGGATTATCTTTGGATCCGATATGAGTATAGCTTCCTTGAACGATCGTATCAAATCCGACATTTTTACCGCCCGTCACATTGATTTGAATTCCTTTGTTCATTTCTTTCCTCCGCCAACAGAGTTAGTTATATTGGTCATTGCACCCTGAACTACGTTGCCCATGTTAACGTGACCACCACTAATAGTAATATTCATAAGCTGCAACTTCTGCGCACGCAGCATGCTCGTATCGATGCTATTCATGTCTAGTTCATTAATCAATGAATCGAACACGACTTCATGCATACTTCTGATTTGTGTTTCAATATCAAAGTCGTTGTAAGTTGATGAATAAATAGTCCTTAGTTTTGATACGATATCATAATCTTTGCGGATAAACTGGAGAAGCCAAAACCATATCGTAAAAGGAGCGTATGCAATGAAGTTGAACCGCTTATTACGATCGACGAAGCCGCCGGCAAGAGCCCACCATTGAATAGATTGCATATGCCCGAATTCAGCATATCGGAGCAATAGCGTCACTTTGGTTCCTCGCTGGGTCCCTCCTGCGCTCGCTATTTTGAAGGTTCTACTTTCATTTTGACGCAAATCTCTATCTACATCGGTAATTATTATTTTGTGAAATCTTGAAATTGGCGTCTTCGAAGATAAATCATCCTCAACGCGCTTCATAATAGCATTCTCTAGACTTATATTGCACTGAAAAACATGAGTAAAATTACCATAAGAAACCCCAAAATAACGAAATGGATAAGCTTTCTTAAAATCTGTTGAGTTTTGAGCTACAGAATTCAGCTCCTTTTCACTTATGAAATATGCCAGAATCCAAATAAATATTGTAGGTATTATTGCAATTCCGATTGTATATATAAATAAAATAATGTAGATAAATAATGCAATTATTATAAACCTAATTCTCAGTCGGTTCGAAACATCTGCGGAATCAAAAATATCCATGATCTGCCTCATAAATGCAATCTATGATAGAATATTTTTGATATTATTAAAGTCAATCGATTCTCTAAAAATTGTTGCGAAAATTTTGCCAACGTCGGCATGGTCGTTTGTCAGGCTCCGCTAAGTGCGGCGGCACATCAATCTTATAAAAATTCGAAGCCACCCCCTAAAGTCACGCCGCGGGTCGTAGGTCGTCGCTCCATTCGGTCAAAGCAGAGCACCTGAGACTTGACAGCGGCCAGAGCTAGGGGTCTTGCTCCCGCCCTTGAGTTCATCCTTGCGATCGTCATCCTCTTGGATAGCTGGAGTGTGATGCGGGTTGCAGTTGTGAGACCTGCTGCCCCCTGACAGCCGCCTCTTTGCAATCGGGAGCGGAGCTTGAGCTGGACGGATCCTAAAACTGGACGCTCGACGAAGCACGCTGCAACGGATACGCGGGGCTTCCTCTCCGAGTGATCCCACGAAGCGGAGTTGGAGAGATGGGTTACAAGGTCGCCGTCGTCGGTGCGACGGGCAATGTCGGACGCGAGATGCTGGACATTCTGTCGGAGCGGGCCTTCCCCGCCGACGAGGTCGTGGCGATCGCCTCGCGCCGCAGCGCCGGACAGGAAGTCTCCTTCGGCGACAAGATCCTGAAGGTGAAGGCGCTCGACACCTACGACTTCTCCGACACCGACATCTGCCTGATGTCCGCCGGCGGCGAGACCTCGAAGGAATGGTCGCCGCGCATCGGCCAGACCGGCTGCGTCGTCATCGATAATTCCTCGGCCTTCCGCTACCATCCGGACGTGCCGCTGATCGTGCCGGAAGTGAATCCGGAGGCGATCACCGGCTTCTCGAAGATGAACATCATCGCCAACCCGAACTGCTCCACGGCGCAGCTCGTGGTCGCGCTGAAGCCCCTGCACGACGTCGCCAAGATCACCCGCGTGGTGGTGGCGACCTATCAGTCGGTCTCGGGCGCCGGCAAGGAGGCCATGGACGAGCTGTTCCAGCAGACCCGCTCGGTCTTCACCGCCGGTCAGATGACCATGGAGAAGTTCCCCAAGCGCATCGCCTTCAACGTCATCCCGCAGATCGACGTGTTCCTCGACGACGGCTCCACCAAGGAAGAGTGGAAGATGGTCGCCGAAACCAAGAAGATGCTCGATCCCAAGATCAAGCTGACGGCGACCTGCGTTCGCGTGCCGGTGTTCATCGGCCATGCCGAGGCGGTGAATGTCGAGTTCGAGCACCCGATCTCGCCCGAGGAGGCCACGGCCCTCCTGCGCTCGGCGCCGGGCATCCTCGTGGTCGATAAGCGCGAGCCCGGCGGCTACATGACCCCGCACGAGGCGGCCGGCGAGGACGCGACCTACGTCTCGCGCATCCGCGCCGATTCGACGGTCGATAACGGCCTCTCGTTCTGGTGCGTCGCCGACAACCTGCGCAAGGGCGCGGCGCTGAACACGGTCCAGATCGCCGAGATGCTGATCAACCGCAAGCTCCTGAAGGAGCGGCCCGCGGCGGCCTGAGCCCCGTCTTCGGTCCTCGGACCGAAGCCTCTCTCGACCGGCCATCACCATCGACGCCGTCCCGTTCACGGGGCGGCGTTTTTTCATGAGCCATCTCGATGGCGATACAGGACGATATGCATCGGCATTGAAAATTGTCCTATCGTGTGATAGTCGGAATAAGAACGAAACATGAACATTGGTGATCGCGATGCGGGACGCTTCCGAACGCGGACATGAAGCCGAAATCCTCCGCCGTCAGCTCGCCCTCCTGGCGACGGAGACGAAACTGATCCGCCTCCGGCAGAGCTTGGCCCGGAAATACGACCCGGCCCAGCCCCGTGCGCCGGCCGGCCAGAGCGACGGCGGGCGGTGGGTGGGTCCTGGAGGCGGCGGTGGAGATGGTCTGATCGATCGCCTGCCGCGCGGGCAGGCACGTTGGGCATCGCTTCAAGGAGGGACCGCTCAAGGTTCATCGACGCCGGAAGAGACCACGACGGAAGACGGCGCGCGCATCCTATCCCTGCGCATCCACTCGGGACGCGGCGAATGGGACGACCAGCACGCCGTCGTCACACCGGACGGCGAGAGCCGGATTTTCGAGAACTCGGGCGAAACTCAGACGATCCGCGACGGGGCTTCGGGAGAGGTCCTCTCCAGCGGTACGTTCGCGTCGCCCGAACCACAAGCCGAAGCCACCGTACAGCAGGTCTTCCTGCCGGCGGCTCCGTTCGTCGTGGCACCGGCCGTAGCGGCAACGCTGGAGGCGGCGGCACTTCTCTTCACCTATCTCGAGGCTCGCAAGCCAGGATTCGGCAAGGCGCCGGGCAGGACGGCGCTGCGCTACGATTTCGATCCAGATCCAGATCCAGAGAAAAAACTTCCCCTCATCTGGGTTGGTCAGATCGATCAGGCGAGACTCGACCAAGCCTGTCCGCGCAATGCCGAGGTTCAGGCAGTGACAGACGAGGCGACGAAGCGGCTGACGGCACTGAACCCTCTTCTGACGAGGCAACAACTCGGCACCATGATCCATGTCGACGTCGCAAAAACGTTTACATTTAAAAACTATCCCGATGTGCGCGTAGAACTTTCGATAAGCAGTGCAGGAGAAGCCGTCAAATACGGAAAAAAAGATTCGGTACGTCTCGATCTCTATGAACTTTCGCCGAACCAGACGGTCTGCGTCTACGATTATAAGACCGGCAATGAAGGGCTGGAGCCCGCCAGGGCTCTATTACTAGCTAGAATTGCAAAAATGCACTATCCTCAGGCAAGAGGCATGGTAATAATCCAAGTGAGACCGATAAAATGACGACCATGAAGCAGGTAAAAGGTCTTGCGCAGCCTCTTCTCGAAAGAAATCCCGATCTCGCCGCCGCCGGCAGGAATTCATTCTGGATTCTGCCTATCGGGCCCATCGGACGACTGATCCACGTCGATCGGACGAGCAATCCCGCCTATTGCGTCGCAGGTTGGCACTTGGTCGAGTCCTTCAGGCCCGAAGTCGATTCATGGTCCTCACTCGGGCGCTGCAACCAACGTATCGCACGTTCCAAGGGTTTCGAGGGAGGCCAGGGCTGGTTCTGGTCCGATCCGACGATTTACGACGATTTCGTCACCCGCATCGAAGCGGATGCCCTGGCGATCCTTCGTCCGCTGGACACGACGCGAAAGTGTCTCGAATTCGCCCGCACCCGCCCCGCCACGATTGGACATCTCGGTCCGCAATGGCACCTCATCACCTGCATCGTGCTCGGCGAACTCGATGAAGCTCGGGAGATCTGGGCCGGCATAGGCCGCTATTACCGCAAAGGCACGATGACGGAGGATCCGTCCTGGCAGATCATGTACGATCGATACTGCCTCGTCGGCGATCCGCTCATGGCCGATGATCGGGCCGCCCTCGCCGGGCTGCTGCATCGCTGGGAAGCGGAGAACATCGTCGGAAGTCCTCTCGAACCTTATTGGAGATCGGAACTGTTTCCTCTGGAGGAGGATGCAGGGCGCGCCCCGTAGCGGATGTCGATTACGCCGAAAGCCCCTTCCGCGCGATTGCAGGATGACACCGAGGCGTGCCGATCCTCCCCGATGCCCTGGTCCGACAAGCCTAGCCGAGTAATTCTGGTGACACCGCGAAGCGATGCTACACCAATGAATATGGTCGAAACTTATCGTAACTTCGATGTGCCTATAGTGAGCGAAGACCCGATGCCGGTGCCGTTCGCGAATCCGGACAGAGATGTGCAGCAGCCACACTGCCAGCCCCGATCCAGGACGACCGACGGATGACGACGACCATCGAGGGTGTGCGGGACGGGGCGGTCATCACCACCTGCGGGTCGTTCTTTCGCGGTCCGGCGCCGCAATGGTACCCGACCGACGAATCGCTGCAGACGCCCGACGTCGTCGGGGACTATCTCGCGAGGGGCTGGATGCCGAAGGCGGCGTTCGTCACCAAGGAGACGCCGATCGTCGCCTTCGGCTCCTGCTTCGCCTCGAATGTCAGCAACTACCTCGCCAAGCGCGGCTATTCCGTCATCTCGCACGGCGATTCCTCGGGCGATGGCACTGCCTACGTCACGAAGATGGGCGACGGCATGGTCCATACCCATGCCATCCTCCAGCAGTTCCGCTGGGCCTGGAAGAACGAACAGCCCAAGGTCGCCCTCTGGCACGGCTACAAGGCGGAGCGCTTCGGCTACGACGAGGAGGCGCGCCTCGCGACGAAGGCCCTGTTCGACCGGGCGGACCTGTTCATCATCACCCTCGGCCTCAGCGAGGTCTGGTACGACGAGGTGACGGGAGAGGTCTTCTGGCGCGCGCCGCCGCGCGAGGTGTTCGACGCGTCACGCCACAAGTTCCGGCTCTCGCGCTCGGACGAGACCAAGCGCAACCTCGCCGAGATCTGGGCGCTCGTCCGGGCGTTTCGGCCGGACGCCAAGGTCGTCCTGACGATCTCGCCGATCCCGCTCGCCGCGACCTTCCGGGACGTCGGCTGCATCTCGGCCAATGCCGTCTCGAAGGCAATCCTGCGCGGTGCCGTGGACGAGTTCTACGAGGAGACGGAGGGCAAGGGCAGCAATCTGTTCTACTTCCCGAGCTACGACATGGTGATGTACGGATTCGACAACCAGTGGACCGCCGATCGTCGGCATGTCTACAGCCATGTGCTCGACTTCAACATGAAGGTCTTCGAGCATTATTACTGCGTGCCGGGCCTGTCGAAGGCACGGCTCGACGCGTCCTACCGCAGGGCGCGGTTGCTCGACCGGTCGATCGGCCGCGACGGTCACGCCGCCGTGGCGAAGATGAGCCCGGAGCTCCAGGCCGCGCAACTGGCCGAGCGGCGGCGCGCGGTCGCCCGCCGCAAGCGGTCGCCGAAATACCTCGCGGCCCTGCTGGTGAACAGGATCAGGCGCCGCTTCAAGTTCTGAACCGTTACTCAGTGTCAGCCCGTGAAGCGGCCACGGTTTCCGGGGAGAAACAAACCCCACATCATGGCGCAACAATCGGATGCGAACCGTGGGCCCGTTCTCGGCCCAAGGATCGCTGCCATGATCGACGCAATGCAGGCCTCGAACCTCGCGCAGACCCGTTCGCGCAGGCTCCTGGCACTCGGCGAGACCGTGTTCCTCGCGACCCTGGCGGGATGTCTGACGGTCCTGGCGATCGGCCTCGCGGCGGATCTGGCCGAGCCCTTGTCTCGGCCCGCCTTCCCGCGACTCGCGTCGCGCTGAATACTTCCGGGTCGCCGAGCTTCGGGCTGCAAAACCGCTTGAAATATCCGCGCGACGAAGCTAACGATACCTCATCAGTTCTGGTTGCAGTCATGAGGCTGCGGTTCGGGAGTGGGCCCCACCGGGTCCGCTCTTTTTTATTGCCGCGACGCCTCTGCGCCAGGACGCCTCCCGCACGGCCGGAACGTCAAGCGCAGCATGGTGGATAAACCCGAGAAACGTCTGATCACCGAGACCGGCGTCGCCGCACGCGTGGTCCAGGTCATCGAGGCTTCGATCGAAGGGCTCGGCTACCGCGTGGTCCGCGTGCGGGTGTCGAATGCCAATGGCTGCACGGTGCAGATCATGGCCGAACGGCCGGACGGCACCATGACGGTGGACGATTGCGAGACGGTGAGCCGGGCGATCTCGCCCCTGCTCGATCTCGACGACCCGGTGGGCAAGGCCTATTACCTCGAAATCTCGTCGCCCGGCATCGACCGGCCGCTGGTGCGGGCCATCGATTTCGAGCGCTGGGCCGGCTACGAGGCCAAGATCGAGCTGGCGATCCCCCTCGACGGCCGCAAGAAGTTCCGCGGCACCATCGGCGCACCGAACCCGGACGGGCTCACGGTGCCGATCGACCTGCCCGACGTGAAGGAAGGCCTGCCGAGCCGGATCGACCTGCCCCTGCGCGACCTCGGCGACGCCTATCTCGTCCTCACCGACGAGCTCGTGCGCGAATCCCTGCGCCGCGGTGGTCCGCCCCAGGACGACGATGGTGACGAGTTCGAGGGCGACGAGGATTCGGACGACGAGGCGGAGGCCGTGACGGTCGAGAACGCACCCGCCGAGAAAACGGCCTCCGCCAAGAAGGCGACTTCTGCCAAGCCGCCGAAAATCCAGGGCCCGAAGCCCCGGTCGGGGAAGCTCAAGGCCTCCCAGATCAAGGGCGCCAAGCCGAAGGTCGAGAAGCCGGAAACCGCCGAGAGCAAGGCGAACAAGGCCAAGCCCGTCCGGACCAAGGCGGTCCGGGTCAAGGAATCCGGCAGCCTCCACTGAATTTCGCGTTCCGGCCGCACGCGATCGCGACCGGAGCCAGCACCCTCGCCAGACGAACAAGAAGGACGAAATCCGATGGCCGTCGTCAGCGCCAACAGGCTCGAACTCCTCCAGATCGCCGATGCGGTCGCCCGTGAGAAGGTGATCGACCGTTCCATCGTCATCGACGCCATGGAAGAGGCCATCGCCAAGGCCGCCCGCTCCCGCTACGGCGCCGAGACGGACGTCCATGCCGAGATCGACCCCAAGACCGGCGCGCTCCGCCTGTCCCGCCACCTCGTGGTGGTGGACGAGGTCGAGAACGACGCCCGCGAGGTCACCCTCGATCAGGCGCGCCGCTACAATCCGGGCGCGCTCGTCGGCGACGTGATCTCCGACACCCTGCCGCCCTTCGATTTCGGCCGCGTCGCCGCCCAGTCGGCCAAGCAGGTCATCGTCCAGAAGGTGCGCGACGCCGAGCGCGACCGTCAGTTCGACGAGTACAAGGACCGCATCGGCGAGATCGTCAACGGCCTCGTCAAGCGCGTGGAATACGGCAACGTCATCGTCGATCTCGGCCGTGGCGAGGGCATCGTGCGCCGCGACGAGATGATCCCGCGCGAGACCTTCCGCCCCGGCGACCGCATCCGCTCCTACCTGTTCGACGTGCGCCGGGAAGTGCGCGGCCCGCAGATCTTCCTCTCGCGCTCGCATCCGCAATTCATGGCCAAGCTCTTCGGCCAGGAAGTGCCGGAGATCTACGACGGCATCGTCGAGGTGAAGGCCGTGGCCCGCGATCCGGGCTCGCGCGCCAAGATCGCCGTGATCTCGCGTGACGGCTCGATCGATCCCGTCGGCGCCTGCGTCGGCATGCGCGGCTCCCGCGTCCAGGCGGTGGTCGGCGAGCTGCAGGGCGAGAAGGTCGACATCATCCCGTGGTCGGAAGACCAGGCGACCTTCATCGTCAACGCGCTCCAGCCCGCCGAGGTGGTGAAGGTGGTGCTCGACGAGGAGGCCGACCGCATCGAGGTCGTCGTCCCCGACGATCAGCTCTCGCTGGCCATCGGCCGCCGCGGACAGAACGTGCGCCTCGCCTCGCAGCTCACCGGCTGGGACATCGACATCCTCACCGAGGCCGAGGAATCCGAGCGGCGCCAGAAGGAATTCGCCGAGCGCACCGCGGTCTTCATGGAAGCCCTCGACGTCGACGAGACCGTGGGCCAGCTCCTCGCGGCGGAAGGTTTCCGCAACGTCGAGGAGATCGCCTATGTCGAGCCCGGCGAACTCGCCAACATCCAGGGCCTCGACGAGGAGAGCGGCACCGAGATCCAGGCACGCGCCCAGGACCACCTCGCCCGCGTCGAATCGGAATTCGATGCCAAGCGCCAGGAGCTCGGCGTCGGCGACGACCTGCGCGAGATCGACGGCGTGACCACGCCGATGCTGGTGGCCTTCGGCGAGAACGACGTGAAGTCGATCGAGGACCTCGCCGGCTGCGCCACCGACGATCTCGTCGGCTATACCGAGGGTCGCGGCCCCGAGGCGACGAAGCATGCCGGCTACCTCGACGGGTTCGAGATCTCCCGCGCCGAGGCAGAGGCCATGATCATGGCGGCGCGCGTCAAGGCCGGCTGGATCGAGGCACCGGCCGAGGCCGACCCGGCGGAGCCGGCCGACGGCGAGACCGAAGCGGTCTGAGCAGCCCGGTCTCTCTCTACGCTCCGGTCCCATCCCGAGGCGGGCTCGCCTCGGTGAGTCTCCCAGGGAAGGCTCCGGGGGACCTCAGGGCCGACTGAAGGGCTCTTTCGAGGCCTTCGCTCCGTCCCGGCCCCTCGGGAGGAGGTTGCCCATGCGAGGCAAAGTGATCGGATCGCGAATTGTCGCGGTCCATTCGACGATCAACAGGGATCCGACCGCCGCATGACGGGCGAATACGCAAACGCAACGGGTGACGACCCCGAGCCGGAGCCGAGCACGCTGCTCGATCCCGGCCTCGGGCGCGGTCGCCGCAATGCGATGCGCACATGCCTCGTCAGCCGAATTCCGCAGAATCCCGACGGGATGATTCGCTTCGTCCTGTCGCCGGACGGCGAGGTGGTGACGGACCTGAAGGCGAAACTGCCGGGACGCGGTGCCTGGCTCACCGCCGATCGGGTCACGATCGAGACGGCCTTGAAGAAGCGGCTGTTCCAGCGGGCCTTCAAGACCAAGGACGCAGCGGCACCGACCGACCTCGCCGACCGCGTCGCAGCGACCTTGCGCGACGATCTCCGCCAGTCCCTGTCGCTCGCCAACAAGGCGGGATGCCTGGTGGCGGGCTTCGCCAAGGTGGAATCGGCGATCGGTGAGAAGACCGGCGTCGCCGCCGTGATCCAGGCCTCCGACGGCAGCGCGGATGGCAGGCGGAAGATCGCCGCGGCATTGCACCGGAGGCATGGCGATGCCATATCCCGTGTCCCGATCATCGATGATTTGTCCAATGAAGAATTGGACATGGCCTTGGGTCGGGATCATGTGATACATGCGGCGCTCGTCGCAGGAGTCGGGAGTACCGGCTGCCTTGCGCGCTGGCGTCGGCTACGCTCTTTCGAGGGCAAGGCTACGACGGCCGGGGAGGCCGGTTCTGCCCGCACAGGGCGAATCGCTTCGACTCTGCAGGACGACGACGAGACGGATTTACCCGGCGCACAGCAGTTTGCCGGTTCACGGGACGATGGAAACCCTCAGGGTTTGGACTGAATGAGCGATACGAACAATCCGGGCGACAAGACGCAGGCACGACCCCCCTCGAAGCCGCTGTCCTTGAAGCGCCCGATCGAGCAGGGAACGGTGCGTCAGAGCTTCTCCCATGGCCGCTCCAAGCAGGTCGTGGTCGAGACTGTGAAGCGGCGCGTCATCGGGGCGGCACCGGCCGCACCCGTGCGCGAGACGCAGCCGGTCGCACCGGCATCGCGTGTGGCGCCTCCCGCCCCCGCGGCTCCGCGCCCCGCCCAGCGGGCCGCGTCCGGCGTCGTGCTGCGGACATTGAGCGAGCAGGAGCGCGACGCCCGCGCCGCTGCCCTCGCCGATGCCCAGCGTCGCGAGCAGGAAGCCCGCCGCAAGGTCGAGGAAGAGGCCGCCGCCGAGCGTGCCCGCGTGGCCGAGGAAGCTCGCCAGCGCGAGGCCGAGGAGCGTCGCCGCCAGGAAGAGGAGCGTCTTCGCGCCGAGGAGCAGGCTCGCCTGCGCGCCGAGGAGGAAGCCGCACGCGCCGCCGCTGCGGCTGCCGCCAAGGAAGCCGCGGAATCGGCTGCCGAGGCTCCTGCCTCCGCCGCTCCGGCCCCGGCCAAGCCCGTCTCGAAGACCGTGCCGATGGCACCGGTTTCCGCGCCGATCTCGTCCGCTCCGAAGCCGGCTCCGGCCGCTGCTCCGGCGGCGCCCGCTCCGCAGGCCGCAGCGCCCGCGCGTCCGGCGGCTCCTGCCGTGCGCCAGCCGCTCACCGCCCGTCCGACCCCGGCGGAGCCGCGCAAGACCATCACGGCGGATGTGCGCAAGCCGCGCGACCTGAACTTCATGGCTCGCCCGGCTCCCGCGCCTGAGCCGGAAGCCGCGCCGACGGCGGCCACCGCCGCGCGTCCGGCCGGCGCCACACCGGCTGCCCGTGCACCGGGCCGGCCGCAGGCCGCCGAGGAGGAGAGCGAGCAGAAGCGCGTGATCCGCCGTCCGGGCATGCCGCTCAAGATCATCACGCCGCCCAAGACACCCAAGCAGCCGGGCGGCGACCGCAATCGCGGCCGTCTCACCATCGCCACCGCCACGTCGGGCGAGGACGAGCGTACGCGTTCCGTCGCCTCGTTCCGCCGTCGCCAGCAGCGCATGAGCGGCAACCGGCAGGTGGAGCAGAAGGAGAAGCTCTCCCGCGAGGTGACGATCCCGGAGACGATCACCATCCAGGAACTCGCCAACCGCATGTCGGAGCGGGCCGTGGATGTGATCCGCCTGCTGATGAAGCAGGGCGAGATCCACAAGATCACCGACGTGATCGATTCGGACTCGGCCCAGCTCATCGCCGAGGAACTCGGCCACACCGTGCGCCGCGTCGCCGAATCCGACGTCGAGGAAGGCCTGTTCAACGACGAGCCCGATCTCGAGGAGGATCTCGACCCGCGTCCGCCCGTCGTGACCATCATGGGCCATGTCGATCACGGCAAGACCTCGCTCCTCGACGCCATCCGCAAGACGGCGGTGGTCTCCGGCGAGGCCGGCGGCATCACCCAGCATATCGGCGCCTATCAGGTCGCGTCGCCCTCCGGCGACATGGTCACCTTCATCGACACCCCCGGCCACGCGGCCTTCACCTCCATGCGCGCCCGCGGCGCCAAGGTGACGGACATCGTCGTGCTCGTGGTGGCCGCCGATGACGGCGTCATGCCCCAGACGGTGGAGGCGATCAGCCACGCCAAGGCGGCCGGCGTGCCGCTGATCGTGGCGATCAACAAGATCGACAAGCCCGAGGCGAACCCGCAGCGGGTCCGGACCGAGCTGCTGCAGCACGACATCCAGGTCGAGTCCATGGGCGGCGAGACCCTGGAATTCGAGGTGTCGGCCAAGACCGGCGACGGTCTGCCGGACCTCCTCGAAGGTCTGCAGCTCCAGGCCGAGATCCTGAACCTGCGCGCCAACGAGGCGCGTGACGGCGAAGGCACGGTCATCGAGGCCAAGCTCGATCGCGGTCGCGGTCCGGTGGCGACGGTGCTCGTCCAGCGCGGCACGCTCTTCACCGGCGACATCGTTGTCGCCGGCGCCGAATGGGGCCGCGTCCGCGCCCTCATCGACGACAAGGGCGAAAACATCCCCTATGCCGGCCCGTCGGTGCCGGTGGAGGTGCTCGGCTTCAACGGAACTCCTGATGCGGGCGACCGCGTCGCGGTGGTGCCGAACGAAGCCCGTGCCCGCGAAGTCACCGAGTACCGTGCGCGCCAGAAGCGCGAGCGGATCGCCGCCCGCACCGGTGGCGCCAACCGTTCGCTCGTCGACATGATGCGCGACCTCAAGGAAGGCCTGGGCCGCAAGGAACTCGCCATCGTCGTCAAGGGCGACGTGCAGGGCTCGGTGGAAGCCATCACCGGCGCGCTGGACAAGCTCGGCAACGACGAAGTGTCGGCGCGCATCCTGCTCTCGGGCGTCGGCGGTATCACCGAATCGGACGTCACTCTGGCCGAGGCTTCCAAGGCTGTGGTCATCGGCTTCAACGTGCGTGCCCACAAGGAAGCGCGCGAATCGGCTGAGAACAAGGGCGTCGAGATCCGCTACTACAACATCATCTACGACCTCGTGGACGACATCAAAGCGACCCTCTCGGGCATGCTCCCGCCGACCCTGCGCGAAGAGCGTCTGGGCGAGGCGCAGATCCTGCAGATCTTCGACGTGTCGAAGGTCGGCAAGATCGCCGGTTGCCGCGTCACCGACGGTGTCGTGCAGCGCGGCGCCCATGTCCGCCTGATCCGCGACAGCGTCGTGATCCACGAGGGCAAGCTCTCGCAGCTGAAGCGCCTCAAGGACGACGCCAAGGAAGTCGGCTCGGGCTACGAGTGCGGTATGTCCTTCGAGAACTTCCAGGACATGCGCGCCGGCGACACCATCGAATGCTACCGGGTCGAGGAGATCCGCCGCACGCTCTAGCAGCGACGCGGCCCGACGAACCCGGCGGCTGCAGCGCACGCTGCAGCCGCCGTTTTGTTTTGAAGACGGCCGGCACGTCGGTGCGCCCCCTCAGGATGGGTGCGCCCCCTTCCAGGCGATCCCGGAGCCGAGACCGAGCGACCATGGCCCAGAAACCCAATCCCAACGGCCCGACGCAGCGCCAGCAGCGCGTGGCCGAACTCATCCGCCACGCCATCGCGGAGGTGCTTCAGCGCGGCGACATCCAGGATCCCGTCCTCGGCTCGCACGTCATCACCGTGCCGGAAGTGCGGATGTCGCCCGATCTCAAGATCGCCACGGCCTACATCATGCCCCTCGGCGGCCTCGACGAGACGCCGGTCATCGCGGCCCTGGAGCGCAACAAGAAAGCGCTGCGCCAGGAAGTGGCCCGCCGCGTGAACCTGAAATTCGCCCCCGATCTCCGCTTCCGCCGGGACGAGACCTTCGACGAGGCGGATCGGATCGATGCGCTTCTCAGGACCGAGAAGGTCCGGCGCGATCTCGAATCCCAGCCGGAGGACGCGGATGACCGGGACGGCGACGCCTAGGCCCGCTCGTCGCCGGGACATTCGTCGCCAAGTCCGTTTTTCGCCAAGTCCGTTTTTCGCCAAGACCTTTTTCGGACCCGACCGGCCCGATCCCTGTGTTACCCCCTCACGAACAGACCACGGCGTTCATCGGGATTCTCCGGCCGCAGGGCCGCAGCGTCGATCGCGCCGCCAATGAGGACACCATGATCAACGATCCGACGATCGAGCGTTCCGACGTCGCCGCTCCGCCGCCCCATCAGACCGGCGAGGAGAGACCCTCGCAGGGTCGTCGCCAGCCGCGCGGACAGGCCTCGGACCGGCCGAAGCGCCGCGATGTCAACGGCTGGGTCATCCTCGACAAGGGCGTCGGCATGACCTCGACCCATGCGGTCGCCGTGGTGAAGCGCGCCTTCAACGCCAAGAAGGCGGGCCATGCCGGCACACTCGACCCGCTGGCCTCGGGCATCCTGCCGATCGCCCTCGGCGAGGCGACCAAGACCGTCCCCTTCGTGATGGACGGGCGCAAGGCCTACATCTTCACCGTGACCTGGGGCATCGAGACCGATACCGACGACGCCGAAGGTCGCCCCGTGGCGACGAGCGAGTCGCGGCCGGACCGGGCCCTCGTCGAGGCCGCCCTCCCCGCCTTCGTCGGCGCCATCGAACAGGTGCCGCCGCGCTACTCGGCCATCAAGATCGCCGGAGAGCGTGCCTATGATCTGGCCCGGGACGGCGAGATCGTGGAACTCGTCGCGCGCTCGGTGCAGATCGACCACCTCTCCGTCGTCGAGCACACGCCCGATCGTACGGTGATCTCGGCGGAATGCGGCAAGGGCACCTATGTCCGCGCCATCGCGCGCGATCTCGGACGCGTGCTCGGCTGCTACGGCCACGTCTCCGCCCTGCGCCGGACCCGTGTCGGCCCCTTCGCGGAGGCGGATTCCTGCTCCGTCGCCACCCTCGAAGAGGGCGGCCCCGACGGCAATGCCCCGCATCTCCACCCGGTGGAGACCGCTCTCGATGCGGTGCCCTCCGTCACCGTCTCGCGGGACATGGCGCTTCGCCTAATGCGGGGACAGCCGGTCCTCCTGCGCGGGCAGGACGCCCCCATGGAAGGCAAGGCCTTCGCCACGTGCGGCGGCATCCTGGTGGCGGTGGGCGATGTCGAGCGCGGCGAACTCGTGCCACACCGGGTCTTCCATCTCGGCGGGACGGCCCGCACATCGTAAGATGTATTTCGGCTCGCTTGCGTCATCCTGCGTGAGCCGAAAGAAGATCTCCACCATCATACGATGGTCGGCTGTACCGATCGCTGGCTGTCTTCGACAAAAACGCTGCCGATCCATCGGCAGCGGCGCCGATTACGCAACCGGTTTAGACATCTGTTAGGACGTGCGCCCTAGCGTCTCGGCATGAATTCTTTCCGGCCGGATTTGTCTTCTGGATTGCTCCGACGCTTCCGCAAGGATGCGAACGGTGCCATCGCCATCCTGTTCGGTCTCATCGTGATCCCCCTCCTCGTGCTGTCGGGGTTGGTCATCGATTACGGGACCAACTCGATGGCTCAGCAGAACTTCCAGGACGCCGCCGATTCCACGGTCCTGTCCCTGCTGAAGCTCCCGATCTCCACGACCGACGCGGACCTTCAGGCCAAGGCCGAGACGCAGATCAGGGCCACCGTTCCGAAACTGGTGGGCGACGACACCAAGATCGCGGTCACGCGGGTCGACAACAAGATCACGATAGCGATCACCGGGACGACGCAGACGAGCCTGACGAAGATCGCCGGCTTCAACGCCTTCCCGCTCTCGATCCTGAGTTCGGGCATGCGCGGGTCCGGCAATCTCGAGATCGCGCTCGTGCTCGACAATACCGGCTCCATGGCCGGCACGAAGATCAACAACCTGAAATCGGCCGCCAACGACCTCGTCTCGACCTTGTTCAAGGAAGTCGATCCGAACAAGCCGAACTCGCTCAAGATCGGGATCGTGCCGTTCTCGATGACGGTGAATGTCGGTCCGGGCAACACCAAGCAGGAATGGCTCGATAAGGACGCGAAGGCCTCCTACCACTCGCAGATCTTCGTCTCGGCCGCCAATCGCCTGACCCTGTTCGGCAAGATGGGCATCGCCTGGGGCGGCTGCGTCGAGAGCCGTCCGTATCCCTACGACGTGCAGGACACGCCGCCCTCCGTCGCCACGCCGGACACGCTGTTCGTGCCGTATTTCGCGCCCGACGAGTCCGACAACGACGATTACGCCGTCAACGACTACATGAACGACTATTCGGGGCGCACCAGCGGATCGAGCGTCAATCGCACGCGGCAGGGCCAGATCGACAAGTACTCGAACAATTCCTTCAAGGTCTCCAAGACCGTTCGCCCGAACGGTGCCCTCAGCTACCTCTACGGCCCCAATTCCGGCTGCGACCTGCAGCCGATCACCCATCTCACCACGTCTCAGACGACCCTGACCAACGCCATCAACGCGATGACCGTGATCGGGGACACCAACATCGCCATGGGCCTGGTCTGGGGCTGGCACCTCCTGTCCCCGAACGGTCCGTTCAGCGAGGGCGTCGCGTATAACGACAAGGACACGCGCAAGTTCGTCGTGCTGATGACCGACGGGCAGAACACCTCGGCACAGACCTACTCGTCCAACCAATCGTATTATTCCGGCATCGGCTACATCTGGCAGAACCGGATCGGGACGACCTCCTTCGACGCCGCGACGCGGACCAGCGCCATCGACGCGCGGCTGACCACCCTGTGCAACAACATGAAGGGGGCGGGCATCACCATCTTCGCGGTGCGCGTCGAGGTCACCGAGGGGACCAGCGACATCCTGAAGAACTGCGCCTCCGGCACCGACAAGTTCTACGACGTCCAGAATTCCGCGAACCTCACCGACGCCTTCAAGGCGATCGGGTCGCAGATCAGCGAGTTGCGGATCTCGCGATGACGAGGCCCGTGACGATGCGCTTCGGCCGCTTCTCGCTGCGGGATTTACGGGACGATTGCCACGGTGCGACGGCCGTCGAGTTCGGGCTCGTGGGTCTCCTGTTCTTCGGCCTCATCGCAGCCATTCTCGAAGTCGTCATGCTGCTCCTGGCGCAATTGTCCCTCGACAACGCGCTCGATCGCGCGGGACGTTCCGTCTTCACCGGCACCTATCAGGAGGGGGCCAGCAGCGTGAATCCGGCGACACGCCTGATCACCGAGCTGTGTAAGGGCGTCACGCTCTTCACGTGCAACGACCAGACCATCAAGCTCGAAATGACGGTCTCGACGGATTATGCCAAGGCACCGACGAGCCCGTACGACAGCACCACCAATACGGAATCCGCGACGTTCGGAAACAAGTTCGACTGCCCGAAGGGCGGAGAGATCGTCACCATCGTCGCGGCCGCCAAACTGCCCCGGTACTTCAACTATATGCAGGTCTTCGCCCGGCCCCTGCCCGATTACAAGCAGCAGATACAATCGACGATCCTGTTTCAGGCCGAGCCGTATCCGCAGGGCTCATGCTGAGACGATCGATGCGGAGACATGATCGGGTTCGGCGCTTCGTGGGCGATGGTTCCGGCGTGTCCGGCGTGGAGTTCGCGCTCCTGGCGCCCGTCCTCATCGCCGTGTTCGTCGGCATGGTCGAACTGACGCGGGCCTACGGGACCAGCCAGCGTGCGAGCCGCGCCACCCGCGCCATGGCCGACCTGATCTCCCGCAACAGCCCTTCGAGCGATACGGTCTCCATCATCTACCAGGGCGGCCGCAGCATGCTGGCGCCCTTCGACGCCTCGAAGGCCGAGATCGTCCTCACGGCGGTCGGCGTCTACCTGCAGAAGGACGGCTCATTCAAGGCCAAGGTCTGTTCGAGCGTCACGAGCCTGGGCACGCAATACCCGGCCGGGACCGATCTCGGAGCGCCGCCGCCATCCGAGACCAGGGACAAGGGCCGCTATGTCATGGCCGAGATGAAGCTGAAATACGCGCCGATCATCGACGTGTTTCCTGTGCTGAAGAATTTCAGCTTCGAGAAGAAGGTCACCTGGCCGGTCCGCTCGGCCACCGCGAAGGAAATCGTTCTCCCGAACGGAGCGGCCTGCCCGTCTTCCTGATCGTGGTCTGCCGCCGGTCGGACGGCGCCCGGCGTCGCGGAGATCAGGCGCGGACCGGCAATGCCGTCTCGATGACCTTCGCCCAGAGCGAGGCGCCGTAGGGGATCGCGGCGTCGTTGAAATCGTAATGCGGGTGGTGAAGGCCGGCGCTCTCGCCGTTGCCCATGAAGATGTAGGCGCCTGGCCGATGGGCCAGCATGTAGGAGAAATCCTCCGCGGCCATCATCGGGGCCACGTCGCGCTCCACCTGCTCCTCGCCGACGATCCCCGCCGCAACGTCGGCGATGAAATCCGCCTCCGCCGGATGGTTCTCGGTCACCGGATAGCCGCCGCTGTAATCCACCCGGGCGACGGCACCGAAGGCCAGGGCGGTATTCGCCACGACGGCGCCGATGCGTTCCTGCATGGTGGCGCGCACCTCCTTCGAGAGGGCGCGCATGGTGCCGCGCATGGTGACCTGCTGGGGCAGCACGTTGAAGGCGTCGCCGGCCTCGAGCGCGCAGACCGAGACTACGGCGCTCGCCAGCGGGTCGACGCCGCGCGCCACCACCGACTGGAGAGCGACGACAATGTGGCTCGCCACCAGCACGCTGTCGATGGCGAGATGCGGCTGCGCCGCATGGCCGCCGCGCCCCTCGATGGTGATGGTGAAGCGGTCCGTAGAGGCCATGATCGGGCCGGGACGGATCGCGAAGCGGCCGAGTGCCAATCCGGGGATGTTGTGGAGACCGTAGACGGTCTCGACGCCGAACCGCTCCATCATCCCGTCGCGCACCATCGCCTCGCCGCCGCCGCCGCCCTCCTCCGCCGGCTGGAAGATCATCACCGCCGTGCCGTCGAAATCGCGGGTCTCGGCCAGATACTTGGCGGCGCCGAGCAGCATCGCGGTATGGCCGTCATGCCCGCAGGCATGCATCTTTCCCGGAACGGTGGAGCGATACGGCAGATCGCGCACCTCCTGGATCGGCAGGGCGTCCATGTCGGCACGCAGGCCGACGGCGCGGTTCGAGCCGTGCGAGCGCCCGCGAATGAGTCCCACCACCCCCGTCCGGCCGATTCCGGTGGCGATCTCGTCGCAACCGAATTCGCGCAGCTTGTCCGCGACGAAGCCGGCGGTGCGATGGACGTCGTATTGCAGCTCCGGATGGGCGTGGAGATCGTGACGCCAGGCGGTGATCTCGTCCGCCAGGGCTGCGATCCGATCGGGGATGGGCATGGTTTCGGGTCTTTCGCGGGCCTTGGCTCATCTCGGTTCGAGCCGCTCGACCATAGCCCATCCCAGCAAGGGCGAGGCCATTTAGATCGATTTCAAACGACGCATCCGATGGTTCATGTGCAGAACCCGTCACGTTGACGTCAGCGGGGAGACGGTTTTCTCCGGTCCGGCCTTCGGGGGGTCGGCGAAGGCCCGGCGGCGAGATCGTCGAGAATCGGACAATCGGGCCGGGTATCGCCGCTGCAATGGTCCGCGAGCGACGCCAGGGTGCGGGCCATGGCCTCCAGTTCGGCGATCCGGCGACGCAGATCCGCCACGTGATGCAGCGCCATGGCCTTCACCTCGGAACTGGCGCGTGCGCGGTCGTGCCAGAGGGCGAGGAGGCCGGCGATGTCCTCGACGGAAAAGCCGAGATCGCGCGCGCGGCGCACGAAGCGCAGGCTGTGCAGATCCTCGTCGCCGTAGAGGCGATAGCCCGATTCCGTCCTGCCGGCCGGCGGCAGCAGGCCGGTCTCCTCGTAATATCGGATCATCTTGGCCGAGACGCCGGTGGCCCTTGCCGCCTCGCCGATGGTGACGGGCCCGCTCATGCCGTCCCTCCCGCTTTTCGGAGACGAAGGGCGTTGGCGAGCACGAACACGCTGGAGAGCGCCATCGCGCCCGCCGCCAGGATCGGCGACAACAAAGGCCCGCCGAACGCGTGGAGGAGGCCTGCCGCTACGGGGATCAGGGCGACGTTGTAGGCGAAGGCCCAGAACAGGTTCTGGGCGATGTTGCGCATCACCGCGCGCGACAGGCCGATGGCGGAGACGATGCCCGAGAGCGCGCCGGACATGAGCACCACATCGGCGCTCTCCACGGCGATGTCCGTGCCGGTGCCGATGGCGAGGCCGATCTCGGCCTCGGCGAGGGCCGGCGCGTCGTTGATGCCGTCTCCGACGAAGGCGACAGGGCCGAACCGGCGGCGCAACGCCCGCACGGCCTCGACCTTGCCGCCGGGAAGCACCTCGGCCGCGATCTCGGTGATGCCGAGTCTCGCCGCCACGCCGGAGGCCGCGCCCCGCGCGTCTCCGGTCACCATGGCGACCGTCAGGCCCCGCGCCTTCAGCGCCGAAACGGCCTCGGCCGCGCCCGCCTTGATCGGGTCCGATACGGCCAGAAGCGCAGCGAGGCTTCCGTCGACGGCCAGGTAGAGCGGGCTCTTGCCCTCGGCTTCGAGGCGGGAGGCGGCCTCGGCGAGATCGCCGGTGGCGATGCCCAGCCTGTCCATGTGGCGGCGCGCGCCGACGGCGACCGCCCGCCCTCCGATCGCTCCCTCGACGCCGTGGCCCGGCACCGCCTCGAACCGGTCTGGGGGCGAGAGGGCGAGGCCGCGCGCCCGCGCCGCGTCGACGAGGCTGCGGGCGACCGGATGTTCGGAGCGCGATTCGAGGGAAGCCGCGAGACCAAGCGCCGTATCCGCTTCGAAACCCGGAGCCGCGACGAGATCGGTGAGGGCGGGCCTGCCCTCGGTGAGCGTCCCGGTCTTGTCGAAGGCGACGACCTTCGCGTCGCGCAGGGCCTGCAACGCGCCGCCGTTGCGGAACAGCACGCCGAGTTCAGCCGCGCGCCCGGTGCCGACCATGATCGAGGTCGGTGTCGCGAGGCCCATGGCGCAGGGGCAGGCGATGATGAGGACGGCGATGGCATTGACCAGGGCGAAGCCGAGGGCCGGGCTCGGACCGAGCACGAGCCATCCGGCGAAGGTCAGGAGCGATGCGGCGATGACCGCCGGCACGAACCATCCCGTCACCCGGTCGACCAGGGCCTGGATCGGCAGCTTGGCGCCCTGGGCCGCCTGCACCATCGCCACGATCTGCGCCAGCACCGTTCGCGCGCCGATCGTGTCGACGCGAAGATCGAGACTGCCGTTGGTGTTCAGCGTGCCACCGACCGTGCGGTCGCCAGCGCCTTTCTCCACCGGCACCGGCTCACCGGTGACCATGCTCTCGTCGACGAAGCTTCTGCCCGCCACCACCACGCCATCGGCGGCGATGCGCTCGCCGGGGCGGACGCGGACGACGTCGCCGATCCGCAGGGACGCGAGAGCGACGTCCTCCTCGCGCCCGTCGCGGACGATCCGCGCGGTCTTCGGCGCGAGGCCGACGAGCCGGGCGATGGCCGCGCCCGTTCTCCCCCTGGCGCGGGCCTCCAGGGCGCGGCCGAGCAGGATCAGGGTGACGATGAGGACGGAGGCCTCGAAATAGAGATGGGCCGTCCCGGGCGGCAGGATCGCAGGCGTGAGGGTCGAGACCAGGGAATACGAATAGGCGGCCCCCGCCCCCAGGGCCACGAGGGCGTTCATGTCCGGATGGCCCTTCAGCAGCGCGGGAATTCCGAGCCGGAAGAACCGCCGTCCGGGCCAGGCCAGGACCAGGCTCGCCAGGGCGGCCTGGACCAGGGCGGCCACCGCGCCGAGATGGGTCTGGACGGCATGGCCGAAGCCGGGGATCAGGTGTCCTCCCATGTCGAGGACGACGATCGGGGCCGACAGGGCGGCGGCGATGACGACGTCGCGCCTGAGCCCGGACGCCTCGCGCTCCCGGCGTTCGGCCTCCGCGTCACCCGCCCCCTCGTCGACGGGGGATGCCGCGTAACCGGCGGCCTGCACGGTCGCGACGAGGTCCGCGACATCGACCGCGCCTTCCGCATGGCGGATCGTGGCGCGGCCGGTGGCGAGGTTGACGCTCGCCGAGCCGACACCCTCGACGGCGCCGAGGGCACGTTCCACGCGTCCGACGCAGGAGGCGCAGGACAATCCGGCGACGGACAGGTCCGTGTCGATATCGGGCACCTCGTAGCCGGCCCTGGCGATGGCGGCGACCGCGCTCGCCGGATCGCCGTCGAGGGTCAGCCCGGCGCGCCCCGTGGCGAGGTTGACGGCGACGTCGGATGCGCCGGGCAAGGCCGCCAGCACGCGCTCGACGCGGCCGACGCAGGACGCGCAGGTCATGCCGACGACCGGGATGCTGAGACGACGCACCGTGGCGGGACGCTGTGCGGGAGAAGCGAGAACGGTATCCATGCACATCTATGTGGGGCTTCCCATGGTGGGAAGGTCAAGGCTGCGACGCATGGCTCATTGCGTCGCGTACAGATGGCGTCCGAGACGTTTCCGCGTCATATGGAGGCGATGATACAGCCCCTCGACACCTGCATGCGGACCCTGAGCGCGCTGATCACCTCCGACATCCCCGCAGGGGAAGCGGAGGCGAATGCCTGTATCGAGACCTATCTCGCGACCTTTCCGGGCCTGCCGAAGCAGGTCGCGGCCCTGAGCATGCTCGACCACGCCGTCGACCAGCGCCTGAGCCCCTCCCCCTTCCTGCCCGTGCTGAAGGCGATCATCGAAGCGCAGTACCGGCGCCTGGGCACCAGCCGGAACTGACCGGACGGAATCAGGCGTCCGGGGCCGCCGCACCGACCGGCTGGTGTTCCGGCAGCAGAGTGCGGACGGTCGTGCCCCGGTCCGGCTCACTCTCGATGACGAGCTTGCCGCGGTGGCGGTTGACGATGTGCTTGACGATGGCGAGGCCGAGCCCCGTCCCGCCCTGCTGGCGGCTCGACGCCACGTCGACCCGGTAGAACCGTTCGGTCAGGCGGGGGATGTGCTCCGGGGCGATGCCGGGCCCCTCGTCCCGCACGCTGAGGGCGATCTGGCGCTTGCCGGAGGCCGAGCGCACGGTCCGCTCGAGACCGACGACGACGCGGCCGCCGCTGCCGCCGTACTTCACCGCATTCTCCACGAGGTTTTCCACCACGCGGACGAGTTCGTCGCGTTCGCCGAGGATCGGATAGGCCGCGTCGGATGCCTCGAGGGTGATCTCGACGCCGCGCTCGCGCGCCAGCGGCCCCTGCATGTCCACCATCTGCCGCGCGATCTGCCCGAGATCGACCACCTGCGTCGGCGCGACGTGCTCGCGCAGCTCGATGCGCGAGAGCGAGAGGAGATCGTCGATGAGGCGCGTCATGCGCTGCGCCTGGGCCTTCATGATGCCGAGGAACTTCTCCCGCGCCGGCGCATCGGCTTTGGCCGGGCCCTGCAGCGTCTCGATGAAGCCGAGGAGGGAGGCGAGCGGCGTGCGGAGTTCGTGGCTGGCATTGGCGACGAAATCGACCCGCATCGTCTCCAGACGGCGGGCGGCGGTGAGGTCCCGCAGGAACAGGACGACGTTGGGCTGGCCGCCCCCCGGTCCGTCCGGCATCGGCAGCGCGCCGATCTGGACCTCGAAGGCCCGCTCCGTCGGCACCCTGGTGGTGTAGAGCGTCTTCAGCGCCGCGCCGGTGCGCAGCACCTCCTCGATCCCGTCGAGCACGTCGGGGGCCCTCAGGGCGAAGGAGAGCGGGTGCTTGAGCTTCAGGGCCGGGAGCAGCGTGCGCGCGGCCGGATTGACCTCGATCACCACGCTGCGCCGGTCGACCAGGATCACCGGATCGGGGATGTTGGCGAGCAGGGCCTCGGCGATGGAATGGCGCTCGCGCGCGGCGGCCTCGGGCACGGCGACCATCCGCGGCCGGCTCAGGCTTCCGACGAAGCCGCCCGCGACCACCGCCAACGCGCCCGCTGCGACGAGGCCGGCGTCGAGGTCACCCCGAAGCCCCGCGACGGTGACCATGGCCGCGGCGGAGATGCCGGCGGCGGTCCAGGCCGATCTGCGCGCGCCACGGGCCATCGCTCAACGCTCCGCGGGCAGAGGCATCGGTCAGGAACCGCCGGAGGCGGGCGGCGATGGCCGGCGCAGGCGCCGGACGATCTCGTAGACCCCGAGCATCGCCAGCGCGATGATGAAGGGCACGAGGTAGTAGCAGACCCGGAACAGCAGCAGCGACCCGAGCACCTGATCGCGCGGCAGGCTCGACAGGGCGAGCAGGATGGTCGCCTCGAACACCCCGAGACCGCCCGGCGCGTTGGAGGCGATGCCGAGCATGGCCGCCAGCACGTAGACGCCGACGAAGGTGGTGAAGCCGATGGTGGTGCCGGCCGGGAGCAGGACATAGAGCGTGGCCGCCGCGGCGCAGACGTCGCCGATCCCCACCACCATCTGGCTCATGGACACCGTGGCGCCGGGCAGTTCCAGCGACCAGCCCTTGACCCTGACATGCCGGCGCTTGAGCGAGACCCAGCCGAGATAGCCGAAGACCGCGAGCAGGGCGGCGAAGCCCACACCCTGGTTCAGGCGGATGCTGGTGAAGGTGAGCGCCGCCAGTTGACCCGCCTCGACCACGAGGCTGAGGCCGAGGACCACGCCCATCCCGAGCCAGAAGGTGAACCCGGCGATGACGGTGAGGGCCGCGATCTTGGCCGCGCTCAGTCCCTTCTTCGAGTAGATCCAGTAGCGGATCGTCCCCGCCGTCAGGAGGGGGAAGCCCAGGGTGAAGCTGACCGCGTAGCTGGTGAACGAGGCGAGCGCCGTCGTCCTGTAGGGGACCTTGATCTTGAGCTGGCGCAGAGCGAGCGCGTCGTAGCAGGTCAGGAAGAGATAGCTCACCGCGACGAACAGGAAGGCGAGACCGAGCTGTTCGCCCGTCGCAGCGGTCAGGGCCGCATGCAGCTCGGCCCAGGTCACCTGCTGCGAGAGCCTCCACAGCACCCCGAGCGAGACGGCGAAGATGACGATGCTGGCGGCGGTGCCGAGCCAGGCGTAGCGGTTCCGGTAGGAGCGCTTGGGTGCGGGCGGCACGCTATCGCCGGTCTCAGCCGTCGTCACGGCGTCGACCGCCTTCGATTCGGCCAACCGCTTATGCTCCCCCGCAAAGTTCATATCGTCGGCGTCCGCCTCCGCCGGTCTTCCCGCCCGACCTTGACGGCGGCGTGGAACGAGACCGAGCTTTTGCCGGACCGCGGCCCGTGCGTCGGCATTTAGGGTCTTTGTGTCCGGAAGGCCAGTCACCCGTCCGATCGAGCTGGTGACGATCGCCGCCGGCGCAGGATCGCGGCCGCCTCGTCCAGGCCGGCGCGGATGCGCTCGGCGACCATCGGCGAGGTGCAGACATAGGTCGGGCTCGGATGCGGAACGGCGATGACCGGCAGGCCCGGCCTCAGCTGCCGGAGCGGTTCGCGCGACAGGCCGGCCACGCGGCCGGCGAGGACGGCGACGTCGAGCGACGGGAGGAGATCGATCAGCGGCGCCAGATAGGTGGCGGCCATTGCGATCTCGGCCCTGCGCGGCGCGCGATTGAGGGCGCCGGGCGCGTGGATGACCCAGGGCACCGCGTTCCAGATCAGGCTGTCGCGCCGGGCGATGCCGGCACCCGCCAGGAACCGGAACAGGTTCGCGGCGGTGCCGGTGGGGTTGTCGCGCGAGACGAAGCCGGTGCGGCCGATGCCGGGACCGGGCGTCTCGAGGAGCAGGAGGAGCCGCGCCTCGATCCCGCCATCCAGCGGATCGGGGTCGGGCACATCGGCGGATCGTTCGGCGGCGATCCGCCGCGCCAGCGCGCGCAGGGAAGTGACATGCGCCGCGTCGAGGAGCGTGCGACGGATTGCGACCTGCTCCGGATCGCCGAGACTCTTCGGCAGAGTGGGGTCCGGCCGGGTCGTGTCAGGATCGGGCGGCATGATCCGCGAAGAGGGTTGCCGCAGCGTCGGGAAGCATTCCGGCGAGGCGGAAGCGCTCGGACCGCGCCTCTTCCGCGAGACGGCGCATCAGGCCATCGACGCCGCCGAACTGGTATCCGAGCTGGGTTTCATAGGCTGCGCAGGCCCGGCCCTTCCGGGCCTCGGCCCTCGCGGAATAGTGAACCATCGTCTCGGACAACGCGCCGAACTCCTCGCGGAACGGCTGCTTCGGCGCGGCGCTGCGGACCGTGTAGGGGAAGTCCCGCCACCACAGGATCGGGGCATCCCACCGCAGGGTGCCGATGGCGCGGACGAGCTGGATATGGTCGACATGGCCGCCAACCGCCTGCGGGGCGAGGACGAGGTCGGGCGAGACCTCACCGACGAGCCGCGCGACGGCCGCCGCGAGAGGGGCGACGATGGCATCGTCGTCGCGCGCATCGGCGAAGAGCTCGGGTGCCGAGCCGTAGCCGCGATGCGGCGCCTCGCGAAAGGGGAGATACACGGGCTCCGCGATGCCGAGGGCCTCGGCCGCCCGGCGATCCTCGTCCCGGCGCAGCGCCATGTAGTCGATCTCGGGCGCCAGGCCCTTGTCGGTCTGGCAGGCGAGGGCAAAGCCCTTCGGATCGGGTACCGAGGCCGTGAAGATCGTCGCCATCACCACGTGCCAGCCGGCATCGGCCAGGGTCGCCAGGGTGCCGCCGCAGGAGAAGGCGGCGTCGTCGAGATGAGGCGAGAGCGCGAGGGCGACGGGCATGGTCAGAGCAGATGCGGCTCGGCGCGGAACCGGCACGACGGGTCGTGCGGCAGGGTGTCGGCGAAACCCGTCCGGGGCCGCTCGCCTGCCACCTCCGCATAGACCTCCATGATCCGGCGTCCGACCGCGCTCCAGGAATAGACCCGGCGGCACTCGTCGAGCCCATCACGGGCGAGCCGGCGGCGCAGGGCCTCGTCCTCGATGACGCGCTGAAGCGCATCCGCCAGGGCTTCCACCTCGCCGGGCTGGACCAGCAGCCCGTTTTCCCCGTCGCGAAGGCAGTCGGACACGCCGACCGCATGGGTCGAGACCACGGCGAGCCCCGCCGCCATGGCCTCCAGGATGGTGTTGGAGAACCCTTCCGCATAGGTCGGCGACACGAAGACGTCGGCCCGCCGGTAGAGGTCGGGCACGGTGTGATAATCGGCGTAGCCGGTGAAGCGGATCTCGGCCTCCGAGAAGTTCAGTTCGGCCGCTCGGGCCTTCGACGAATCCACGTCGGGCCCGATGCCGGAGATCACGGTCTCGAACGGGACGCCGCGCGCGCGCAGCAGGCCGAGCGCGTCGATGAAGTCGAGCACGCCTTTCCGGCGGTCGACGCGGCCGTGATAGAACAGCCGGACCGGCCCTGCATGCCCGGCCGGACCGGGGGTGAAGCGCGCGGTGTCCACCGCGCCCGGCACGATGGTGAAGCGATCCGGGTCCGAGCCCAGCCGGTCGCAGACCTCCGTCACGAAGGAGCGTCCGCCGATGAGGAGCGCGTTGGCATGGGCCAGCACCTCGCACATGGCGACCCGGTGGGTCTCGCAGCAGGACCCGACCCAGTGGCCGTCGCCGCCCTGGATCGAGACGACGTTCGGGATGCCGATCCGCTTCGAGGCCAGCAGAACCGCCCAGCCGGTGGGATAGCCGTACTGCGCATGGAGCAGATCGAACGGCTGCTTGCGATGCTCGGCCAGAATCGTCTCGACCATCGTCTCGATGTCGCGCTCGAAATCGCCGCCGGTCTGCTCTCCCACCTGTTCCAGGCCGATGACGCGCACGCCCGGCACGTCCGGCGGCGGGCCGCCGCCATAGACGCGGGTGCCGAACGCGTCGCCGCGGTACTGGCTGATCATCGTCACGTCGTGGCCCGCCTCGACGAGTTCGCGCAGCAGGTTCTGCGCGTAGACGCTCATGCCGGAAATCGCCGGGAAGTAGCGCCGGCTGACGAAGCAGATCCTCATGCGGGCTCCTCCGCCTTGTGGTTGCGGCAGGTCCGCAGATAATCCAGCGATGACGGTACCATCACGTCGGCCCGGTGGCTCTCGCGGGAGAGTTCGACGCAGACGAGGCGCTGGAAGCCGATCGAGTCGAGGGCGTCGAGCACGGCCGAGACGTCCATGTCGCCCTCGCCGAAGGGCAGATGGATGTGCTCGCCCCGTGCCATGTCCTCGATCGCCACGGTGCCGATGCGATCGGCGAACTCCGCCACCGCCGCCGCCGGGTCGCGCTCGCCGGTGACGAGGCAATGGCCGGTATCGAGGGCGAGCCTCAGGCCGTCGATCTTCAGGGCGGCGAAATCGTCGAGTGTCTCGATGAGCATGCCGGGTTCGGGTTCGAGGCAGGCGACGATGCCCTGTTCCCGCGCATAGGCGACGATTTCGGCGACGCCGTCGGCGAGCCAGAGTTGCGCCTCGTCGCGATCGATGCCGGGCTTCGGCACGCCCGCCCAGAACGAGACGGCCTCCGAATGCAGGATGACGGCGATGTCCACCGCCCGCTTCAGGAAGCCGATGCGCCGGGCCCGTCCCGAGGCGTCGCCGCTGACCAGGGTCGGCTCGTGCTTCGCCCGCGGATCGAGGAGGAAGCGGGCTCCGGTCTCGATGACGCTGCCGAGGCCGAGCCGCTGCAGCCGGCTCGACACGCGCTGCGCCTCCTGGACCCAGTTCTCCGCGAAGGGGTCGAGATGGTGGATGTCGAGGGTCAGCGCCACGCCATGGTAGCCGGCATCGGCGATGAGATCGATGGCGTCGTCCAGGCGGTGGTTGGCGGTGCCGTTGGTATTGTAGGCGAAACGAAGGGTCATGGAGTAGGCCTCCTATCGACACACGGTATCGGCCCGGCATTCCATCCCGACCACCTCATCCTGAGGTGCCGCGGAGCGGCCTCGAAGGAGGCTTCCAGGGATCGCAGGTGTCGCTGGAGGCCTCCTTCGAGGCCCGCTGGCGCGGGCGCTTCAGGATGAGGTCGAGAGCGGGAGACGGCACGCATGCAGCTCGTCACGCCGCCTTCCCCTGCTGTTCGAGACGGAACGGGGCGTGGTGCGATTCCGGCTCGCGGTAGAGCGGGTAGTGCCGGCCCACGATCTCGTCGGCCAGGGCCACGTCGAAGAGCGGCTGGCCGCCGAAACGCTCCAGAGCTTCGGGGGGGAGCCTCACGGGAAGCTTCGTCTCGCTCGCCTCGCCGAAAGAGATCAGCGGGTGATCCCGCGCGATCAGCTTGGCGGTGTTGCGCTCGCCGATGCGATGGTAGCTCATCGTCTCGACCTCCAGGCCCGGCACGATCGCCTTGACCACGCCGACGCTGCCGCCCGGCGGCGAGCAATCGACGTAGAGGACGTCGAACCCGGCCTCTTCGAGCCGCTCGCGGGCGATCCGTCCACGGGCATGGCCGTCGGGCGCCTCCGTCGTCGGCAGATCCGAGAAGGCCTTGGTGCTGCGCTCGGAATAGACGCTGTCCTTCAGGACGTCGTGCAGGCCCTCCGGCGGCAGCACGATCCATTCGAGCATCGCCTTCAGGGCGCGGCTCTCTTCAAGGTCGAGGCTCGGCAGGGCCTTCTGGATGAAGGCGTTGACGTAGCCCGGCGGCGTCACCTGTTCGGCGAGGCTCAGCGGACCGTGGCCGAAGGCCTTGCGGACACGGGCGGCCTGGAATTCGAGCAGCGCCTTGCGGAGCGCCCGCTCCCGGTCGGGATCGCAGGCCTCGCCGCAGGCGGAGAGGGCCACGGGGACCGGCGCATCGGCGGGATTCCGGTCGTAGCCGACCACGTAGATGTTGGTGAGGCCGAACTGGTCGGTGGCGAATTTCGGCAGAGCCCGGATGCCGAGGCCGTCGAGGCGGTCGAGCATCGCCCGGTTCTCGGGGCCGATCCCGTCGAGGTCGAGCATCACGCCCTGGTCGAGGGCGCGGAACAGGAGGCCGTTGCCGTCGCGCTGGAGCAGTTCGAGCAGGCCGTGGCCGAGGGCGAAATCCACGTCCGGCCCGGCGCCGAGGCCGTTGGTGATGAGGTTGGTGAAGGGCTTGTAGCCCTCCGACAGCTCGAAATAATCGGTGGCCGCGATGTCGAGGGGCATCAGCACGGTCTCGCCGCTGCGCGCCCGGATGCTCGGCGTCCATTCCAGCACCGTGTCGCGGCCGACGGGAGACCCGGCGGGGAGGCACAGGGTCAGCGGATCGGCGACCGAGGCGGCGCCGAAGACCTTGGCGAGGTCATGGTAGGAGCCGCGCTCCTTGCTGCGCGGCATCACGGCCAGCGACGGCATCAGGTTCTCGGCGATCTCGGCCACGGCCCCGATCAGCGCCTCGTCGTCGGTGGCGCCGTAGCCGATGCCGCTCGGCATGGCTCCGACGAAGAACGGATCGTCGAGGAACAGCGAGACGAACCAGACCGGGATGCCGGTCCGGTCGAGGGGCGCCAGGGGAAAGCCGACGACCCGGCCCTTCGGCAGGATGTCGAGATAGGCCCGTACAGGCTCCGGCAACGACGAGGGCAGGCCCTCGATGGTGCGCGGACCGCCGTAGCTGTAGGGCCGAGGGGCCTTGATGCGCGGATCGCGAGCCCGGGCGTCCTGGTCGTGTTCGCTCATGTCCGTCACTTCCCGGTTGCTCTCACCAAACCCCCTCATCCTGAGGTGCCACCTCAGCGGCCTCGAAGGAGGCCTCCAGCGATCGCTGCGTGAACTGAAGGCCTCCTTCGAGGCCTTCGCTGCGCTTCGGCGCCTCAGGATGAGGGGTTGGGTAGGATGTTGTCTTGAGAACGAAATCCCGATCTCGAATCCGTCCCTGAGTCTCCACGGCCGGAGAGACCGTCATAGGCCCGTGCCAGGAGCCGCATCGTGTGAAGGTCGCGCTCGGCGCTGTACGCCTCGCGCTCGGAGGGCCGGCGCAGGGCCGAGCCGAAGGCGCGGACTTGTTCGAGGAAGGGCGAGGCGTCGCCGTCGAAGGGGATCGCTTCGACCCGCCCGTCAACACCGTCGGTAAAGGAGAGCGTGCCGCCGGCCACCTGACCCATCGTGTCGATGGCGGTGAGCGCGCCCCCGGTCCCGATCACTTCGAGACGGCGGCGGGGCAGCGCGTCCGGGCAATTGTAGGCGACATGAAGGTTGGCGAGGATGCCGGAGCCGGTGCGGCCGATGAGGAGCGCGCCGTCGTCGACGGCGTAATCCTGCGCCCTCGCCTGGGTGAGGGCGGCGATGTCCTCGATCGATTCGTCGAGGAGGAAATCCACGAGGTCGATGCCGTGGGGCGCCAGATCCATCAGCGCGCCGCCGCCGGCCTTCACCGGATCGATGCGCCAATTGTCCTGGCCGACGAAGGAGGTCCAGGCCCGGTCGAGCCAGCAGGCATAGACGATCCGGATCGTGGTCACGGCGCCGATGCGGCCCTCGCGGATCGCCTCGCGCATCGCCCGATGGGCTGGGTGATGGCGCTGGTCGAAGGCAGTGCCGTAGAAGATGCCGCCCCTCCGCACCGCCGCGACCATCGCCTCGGCGTCAGTCAGGGAGGCCGCCATCGGCTTTTCGCAGAGCACGGCCTTGCCTGACGTGGAAAGGGCCTCGACCGCCTCGCGATGGAGGTGGTTCGGCGTCGCCACGTAGACCGCCTCGACCTCCGGCTCGGAGAGCAGACCGGCGAGATCCTGATGGGCGCGGGCGCCCTCGGCCTCGGCGGCCGCGCGCGAGGCCTCGCCGGGATCGGACACGGCCACGAGGCGGTGCCCCGCCGCTCGGATGCCTGGCGCCATGTAGTCGCGCGCGACCCAGCCGTAGCCGACGATGCCCCAACCGATGGAGTCGCCCATCACCAGCGCTCCGGCAGGTCGACGAACTCGCGACGACGGACGCGGTCCTCGTGTGGGGACTGCTCGCCGCCGACCCAGTCGAGGGTCTCGGGTCCTTCCGAATGCAGCGGATAGGTCACCCGGGACGCGTATTCCGCCTCGTAGCGTTCGGACGGCCATGAAACGGCGTAGCCCCCCGCCGGATCGGGCTCGTAGAGGGGGTTGAGGCGCAGGGCCGTCCCCTCGCTCGGCCAGGTCAGCCCGTCGAGGATGGCGCGGGGCGCCGGCCGCATCCCGGCACCGGCGACCACGGAAAAGGCCTCCACGTGGCGCAGGTCGGCCGGGCGTTGCGGCGCGGGGGCGCGCTTCTCCACGAGCGCACGGGTGAGCTCGTCGTCGTCATAGACGAGGGCGTCCGGAAACAGCTCCTCGATCTCCTCCGCCGAGACGGCACGACCGGCCGAGAAGCCCGGCCGCTCGGAATTGTGGATGTGGCTGAGCACGAGCCAGCCGTCGTCGCCGGCATTCTGACGCAGGCATTCGAGCACGGCCGGCTTGTCGTCGAGGAAGTAGAAGGCGTCGTTGCAGACGACGAGATCCACCGGCGCGCCGGGGATCGGCCAATGCGGCGAACCCGCGTCGAAACAGACGAGCTGGGCCTTCTCGCCGACGACCCAATGGCGCGCTACCCAGAGCTTGGCGAAGACCACGTCGGCCCCCGCCACCTTGACCCCGCGCAGCTGCATCTCGCGCAGGTAATGCCCGATGCCGCAGGCGAATTCGAAGACGCAGACGGGATCGTTCCAATGGGCTTCGAGCAGGGTCAGGCCCGCGAGGAAGGTCGGATCGGTCCAGCGATGCAGGAAATAATCGCCGACGCGACCCCAGCCGAGAAGCCGTACGGCGTCCCGCAGGCTCGCCTCGTCGCGGTCCCGGACGAGATGATGGAGGTCGAGCGGGTCGGCGGGCGGTCCGGTCCACCAATCGTCCTGATCCACGAGGAGCCCGATGATCGCACGGTCGTGCAATCCGGCGTCCAGCAGGGCGAGGGTGGAGGCGACCAGCGCGTCGCGCCCGGTCCGGAGATAGGGGATCCCGTCCACGACGGGCCAACGCGCATTCGTCACCACATCGCGCAGGGAATGCTGCGTGTCGGCCTTGAGCGCGTGTCCCGTTTGAGGGGAGAGAAGATCGAATGGGATCATGACACGCGGCCCATCCTGCCGCAGCGGACCATCACGGGATTCGCATATCCCTGAGGACACGGTCGTGAAAGCCCTTCACCGGGCCGGCATGGACCAGTTCCATCTCGTCGAGCACGGTTCCCATGGTCAGGGAGGCGGCGCGCAGATGCTGGGCGATCTGCAGGACGCGGTCGATGCAATCGGCGGCGTGAAAAGCTCGGCCCTCCGCGGTGGCATCGTCGGGAAGGACCGCGCGGGCGCGTTCCACAATCTCGCGCAGGGGTAGATCGAGATCGTCGAGGGCCCATTGCGTGGTGCGCGCCATGATCGGCGCGAGATGGTCGCCGAGGAGCATCTCGCCGGTGAAGCCGGCATCCGGCATCGCCGCATTGTGAAAATGGTGGCTCATGGCCGCAAGGAAGACCACGGCCGGATCGGCCCGGTAGAATGGGCTGAGCACGACGCCGTAGACCGCCACCATCAGGCAATGCTCGGAATGGTTCTCGGGTGGCTCCAGCAGGATGCGCGCCCTGCCGGGGCAGGTGACGCCGGCCCTCGGCTGATGGTTCAGGGCCGCGACGAAGGCCGGGAGATGGCCGGGCTGCAACGCCTCGCCACGCTGAAGGACATCGGCGAGACGAGCTTTCAGTTCCGGATCGACCGCGCCGCCGACGGCATCGAGACCGGAGACGAGAATGTCGCCGATCTGCACTTGATCGAGGCCGGTGGAGGCCAGGAACGCGGCATCGAGATCGCAGAGGCGGGAGGCCGCCAGGGCCTTGGCCGTGATGTCGAGGGCCACCGTCTCGAGATCGGCGCCCCCGGTCAGAGCCGACCAGCCCTGCGCGAACAGCCGCTCGGCGATGGAGCCGATGCGGCCAGCCGAATGCACGCGCTTCAGGTCGTTGAGTTCGACGAACAGATCGCGCAGCGCGAAGGGGGCAGCCATGCCGCCCCCCGTATCGGACGTGGTCATTGACGCACGCCGAGCCAGTCGAGGAGCATGTGCTGCTGCTTGCCGAAATCGTGCTCCGGCCCGTGGCCGTTGGCGACCATGGGCGCCTTGAAGAACGAGGACAGCTGCTCCTGCGGACCGCTCTCGCCGCGCTTCTTGGCCAAGTCGAGGACGCGGGCGATCTCGATCACCAGGGGGGCGGCCAGGATGGAATCCTTGCAGAGGAAGTTGACCTTGATCTGCATGCGCTGGCCGAGGAAGCCGGTGACGTCGATGTTGTCCCAGGCTTCCTTGTCGTCGCCGCGGGGGCGATAATAGTGGATGTGGACCAAATGGTCCTCGACCGGATAGCCGAGGATCGAATCCAGCACGGTGCCCTTGGTGTTGAGCTTCGACTGGAGCGAATCCTTGTCGTTGAGCGCGAGACCGTCGCGGTTGCCGAGGATGTTGGTGGAGAACCAGCCGTCGACGTGCAGGGCGCGGGCCTTCAGGGCGGGTGCCAGCACCGTCTTCATCATGGTCTGGCCGGTCTTGCCGTCCTTGCCGGCCAGCGGCACGCCCATCTCGCGGGCGAGTTCCATCAGAGCCGGAACGTCGGCCGCCACGCTCGGGGTGAAGTTGGCGTAGGGCACGCCGCTCTGGATCGCCGCATAGGCGTAGAGCATCGCCGGGCTGATCGATTCATCGCTCGAATCGAGGCCCTTCTCGAAGGCCGCGCGCGAATTCAGGGCCGGAGCCTGGAGATCGGGCCAGCGCTCGGTGGAGGCGAGGTTGATGACGACCACCTCGTCGAGATTGCTCTCCAGACGGAAGCGACGAAGGTCGTTGGCGATGACCGACACCGCCTCGCGGTGGTCGGCGGCGACGATGCGGTTCGCACCCTCGATGTTCTTGCAGAATTTGGCGCTGCCGACGGCCGGCCAGGGCTTGATGCCCTTGAGCACCTGGGCGCCGTTCTCGATATCCTGCTTGGTCAGCACGCCATGGCCGGTGGCGGCGGAGGCGAGATCGTCGTCGTTGAGGTCCCAGCCGCCGAAGACGAGGTCCTTGTAATCGGCCAATCCGGCGACCGAGAGCCCTGCGAGGGGCAAACCGTCGAGGCGGTTCGATCCGGATTTGATCATCTCGATGCCGGCGATGGCGGTGGTGGCGACTGCGCCACCCATACCGACGAAGGCAACGCCGACACGGCGACCGGTCTGCATACTCATTGGAATAAGGCTTCCTTTAGTGGGTCCGTCGAGGCGTTGTCTTCGGCCAGCGAGAGCCGACCCTTCAGGCCCATCCTAACTGGTCTCCGGATGATCCGTTCCAACCCCGGCCAGGACGCCTTTTTGACGCGGCCGGCCTGAACCGCGCCCGAACGTTTCGTTAAAATATCGTTAAATCATAGCCTTAACCGTTCCTTAAGCGTGCCACGCTTGAATCACGGAGCTGTCCCAATGTGGTCACAGCTCCCGGCGAGATGTCCGCTCGCTGAACTGATCGAAGCCGCGGCCTAGAACGCCGTGGCACGAACAAGGAACAATGATGGGGCTTTTCCCGGAGCCGGCGCTCTGCGCCGACGACGTGTGCCGTCTCGTGCCCAACGAGACCCTGGATCATGCAGACACGGTCGCCTGGCTGAAACCCGGCGCCATGCGCACCACCAAACGACCCGGCAACACGACATCGGCCAGGGCAATTTTCGCGAAGATCGCGATCGGCCTCCTGCTCGGGTCGGTACTGCCCCAGAGCGCCCTCGCGCCGGCGGCCACCGCCCATGACCGCATCGACGAGCGGGCCTTCGTCGCCAGTGATCTGAGCGCCGCGACGATCGACAAACCCTCGGATTGGGATGGGGTTCCCCTCCTCGATCAGGAACCGGCCACGGCGAGCCTCATCGAGACCGATCTCGCCGCACTTCCGCAGACCCGCGAGAGCGCCGGCCGGGACGTCCTCCGTTTCGGTGACATGACGGTGCCGCGTGACATCGTCGAGACAATCCTGAAGGCGTCCACCGAGACGGGCGTCGATCCGGTCTACATGATGGCGCTGGCCGACAAGGAATCGAGCTTCTCGACCACCGTGAAGGCGTCGACGTCGTCGGCGGAGGGCCTGTTCCAGTTCCTCTCCGCCACCTGGCTCGAACTGGTGCGGACCTACGGCGCCCGCTACGGCTATGAGGCCGAAGCCAACGCGATCACCGGCCGCGGCAGCGCCATCACGATCCAGGACGAGACTACCCGCGTCCGTGTGCTGCGCCTGCGACAGGATCCCTATGTCGCCGCCCTCATGGCCGGCGAGCTGATCAAGCGCGACCGCGCGCGGATCGAGCAGCGCATCGGCCGCGAGTTGAAGACCTCGGAACTCTACCTCGCGCATTTCCTCGGTACGTCGAGCGCCGGCAAGTTCCTGGCCCTCAGCACCGACAACCCGGACAAGGTCGCCAAGCAGGCCTTCCGTGCCGCCGCCCGCGCCAATCGCAGCCTGTTTACGGAGAAGGCCGGCAAGCACCGCCGCAGCCTCACCGTGGCAGAAGTCCGCGAGCGCCTCGGCGACATGATCGACCGCCGGCTCGACCAGTACGAAGGCGTCACCGCCCTCGTCTCAGGGCAGGACGGTGCGCCGGACGGCGCCGGCGATGCGAGCCAGGCCTCGGCCCTCCTCGACGCCTCCCTGCGCCTCTCGCCGCCGGCCCGGCGGATGCAGATGACCGAGGCGCTGCCGAAGGAGTAATGGCCGGATTTCGAGGATCCGGACGCTTCGCGTGCTGTCGTGCTGGGCCCCGGATCGCCCTTCGCTTCGCTCTGGCCGTCCAGGGAAGGAGCGCTTGGAAATCAGGCCTCGAAACCTGCCCCCCTTCCCGAACGCCCGAAGGGTGATCCCGGACCCCCGAGATTCTCGACACGCGTCTGGCGCGGACGAATGATCCTCATCGGTTTCGCCGCATCGCAGCGGAACGGGCATGTCGATCCGACGTTCAGCCAGGATCGATCGTCCGCCGCACGCACCTGGGCGGCCTCCCAGACATGAGGACCCGCCGATGACCACCGGAACCTCGCTTCCTCCGCAATCCGGCTCGCCCCCGCCTCGGGTCGTCCCGCCGATCGGTCGGGAACGCCTCGATGCCATGAGCAGTGCGCTGGCGCGGAACTGGTGGCTCATCGCCCTTCGTGGCGCCTTCGCGATCCTGTTCGGCGCCATCGCCTTCATCGCGCCTGGCGCCTTCGTCCTGTCGCTGGTGCTGTTCTTCGCGGCCTACATGCTGGTCGACGGGATCACGGCGGTACTGTCTTCGATCCGCGCGGCGCAGAGGCACGAACGCTGGGGCTACCTCCTCGCCAATGGAAGCCTCGACATCGTCGTGGCCGTGGCGGCCGTGATGGTGCCGGCGGCCGCGGTCTGGGCCTTCGTCTACTTGATCGCCTTCTGGGCCCTGATCGCCGGAGGGCTGATGATCGCCGCCGCGTTCAGGCTGCATCTGCATTACGGACGCTGGTGGCTCGGCCTCGGCGGCGCCGTCTCGATCCTGTTCGGGATCGCCCTCCTCATCAATCCCGGCATGTCGGCCCTGGTCCTCGCCTGGTGGATGGGCGCCTACACGATGCTGTTCGGCGCGATGCTACTCATTCTCGCCTTCCGCCTGCGCGGCCGCCACGGCGAGACTCTGAGGGCGTGACGCCGACGGCATGGCGCCGCGGCTTCGTTCCGTTCTAGAACGGCCGAGCCAGACCCGACCGGGGCTGTGGAGCAGGACGACAGCCGGCGGCCGATGACAGATCCAGATCCGGAACGCCCGAACCCCAGCGACGGGCAGGATGCCCGAAAGGCGGCGCGCGAGGCGGGGCAGGCCGCCCGGACCCTGTTCAGGCAACTCGTCTTCCTGCTCGTCACCGGTCTGCGTTCCCTCATGCGCGGGCTGGTCGGCGCCGGCCGTGCAATGGGGCGAGCCAGCGGCCCGGTCGTCTCCGGACTGAGATCCCGCCTTTCGTCCCGCCCGATCGCGACACATGGCGGACGCGCGGGCCCGACGACGGTGAACGCGTTGCCGGGCGGCGGGCAGACGGGCTCGTCACCACGCTTAGGGTGGTCGGCTCGGTTACGGACACGGCCCTACCTCGTGGCGGGGCTCGCGATCATCGCGCTGCCCCTGGTCTTCCTCGCCGGCCTCGTCCTCTACAGCTTCGCGACGCTGCCGCCGCTCGGGGGCGTAGTGCCGGAAGGCGGCCAGCGCGCCCTCACGGTGGAGGCGGATGACGGCCGGGTCTTCGCGACCCGCGGCGCCTTCCAGGGGCAGAAACTCACCGCCGCCGACATGCCGGCGCATCTCGCGCAGGCCGTGGTGGCCATCGAGGACCGGCGCTTCTACTCGCATTGGGGCGTCGATCCCCGCGGGCTGGTGCGGGCGCTCTGGCGCAACACGGTGAGCGGCGGCGTGCGCGAGGGCGCCTCCACGATCACGCAGCAATACGTGCGGCTCACCTCCCTGACCCAGGAGAAGACCCTCCGCCGCAAGATCCAGGAGGCCTTCCTCGCCTTCCGGGTCGAGAGCACGATGTCGAAGGAGGACATCCTCCTCGGCTACCTCAACACCGCCTATTTCGGGGCCGGCGCCTACGGGATCGACGCCGCGTCGCGGCGCTATTTCGGCAAGGGCGCGAAGGCGCTGACGCTGCCCGAGGCCGCGATGCTCGCCGGCCTCGTTCGGGCCCCGTCCCAGCTCGCTCCCACGCGCAATTTCGGCGGCGCCAAGGAGCGTGCCGACATCGTCCTGCAGACCATGGTCGAGACCGGCGCGATCAGCGCCGCCGAGGCCGACACGGCACGGGCCCAGACCATCACCCTGCGCACGCCGCCCGAGACCCCGCCCGGCACCAACTACTTCCTCGACATGGTGGCGGCCGATGCCAAGCGCCTCTCGGACACGCCCGGCGACGTCACCCTGCGCACGACCCTCAACCTCGACCTGCAGAGTCTCGCCGAGGGGGTCGTCGCCCGCCGGCTCGATGCGGAAGGGGCGAAGAAGAAGGCGAGCCAGGGCGCCATGGTGGTCCTCAACAAGGAGGGCGCCATCGTCGCCATGGTCGGCGGGCGCGACTACGAGGACAGCCAGTTCAACCGGGCGACCCAGGCCAAGCGCCAGGCCGGCTCGCTGTTCAAGCTGTTCGTCTACCTCACCGCCTACGAGAAGGGCCTGACGCCCGAGACCGTACTGGTGGACCGTCCGATCCAGATCGGGGACTGGGAGCCGCAGAACGCGAGCGGACGTTTCCGCGGGGCGGTCCCTCTCCGCACCGCCTTCGCGCAATCGATCAACACCATCGCGGCGCAGCTCGCCGACGAGATCGGCATGGCGTCGGTGATCCAGACGGCGCGCAAGCTCGGCGTCACCTCCGACCTGCCCGACGTGCCGAGCCTCGCCCTCGGCTCGGCAGAGGTGTCCCTCCTTGAGATGACACGGGCCTATGCGAGTGTGCTTGCGGGCGCCCAGCCCCTCGACACCTACGGCGTCCACGCCATCCGCGGGACCGGCCCCGACCCGCTCTACCTGCGCCCCGATGCCAAGCCGGCGACGCCGCTCCCGGGCGACAGCCGCGCGATGATGCTCGATTCGCTGCAGGCCGTGGTCGATAGCGGCACCGGGCGGGCCGCGCGGATCGCCAACCTCGCGGTGGGCGGCAAGACCGGCACCACGCAGGATTACCGCGATGCATGGTTCGTCGGGGTCACGCCGGACCTCGTCGTCGGTGTCTGGATCGGCAACGACGACAATTCCTCGATGAACAAGGTCGGCGGCGGCGACCTGCCGGCCGCGATCTTCAAGGATTTCATGCAGCGCGCCAACACGCAGATGGCGAGCCGGCGCAAGCGTCCCTCCGCGGCCCGGGCCGAACCGGCACCGGCGAAGGACCCCATCGTCGCCGGTGCGCTGCGCGGCGTGCCGGAGGTGATCGACACCGGCACCCTGTCGTTCCGGGGCCGGACCGTGCGCCTGCTCGGCGTCGACGGCGAACGCGGCGCCCTCGCCCGCCAGCTCGCCCGCTACCTGCGCCGGCGCGAGGTCGTCTGCGCGCAGGCCGCGAATGGCGGCACCGAAGACGCCGCGCCGCAGGGACTGCGCTGCCAGATCGACGGCGACGATCTCGCCTCGCTGATCCTCACGGCCGGCGGTGCACGCGCGTCGGAGGATGCCCCGTCGGACCTCCTGGCGGCCGAGGAGCAGGCCCGTTCCGAGCGGGCCGGATTGTGGCGGCGCGAGCGGTAGCTGACGCGATCCGGTGAGGGATGCGCGAGGCAGGGTGCCCATTTCCGCTTCCCTCCGGACGCCGTCGCGGAGGCGCGAGGAGCCACTCGCCTATCCGGAGGCGAGTAACGGCAGCCGGCACCGGATCACTCCGGCGCCGACGGGCTTCCGGCTTCGTCGTTGAAACACGACACGTGCGGGTCCGAGGGGAAATGGTGATGGCGTCGTGAAACGCAGCCTTCGTCTCCCAACCCCTGAACGCAGGGAGCCCCCTCCCGTCCGAGGACGGGAGGGGGCTCAGGCGACCGTGGCCGCGATGCGTGATCGGGGTCAGGTCAGGCGGCGCGCACGGTGGCGAGGAACCGTCCGACCTCGGAGCCGAGATGCTCGCTCTGCTGCGAGAGTTCCGAAGCGGCAGTGAGCACATGGCCCGCCGCCTCTCCCGTGCCGGACGCCGCCGAGGCGACGCCCGCGATGCTCGACGTGACCTCGGTCGTCCCCACGGCGGCCTGGGCCACGTTGCGTACGATCTCCTGGGTGGCGGCGCCCTGCTCCTCGACGGCGGCGGCGATGGTGGTCGCCACCGAACTCATCTCCCGCACGCTGTCGGCGATACCGGTGATCGCGGCGACGGCCTGGGTGGTCGCGCCCTGGATCTCGCCGATCTGGCGGGAGATCTCGTCGGTGGCGCGCGAGGTCTGTCCAGCCAACTCCTTCACCTCCGTGGCGACCACCGCGAAACCACGTCCGGCCTCTCCGGCGCGAGCCGCCTCGATGGTGGCGTTGAGGGCGAGGAGGTTGGTCTGGCTGGCGATCGTGCTGATCATTCCGACGACATCGCCGATCTTGGAGGCCCCCTGGCTGAGGGCGGCCACGAGGGCCGCCGTCTCGGCGGCCTGACGGACGGCATTGCCGGCGAGGTTGGCGGCGGAATTGGCCTGACGTCCGATCTCATGGACCGAAGCGCCGAGCTCCTCCGCCGCGCTGGCGACCATCGTCACGTTGGTCGCGGCCTGATCCGCCGCCGCCGCGGCCGTGGTCGACTGGCTCCTGGTGTCGGTCGCCGTCACGCTCATGGACTGCGCGGTGGCCTGCAATTCCGTGGATGCGGAGGACACGGCCGTGACGATGCCGCCCACCGCACCCTCGAAGGCGTCGGCGAGTTCGCGCATGGCCGCCTTGCGCTGCGTCTCGACGCTGGCGCGCCCGAGCTCCGCCTCCGCTTCGAGCTGATTCGTGCGGATCATCATGGTCTTGAACACGGCTACGGCCCCGGCCATGGCGCCGATCTCGTCGCGGCGCTCCATATCGGGGACGTCGACGGATACGTCGTTCTGTGAAAGGCGACTCATGACGCCCGTCATCACGGTGATCGGACGTGCGATACCGCGCTGGAGGATCAGGAGGCTGACGACGGCGATGGCGACCATCGCCACGAGACCGAGAATGTTCGTCAGACGGAAAGTATCGACGGCCTCCGCGGCGGCGATGCTGCGCGTCTCGAGCAGGGCCTTCTCCTCGGCGGCGATCTCGGCAGCCTTGGCGCGAATGGCATCCATGCTCGCCTTGCCCGCGCCCGACGCTTCCAGGCCCTGCGCCTCGCTGCGGGTGGCGGGATCGCGCATCAGGGCGATCTCCTTCTGCGCGACGGTTTCGTTCCATTTGCGGGCGAAGTCAGCGATCTCCGCCAGACGCTTCTGCTGGACCGGATTGTCCGACGTGAGGGTCCGCGCGGAGGCCAGAGCCGTCTCGAACACCTTCCGACCGGCGATGTAGGGATCCAGGAACGAATCTTGTCCGGAGATGAGGAAGCCGCGCATGCCGGTCTCCTGATCGACCATGCCACTCGTCATCCGGTTGGTCGCGTCCAGGACGTCGTGGGTATGCGCCGTCCAAGAGGAGGTTTCCTGGACGACGCCAAGACTCCTCAGCGACAGAACAGTCGATGCAATGGCAACCAAAACGATCAAGGACAAGATCGTGCCGATCTTGGTAGTAATCTTGAGGTTCTTCATTTTCAGCCACAACATCCCGAAATCCGAGATAGCCCGACGGCACTAAGCATACGGACTTGGGCGCAACGTTATGATACGCCCTCTGGATCGAGCCCTAATTCAATACACATAACAGCTTATTAAAGCGCTATCCTGTAATAAAATTCCGCCTTGGCCTTCCTGTACCGCAGGAATTGCCTGATACATCATCCATCAGGCATCACTCTGGGATGGGAGAGGACGCTTCCTTAAGTCGCACGACGCGGTCTCACCGGAACGGCGGCTCGTCGAAGCTCCGCAGCTTGCGCGAATGCAGGCCGTTGCGGTCGGCGCGCAGGATATCGAGGGCGGACAGGCCGATGAGCAGGTGCTCGGCTACCGCCCGCTCGTAGAAGGCGTTGGCGGCTCCGGGCAGCTTGATCTCGCCGTGGAGCGGCTTGTCGGAGACGCAGAGAAGCGTGCCGTAGGGAACGCGCAGCCGGTATCCCTGCGCCGCGATGGTACCGCTTTCCATGTCGACGCCGATGGCGCGCGACAGATTGATCCGCCGCCGTTCCTGGCTGAAGCGGAGTTCCCAGTTGCGATCGTCGTAGGTGACGACGGTGCCGGTGCGCAAGCGGCGCTTGAGATCCTCGCTGGTCTCGCCTGTGATGCTGGCGGCGGCCGCCTGGAGCGCGAGCTGGACCTCGGCCAGGGCCGGCACCGGCACGTCCGGCGGCACGAGCTCGTCGAGGATGCGGTCCCGGCGCAGATAGCCATGGGCGAGGACGTAGTCGCCGATGGTCTGCGATTGCCGCAGGCCGCCGCAATGGCCGACCATGAGCCAGCAATGCGGACGCAGCACCGCGAGATGGTCGGTGATCGTCTTGGCGTTGGACGGGCCGACGCCGATATTCACCAGCGTCGTGCCCTGCATCGCTCCGTCGGGACCGCGTGCCACGAGGTGATAGGCCGGCATCTGGAACTTGTGCCAGGGCGAGGCGGCAATGAGGGTCGCCGGATCGATGCCCGCCGCCTCCGCCCGCGAGACGGAGATGCCGCCCGGCAGGATCATGCGCTCGTAGCCGCCCTGCCCGCTAGCGAGCTGCTCCAGCCCGTGCCGGATGAAGCCGTCGACGTAGCGATGGTAGTTGGTGAGCAGGATCCAGGGCTGGACGTCGCGCCAGTCGCAGCCGGTATAGTGGACGAGACGGCGCAGGGAATAGTCGACCCGGATCGCGTCGAACAGCGCCAGGGGCCGCGGCTCGTCGGGCGGGGCGACCCAGAGACCGTCCGCGATCTCGTCGCCGACTACCGAGAGCAGCGGCACCGGAAAGTAGGTGGCGAGATCGCGCGGCGTGATGCCGTTGCCGGAAAGATCGGCACCAAGCTCCAGCACGTAGGGATAGGGGATTTCCTGCGCGCTCAATCCGACTTCCAGGGTCGCCCCGTAATCCCGTACCAGCGGCCTCAGCTGTTCGAGCAGATAGGGCCTGAAATGCGCCGGCTGGGTCACCGTCGTCGCGTAGGTGCCCGGCGCCTGGAACTTCGCCGTCGCCCGGGATACCCGGGGGATCGGCCCGGCGGGCTGATAGGTGATCCGCAATTCGGGATAGCGGAACTGGAGCCGCTCGGCATGGTCTGGGGCGGGACCGCCGGCGAGATAACAGGTCAGGGCGGCCTGAAGCGACTGGATCGCACTCGCGTGCAAGGCCGCCAGACGGTTGACTGCCGTCTCGGCATCGGCCACGGATTCCATCGGACGCCATTCGCTGCTGGTCACGGTGTCTCCCCAAGGTCCGGATGGCGGACTCGCCACCATGTCTCGCAATCTCCGGACCTACACCTTTCGGCCGAGCGGTGCGACCGGCTCGCCCGAAGCCTGCCCGGTCCGCCATATCCATCGAAAAATCTTTCTGTGCGCAGTACTGCGGATTACATCTGAATTACATTGTGAAAGTAATATAATTGATGTTAATATAACGATATATTCTTGATTACTATGCGTCAGCGATTGAATTCTGAGTTACATCAAAGCCAGAGGCGACGCTCGATTCAGTATTTGTTGACGAATGACGGCCAATCACGTCGTTCTAGACTTTGTTTAGAGTGGTCCCAGCCTAAGGCCGGCCTGTGATCCCAAGGTTGTAGTCGAATGCTGAAGGTTGCAGGCTGTTTCGCCGATGTCCACGACTGGCGTCTCGTCGGTCTGGCGGCGGTGATGTGCGCCCTGTCGTCCCTGAGCACGGTCACTCTCCTGCGTCACGCGCGACGTGCCCTCGGCAGGCTGAGGACGACCTGGCTCTGCATCGCGGCCGTCGCCGGCGGCTTCGGCATCTGGGCCACCCACTTCATCGCCATGCTGGCCTTCGCACCGGGCATCGCCAGCGGCTACGATCTCGGCCTGACCCTGCTCTCGCTGGCCTTGGCGATCTGCACCACGGGCGCCGGACTCGCCCTGGCGATCGGCATGCGGGGGCCGATGGCCCCCTGGATCGGCGGCATGGTCGTCGGCGCCGGCATCGCCATCATGCATTTCACCGGCATGGCCGCCTATGAGAGCGCCGCCCATGTGGTCTGGGAAAGGGGGATCGTTCTCCTCTCCATCCTCGTCGGGACGATCCTGGGAGGTTCGGCCGTCCGGGTGGCCGTCTCGCAGGGATCGCGGCGCATCGTCGGTCCGGCCCTTCTCCTGCTCGCCGCGATCTGCGGCCTGCACTTCACCGCGATGGCCGCGGTCACGCTGGTCCCGGATGCGTCCCTCGACGTGCCGACCTCATCGATTCCCGGCAATTGGCTCGCCATCGCCGTGGCGGGGGCCAGCACCGCGATCGTGCTGCTGGCCCTGGGCGCCCTGGGGCTCGATCTCCACGAGCAGAGAAACGCCCACACCGCCCGCGAGCATCTCAGCAAGCTCGCCAACGCGACGCCGGAAGGACTGATCATCTGCCGCGGCGACGTCATCGTCAGTGCGAACTGGAGCTTCGCCACCCTCGTCGGCGCCGAGATCGATACCCTCTCGGGCATCGGCCTCGCCCGTTTCCTTCCCGACGTGCTGGATCTGCCGCGGCTCGGCCATCGTCCGCAGCGGCAGGCCGAGACCCTCCTGACGACGATGGACGGGGACCTCGTTCCGGTGGCGCTCATCGTCAGCCCGATGGACGATGGCGGGCAGCAGCGATGGGCGATCGCGGTCCGCGACCTTCGATCGGAGCGCGATGCCGAGAGCAGGATCCGATACCTGGCACGGCACGATGCCCTGACGGGGCTCGCGAACCGAACCACGTTCCTCGAAGCCCTCGAACAGGAGTTGCGGATCGCCGGAGCCACGCGGCGCAAGCTCGCGGTACTGCGGATCGACCTCGACCGCTTCAAGGACGTCAACGACCTTCTCGGCCACGAGGCGGGCGACAGGCTGCTGAAGCTCGTCGCCTGCGTGATCACGACGTCCCTGGCCGAGCACGAGATCCTGGCGCGGCTCGGCGGCAACGAATTCGCGCTCTTCAGCATCTGCGACGACGCCGTGGATGCGAGCCGCCTCGCCGAGCGGATCACCACGTCGATCCGGACCGGGAAGAGCGAGGTCGAGATCGGCGCCAGCATCGGCATCGCGATCTATCCGGACGACGCCATCGAGCACGGCGCCCTCGCCCGTTGCGCCGATACCGCCCTGCGTCAGGCCAAGCTGAGAAACCGCGGCGGCCACCGCTTCTTCGAAGCCAGGATGGGTGCCGATGTCCGCGACCGGAGCCTGATGGAACGGCAATTGCGCGATGCCGTCCGCAACCGCGAACTCACCCTCGTCTACCAGCCGCAACTGGATGTCGGGTCAGGGAACGTGACCGGTTTCGAAGCCCTCCTGCGCTGGACCCATCCCACGCGCGGATCGGTGGCACCCGACCTGTTCATCCCCATCGCCGAGGAATCCGATCTCATCCTTCCCATCGGCGAATGGTCGATGGAACAGGCCTGCCGGAACGCGGCGTCCTGGACATGCCCGCTCTCGGTGGCGGTCAACGTCTCGGCGGTCCAGCTCCACAGCGCGGACTTCGTCGGGCGGGTGGAGAGGATCCTCGCGGAGACCGGCCTCGATCCCAAGCGCCTGGAGATCGAGATCACGGAGACGGCCCTGATCCGCGATCCGGTCCGTGCCCTCTCGGCCTTGCAGCAATTGAAGGCCGCCGGCGTGAGCATCGTCATGGACGATTTCGGGACGGGCTACTCGTCGCTCTCGAACCTGCGATCGTTTCCCTTCGACGTGATCAAGATCGACCGGTCCTTCATGTCGGCGGCCGACAGGAACGAGCAGAACGCCGCCATCGTGCGCTCGGTGCTCGGCCTCGGGAAAGGCCTCGCCATGCGCGTCGTCGCCGAAGGTGTCGAGACGGCGGAGGAACTCGACTTCCTGCGTCGCGAAGGCTGCCACTCCGCGCAGGGCTATCTCATCGGCCGTCCTGCGGCGATCGAGGACTACGCGGACCTGACCGGCGCCGCCGATGGGGCGAAGGAGCGGTTTTCCCTCGCGTCCTGACGCGGGCCCGCGCCCGTTCCCGATCCCGGCAACCGCCGCCGATGGCGCTGCCCCGGCATTCGCGGGCGGATCATCGACCCCCGCGTTGACGATCAGGGACTCGTCGATCAGGGACTTGCGGATCGGGCCGAGTTGACCGACACGACCGGGCCGGACCTTCGCGCCGGACATCCTTCCTCGAACACGGTGCGCGTGATGAGCGACCCCATCGACCGGCGGCCCGGCGAGGAGACCATTGCCCTGCCGGCCTCCTACGATGCCGGGCTCTACTTCATCGGCCGTATCCGCACGCCCTGGGCGACGCGGGCCGAATGCCCGAAGAACGGGCTCCAGACCGACGCCGTCTGTACGCTGCAGGTGGATGCCGCCTACGCCTCGGCCTTGCAGAACGTGGAAGGAGCGAGCCACCTCATCGTGCTCTACTGGATGGACCGGGCCGCCCGCGACATCGTGCGCCAGAGGCCGCGCCATGCCGAGGGCAGTCGCGGCACCTTCTCCCTCCGCTCTCCGGCACGGCCGAACCCCATCGCGCTCTCGGTGGTGGAACTCCTCGGCATCGAGGGCGGAACCGTGAGCGTCAGGGGCCTCGACTGCCTCGACGATACGCCGCTCCTCGACATCAAGCCTTATTACGCCACGACGGATTCGCGGCCGGGCGCCACCGTCGACAGGGCCGGCACCGCCGGACGGACCCAAGGTTCCTGATGCGCCTTCCCCTGGTCGCCGCCATCGCGCTCACGGCCCTCGCCGCCGGCGGAGCGATCGGATGGCAGTCGCACGTTCCCAAGCTGAGCGCCCTGCTCTACGCCACGAACCGCCTCATCGTGGTCCAGGTCCATCTCGACGAGGCGCCTCCCGACTACATCCTGGTCGAGGGGGATTCCCAGGCCGAACTGCAGAGCACCGGCCAGCGCGTCTGCGGCCTCGAACTCGTCAATGCCGGCATCAACGGGGCGAGCGCCGCGATCTATGCCGACCTCCTCGATCGCGTCACCATACCCACACGCCCGCGCGCGGCGGTGCTGACGATCGGCACCAACGATCTCTTCACCAAGGGCGACCCGCGCTCGGCCGGAAGCATCGCACGGTTCGAGCAATCCCTCGCCCGGATCGTCGGCAAGCTGCGGGGGGTGACGGACCGCGTGGTGGTGACCGCCGTGCCGCCGATCGGTCGCAGGGCCGGCGCCAAACTCGATGCCGAGGCGGTCGGCGTCTATTCCGCGCGCATCCGCGGCTTCTGCGAGCGAGGCGGCTGCACCTATGCCGACCCGTTCGCCGACCTACGCGACGGCGATGGCGGATACGCCGTCGCCGGTGCCCTCCGCGACGACCTGCACATCGCCGGCTATCGCCGCGTCATGCGGGCACTGGAGCCCGCACTCTGCCCGGCCTCGGCGCCCTGATCGCCAGGCCTAGCGCCATCGCCGAGCATGGCCGGCCCTAGGCGTGACCATGCGCGGCGGTCTCGGCCGGAGCGCCGCCTGCCGGCCGATCTCCCTTCGGCGCCTTGATCCGGTACCAGCCGACGTAGAGAGCCGGCAGGAAGAACAGCGTCAGGAAGGTGGCGGCGATGATGCCGCCGATCATGGCATAGGCCATCGGCCCCCAGAACACCTCGCGCGCGATCGGGATGAGGGCGAGACTCGCCGCACCCGCGGTGAGCAGGATCGGCCGCATCCGGTGGCAGGTCGCCTCCACCACAGCGTCCCAGGGCGCCATGCCCTCCTTGTCGTATTCGTCGATCTGCATCACCAGGATCACAGAGTTGCGGATGATGATGCCGATGAGCGCCAGGACGCCGAGGATCGCGACGAAGCCGAGCGGCTTGCCGAAGGGCAGCAGGATCGCCACCACGCCGATGAGCCCGAGCGGCGCCACGCTCGCCACCAGGAACAGCTTCTGGAAGCTCTGGAGCTGGATCATCAGGAACATCGCCATGGCGAGCAGCATCACCGGCGCCACCGCCGCGATGGGTCCGCTGCCCTTGGCGCTCTCCTCCACGGCGCCGCCGACCGCGAGGGTGTAGCCGTCCGGGAGCGTCTTCTCGAACGCCTTGATGGCCGGATCGAGCTGGTTGACGATGGTCGGCGCCTGGGTGTCGTTGACGATCGCCGCCCGTACCGTGATCGTCGGCAGGCGGTCGCGGCGCCAGACGATGGGCTGTTCGAGTTCGTAGCTCACGGTGGCGAAGGCCAGGAGCGGCACGACACTGCCGTTCGAGAGCGGCACCTGCAGGCTCTGGAGCGTCTCGACCGAGTTGCGCTCGGCCGCCTGGGCGCGGCCGATGACGTCCACGAGGTAGATCGAGTCGCGCACCTGCGTGATCGAACGGCCGCCGACGATGCCGTTGAGGAGGCCCGCGATGTCCTCCGAGGTGACGCCGAGCTGGCGCGCCTTGTCCTGGATGATCTCCACCTTGAGCACCTTGCCCGGCTCGTTCCAATCGAGGTTCGGCAGGCCGACATTCGGGTTCGAAGCGACGATGTTGCTGAGCTGGAGAGCGAGGCCGCGGACCTTCTGGAGATCGGGTCCGCTCAGGCGGTACTGGATAGGCCGTCCCACCGGCGGGCCGAGATCGAGGGAGTGGACGAACACGTCGGTGCCGACGAACTCCTTGGCGGCCAGCGCCTCGAACTTCTGCATCATCTTGTCTCGCGCCTCCAGCGAAGAGGTCACGACGATGATCTGTCCGAAGAACGCGTTGCCGAGCTGCTGGTCGAGGGGGAGATAGAAGCGCACCGCGCCCTGACCGACATAGGAACTCCAGCGCAGGATGTCGGGATCGCCCTTCAGCGTCGCCTCGAACCGGTCCATCTGCGCCTTGGTCTCGGCGATGCTGGCATTCTGCGGCAGCGTCATGTCCACGAGGATCTCGGGACGGTCGGAAGCCGGGAAGAACTGCTGCTGCACGAACTGGATTCCGTAGAGCGACAGGCCGAGCAGCCCGATGCATAACGCCACCGTGACCCAGCGGAAGCGCATCGCCGGCAGCAGCATCCCGCGGAACGTGCGCAGCAGGAAGCTCGGTTTGTCATGGTGCTTCTTGATGGTCTTCGGCAGGAGCTTGATGCCGATGAGCGGCGCGAACAGCACCGCCACCACCCAGGAGATCAGCAGGGAGGCCGCGATGACCACGAACAGGCTGTAGGTGTATTCGCCCGCCGCCGAGCCGTTGAAGCCGATGGGGAGGAACCCGGCAACGGTGACGAGGGTGCCGGTGAGCATCGGGAAGGCGGTGGAGGTGTAGGCGAAGGTCGCCGCCTTCTTCAGGGTGTCGCCGACCTCCAACCGCGCGACCATCATCTCCACGGTGATCATCGCGTCGTCGACGAGGAGGCCGAGCGAGATGATGAGGGCACCGAGGGAGATGCGCTGGAGCGTGACGCCCATCACCTGCATCACCACGAAGACCACGGCGAGGACGAGGGGGATCGAGAACGAGACCACGAGCCCCGCACGCCAGCCGAGGCTGATGAAGCTCACTGCGAGCACGATCACCACGGCCTCGATCAGCGCCTTGGTGAAGCCGCCCACGGCCTCCTCGACGATCTTGGGCTGGTCCGAGACGAGATGGATGCCGACACCGTAGGGCAACTCACCCTCGAGCTTCTTCATCCGCGCCTTCAGGTCGGTGCCGAAGGTGAGGAGGTTGCCCGACGGCTGCATGGCGATGGCGAGTCCGATCGCCGGCTGGCCGTTGAAGCGGAACAGGTTGGTGGGCGGATCGGTGAAGCCGCGCGAGATCTCGGCGACGTCCGACAGGCGGAAGAACCGATCGTTCACCCGCAGATTGATCGTGCGGAGGCTGTCCTCGGAAACGAACTGTCCGCCGACCCGCACCGAGACCCGCTCCGGCCCGGCCTGGATCACGCCCGACGGAGCGATGGCGTTCTGGGCCTGCAGGGTCTTGATGACGGCGGCCTGGTCGACGCCGAGGCCGGCGAGCTTGCGGGTCGAGAAGTCGAGGTAGATCGCCTCGTCCTGGGCACCGAGGAGCTGCATCTTGCCGGCATTGTTGACCTTCTTCAGGTCGGCCCGCACCCGCTCGACGTAGTCGCGCAGCTGGCGCATCGAGACGCCGTCCGCCGTGAAGGCGTAGACGTTGCCGAAGACGTCGCCGAACTCGTCGTTGAAGAACGGCCCCTGGATGCCCTGCGGGAAGGTGTTGGCGATGTCGCCGATGCGCTTGCGGACCTGATAGAAGATGCCCGGAATGGTCTTGGGCGGCGTCGTCTCGCGCAATTGCACGAAGACCGTCGTCTGCCCCGGCACGGTGTAGCTGCGGCTGAAATCGACGGCGTCGATCTGCTGCAGTTCCTTCTCGATCCGCTCCGTGACCTGATCGAGAGTGTCGCCGATCGTCGCGCCGGGCCAGCGTGCCTGCACGATCATCGTCTTGATGGCGAAGGGCGGATCCTCCTCGCGGCCGAGCTTCTCGTAGGCGAGGAAACCCGCCACCATCGAGATCAGCATCAGGAACCAGACGAAGGAGCGATGCTCGAGCGCCCATTCGGACAGGTTGAAGTTCTTCACGGGCGATTCTCGCGTGACGCTGTTCGAGCAGGACTATTGCGGCTTGTCGGACAGGCGGACCCGCTGGCCTTCGCTGAGGCTGCGGGCGCCCGCGAGCACGACGCGCTCGCCGGCTTTCAGTCCGTCGGTGATGGCGACGCGGTCGTCGCTCCGCTCGGCCACGGTGACGTCGCGCCGGGAGACGGAATCCCCGGCCTCGTTCACGATCCAGACCGCGCTTTGCCCATCCGCCTCGAACAATGCCGTCGCCGGCAGCGGGAAGCGCGGCTTCATCTGGCGCGAGAGCCCGACCGTGATGGTGGAGCCGAGGCGGAAGGCGTCCGACGGGTCGAGCAGGGTCATCCGGATGCGCCGGGTGCGGGTCCTCTGGTCGGCGAAGGGCGAGATCTCGCGGACCTTGCCCGTCGCCGTCACGTCGGGCGCGCTCTGGAGCGACACGGTGAAGACCGCATCCTTCGGCATGGCGCCCACGAGGTCCTCGGGGATGTCGACAACGGCCTCGCGCTCCTCCGGACGGGCCAGGGTCGCGACCGCCTGCCCGGCCGAGAGGACTTGGCCGACCTCCGCGCTGCGCACCGTGACGACACCGTCGAAATCGGCATGCAGCTCGGTATACCCCATCTGATCGCGGGCCTTCTGCAGGTTCGCCTGTGCCTGGGCGAGGCGGGCCTGCGCGGTGTCCCGGCTCGCCACGGCACTGTCGAGACGGGCCTGCGTGACGTTGCCGTTGGCCATCAGGCGGCGCTGCCGGAGTTCGGTCGCGCTGGCGTTCTCGGCCTGCGCCGTCGCGTCGGCGAGTTCCGCCTCGGCGCGGGTGAGGGCGAAACGCGTCACGATGGGGTCGAGGGCGGCGATCCGCTGGCCCTTCTTGACCACGTCGCCCATCGTCACGTCGCGGGCGATCATACGGCCGGCGATCTGGAAGCCGATCTCAGACTGGTAACGGGGGGCGACGAACCCGGCGAAGGGTCCGAACACGATCGTGTCGACGGGCTTTGCCACCGCATAGAGCACGGGCCGCACCGGCGGCGGGCCGGCCTCGTCCTCGGCTCCGTGGCAGGCGCCGAGGACGGCGAGGACCGCCGAGGCCAGGGCGAGGCGGATGCCGGCGCGGATCATCGGCCGATCTCCTCGGCGACGGACACGGTCTGCCCCGGCCTGAGAAACTGGATACCGGCGATGACGACCTCCTCGCCCGGCTCGACCCCGCCGGACAGGGCGATGGTGTTGGGAGAGTAGCGTTCGATGGTGACGTTACGGGGGGCGACCTTGCCGCTCGCCGGATCGCGGACCCAGACCGCGGGACCGTCCTCCCAGCGATAGAGCGACGACCAGGGCAGGACGATCGCGGTCTGCGGCCGGAACTTGCCCGTGCCGATGACGATGGCCCCCAGCGACATGGCGGCGGGCGTGTCCTTCAGGCCGATCTTCACCCGCACCGTCCCGGAGGTGGAATCGACGCTCGGCGAGATCTCGCGCACGGTGCCGACCGTCCGCACCTTCGGGTCGGCCTGGAGGGTGATGTCGACGTTCTTGCTCTCGGGCGGGGTCGCGAGCACCGCCTCGAACACGTTGAACACCGCATCGCGCGGCCCGTCCTCGGCCATGGTGAGGACGGTCTGGCCAGCCTGAACCACCTGCCCCACCTCGAAGCTGCGGCTCAGGACGATGCCGTCCACGCCCGCCTTCAGGTCGGTGTAGGAAAACTGCTCCTGGGCCGTGCCGAGTGCCGCCTTGGCGGACTCGACGGAGGCCTGGGTCGTGCGCAATTGCTGCTCGGCATCGTCATAGCTCGGCCGCGTGGTGTAGCCGCTGGAGAGCAGCATCTCCTGGCGCTTGAAATTGACCTTGGCCTGGGTCAGCAGCGCCTCGGCCGAGGTCAGCGCCGCCTGCGCATTGTTGAGGTTGGAGCGCTGCTCCTGAGGATCGAGCCTGGCGAGGACCTGATCGGCGGTGACATGATCGCCGACCTCGACGAGGCGGGTGGCGATCTTCCCGTTGTTGCGGAAGGCCACGTTCACCTGGGACTGGGCCTGGATGTCGCCGGTGAAGACGAGGTCCGCGGCGATCGTGCTGCGCTCCGCCTTCACCGTTCGGACCACCGCGATACTCCGTTTCGCCGCGTCGGCGACGGACGGTTCCACGGGCTCGTTCGCCTGCGCCGGAAGGCCGACGATACCGACGAGCGCGGCGAACCAGAGAATCACGACGAGCCGCGCATCGCGGGCTCGTCGAGCGGACATGGTCAGGCCAGACACTGCGATCCCGTTCCGTGAAAGCTCTATCGGCCGCCACTCCTATCGGCTATCCTACCGACCGTCCAGACGGTTTTTAACGGAAGACAGACAGATGGTGAAGCCGCGCACACGGCGCGACGATCGGGCGAGTATCATCCTCGATGCCGCCGAAAGCCTGATCCGCCGCTCGGGCACGCGGACTCTCACGATCGATGCGGTCGCGACCGAGGCGAGCCTGAGCAAGGGCGGGGTCCTCCACCATTTCGCATCCAAGGACGCGCTGATCTCGGCCCTCGCCGAGCGCAAACTCAAGGAGGTCAAGGAGGACATCGCCCGGCACGAAGCGGAGCAGGTTCCCGGGCCCTCCGCCCTGCCCCTCGCCCTGATCGCCCATGCGCGGCAGGTCTATGCCGACGAGGAGGGATTTCCGCGGGCGCTGCTCCTCGCTTCCGCGGAGAACCCTGAAGCCTTCGCGGGCTTCAACGCCTTCCTCGGCGAGCGGCTCGCCGGGTTCGAGAAGATCGAACGATGCCCGGGGATCGGCGCGGCGCTCGTCTTCTCGACGCTGGGGCTGCTGATCACCCGGACGCTGGGCTTCCATTCCATGGAAGGTCCGCAGCTCGAACGTCTCTTCGACGGCCTCGAGAAGGTGGCGCGTTCCGTGACCGAGGCCGAGATCCCACCGGATTCCTGCGGACGGGAGTGACGGCGCGTCAGGCGAGCGCCGCCATGGCCTGGAAGACGAGGGCGTGGCGGGCGGCGAGCGCGTCGATATCGCCGGTATAGCCGCCGCCGATGACCGCCACGAGGGGGATGCGCCGCCGCCGCGCCTCTCCGACGACGGTTAAGTCGCGCGCCCGCAGGCCGGCATCGGTGAGCGACAGACGCCCGAGCCGGTCGTCCACGTGCGGGTCGACACCGGCGTTGTAAAAGACGAGGTCCGGTGCGAGGCCGTCGAGGAGGCCCGGCAGATGCGCGCCGAGCACCGCGGCGTAACCGGCATCGTCAACGCCGTCGCTCAGGCCGATATCAAGATCGCCGGCGATCTTGCGCGTCGGATAGTTCTTCTCCGCATGGATCGACACGGTGAACAGGTCCGGCGACCCGGCAAGGCAATCGGCGGTGCCGTCGCCCTGGTGGACGTCGCAATCGACGATGAGCGCCCGGCGGATCGTGCCCTCTTCCTGGAGTGCCAGGGCGGCGATGGCGACATCGTTGAACAGACAGAATCCGGCGCCGGTCTCACGCCGCGCATGGTGGCTGCCGCCGGCGGCACTTCCCGCGAGGCCATGCTCCAGCGCCAGTCGCGCCGCCGCGAGGGTCCCGCCGGCCGAGGCGCGCGAACGGGCGACGACACTCTCGTCCACGGGCAGGCCGATGCTGCGCTCGATCTCCCGCGACACCGAACAGGCGAGGACCGCGTCCACGTAATCCGCGCGGTGGGCGCGCTTGAGCAGGGCAGCATCGGCGGGCTCCGGCCTGACGAAGCCCGAGGGCGCGAGACCGAGTTCTGTCAGCATCTCGGCGAGGCGACCGTATTTCCGCATCGGGAAGCGATGGCCGTCGGGCAGGACGGCTTGATAGGCCGGGTGGAAGACGATCGGCGGGATCATGTCGAAGCCGGGATCATGCGAGATCCGCGATCATCCGCGCGGCGAGAGCCGCGCCGCTGTCATGGGCGGCCTCCACCCTCGGGCCGAGGCACCAATCACCGCAGGCGCCGAGCCTGAGCGACGGATCGTAGAGGCAATCCCGGCCGAGGGGCGTCTCGACAAGGGCATAACGCCAGCGATGGGCGCTCGCATGGATCGGCTTCAGTGGAGCGTCCATACTCGCCTCAATGGCCGCGACGAGCAGGGCGGCGACCTCCTCCCGCGTCCTCTCGAGATGGGTCCGCGACCAGTCCGGGGTGGCATGGACGACCATCCGAACCGTATCGGTCGATCGTCCGGGCTTGCGATCCTCGCGAAACATCTGCGCGATCGGTCCGCTCGCGTCGTTCAGGGGGCCGCCCTGCAGCGGGCAATCCCCCTCCCAGGCCAGCATCAGCGACCAGCACGGCGCATAGACCGGGATCTCGAGCCCCGGCAGCGACACGTCGCTCGCCGCCAGTAGGGCTGCGACCTGCGGTGCGGGAAAGCTCACCGCCACCGCGTCGAAGACCTCGCCATCGGAGAAGACCTCGCCCTCGGACCCCTCGGCGATATCGAGGCGCCATGATCCGCCCACGTTTTCGAGGCGGGTGATCTTGCGGCCCGAGCGCGTCTCGATCCCGTCGAGGAGATCGCGGACCGGTGCCGTCATGCCGGGAATGCCGACGGATCCGCCCGTTTCCTCCCACTCGCCGACGATGCCCCGGTCGGTCCAGTCGGCGAGGCGTTCGCGAAAACCGGCTCCATGCGCCCGCATGAACTGGGCGCCGTGATCGAAGGAGAGACCGGATTCGTCGACCCGTCGCGTGGCCATCCGCCCGCCGATGCCACGCCCCTTGTCGAAGACGGTGACGGCCAGACCGGCCTCGCTCAAGTGCCGGGCGGCGACGGCCCCCGCTATCCCGGCCCCCAGAACGGCCACGCGCCTCGTTTCGCCCACGCCACACCTTTCTTCGCGGAGAGGCCGATCGGCCCCCGCGCCAACGTCACCCGCACCCTGTCATACGACTGAAACAGCCCACCTGTTAGGCCCCTCGTCATGGGCTGGTTCCGTCGAATGGCGGAGGCGGGGAGGAATGGCGGCATGATCGGCAGCATCGAGACCGGCGCGGTCGTCGCGCTCTCGCTCTGTGCCGTGCTGACGCTCGTCAACCTCCTGAGCATCGCCATCGCGGCACGCCGGATCGGACGGGATCGCGGCACGGCGAGCTTTCCCGCCGCCGCGCCGATCTCGCTGGTGCGTCCGGTCTGCGGCCTCGAAGCCTTCAGCGAGGAGATGCTGGAGCGCGGCTTCCGGCTCGCCCATCCGAGTTACGAACTGATCTTCTGCGTCGCCGATGGCCGCGACCCCGTCGTCCCACTGCTGCATCGCCTGATGGCGGCCCATCCGGGGGTGCCGGCACGCCTGATCGTCGGGGACGAGCGCATCAGCGACAATCCGAAGCTCAACAATTGCGTCCGCGGCTGGGAGGAGGCCCGGCACGACTGGGTGGTGCTCGCCGATTCCAACGTGCTGATGCCGCCCGACTACCTCCAGCGGCTCCAGGCCTCGTGGCGGCCGGATACCGGGCTGGTCTGCTCGACGCCGATCGGCGCGCGGCCGGACGGGCTCTTCGCCGAACTCGAATGCGCCTTTCTCAACACCCTCCAGGCCCGCTGGCAATATACCGGCGAGAGCCTCGGCCTCGGCTTTGCCCAGGGCAAGAGCATGCTCTGGCACAAGCCCTTCCTCGACGCGCATGGCGGCATCCGCGCGCTGGCCGCGGAGATCGCCGAGGACGCGGCGGCGACCAAGCTCGTCCGCGCCGCCGGAAAGCGGGTGCATCTCGTGGCCGCGCCGTTCGAACAGCCCCTCGGATGCCGGGCGTTCCGCGAGGTCTGGTCCCGTCAGGTGCGCTGGGCGCGCCTGCGCCGGGTGACGTTCCCGCACTTCTTCGCCCCAGAGATCGGATCGGGGGCCCTGCTTCCCTTCGCGGTCGCGGCCATCGCGGTCCCGACGGCGCCGGTCCTCGTCGGCGTCGCCGCGATGGCCGCCCTCTGGTACGGGGCGGAATACGCCCTCGCCGCCCGCGCCGGCTGGCACCGCTCGCCCCGCCTCGTCCTCGCCTTCCTGCTCCGCGACGCGATCCTGCCCGTCATGTGGACCAGCGCCTGGATGCAGAGCGCCATCGTCTGGCGCGGGAACGCCATGGACATCCGCCCGAAGGAGACCGGACGTCTGCGCCCGCGGGTCCGGGCGGCCTGAGGCCGGGTTCCCGCCCGGCATTTGGTGATCCGCGCTTTCGGCAGCACTCTTGCTTGGCCGTTGCCCGACGGCAGCCGATGCCGATGGCGGGAACCGATCATGCAAAGCGAATCCACCAGCCTTCATAAAGGTCTGAACGCGTTTCACTTGTGGGGCATCGCCGTCGGCCTCGTGATCTCGGGCGAGTATTTCGGCTGGAGCTACGGCTGGGCCAGCGCCGGCACGCTCGGCTTCCTCGTCACCACGACCTTCATCGCGGCGATGTACGTCGCCTTCATCTTCAGCTTCACCGAGCTGACCACCGCGATCCCGCAGGCCGGCGGCCCCTTCGCCTACAGCAAGCGCGCCTTCGGACCGATCGGCGGCTGCATCGCCGGCTACGCCACGCTGATCGAGTTCGTCTTCGCGCCCCCCGCCATCGCGCTCGCCATCGGCGCCTATCTCAACGTCCAGTTTCCGGGGCTCGACCCGAAACACGCGGCGCTCGGCGCCTACCTGATCTTCATGACCCTGAACATCGTCGGGGTGCAGATCGCCGCCACGTTCGAATTGTTCGTGACCATCCTGGCGGTGGGCGAGCTCCTGGTCTTCATGGGCGTGGTCGCCCCCGCCTTCAGCTTCACCAACTTCGCGGCCCATGGCTGGGCCGGCGAGTCGACCTTCACCCTGGCGTCCATCGGCGGCATGTTCGCAGCGATCCCCTTCGCGATCTGGTTCTTCCTCGCCATCGAGGGCGTAGCCATGGCGGCCGAGGAGGCGAAGGACCCCAAGCGTACCATCCCGATCGCCTACATCACCGGCGTCCTGACGCTCACCGCCCTGGCCTTCGGCGTGATGATCTTCGCCGGCGGCTCGGGCGACTGGCGGACGCTCAGCAACCTCAACGACCCCCTGCCCCAGGCGATGAAGACGGTGGTGGGCGAGTCGAGCGGCTGGCTGCACATGCTGGTCTGGCTCGGCCTGTTCGGCCTCGTCGCCTCGTTCCACGGCATCATCATGGGCTATTCGCGCCAGATCTTCGCCCTCGGACGCGCCGGCTACCTGCCCGGCTTCCTCGCCAAGGTCCATCCGCGCTTCCAGACCCCGCACATCGCCACGGTGGCCGGCGGCCTCGTCGGCATCGCGGCGATCTACAGCGACAACCTGATCGAGATCGCCGGGCAATCCCTCACCGCGAGCATCGTCACCATGGCGGTGTTCGGCGCGCTGGTCATGTACGGCATGAGCATGGCCGCCCTGTTCAAGCTGCGCCGCAGCGAGCCCGACCTCGCCCGCCCCTACCGGGCGCCGTTCTTTCCGGCGGCACCCGCCTTCGCCCTGGCGATGGCCGGCATCTGCTTCGTGGCCCTCGTCGTGTTCAATCCGGTGATCTTCGCGATCTTCCTGGCCGTGATGGTGGTCGCCGTGCTGGCCTCGCATTTCCTGGCGAGGCCGACTGCGGTCACTCCCGCCACGGCCCTCGATCCGGCGATCTGATGCGCCGGATCTCGCAAGGAGGACGCGTGTCGACCATAAGGCGGGGATGAAGATCGGAATCATCGAGGCGGGCACGCCGCCCGCCCGTCTGGCCGGGGCCTATCCGTCCTATGGCCGCATGGTCGAACGGCTCATCGGCGACGCTGCCGAGGTCACGACCTTCCCGGTGGCCGAGGGGCGGCTTCCCACCTCTCCCGACGATTTCGACGCGTTCTTCGTCACCGGATCGGCGGCGGGCATCTATGACGACCTGCCGTGGATCGCGCCGCTCAAGGACTTCCTGCGCGGCGTCGAGGGGCGCGCCAAGCTGGTCGGCCTCTGCTTCGGACACCAGGTCATGGCGGCGGCCTTCGGCGGTACCGTCGAGGAATCCCCGAAAGGCTGGGGCATCGGCCTCCACACCTACGACGTCTTCGAACGCGCGGATTGGATGGATGAGGCGGACCGCGTCTCGGTCCCGGCCATCCATCAGGATCAGGTGATCGTTCCGCCCGCCGGGGCCCGCATCCTCGGCGGCAATGCGTTCACGCCCTACGGCATCCTGTCCTACCCCGAACGACGGGCGATCTCGTTCCAGGTCCATCCGGAATTCGAGACGGATTACGCCACCGCCCTCATCGCCGGACACCGCCCGGCCGTTCCTCACGACGAGGCGTTCCGAACCGCCGCCCTCGCCTCTCTCGAGGGCACGAGCGACGCTCCCCGGATCGGCGGCTGGATCCGCCGCTTCCTGCATTCGCGGTGACGAACGGGAAAACTGTAGAGGAGCGCTTGCTGAACTGGGCTGATGGTGCGGGCGGTCGGAATCGAACCGACACTCTGTCACCAGAACCGGATTTTGAGTCCGGCGCGTCTACCAGTTCCACCACGCCCGCAACAACCGCGTCATGGCACAGGATCGCGCTGACGGCCAGAGGGGTTCTGCCTCCGTCGTTCCGGCTCGCAACCGCGCCCGGGTTGTGCTCAAAGGGCCTCGCGCCTTCCCCTTTCGGAGAGAAGCTGAACCATGATCCGCCGCCTCTACGAGTGGATACTCGCGCTCGCGGGCAAGCCGTCGGCGCCCTATGCGCTTGGTGCGGTGGCTTTCGCGGAGAGTTCGTTCTTCCCGGTCCCGCCCGACGTGATGCTGGTGCCGATGGCGGTGAGCCGGCCGGACAAGGTCTGGCTCTATGCGACGATCACGACGTTGTCCTCGGTGGCCGGCGGCCTGCTCGGCTACGCGATCGGCGCGCTGCTCTACGATTCGATCGGCGTCTGGCTGTTCTCGGTCTACGGACTGACCGACAAGGCCGAAAGTTTCCAGGCCTCCTACGCCCATTACGGGCATTGGGTGATCCTGCTGAAGGGCCTCACGCCGATCCCGTTCAAACTGGTGACGATCACCTCGGGCTTCGCCCATTACGACCTGTTCTGGTTCGTCCTGCTGTCGCTGATCACCCGCGGCGCACGATTCTTCCTGCTCGCCGGCCTGTTGAAACGCTACGGTGTCTCGATCCGCGCCGTCCTCGACCGACATCTCAATGTCGTCGCGGCCATCGCGGTGGCCGCCATCATCCTCGGCTTCGTCCTGTTCAAGGTGCTGCTGTGATCGATTATTCCGCCCTTCTCCGCCTTCGCCGAGCCGCTCTGGCGATCCTGATCGGCTCCGCGCTGACGATCGCCGGAGCCTTCTATTTCCAGTGGGTGCTCGGCTACGTGCCGTGCAAGCTCTGCCTGACGGAGCGCCTGCCCTATTATGCGGCGATCCCGCTCGCCGTGCTGGCGCTGTTCACGCCCGAGCGCCTGACCCGCGCGATCCTCGGGCTCGCGGCCCTCGGCCTGCTCTACGGGGCGGGCCTCAGCGTCTACCATGCGGGCGCCGAATGGGCGCTGTGGGCCGGCCCGGCGGATTGCGGCGGCGGGAGCGGCGCCAATCCGAGCGATGTCGGCGACTTCCTCGATACCCTGCAGGCGACGCGGGTGGCCGATTGCTCCACCGCCGCCTGGCGCTTCCTCGGCGTATCGCTCGCGGGCTGGAACGCCGTCATCGCCTTCGTCCTCGCATCCATCGCCGGGACGGCCGCGCTCAAGCGCTGACGGGATCGGCCCAAAGCCTCAGTTCAGATCGTCCGGCAGGGTGGGAAGCGGGGCGACGTCGATCCCCTCCTCGATGAGGGCACGCGCCTCGGCGGGGCTCGCCTCGCCGTAGATCGGGCGCGATGCAGCCTCGCCGTAATGCATCCGGCGAGCCTCTTCCGGGAACTGCCGGCCGACGTCGTCGGCCGTGCGGGTCACGTGCTCGCGGACGGCCCGCACCAGCGCGCGCAACTGCCGCTCCGGCTCCGCCATCATCGGCACCGTGGCTGGGGCGACGAGCTCCTTCGAAGCGGTCTCCGTCGCCGGGCCGACCGGAGCGGCCGGCTTGACGGCGGCCTTCGCCACCGCCGGTGCCATCATCGCCTTGGCGATTTTGACCGAGCCGCAAACAGGGCATTCCACGAGCCCCCCCGCTGCCTGTTCATCGTAGGAATCGCTGGAACGAAACCACCCTTCGAAATCGTGTCCGTGCTCGCAGACGAGCGTGTAACGGATCATCGGCAGGAACGAACCGGTCTCATCTCAGCCTACTCGCCCGACGCGTTCCACGGTAAAGGGGCGGGCATGTTTCAGGGCGGGGATACGTCCCCGTGCCTCGGTGACGCGGGCGAGGTCGATCTCGGCCAGGATCACCCCCGGCTCGGCCCCGCCGGCATCCGCCAGCACCTTGCCCCACGGATCGACGATGATCGAGTGACCGTAGGTCTCGCGGCCATCTTCGTGGCGCCCGCCCTGGGCCGCCGAGATCATGAACGATCCGGTCTCGATGGCGCGGGCGCGGTGGAGGACGTGCCAATGCGCCTCCCCCGTCTGCTTGGTGAAGCAGGCCGGTGCGCTCAAGATCGTCGCCCCGGCTTCCGCAAGGGCGCGATACAGCGCCGGGAAGCGCAGATCGTAGCAGATCGCGATGCCGAGGGGCGCCCAGGGGGTCTCGGCGACGACGGCGCAGGCGCCACCCGTATAGGTATTGGATTCGCGCCAGCGCTCGCCGTTCGGCAGGTCCACATCATAGAGATGGAGCTTGTCGTAGGACGCGGTGATCGCCCCCTCCGCATCGATGAGGAAGGCGCGATTGGCGATCTTGTCGCCGTTGCGGACGGCCAGCGAGCCGATATGGACCACGATGCCGCGCTCGCGTGCCACGTCCCGCAGAGCCGAGAGGGTCACGTCCTCGTCCTGTCCGCGAACGTTGGCGAACAGGCTCGCCTTGTCCCGCTCCACCAGGGACGTCATCTCCGGCGTCTGGACGTAGTGAGCCCCCTGCGATGCCGCCTCGCGTACGAGAGTGACGGCCGCATCGCGGTTGGCGAGCGGATCACGCCCGGAACGCATCTGGACGCAGGCCGCGACGAAACGTGGCTCGGACCGGTCGGGAGCCGTGGACGGGTTCTCGCTCATGGCTGCGCCACCGGAGCCGCCAGCAGCGGATCGAGCTTGCCGGACCGGTCGAGGGCGTAGAGGTCGTCGCAGCCGCCCACATGGGCATCTCCGACGAAGATCTGCGGAACGCTGGTCCGGCCGCCGGCCCGCTGGATCATGGCGAGGCGGGAACCCGCGATCTTCTCCACGTCGATCTCCGAAAAGGAGACACCCTTCTCCCGCAGCAAGGTCTTGGCGGCGGTGCAGTAAGGGCACCAGGCTGTCGTGTAGATGGTCACCGGAGGCATGGTTTGCAGACGTCCCGCTTCGCTCCCCTCAGCATATAGGGGAACGGCAACCGTCTTCATACCGGGAAGAACACTGCGGCCGGCCCGAGCGTTCGGGCTCAGGCGGCCAGCAGTTTCTCGACCTCGTTGACGAGATCACGAAGATGGAACGGCTTTGACAGCACTTTCGCATCCTTCGGAGCCTTGGAATCCGGGTTCAGCGCCACGGCAGCGAAGCCGGTGATGAACATCACCTTGATGTCCGGATCGAGTTCGGTGGCGCGGCGCGCCAGCTCGATGCCGTCCATCTCGGGCATCACGATATCGGTGAGGAGCAGCTCGAAAGGTTCTTCGCGCAGGCGGTTGTAGGCCGAGAGGCCGTTATCGAACGACAGCACGTCATAACCGGCATTCTGCAGCGCCTTGGCGAGAAAGCGCCGCATGTCGTTGTCGTCTTCCGCTAGGAGGATCTTCATCGATCGGCGTCCCGCACCCGTGAGTCGTTGTGTTCTTTTCATAAAGCGCAGACTTGGTAAACAAGGTGTTGAGATCGGCTCCGGAGCAGAGTGCCCGGCGGCACATCGATCGCCTGCGGACGGGTCGTGTCGCAGTGGACACGCTCACCTACACACCGCACAGTGCGGCCATGCGTTTCCTTGCCCGCTCCGAGGCGCCCACGCCGCGATGACAGAGCCCAACTCTCGCCAGAACGCGGTGAATCCGGGGAGCTTCGACCCTCCCTTCGTCATCGACGAACCGACGGATCATACGCTTCCGTTCGTGTTCAACACGCCTCATTCCGGTGCGGTCTATCCGAAGACGTTCCTGGCGGTGTCCCGTCTCGATGCGCTGGCCCTCCGGCGCTCCGAGGATGCCTATGTCGACAGGCTCTTCGCACCGGTGGTCGATCTCGGCGCGCCGCTGATGCGGGCGAATTTCCCGAGGGCCTATCTCGACGTGAACCGGGAGCCCTACGAACTCGACCCCCGGATGTTCGACGGTCGGCTCCCGCCCTTCGCCAACACGCGATCGATGCGCGTCGCCGGCGGGCTCGGCACGGTGCCGCGAGTGGTCGCCGACGGCCAGGAGATCTACCGCACGCGATTGCCGGTCGAGGAAGCGGTGGCGCGGATCGAGGATCTCTACAAGCCTTATCACCGGACCCTGCGCGGCCTCGTCCAGCGCACCGCGCGGAGCTTCGGCCACGCTATTCTCATCGATTGCCACTCGATGCCGTCATCGAGCCTCATCCGCGAGGAGGATGCAAAGGCCGAATTCGTGCTCGGGGACCGGTTCGGAACGAGTTGCGCGCCCGTCCTGATCGCGGCGTTCGAGCACCATCTGCGGGCTCGCGGCTTCCGCACCCTGCGCAACAAGCCCTATGCGGGCGGCTTCATCACCGAGCATTACGGCGAACCGAATATCGGCCGTCACGCGCTTCAGATCGAGATCAACCGCAGCCTCTACATGAACGAGGCCAACCTCGCGATCACGCAAGGCTTCTCGGACCTGGTCTGGACGCTGCGCGATGTGGTTAAGGCGGTCGCCGAGGAGCTTGACGATCTCGCGCCGAGGCGGATGGCAGCCGAGTAGGCGAAAGCAGCGGAGGAGCGCGTCGCTGCGCGACATCCCGGACGATGGCCGCTCGTCTCGAGCACGTCGAACACCCGAGAAAATGGAACGCCCCAAAAATCGAGTGCTCAAGAAAAAAGGCCGCTCCGAAGAGCGGCCCGAAGTCTAGGGAGGAAACGCCCAAGAAGGGCTGCCAGACCGCGACGCCATCGCGATCTCGCAATGCACAAAGTAAAGTGCGACGCACAAAACGCAAGGGTATTTCGTCGCCGAAAGGCCGCGCGCCGTGCATACCTAGCCCGCGCCTTGTGCACCGAACTGCGCAGCTTGCAGCTCTCCGAACTCGTCCCTCCCGTTTCAGGCCCTCATGCTTCGTTGAGCAGGCGGGCGATCTCGGCCTTCAGCGGCTCGGCGAGGTCCTTGCGCTGGAGCGCGTAGGCGATGTTGGCGGTCAGGAAACCGAGCTTGGAGCCGGTATCGTAGGTCCGGCCCTCGTAATGCATGCCGAAGAAGGATTGCTTCTCGGCGAGCTTGATCATCGCATCGGTGAGCTGAATCTCGCCGCCGGCACCCTTCTCGCCCTGTTCGAGGATCGAGAAGATCTCCGGCTGGAGGATGTAGCGTCCGGAAATGATGAAGTTCGACGGCGCGGTGCCCTGTTTGGGCTTCTCGATCATGCCGTCGATCTCGAAGGTCTGGCCGTAGGTCTCGCCGACGCCGACGATCCCGTACTGGTGCGTCTCCTCCGGCTTCACCTCCTCCACGGCGATGACGTTGCCGCCATGGCGCTCATAGGCCGACAGCATCTGCTGCATGCAGCCTTTGCTGAGCATGTCGGGGAGCAGCACCGCGAAGGGCTCGTCGCCGACGATCTCGCGCGCGCACCAGACCGCATGACCGAGGCCGAGGGGCGCCTGCTGGCGGGTGAAGCTCGTCTGGCCGGCGGCCGGCAGATCGCGCTTGAGCTCTTCGTAGATCGCCTCCTTGCCGCGCTCCTGAAGCATGCGGTCGAGTTCGAAGGCGATATCGAAATGGTCTTCGATCACGGCCTTGCCGCGGCCGGTCACGAAGATGAAATGCTCGATGCCGGCTTCGCGGGCCTCGTCCACCACATGCTGGACGACGGGCCTGTCGACCACGGTCAGCATTTCCTTCGGTACGGCTTTGGTCGCCGGAAGGAAACGGGTACCCAGGCCCGCAACGGGCAGGACGGCTTTACGAATCGGTTTCATCAAGCGGGACCCGGTCTCTTAAATATGGTGGGAACAACCCGGAGGCATGACACGATAGCACGTTGCCGTGATCGATGGAGCAGGAAGGAGACCGTATCCACGGTCGACGCTGCGCTACGTGAAGTATCATTCCACAAGTGGTTTTCGGTGTATCCTGTTGCGGGATCACCAGAATGAAGGTTGGATAATGACGGTTCTGGTCACGGGCGGCGCAGGATATATCGGCAGCCACATGGTGCTGGCCCTTCTGGATGCCGGCCACGAAGGCATCGTCGTCCTCGACGACCTGTCCACTGGGTTCGATTGGGCGCTTCCGCCCGAGGTCACCCTGGTCATCGGCGACGTGGCGGATCAGGCCCTGGTGAAGAGGATCATTGCCGAGCACGAGATCGACGCCCTTGCGCATTTCGCCGCCAAGATCGTCGTGCCGGATTCGGTCGCGGACCCCCTCGGCTACTACCTCTCGAACACGGTCAAGACCCGGGCGCTGATCGAAGCTGCCGTCGAGGCGGGCGTGAAGCACGTCATCTTCTCCTCCACCGCCGCCGTCTACGGCGAGCCGGACGTCGTCCCGGTTCCGGAAGATCTCGTCACCTCGCCGATCAATCCCTACGGCCGTTCGAAACTGATGAGCGAGTGGATGATCGCCGATGCCGCCAAGGCGCATGGCTTCAGCTACGTCATCCTTCGTTACTTCAACGTCGCCGGAGCCGATCCGCGTGGGCGCAGCGGCCAATCGGCGCCCAATGCGACCCATCTCATCAAGGTGGCGACGCAGGCGGCTCTGGGCCGGCGCAGCCATCTCGACGTGTACGGCACGGATTACCCGACCCGAGACGGCTCGTGCCTGCGCGACTACATCCAGGTCTCGGATCTCGCAGAGGCCCATCGTGTGGCGCTCGCGCATCTGCGCTCGGGCGGCGACAGCCTGACGCTCAATTGCGGATACGGTCGCGGTTATTCGGTCCTCGAGGTGATCGAGGTGGTCAAGCGCGTATCCGGCCGGGACTTCGAGGTCCGGTTGTCGCCACGCAGGGCCGGCGACCCGGCGCAGATCGTGGCCAAGGCCGACCGCATCCGCGACAAGCTGGGGTGGCGGCCGCAACACGACGACCTCGACGAGATCGTCGCCCAGGCCTTCGCCTGGGAAGAAGCGCTGGCTCGGCGCAACCGCACGTGAAGCGCCACTGCATCGCCATCGTCATCGGCATCCTGCTCGGAACCCAGACCAGGGCGCAGGAGGCGGGGCGCCCTCCCGCGCCGGCAAAAGCGGGCACAGCGGTGACGCAAGACGGGGCGGCGAACCCGTCGTTTCGCGGCTTCATCGACGCGCTTCGGCCCGATGCGGACGCGCGCGGGATCAGTCCCGCGACGTTCGAGGCGGCCTTTCGCGGCATTTCCGCCCCCGATGCCAGCGTTCTGGCCAGGACCAAGGCACAAGGCGAGTTCGGGCGACCCGTCTGGGACTATCTCGTCGGCGCCGTGTCGCCCGGGCGGATCGCCCGCGGACGCTCCCAGGCGGCACGTCTGTCGAACACCCTGGCGGCGATCGAGGCCCGCACCGGCGTTCCCCGATGGATCATTCTCGCTTTCTGGGGCGTCGAATCGGATTTCGGGGCCAGCGGCGGTACCGTGCCGACCATCCGCGCCTTGGCGACCCTGGCCCAGGCGCGCTTTCGCGGTACCCTGTTCCGCGACGAGTTGCTCGACGCGCTGACCATCCTCCAGCGTGGCGACATCGCGCCGGAGGCGATGAAGGGCTCGTGGGCGGGAGCCATGGGTCAGACCCAGTTCCTGCCGTCGACCTTCCTCAAACACGCCGTCGATTTCGACGGGGACGGCCACCGCGACATCTGGCGCTCGGAGGCCGACGCCCTGGCCTCCATCGCCGGCTATCTCCAATCGCTCGGCTGGAACCCTGGGCTGTCCTGGGGCTATGCCGTCACGCTCCCCGCCGGCTTCGACCTGACCCGATACCGGGCCGATCTGTCCGATTTCGCCCATCGCGGAATCCGCAGGATCGACGGAGAGGCTCTGCCGGCATCGGGTCAGGCCAGCCTGTTCCTGCCGGGCGGCGCCGGCGGCCCGGTCTTCCTGATCACCGACAATTTCGAGGTGATCCGGGCCTACAACACCTCCGATTCCTACGCCCTCGCGGTGGGCCACCTCGCCGATCGCCTCGCGGGCGGCCCAGCCCTGGCGGCTCCCTGGCCCAGTGGCACGGCCCGCCTCGACAAGGCCGGGTTACAGGCCCTGCAGAAGGGTCTGGCAACGCGAAACCTCTATGCCGGCGATGCCGACGGCCGGGCCGGACCGAAGCTGCGGGAGGCGGTGCGCCAGTACCAGATCAAGGAAGGCCTCGTCGCGGACGGCTACGCCACGCCCGCGCTTCTGGAACACCTGAACGCGCGCCCTTAGACGCCGCTCGGATCGTCGTCTAGGATGCTGGCCATTCCCGTCTTTTCGTCGATCACCCGACAGGTCGCAGCGTGACATCAAGGACCGCCAAGGACGTATCGTCGGCTCGGAGGGCCGTGAGCCTCGCAGGCGCGGCGTTGCTGCGTGCCTGCTTTCTCGGCGTGTTCGCGACGCCCTTGCTCTTCGCATCGGCTCCGCCGAGCTCGGCGCAGTGGGGCGATTCCTACGACACGCCGCGCAACGACCCCTATTATTCGCCGCGCCGCCGCTCTCGCGACGAGGGCGATTACGGCGGCCGGCAGGCCAACAGGCGCTACGCCCCTCCCCCCCAGGAAGCACCCCGTCAGTTCTACTGGCCGTGGGAGGATCGGCCGCAGCAGGCCCAGCCGAACCCGACGCCCGCGCCGACGGCCCGGCCGGCACGTCCCCGCGCGCCGACGATCGGGGAGAGTCAGCGCTCCTATACGAGGAAGCCTCGTCCGGCTCCGGCGGTCGCCCAGCCGAAACCGGTGCAGCCGAAGACGGAACCGTCGATCCGCATCGCGGTCTTCGGCGACTCGCTGGCGAGCTATCTCAGCCGCGGCCTCGACGACGTGTTCGAGGAGAATGCCGACGTGGCGATCCTCGATCGGTCGAAGGCCGATAGTGGTCTCGTGCGGAAGGACGTGGTCGACTGGGCGAAGGCCGCCGAGGATTTTCTGAAGACCGGGCCGAAAGTCTCCTACGCCGTGGTGATGCTCGGCGCCAACGATCGCCAGCCGATCCGGGAAGGCTCGGAAAGCGTGGACCCGGGAACGGAGCGCTGGCGCGAACTCTATCGCGAGCGCGTCGATGCCCTGGCGAAGGTCTTCGCCATCCAGAAGATCCCGCTCATCTGGGTGGGAGCCCCGCCGATGCGCAGCGAGTCGTTGACGAAGGATATCGCGACGATCAACGACCTGATCCGCGACCGCGTCGCGAAGGCGGGCGGCACCTACGTGGACATCTGGCCGGGCTTCGTCGACGACCGGAACCGCTTCGTCGTGTCCGGTCCCGATCTGGAAGGCCAGGAAGCCAAGCTGCGGACATCGGACGGCGTCCATTTCACCAAGTCCGGCGCGCGCAAGGTCGCGCATTTCGCCGATGTGGAACTGAAACGGCTGATGGGCTCGACTCCGGCCGAGGCCCCGGCAGCCGCTTCCGTGGCCACGGTTCCGGGGCCGCTCCTCGACGGCGAGACGGCAAAGCTCGACGACAACGCGGCGATCGACCGCCAGATCACGGCGATGCTGCCGAGCTTGCCCGAACCGCCCGGTATCCCGGCATTACCGGTGAAGCCCGCGGCCGGCCCGATCATTCCCCTGGGCCGCGCCGAAGTGACCCCCGGCGGCATGCTGATCAGCGGCAGGCCGCGGGACGGCGACGCGTCGGGCAATGTGGAGCGCGTGCTTCAGCGTGGTTCGGCGCCCGTGCCGCAACCGGGCCGGGCCGACGATTTCAAATGGCCGCCGAGCTGAACACGCCCCGACGCGGCATCGTCGGGAGCGAAATGTAACGGGACGGGGCCGGATCGTCTTCGGCTCCGTCGCCGAGTGAAGGGTCTCAGCGCGGCAGGACGCTCGATCCCATCAGGGCTTCGTCGATGGACCGCGCCGCCTGACGGCCTTCGCGAATGGCCCAGACCACGAGCGACTGGCCGCGACGCATGTCGCCGGCGGCGTAGATTTTCTCGTTCGATGTCCGGTAGTCGAGTTCGTTGGCGGTGACGTTGCCGCGCTTGTCCATGGCGACACCGGATTCTTCCAGCAGGCCCTTGCGGAGCGAGCCGGCGAAACCGATCGCCAAGAAGACGAGATCGGCCGGCAGGGTGAACTCGCCGCCGGGGACCGGCTGACGCTTCTCGTCGACGCGCGTGCAGACGACGCCGGTGAGCTTGCCCTTCTTGTTGCCCTCCAGCCGCAGGGTGGCGGCCTGGAACTCGCGCTCCGCGCCCTCGGCCTGGCTCGACGACGTCCGCATCTTGGTCGGCCAGTACGGCCAGACCGACAGCTTGTCCTCGCGCTCGGGCGGACGCGGGCGGATGTCGAGCTGCGTCACCGACAGGGCGCCCTGACGGAAGGAGGTGCCGACGCAATCCGACGCCGTATCGCCGCCGCCGATCACCACGACGTTCTTGGCGGTGGCGAGGATCGGCAATTCGCCGTTGCCCGGCATCGGTTCGGCGCCGACCCGGCGGTTCGACTGGACGAGGAAGGGCATCGCGTAATGCACGCCCGACAGTTCCTGGCCGGGAAGCTGCGGGTTGCGCGGATCTTCCGCGCCGCCGGCGAACAGCACCGCATCGAACTCCGCGGTGAGTTCGTCCAGCGGTTTCGTCACGCCGACATTGACGCCGTAATGGAAGGTGACGCCTTCCGCTTCCATCTGCTTCACGCGCCGGTCGATATGGCGCTTCTCCATCTTGAAGTCGGGAATGCCGTAGCGCAGGAGACCACCGGCCTTCGGCTCGCGCTCGAAGACGTGGACGTCATGGCCGACGCGGGCGAGTTGCTGCGCCGCCGCCATACCGGCCGGTCCGGAGCCGATCACGGCGACCTTCTTGCCGGTGCGGGTCGACGGAATCTCCGGCTTGACCCAGCCGTTGTTCCAGGCGCGATCGGCGATCGCCTGCTCGATCGTCTTGATCGCGACGGGCTGGTTCTCGAGGTTAAGGGTGCAGGCCTCCTCACACGGCGCCGGGCAGATACGGCCGGTGAATTCCGGGAAGTTGTTGGTGGAGTGGAGGTTGCGTGCCGCCTCCTCCCAATCGGACTGGAAGACGAGCTCGTTCCAGTCCGGGATCTGGTTGTGGACCGGGCAGCCGGTGTCGCCGTGACAGAACGGAATGCCGCAATCCATGCAGCGCGCCGCCTGCTTCTTCAGGTCGTGCTCGTCGAGGGGCAGCGTGAACTCGCGGAAGTGCCGCACGCGGTCCGCGGCGAGCTGATACTTCTGCTCCTGCCGATCGAATTCGAGGAAACCCGTGACCTTGCCCATCGTGACCGTCTTTCGCGAGCCTGTCTGATCCGTGGGGCGGAGGAGGACCGGCCCGGTCCACCTGCGCCCGTTATCTCTGTCGTGTCGCCCGGCGCGATCGCCGGCTAGCGCGGTGTCGGCGTCCGGTCGCCTCGACCGAACGCATCGGTGCAACGGGTGAGCCAAGCCCGGATGGCCGGCCTCGGCGAGAGGTCGAATCCGCCCTCGTCAGCCCATTGCGTATAGGCGAAGAGCGACACGTCGGCGACGCTCAGCCCCTCTCCGACCAGCCACTCGGTCCCGCCGAGATGGCGCTCCATCAAGTCCAAGGCCGCCTCGCCGCGTGCCACCCGGGCCGGATCGCGCGCGTCCTTCGGCTTGCCGAGGTAGCGCATCTCGAACCGGCAGACCGCAATGGCCGGCTCGTGGCTGTACTGCTCCCAGAACAGCCACTCGTCCATCTTTGCCGCGAGGAACGCCTCCTCGGGGATCAGCACACTCTCGCGGGCGAGATAGCGAATGATCGCGTTCGACTGGGTCAGACACCGACCGTCCTCGAACTCGACCGCGGGCACCTGACCCGCGGGAAAGCGCGAGAGATAGTCCGGCGTCCGGCTCTCGCCCTTCAGGATGTCGACCGGCATCCAATCATAGGCGAGGCCGAGGTAATCGGCGACGATCTTCACCTTGAGGCAATTGCCCGAGACGAGGTCGCCGTAGATCCGCATGCCGCTGCTACTCCGCCGCCACCGGCATCCGCGCCATCTCCATTTCGCGCAGGGCCCGGCGGTACTCCACCGGCATCACCTTCACGAACTTGGTGCGGTAGCCGGCCCAGTCTTCGAGGATCGCCTTGCCGCGCGGAGACCCTGTGTACTTCACGTGGTTCGTGATGAGCTGGCTCAGCCGCTCCTCGTCGTGGCCGGACATGTTGGCCAGGATGTCGACGCGCCCCTTGGTCTCGAGGTCGCCGTCCTGGTGGAAGCGGCGCATGACGTCGTCTTCCTCCTCGACGGGCTCCAGATCGACCATGGAGAGGTTGCAGCGGGCGGCGAAGGAACCGTCGGCGTCGAGGACGTAGGCGATACCGCCCGACATGCCGGCCGCGAAGTTGCGCCCGGTCTCGCCGATAGACACCACCACGCCGCCGGTCATGTACTCGCAGCCATGGTCGCCCATGCCTTCGACGACCGTGATGGCGCCGGAATTGCGCACGGCGAACCGCTCGCCGGCCGAGCCGCGGATGTAGCACTCGCCCGCGATCGCCCCGTACAGGACCGTGTTACCGGCCATGATCGTCCGGCCCGCCGGCGACTTCAGAGCATCGCTCGGACGGATGATCAGCTTTCCGCCCGACAACCCCTTGCCGACATAGTCGTTGGCATGGCCCGTCAGGACCACGGTGACGCCGGCCGCCAGCCATGCCCCGAAGCTCTGGCCGGCGGTGCCCGAGAGGTTCACCGTGATGGTGTCGTCGGGCAGGCCCTCGTGGCCATAGCGCTTGGCCACGACGCCCGAGAGCATCGCACCCGCCGTGCGGTCGGAATTCCTGATGACGTCGTTCAAGACCACCGGCTCGGCGGTCTCGATGGCCGATGCCGCGCCCTCGATCAGGCGCCGGTCGAGAACCTTGTCGATCGGATGCTTCTGCTTCTCCGTATGACGGATGGCCACGTCGGGACCGACATCGGGCCGGTGGAACAGCTTCGAGAAATCGAGCCCCCGCGCCTTCCAGTGATTGATGACCTCCAGGGTGTCGAGGAAGTCGGAGCGGCCGATGAGATCCTCGAGCTTGGTGAAGCCCATCGTCGCCATCAGTTCGCGCAACTCTTCCGCCACGAAGAAGAAGTAATTGACCACGTGCTCCGGCGTGCCCTTGAAGCGCTTGCGCAGGACGGGATCCTGCGTCGCCACGCCCACCGGGCAGGTGTTGAGGTGGCACTTGCGCATCATGATGCAGCCGGCCGCGATGAGCGGCGCGGTGGAGAAGCCGAACTGGTCGGCGCCGAGGAGCGCCGCCACGAGAACGTCGCGGCCGGTGCGGATGCCGCCATCGGCCTGGAGCACGACGCGACCGCGCAGGTGGCTCAGTACGAGGGTCTGCTGGGTCTCGGCGAGACCCGTCTCCCAGGGCCCGCCCGCATGCTTGATAGACGTCAGCGGCGCGGCACCGGTGCCGCCGTCGAAGCCGGAGATCGTGATGTGGTCGGCGCGCGCCTTGGCGACGCCGGTGGCGACGGTGCCGACACCGACCTCGGAGACGAGCTTCACCGAGACGTCGGCGGCCGGGTTCACGTTCTTCAGGTCGAAGATCAGCTGAGCCAGATCCTCGATCGAGTAGATGTCGTGATGCGGCGGCGGCGAGATCAGGCCGACGCCCGGGGTGGCGTAGCGGACCTTGGCGATCTTGGCATCGACCTTGTGACCGGGCAGCTGGCCGCCCTCGCCGGGCTTGGCGCCCTGCGAGACCTTGATCTGCATCATGTCGGCATTGACGAGATATTCCGTCGTCACGCCGAAGCGACCGGACGCCACCTGCTTGATCGCCGAACGGCGCGAGCGCCCGTCGGCCATCGGCTTGAACCGCTCGACCTCCTCGCCGCCCTCGCCGGAATTGGAGCGGCCGCCGAACGAGTTCACCGCGATGGCCAGGGTCTCGTGCGCCTCCTTGGAGATGGAGCCGTAGGACATCGCGCCCGTGGCGAAGCGCTTGACGATCTCCACCGCCGGCTCGACCTCGGAAATGTTGACGGGTGCCCTGCCGAGTTCGGCTGCCTGCTTGATGCGGAACAGGCCGCGGATGGTCTTGAGGTGGTTCTCCTGCTCGTTCACCAGCCGGGCGAACTCGCGGTAACGATCGGGCAGGCCGAGACGTACCGCGTGCTGGAGTGTCGCCACCGAATCCGGCGTCCAGGTATGGCTCTCGCCGCGCAGGCGATAGGCATACTCGCCGCCGACATCGAGAGCGTGGCGATAGACCGGCGCGTCGCCGAACGCATCGGCGTGACGACGGGCGGTCTCTTCCGCGACCTCGGCCATGCCGATGCCTTCGATCGTCGTCTTGGTGCCGAAGAAGTCGCGGGCGACGAAGGACGAGTTCAGGCCGATGGCGTCGAAGATCTGCGCGCCGCAATAGGACTGGTAGGTCGAGATGCCCATCTTGGACATGACCTTGAGCAGACCCTTATCGATCGACTTGATGTAGCGGTAGACGATCTCGTCGTCGGTGAGATCCGGCGGGAACTCGTCCTTCATCGCGATCACCGTCTCGAAGGCGAGATAGGGATTGATCGCCTCGGCACCGTAGCCGGCCAGACAGGCGAAGTGATGCACTTCGCGCGGCTCGCCGGATTCGACCACGAGACCGACCGAGGTACGAAGCCCCTTGCGGATCAGGTAGTTGTGCACCGCCGCCGTGGCCAGCAGGGCCGGGATCGCGATGCGGTCCGGGCCGACGCCGCGGTCGGTGAGGATGATGATGTTGTAGCCGCCGCGCACCGCCGCCTCGGCCCTGTCGCAGAGACGATCGACCGCGCCTTCCATGGCGACGGCACCGGCCTCGGCCGGGAAGGTCATGTCGAGGGTCTTGGTATCGAAGCGGTCCTCGAAATGGGAGATCGAGCGGATCTTCTCCAGATCGCCATTGGTCAGGATCGGCTGACGGACCTCGAGGCGCTTCTTGCGCGAGGCACCCTCCATGTCGAGGATGTTCGGCCGCGGACCGATGAACGAGACGAGGCTCATCACGGCCTCCTCGCGGATCGGATCGATCGCCGGGTTGGTGACCTGAGCGAAGTTCTGCTTGAAATAGGTGTAGAGCGGCTTCGGCTTGTCGGAGAGGGCCGAGAGCGGCGTGTCGGTTCCCATGGAGCCGACCGCCTCCTGGCCGGTGACGGCCATGGGCGCCATCAGCAGCTTGAGATCCTCCTGGCTGTAGCCGAAGGCCTGCTGGCGATCGAGCAGCGACACGTCGGAACGCGAGGCGCGCGGGATGACGGGCTTCAGGTCCTCCAACACGATCTGGGTGTTCTTGACCCATTGTGCGTAGGGATTGGCCGCGGCGAGCTCGCTCTTGATCTCCTCGTCGGAGATGATGCGACCCTTGCGGAGATCGATCAGCAGCATGCGGCCCGGCTGAAGGCGCCAGGATTCGATGATCCTCTCGTCCGGGATCGGCAGGACGCCCATCTCGGAGGCGAGCACGACGAGGCCGTCATCGGTGACGATGTAGCGGGCGGGACGCAGGCCGTTGCGGTCGAGGGTCGCGCCGATCTGGAGGCCGTCGGTGAAGCAGACGGCAGCGGGGCCGTCCCAGGGTTCCATCAGTGCGGCGTGATACTCGTAAAACGCCTTGCGTTCCTCGTTCATGAGCGGATTGCCGGCCCAGGCTTCGGGGATCAGCATCATCATGGCATGGGCCAGCGAGTAGCCGCCCTGGACCAGGAATTCGAGGGCGTTGTCGAAACACGCCGTATCGGACTGACCCTCGTAGGAGATCGGCCAGAGCTTCGAGATGTCGTTGCCGAAGAGATCCGAATCGACGCTGGCCTGGCGCGCGGCCATCCAGTTCACGTTGCCGCGCAGGGTGTTGATCTCACCGTTATGGGCGACCATCCGGTAGGGATGCGACAGCTGCCAAGTCGGGAAGGTATTGGTGGCGAAGCGTTGGTGCACGAGGGCAAGGCCGGAGACGTAGCGCTCGTCCTGCAGGTCCTTGAAGTAATGGCCGAGCTGCGTGACCAGCACCATGCCCTTGTAGACGATGGTCCGGGTCGAGACGGAGACCGGATAATAGGCCTTCACGCGCGGGTCGTTGAGGCCGTAGACCTTGTTCGAGATGACCTTGCGGGCGATGAACAGGCGGCGCTCGAACACGTCCTCATCGGTGATCGCGGCCGGGCGGCCGATGAAGACCTGCTTGTGGTGCGGCTCGGTCTCCTTGACACGCTCGCCGAGGTCGCTCGGATCGACCGGCACGTCGCGCCAGCCAAGGAAGGGCAGGCCTTCGTCGTGCAGCGACTTCTCGACGATCTCCTCGACGATGCGGCGGCCTTCCGGGTCCTTGGGCAGGAAAAACTGTCCGACGCCGTAATGGCCCGGCTCCGGCAGCGTGATGCCGAGACCTTCGCACTCCTCCTTCAGCAGGAAATGCGGGATGTGGGTGAGGATGCCGCAGCCGTCGCCCATCTTCGGATCGGCGCCGACGGCACCGCGATGGTCGATGTTCTCGAGAATGAGCAGACCCTGGGCGACGATGGCATGAGTCCGCCGGTCGTGCATGTCCGCCACGAAGCCGACACCGCAGGCATCGCCCTCGCGGGCGGGATCGTAGAGACCCTGCTTGTGCGGAAGGGCCTGATCGCGGACGACGATCGGAGCGACACCGTCCCGGGTGGCCGGGATCGGGTTCCGGACGGTCTCGACAACCTCAGATGCGGCCATGCTCATAACCCCTCAGCCTCGTTCGTCCGTGCCCGCATGCGAGCATGTTTCGTGCCCGAATGCCATCCGGCACTCAGGCTCACCCCTCGACGCGGTCGGATTCGAGCAGGTCTTCGGTGAGGAAGCGCCCGCTATCCGCGGGCTCGTCGCCGGCTTGACGTCAAGCCGTACGGGCCCGGATCGCCGCAATGGCGACCGGCTTCGAATCTCGTTTTTTCGTGAGATTCAACACCCGATCGAGACCTTCCACGTTCCTCGAAAGCACCGTGTCCTCGGAGACGGCTCGCCCCCGGAACGCCCTGCCGAAAATGGGACAGCCGTACTGTCCTAATTATGGAAAGTGACAGATTTTAAACGCTCCAGCAAGGGGCTCGCGGATGAGATGGACAGGTTTGATGGCCGCTGCGACATCGTGAGAGCCGAAACTGTTCCCGCCCTCCGGAAAATCGAATTTCGAAGACCGGATGGTGCGGGAGACCGACGGTCCAGACGGACCGCGACTTGCCGCCCGCGACTTGCCCTGGTTCACCCGCAATCCCGCCCCAATCGAACGATCTACAGGGCTCGCCAAGCACAAGCGGCATGCGGGGTGATGGACCGCACGGAGACTTCCCTAGACCTGCGTCAACAGTAGGCTATGGACAACGAACATTTAAGACGAGGCACCATGGAATCGAGCCGCAGGGCGCCTGTGCGCTCATCGACGATCGGCCTGACGATGCTGGCGGGGTTCATCGCCCTGTCGGCACTCGGAACGGGAAGCGCCCAGGCCCAGTACGGCTATGAGCCCGATCTGCTGCTTCCTCCCCGCGCCGTAGTCTGGCGCCTCAACGATCGCGGCTTCACCGAAATGACGCGACCGCGATTCGACGGTCGGGCCTATGTGGTCGAGGCGACCGGCCCCTACGGCGATCGGGTGCGGCTCTTCGTCGATGCCAGGGACGGAGCCGTGATCGACCGCCAGCGCCTGGGTGCGCCACTGCCGCCGGCACCGGTTCGCGTCGCGCGCCCGGCACCCGGCTACGGCTGGACCGAGCAGGAGGAGCGGCCGGTCCCTCCGGGCATGATCCCGGATGGCCGCGGCATCGCCCGGCAGCCGCGTTTCGACGTAGCGACCCGTCCCGAGGCGCCGCTTCGCTCCGAACCGGCGGACCGGAATCCGTCGGGGCTCAACCCGGATGCCAGAAGCGGCGATGCCAGAAGGCCCGCCGATTCCGCACCGTCGCGCAAGGTGGCCAAACTGACGCCGCCGGTGAAACCCGCGCCCCCTAGGCTAGCTCCCGAGGCGCCTCGCCCGGCCACGACGGCAGCTCCATCCACGCCACAGAAGACCGAGCCGCCCGTCGCGGCGATCGAGCAGCCCAAGGCCGAGCCTTCGACCCCGGCGGCGAACCAGCCGCGCCGCGACGAGGCTGTGCAGGCGCCGCAGGGCTCTCCGGCGAAGTCACAGGCCTGGAGCGATCCTCCGGCGGAGAAGAAGGCCGTCCGGGTGATCGGTGGCGCGACGGTGGTGCCCGGCGCCACCGACAAGGATCAGACCAGCGACCGTCCGGCGGAATAGCCGGCCCATTACTGGACTTGAAGATAAGAAAGGCGTCGAGCGGAGAAGCTCGGCGCCTTTTCGGTGTTTCAGAGCCGGAGGTCCGGCGTCAGCCGGCGTCGCTGGCACCGGCACCCTGAAGATGCGGATCGGTGGTGGCGGCCCGGATCGGGCTGTCGCTCTGATCATGCGTCGAGGTGATGGCGCGGAGCGCCAGCGGATCGAGACCGCTGCCTTCCTCGGGACCATGGGCTTCGAGGGCTCGGCGCATCTTCGGCGTCCAGAACGCCACGATGTGCTTGTGGATTCCGGCGACCGCCTCGTCATCCGGATAGGACCTGAAGAAGCCGGCGATCTGGTTCGCCATGCGGACGAGCTTGTCGTTGGTGGTCAGGGCGCTCATGGGACTGGCTCTGTCGACGGGTGAGAAACACCGGGTGCGGCTCAGCGCCCGGCGGCGAGAAGAAGGCGTTGGCGGCCCGAGAAGACCGTGAGGGTATCCGACCGGGCGATGGCGCAGAGCGTCATGTCGTGCAGGCGCGCCCGGTCGATGGCGAGCGAGGTCGGGGCCGAGATCGCCACGAGGACCGCGGCTCCGAAAGTCGCAGTCTTCTCCACCATCTCGAACGAGCAGCGGCTGGTGATGACGACGAAGCCGTCGCTCGAATCCGTCCCGGCCCGCATCAGCGCGCCGATCAGCTTGTCGAGGCCGTTATGGCGACCGACATCCTCACGCACCGCCAGGAGAGTGCCGTCGCGATCCGCCCATGCCGCCGCGTGGACAGCGCGGGTGGCATGGTTGAGCACCTGCGCCTCGCCGAGAGCGAGAAGAGCCCGCTGGATCGATGCGATCTCGACCCCGCCGCCGGTATGCCTGCGCGGATCGGCTGTGGGCAGGGAAGCCAGATCGTCGATGCCGCAGACGCCGCATCCGGTACGCCCTGAAATGGCGCGCTTCCGGGCAAGGTGCTCACGCAACCGCCCAGGAGCGAGATCGACGACGAGGCGAAGACCGCCATCGCCGTCCTCGACCCGGACCGACCTGATCTCGTCGGCGGATTCGACGATCCCCTCGGTGAGGCTGAACCCGTAGGCGAAATCGACGAGGTCCGACGGCGTCGTCATCATGACTGCGTAGGGTACGCTGCCGTAGACGAGGTTGACCGGCATTTCGACGGCGAGGTCCCGGTCACCGTCGCGGGGAGTCGGATCCTCGTAGGCCACGACCAGGGTCGGGACGCGCCGGCTCGTGGGAGCCGACGCGTCCGTCTCGTTCAGAACGTCCCGTTCACTCGGCAGCATTCAATTGCGTCGCGATTCTGGTGAGCGAGAAGTCTTCCTCGAAGAACTTCGCCTGCCAGTCCGACGGCCGGTTGGTCCGCCGCACCTGCACCGCCGTCACCTTATACTCGGGGCAGTTGGTGGCCCAGTCCGAGAAGTCAGTGGTGATGACGTTGGCGCCGGTCTTGGCGTGGTGGAAGGTGGTATAGACCACGCCCGGCTGCATGCGCTCCG
>NZ_BPQT01000003.1 GCF_022179405.1 Methylobacterium marchantiae
TCCTCAAATGCGATTCCCCTGCGGTCCAGCCCCATCGCGATCCTGCACGTCGGCGGCCTGCAGATCGAGAACGAGGGCGCGGCCGTCTGTATCGGCCAGGGTCTGGCGCTTGCGGCCCTCGATCTTCTTGCCAGCGTCGTAGCCGCGCGGGCCGCCACTCTCGGTGGTCTTGACGCTCTGGCTATCGAGCACCGCGGCGGTGGGTGAAGCGCTTCGACCGACCCGCTCGCGGTCGGCCATGACGAGCGTGTGGTTGATCCGGCCGAACAGCCCATCGTCGCGCCAGCGCGCGAAGTAGTCGAACGTGGTGCTACGCGGAGGAAGATCCTTCGGGATCAGCCGCCAGGCGATGCCGCCCCGCAGCACGTAGAAGATCGCGTTCCAGATCTCGCGCATCGTCCAGACGGGCGGACGACCGCAAGGGGCCGGCTCCGGCATCAGTGGCGCGATCACCGCCCATTCCGCATCTGTCAGGTCGGTTTCGTAGCGCAGGCTCGCACGGCTATGCTGCCGGCGGGTGGTCGGGGTCCACATGGCACTTCCAGATCAGGCTTCAGCACCCTTCTGGAATCACTGCCATCCCGGCCACTCAACCCCTGCCGGACATTATCGGACAGGCTCTAAATCCTGATCCGTGCCGTGGATAATGGGAAAAGGTCTGCATGGAATCCATCGGGACCTTTTCCCATACAACACCATCGACAGACTTCAGACGGTAGCAACCTTCCTATTGATTGCGAGAGCGCCTAGTGTCGCAATGGCTCCAGAAAGAAGGTAGACTCCGACCCAGGCCAGCCCAAAGCGGCTCGACAGGCTGAGCGCCACCAGCGGCGCGAAACCGGCACCGATCAGCCAAGCGAGGTCGGAGGTTAGAGCTGCACCAGTATAACGGTAGCGCGTGCTCAGGTACTCGGTCACCGAGCCGGAGGTCTGACCGTAGGAGAGACCGAGCAGACCAAAACCAACGAGGACATAGATCGTCTGTCCTGTCTCACTATCGCCGAACAACAATGGTGCCAAGATGCTAGCTAGGCTGAACGCGCCGATGAGACTCGCGGCGATGCCTACCAAGCGGCGGCGGCCAACCTGATCGGCGACGATTCCCGAGATCACGATAGCGCCGGCGAAAACGATGGACCCCACGAACTGCACCAGCAGAAATTCACCGGCCGAACGCTTCGTGAACAGGGTTATCCAGCTGATCGGGAAGATGCTCACGAGGTGGAACAGAGCAAAGCTAGCCAGTGGGACGAAGGCGCCGATGAGTACGGTGCGACCCTGCGTGCGAATCATTTCCCATACTGGGGTCGGAGCGAGTTCGCGGGTCTCGAGAAGCTGAGTGAACTCCTCCGTGGCGACGAGTCGCAGCCGAGCGAAGAGAGCGACCACGTTTACCGCAAAGGCCACGTAGAAAGGATAGCGCCAGCCCCAATCCAGAAAGTCGTCCATCGATAGGTTGGCAAGAAAGAATGAGAACAGGGCACTGGCCAAGCCGAACCCAATAGGCGCCCCCAACTGAGGGATCATCGCGTACCAGCCCTTGCGGTTGCTCGGAGCTTTGATCGACAGAAGCGACGCGAGACCGTCCCATGCACCGCCGAGCGCAAGGCCCTGACCTATTCGAAATGCGGCGAGCAACCAGATCGATGCCATACCGATGCTGTGATAGGTTGGCAGAAAGGCGATCGACACTGTCGAGCTGCCGAGAAGGAACAGAGCGACCGTTAGTTTGACCCCTCGTCCGTGCCTCCGGTCGATCTCCATGAAAATCACGGATCCGATAGGCCTTGCCACGAAGGCGAGGGCAAAGAGAGCGAACGCGTAAAGTGTGCCGTCGAGCGGAGACACGAAGGGGAAGAAGACCTTCGGAAAGATCAGCACCGAGGCGATCCCGAAGACGAAAAAATCGAAGAACTCCGATGTCCGGCCGATCAACACGCCGACGGCGATATCGCCGGGTGCGACCTCAGGTTCAGTAGCGCCTGCACGAGCGCCCGAACTCAAGTGGGGCGGGGTCTGCAACGCGTAATCTTGGCTCATGGAACGGCCATTCGCTGCTGGGTGGGTGGGAGGACACGCCACACTTGGCGAGCCCCTGTGTTCCTATTATGTAGCATTGCTGCGCTGCGGCAAAGCGGTGCATCGACGCGACTCGCGATCATCTGTGGCATATAACGCTAGCGCGGCGAATTCCTGCTTACTGCCTCTCGCAGGATAAGACAGCTATGCTCTCGACGCCCGACTGAGTGAAGCGGGACGCACTTGTCAGTATGGCTTTGCGCTGTGCAGGAGAAACACGTATCGAACGCCCGTCGCCTCAATCGATCCGCTACGAAGCATCGCTTCTCGTCAACCAGATCCTCCTCCTCGACGTTCCGTCACCGGACGTCCTCACTGCAGCCGGTCGGATGTCATCCAGATCCTTGCGCGCTCTCGCGTTACTGCCCATTGCTGCTCTACTGCCGGGCTGCAACATGGTCGTCATGCAACCAGCTGGCGATATCGCCACGAGGCAGCGTGACCTGATCATTGCCTCGACAGGGCTGATGCTGCTGATCATCCTACCAGTGATCGCGTTCACCCTCTTCTTCGCATGGCGCTATCGTCAGTCGAACACCGAGGCCGAGTACGATCCGGATTGGCATCACTCGACGCAACTCGAGGTGCTGATCTGGTCGGCGCCCCTCGTGATCATCATCGCTCTCGGCGCGTTGACCTGGATCAGCACCCATACGCTCGATCCCTATCGCCCCCTGAGTCGCATCGATGCTTCTCGGCCGCTTCCCGCTGACGTGAAGCCGCTCACGGTGGAAGTAGTCGCCCTCGATTGGAAGTGGCTGTTCTTCTATCCAGAGTTGGGCATCGCATCGGTAAACGAGTTGGCAGCACCCATCGATGTGCCGATCAATTTCAAGATCACGTCGGCCTCGATGATGAATTCCTTCTTCATTCCGGCTCTGGCGGGGCAGATCTATGCCATGGCCGGCATGGAGACGAAGTTGCACGCCGTCATCAACAAGGAGGGCATCTACGAAGGTTTCTCGGCCAACTACAGCGGCGAGGGATTTTCTCGGATGAACTTCAAGTTCCATGGGCTGGCCAGGGATGGGTTCGATCAATGGGTCGCCAAAGTAAGGGCCGAAGGCAAGGAACTGTCTCGCGATAACTACATCGCTCTCGAAAAGCCGAGCGAGCGTGAGCCGGTAACTTACTACTCGTCGGTCGCCCCTGGCCTCTTTCAGGCCATTCTCAACATGTGCGTCGTGGAGGGAAAGATGTGCATGGGTGAGATGATGAGCATCGATTCCAAGGGGGGCGCCGGCAAAGAGAGCCACGCCAACCATGAGCGGCTCCGCTACGACAATCGCCATGCCGAGCGCGGCGAGGAGGCACAGGGAGCGACCTTCCCCGCCTCCGAGAAGAAGCCGCGCACGCAGGAGGTCGATCCTGCCAAGGCGCCTAATGGCGGACACGAGCACCACGACCATTCCATGCCGGGCATGAAACACGATGATCCCGCCCCAGCGCAGTTGAACCGCTAGGCCGACGCAATGACGCGCGGCCTTCGGGAGAGGCGCGTTCGAGCAACGGCATCACTAGTTTAAACCCGCAAGGGACGAGCATCGCGACGATCGGTGCCTCCATCCTCTCGCCGAAAACCGGGAACGAAGCGATCCCATGTTTGCCAATCTCGATCTTCAGAAGCTCCTTTTCGGGCGCCTGACTCTCGAAGCCATCCCATATCACGAGCCGATCCTACTCGTGACCTTCATCGGCGTCGCCATCGGTGGCGTAGCTGTGCTCGGACTCATCACCTACATGCGCTGGTGGGGCCCGCTGTGGCGCGACTGGTTCACATCCGTCGATCACAAGAAGATCGGCATCATGTATGTGGTGCTGGCTCTTGTAATGCTGTTGCGCGGATTCTCCGACGCACTCCTCATGCGCTCGCAGCAGGCCATCGCCTTCGGAGCCAACGAGGGCTACCTTCCTCCACACCATTACGACCAGATCTTCACTGCCCATGGCGTGATTATGATTTTCTTCGTGGCCATGCCCCTGGTCACCGGCCTGATGAACTTCGTCGTGCCGCTGCAGATCGGCGCGCGTGACGTGGCGTTCCCGTTCCTTAACAACTTCAGTTTCTGGATGACCGTAAGCGGTGCCGTGACGATCATGGCTTCGCTTTTCGTCGGCGAGTTCGCGCGGACCGGTTGGCTCGCCTATCCGCCGCTCTCCGGCCCCGCGGGCAGTCCGGGCGTCGGCGTCGACTATTATATCTGGGGCCTACAGATTGCCGGTATCGGGACGCTCCTATCGGGCATCAATCTCATCGCCACCATCGTGAAGATGCGTGCGCCCGGCATGACGATGATGAAGATGCCGATCTTCACTTGGACATCGCTCTGCACGAACATCCTCATCGTCGCCGCCTTCCCGATCCTCACAGCCGTTCTCGCGCTGCTCTCCCTCGACCGTTACGTGGGTACGCATTTCTTCTCGAACGACCTAGGCGGCAATCCGATGATGTACGTGAACCTCATCTGGATCTGGGGTCACCCAGAGGTCTACATCCTGATCCTGCCGGCTTTTGGCGTGTTCTCCGAGATCGTCTCGACCTTCTCCGGCAAGCGTCTCTTTGGCTACGCCTCAATGGTCTACGCCACCGTCGTCATCACGATCCTGTCCTATCTCGTCTGGCTGCACCACTTTTTCACGATGGGCTCGGGTGCCTCGGTAAATTCGTTCTTCGGCATCACGACGATGATAATATCGATTCCGACGGGGGCAAAGCTCTTCAACTGGCTGTTCACGATGTACAAGGGCCGGATCCGATTCGACGTGCCGATGCTCTGGGCCATCGGCTTCATGGTGACATTCACCATCGGCGGTATGACAGGCGTTCTGCTTGCCGTGCCCCCGGCCGACTTCGTGCTCCACAACAGCCTATTCCTCATCGCTCACTTCCACAACGTCATCATCGGCGGCGTGCTGTTCGGGATGCTGGCCGGCATCACCTACTGGTTTCCCAAGGCATTCGGCTATCAGCTCGATCCGTTCTGGGGGAAAATGTCGTTCTGGTTCTGGCTGGTTGGCTTCTACTTCGCGTTCATGCCGCTTTATGTGCTAGGCCTGATGGGCGTGACCCGCCGCGTGCAGCATTTCGACGATCCGTCCCTGCAGATCTGGTTCATCATCGCCGCTTTCGGTGCGGTGCTCATAGCGCTCGGCATCTTGGCCTTCATCATCCAGCTTGTCGTCAGTTTCATGCGGCGCGAAGAACTGCGTGACGTCACTGGCGATCCGTGGGGCGGCCGGACCCTCGAATGGTCGACCTCGTCGCCGCCACCGGACTACAACTTCGCCTTCACGCCGGTGATTCACGACCATGACGCGTGGTCGGACATGAAGCGCCGCGGCTACGCGCGGCCGCTGAAGGATTTTCGCCCAATTCACATGCCGAAGAATACCGGAACGGGCATGATCCTGGGTATCCTCAGCATCGGCTTCTCGTTTGGCATGATCTGGTACATCTGGTGGCTCGCGGCTCTGACCTTTATCGCCATGGCCGTGGTGACCATCGGGCATACGTTCAACTACAACCGCGACTTCCACATCCCTGCCGACACCGTCGTCGGCACCGAGGCTGCACGGACTCGGTTGCTCGAGAGGCGGGTCTGAGAACCATGGCGTCGCACTCCCTCACCCTCGCCAAGGACGGCGAGGCTCCCTCCTTCTATATGGAGGAAGATCACCATCCCGAAGGCGGCACGATGCTCGGCTTCTGGATCTATCTGATGAGCGATTGTCTCATCTTCGCGGCCCTATTTGCCACCTACGCTGTGCTCGGGCGAAACTACGCTGCGGGGCCGTCTCCGAAGGATCTGTTCGACCTGCCGCTGGTAGCCTTGAACACCTCGATGCTGCTGTTCTCTTCGATCACCTATGGCTTCGCTATGCTGGAGATGGCCAATGGCAAGCAGGCACGGATGCAACTCTGGCTCGGTGTGACCGGGCTGTTCGGCCTCGCATTCATCGGGCTCGAACTCTACGAGTTCGCGCACCTCATCCATGAAGGAGCCGGGCCGCAGCGCAGCGCCTTCCTGTCGTCGTTTTTCACGTTGGTAGGCACGCACGGTCTGCATGTGACGCTTGGTCTGGTCTGGCTCATCGTGCTGATGGTCCAAACTGAAAAGAAGGGTCTGATCCCTGAGAACCAGCGTCGCCTGCAATGCCTGTCGATGTTCTGGCACTTTCTCGACGTGATCTGGATCGGCGTCTTCACCTTCGTCTACCTCATGGGAGTGCTGCAATGAGCGCCGCCAGCCAGTCTGCGCATGTGGCTGATCACGAAGAAGATGTGAAGGGTCACGGCGACCAGAGCGGTCACGGCTCCTTCAAAGGCTACGTCACAGGCTTCGTGCTCTCCATCATTCTGACGGCGATCCCGTTCTGGCTGGTGATGGGCGACGTCCTTGGCAATGACCGTCTCACCGGCCTTGTCATCATGGGATTTGCCGTCATGCAGATCGTAGTGCACATGGTCTATTTCCTGCACATGAACACGAAGTCCGAAGGCGGGTGGACGATTCTGGCCCTGATCTTCACGCTAACACTAGTGGTGATCACACTCACCGGCTCGGTCTGGGTGATGTACCACCTGAACACCAACATGATGCCGATGACTCCAGCGAGCCTGCATCAGCACGCTCATTGATCCCGGTCGCAATGGGGTATCCATTGCGACCCAGGTGTAACGCTGCCAGCCTTGGGTTTTGGCCATGCGGGGGGCGATACATCTGAAACTCGTTATCAGTTCCCAGCGCCTCCAAGCCAAAGCTTGAGACTTCGCTTGAAGAACGTCGTCGGCTTGCACATGTCGTCTGGCTTAAAGACGCGATGCGCGAAGAAAGTCGGCGGCAGATATTGGGAAGCGACTCGTGCTCAATCTGGAATTTCGACTGGAATTTCGTTAAGTTCGGTCCCGTTCCCGAAAAAGCTATCGAAAAGGTCTCGCTCCTTCTCCCACATATGCCCAACTGACGGTTTGGCATGCTCGAAATAGTGCGCGGAACTGTGGTTCAGGCCGATTTGATCAGTGAACGAAAATCCAAAAAAGTCGTCTCGTCGAATATTGACGCGGAGTTGTTTCAGAAGATAAATGAATGAAATGCCGGAGCTTGGACTTCCGCCCAGCACGCGCGACAACTTGGTATGGAAAGGCTGCGGAAACACGCAGAGCGTATGGCCTTCATCGCGTAGCCGCTTGGCTGCTCGCCAAATCCGTCCTCGATAGAGGATGCTCGCTGACGAAACGATGATCAGTGACGGCGAATTCTGATTCTGCAGTTCAAAATCGGCCCGCCCGCCAGATTGCCGCACGATAGCCGTGACCTTACTTCCGTAGTCGATGTTGTAGGGCGGGTCGGTATTAAATCGATTGAAGCGAACGACATCCGCGTAGGAATCGATCCTTTTTCCCTGTCCCCTGCCAATTTCACAGGCGGAATTGCCAACGACGGCAACTGACCGGGTTTCATCGCTGAAGCGCGCACGAAGATTCTCCTCGCTGCGAGCAAGCTCTTCATAGAGTTCGTAGTAACTGTTTAGATCTTTTTGTGCTGAAGCGGGCACATCCAACCCATGCTCTTTAATTAGCTTTGCGACCGCGAGGCAATTGCGGAATTTTGATTTCAATGCTGGCGTCGCTTCGAGAATTTCAAGTGCATCGTTGGTCGATCCAAGTTGTACGAGAAGGGAAATTTTTACTTGCAGAATTTCATTGTTGTTTTCTAGTGGGTAAGCTTCAATATGCTCGTCAATGAGAGTGACGAGGGCATGTGAGGGACCTTCGAAACGCCATTTAAAATCGACGAACTCATCAATCAGTGAAAGACGGCGATTGTAATCCTGAATTGCCAATAGCTTCTGAAAAAGACGATGCGTCGTTGGGGTGTTGGCTGCATTGCCTGTTCTAATGATGAGGCGGTCGTAAAGGATCTCCTGTTCGGCGGAACGGCCAACGCGGCCGATGCGGCAGATCCAGTCCGCCAGTTCTATATGACCCAAGTAGTACGCTCGTTTTGCGAGCGACCGACGTATCGCTTCTGCAATCTTTGTATCCTTCTCTTTATGAATGGCCATTCTGGCATGGTATCGAGCACGGTCAAGGTCGTTGTGCCAAAGATATACTGCAGCTGCTCGACCTTGAAATGCAGAGAATTTTGATAAATATTCCATTTTATATTTAATTTCATTCATGCTGCTAGAAATTGTATAAGTATTATAGTCAGTCAAAATATACATCTGAGTTAGGCGTGGGCTTGTTAATCCACGAGAAAAATAACTTTCAGCTAACTTAACGGCTGTAAATTTATCTTTTATTGCCTGAAGTGCCCTAAAGTACTTAATATTTATATCTTCTGCAGTGGTGTCGAGCCTGTAGGCTTGAGCGAGATACGTCACCGCAAGATCGTGCTTCCCTTCATCCACCGCCCTGGAAGCCAATGCGGTCAAGCGGTTCACGGGCAATCGGCGAGCGGGTTTCGAATGTGCCATCTGGACTTGCCTCATCATTTTGTTTCGTGCGTCACCATCTCGGAAAATCTGCCGCATTAAGGGCCACGTCTTCAATTTGCTTGGTCGGCAAAATAATTCGATCTTCTTAATGGTTACTCCACCTCAGCAGCATGCTAGCAACGTTTCATCTTTTCCCAATGAATAGCTTGTACCGTCTGCCTTCCGTCTCGTATGAGAGACACTGCTTACGTTGGCAAACGACGAGACCTCGGTTGACACGAATGACTGGAACGAAGTCGCTTGTCATCATCTCGACGACCCTATTATTGGTTGTGTGTTTTTTGGCGCTCGGCACATGGCAAATCCAGCGGAGGGTATGGAAGCATGATCTGATCGCTCGCATCAATGAGCGGATCCACGCTGCCCCGGTTCCTGCACCGCTTCGACCAGATCAGGCCGTCGTCGATCCATCGTCTGACGCCTACCGACATGTCTTTGCGACCGGAACGTTCGCTCACGATCACGAAACTCTCGTTCAGGCAGTCACCGATCTTGGCGGCGGGTATTGGGTGATGACGCCGCTCGTCTCGGCGGATGGAACGGCTGTTCTCGTTAATCGCGGCTTCGTTCCTGCCGATCGCCGCGATCCCGAAACGCGGCATTCCTCCGCGCGGATCGCGGGTGAAACGCGGGTGGTCGGACTGTTGCGGCTGAGCGAGCCGGGTGGCGGGTTCTTGCGCTCGAACGATCCAACTGCCGGGCGCTGGTACTCGCGCGACGTCGCAGCCATCGCCGCCGTTCGTGGGCTTGGGCCAACAGCGCCCTACTTTATCGATGCCGATGCCACACCAAATCCCGGCGGATATCCGGTGGGCGGTCTCACGGTGATCGCCTTCAGTGACAACCATTTGGTCTACGCGCTGACATGGTACGCACTGGCCATCATGGCTGCGACTGGGGGTGCCTATGTCATCCGTGACGGGATGCGCCGGCGCGGCGCCTGAGCCTTTACCCCTCCTTCGGTACCCAGCCGATGGATTGCCTCAGAAAGCCCATGCCAAGGGCGAGGAAGGTCGCGGTCTCAGAATTGTCCTTGCCGTAGCCGTGCCCGCCCGCCGCTGGCTCGAAGAAGGCTGGGTCGTAGCCAAGATGCCGGAGCTTCTCCGCCATCTTGCGCGCATGTCCTGGATGGACGCGGTCATCGCGGCGCGTAGTGGCGATTAGAATCGGTGGATAGGGCTGCCCGGCCTCGGCCACGTGATAAGCGGAGGTGGCCCCTAGGAAAGCCCAATCCTCCGCCACGTCCGGGTCGCCATATTCTGCGATCCAACTCGCCCCCGCAAGGAGCTTCGTGTAGCGCCGCATATCGATGAGCGGGATCGTGCAGAACAATGCACCGAACCGTTCGGGGTAGCGGGTCAGCATATTCGCGATGAGGAGGCCGCCATTCGAGCCGCCCTGGGCGGCGATGTGCTGCGGTTTCGTCACGCCCCGCGCCACGAGGTCGGCGGCGACAGCCGCGAAGTCGTCATGCGCCAGCGCCTTGCCCTCGCGCCGCCCAGCCTGATGCCATCGGGTGCCGAACTCGCCGCCACCGCGGATATTGGCGACGACACCGGTGCCGCCCTTCTCCAGCCATAGCTTGCCGAGGACGCCCTGGTAGGTCGGCAACAGCGAGATCTGGAAGCCGCCATAGGCCGAGAGATGGACCGGCGCCTCGCCGGTCTCCCCCGCGGGACCGACCTGGACATAGGGGATGCGCTCGCCATCCACCGAGACGGCTTCGTGTCGGGTCACCCTCAGGCCGCCCGGATCGAAAGCGGGCGGCGTGGTGCGGAGCACGGTGGGTGCCGAGAGGTCGCTCGGGATCGACAGCAGGGTCGGCGGCGTCAGCGGGTCCTGCACCATGGCGAGGAGCGAGCCGTCGGATTCGCTCGGCTCGGCATCGAAGGGCCAGACCGAGACCGTGCCGATCTCGGGCAGACCGGGAAGGCTCAGGCGGATCCAGCCTTCCTCTCCGGGTTCGAACACGCTGTAGGCAGGACGCAGATCGTCGAGGGCATCGACGATGAGGCGTGGGCCGGCCCAGGACACGTTCTGCAGTGCCCGCCGTTCGGAAGGCTCCCACAGCACGGTGAAGGCCCTGTCGCCTTCGAGGAATGCCGGCAGGGCGATGGCGAGCACCGTATCGGCCGCGTGAACGCTGCCGCCGACATCCCAGACGGAGCGCGTTCGGATGACGAGATCGTCTCCATGAAGAGAAATTTCTGCGTCGGTGGGAGCATCGAGGCGATGGGTCGGCCCGTTTCGGTCGCCGATATGCACGGTGCCGTCGAAGAATCCGGTGCGCTCCATGAACACCACGCGCTCGGCCGGCGCGTCGTGATCGACCCCGCCCCAGAGGCCCATATTCTCGGGCGCGGTCTCGAGCAGGATGGTGGCCGCGAGCGGGTCCTGGCCGCGCGTCCAGAGCCGCACCGTGCGCGAATAGCCGGCGCGGGTCGCCATGCCCTCGCCGAGTGCGCTTGACAGGATCACGGTGTCGCGGTCGAGCCAATCCGCTCCGCCCTTCGCCTCGGGGAGGGTGAATCCGTCGGCGACGAAGCTGCGGGTCGGAAGGTCGAATTCCCGCAGGATGGTGGCGTCGCCCCCTCCCCGGCTGAGCTTCACCAGGGCGCGGTCGTGGCGGCCGGGGATCAGCGTCGCGCCGCCCCAGACCCAGTCGATTCCTTCGGCTTTCGCCAGGGCGTCGATGTCGATGAGGACGTCCCATTCGGGCGTGCCGGCGCGGTAGGAGGCCTCGTCGGTGCGGCGCCACAGGCCGAGCGGATGCTCGGCATCGCGCCAGAGATTGTAGAGCAAACCGCCGCGCCGGGTGACCAGCGGGATCTTGTCCGGCCGGTCGAGGATGGCCTTCGCCGCCTCCCGGTCGCGCTCCATGGTCGCGTCGGTGAAGCGCGCCAGCGTCTCGGCGTTGCGGGCCTCGACCCAGGCGATGGCGTCTGCCCCTTCCACCTCTTCGAGCCAGAGATGGGGGTCGTCGTCGGGGGCGGAGCGGGTGGGGCGGGGATCGAAGGCGGGGCGCTGAGGCTGAGTCATGCCGCCAGATTTACTGCGATTTTCGCCCGATTGCGACGCCTTCCGACACGGGATTCGACCCGCCTTCGGTACAGGATTCGGCGGAGCTTCGAGCCGGATCAGCCCTCGAGCGTGCCCCAGCCCGGTTTCCACGCGCTCTGCGGATCGATCACCACGATTTCCATCCCGCCCTCGTTGGCCACGTGGACGGCGATGCCGAAGGCCTGGGCGATGGGCATCACGCCGGTGGTGCTGAACTGGCGTCCGTCGGCGAGCTTGACCTCGCCCTTCACCTCGTCGCCGGCCTTCGACAGGCAGAGCGTGACCGCTGTGACGACGGGAGCGTGGACGCGCCGGAAGACGTTGGGCATGAAAAACCTCGCACGATGTCGCGACAAACGAAAAGGGCGGCCGAGGCCGCCCTTTCCAGAGACGAGATGGTCGAAACGCTCAGCGCTTCGAGAACTGGAAGCTGCGGCGAGCCTTCTTGCGGCCGTACTTCTTGCGCTCGACCACGCGGCTGTCGCGGGTGAGGAAGCCTTCGCGCTTCAGCGGCGCGCGCAGCTCCGGCTCGTAGTAGGTGAGAGCCTTGGACAGGCCGTGGCGCACGGCGCCGGCCTGGCCCGAGAGACCGCCGCCATGCACCGTGACGGTGATGTCGTACTGGTCGACGCGGTTGGCGATCTGCAGCGGCTGGCGCAGGATCATGCGCAGCACGGGGCGGGCGAAGTAGGTCTCGACCGTGCGGCCGTTGACCACGACGGTGCCGTTGCCGGGCTTGATCCAGACGCGGGCAACCGCGTCCTTGCGCTTGCCGGTGGCGTAGGCGCGGCCTTGCGCATCGAGCTTCTGAACGTGGACGGGAGCCGCGTTCTCGGGGTTCTCGACGTTGGCGCGGTTCAGGTCGGAGAGGGACTGGAGGGTCGCCATGATCAAGCGCTCACGTTCTTGCGGTTGAGGCTGCCGACGTCGAGCGCCTGCGGCTGCTGGGCGGTGTGGGGATGCTCGGAGCCCTTGTAGACGCGGAGGTTGCCCATGATCTGGCGGAACAGCGGGCCGCGCGGCAGCATGCGCTCCACGGCCTTCTCGACGATCCGCTCGGGGAACCGGCCGTCCAGGATGAACTTCGCGGTCCGCTCCTTGATGCCGCCCGGATAGCCGGTGTGGTGGTAATACACCTTCTGCTCGCGCTTGCGGCCGGTGAACTTCACCTTCTCGGCGTTGATGACGATGACGTTGTCGCCGCAATCGACGTGGGGCGTGTACGCGGGCTTGTGCTTGCCGCGCAGGCGCATGGCGACGATGGAGGCGAGCCGGCCGACGACCAGGCCCTCCGCATCGACGATGATCCACTTCTTGTCGACGTCGGCGGGCTTCAGAGAAAAGGTCTTCATCCCGTGGCGTTCCGTATGATGTCTTGCAAAACGATGCGCCGCCACGTGAGACACGCAGCGGCGGTGGAGGCTGCAATACGGGGCGACGAGTGAGTCGTCAAGGTGCATTGGGGGATGCAAAACGGCAAAAACGGTAAGCGGATGAAGGATTTCGGGGTTGAGGTATCAGGATACCGTATCCATCCCACCCAATCACCTCATCCTGAGGCGCCCGCGCCAGCGGGCCTCGAAGGAGCCCTCCAGCCGGCGCCGCGATCCCTGGACCCCTCCTTCGAGGCCTCCGCTCCGCTACGGCACCTCAGGATGAGGTGGTTGGGTGGGATTGACCGCGCGAACCGGAGGGCATGAGGTTCTCCGGCGCCGGCCTATCAGGCACCGCCTCCCCCTCCCCCGCTGAGGGGGTGAGGGTAAGGTGGCTAACCGCGCAGGGAAAATCGAGGTTTCGAGACCCGAGGTATCACGATACCGTATCCATCCCACCCGCGACCTCATCCTGAGGCGCCCGCGCCAGCGGGCCTCGAAGGAGCCCTCCAGTCGGCGCCGCGATCCCTGGCCCCCTCCTTCGAGGCCTCCGCTCCGCTACGGCACCTCAGGATGAGGTGGTTGGGTGGGATTGACCGCGCGAACCGGAGGGCATGAGGTTCTCCGGCGCCGGCCTATCAGGCACCGCCTCCCCCTCCCCCGCTGAGGGGGTGAGGGTAAGGTGGCTAACCGCGCAGGGAAAATCGAGGTTTCGAGACCCGAGGTATCAGAATACCGTTTCCATCCCACCCAATCACCTCATCCTGAGGCGCCCGCGCCAGCGGGCCTCGAAGGAGCCCTCCAGCCGGCGCCGCGATCCCTGGACCCCTCCTTCGAGGCCTCCGCTCCGCTACGGCACCTCAGGATGAGGTGGTTGAATGGGTTTGACCAAGCGCATCGGAGGTCATGAGGCTCGACGGCGCCGGCATATCAGGCACCGCTTCCCACGCGGAGGTGGGAGGGTCGGCGGCTCACCGCGCAGGGGAGATCGAGGTTTCGAGACCCGAGGTATCAGAATACCGTTTCCATCCCACCCAATCACCTCATCCTGAGGTGCCCGCGCCAGCGGGCCTCGAAGGAGCCCTCCAGTCGGCGCCGCGATCCCTGTACCCCTCCTTCGAGGCCTCCGCTCCGCTACGGCACCTCAGGATGAGGTGGTTGAATGGGTTTGACCAAGCGCATCGGAGGTCATGAGGCTCGACGGCGCCGGCATATCAGGCACCGCTTCCCACGCGGAGGTGGGAGGGTCGGCGGCTCACCGCGCAGGGGAGATCGAGGTTTCGAGACTCCAGGTATCAGGATACCGTATCCATCCCACCCAATCACCTCATCCTGAGGTGCCCGCGCCAGCGGGCCTCGAAGGAGCCCTCCAGTCGGCGCCGCGATCCCTGTACCCCTCCTTCGAGGCCTCCGCTCCGCTACGGCACCTCAGGATGAGGTGGTTGAATGGGTTTGACCAAGCGCATCGGAGGTCATGAGGCTCTGCGGCGCCGGCCTATCAGGCACCGCCTCCCCCTCCCCCGCTGAGGGGGGGAGGGTAAGGTGGCTCACCGCGCCGGCGGGATCGAATAGGTCCCCGTGGCGTGGCAGACGAGGTCGTCGGAGCCCGGCGTCGTGAGGCGCGCCTCCCCCACCGCGAGGCGCTTGCCGAGCTTCAGGAGACGGGCTTCCGCGATGAGCCCGGTGGGGCCGGGCTTTCTCAGGAAGTTGAAGGACAGGTTCGTCGTCACCGCGAGGCCGACGGGGCCGATGCTTGCGAGGATCGCCGCGTAGAGGGCGTAATCGGCGAGCGCCATCATGGCCGGGCCGGAGATCGTGCCGCCGGGGCGCAGGAAGCGCTCGTGATAATCGAGGCGCATCCGCGCGGTGAGCGGCCCCACCGCCTCGAGGTGGAAGGCCGGCCCGTCATGGTTCATCTGCGGGAAGTCCCGCTCCAGGAAGGCGATGGTCTCAGGCAGGGTCATGGTCGTCGTCATGGCTCGCCTTGCAGCACGGGCCGCGATGGCGGACAAGTCTTCGCTCCTGTCAGACAAGAATCCGTCCGTCACACAAGAGTCCCGATGACCGACCCCGTCGCCGTCCGCCATGACCCCTCCCGTCACGACCGCTATCCCGATGCGCTGATCCGCAAGCTCCTCACGGAGACGAAGACGATCGCCCTCGTCGGCGCCTCGGCGAACCCGGCCCGGCCGAGCTGGATCGTGCTGAAATATCTCATCTCGCGCGGCTACGACGTGATCCCGGTCAATCCCGGCCTCGCCGGGCAGATGCTGCTGGGCAAGCTCGTCGCCGGCCGCCTCGCCGACCTCCCCGGCCCCGTCGACATGGTCGAGATCTTCCGCAACTCCGCCGCCGCCGGCGGCCTCGTCGACGAGGCCCTTGCCCTGCCGGTGCTCCCGAAGATCGTCTGGATGCAGCTCGGCGTCCGCGACGACGCGGCCGCCGCTCGCGCCGAGGCGGCGGGCATCCAGGTGATCATGAACCGCTGCCCCAAGATCGAGTACGGGCGGATCTCGGGCGAGATCGGCTGGACCGGGGTGAACTCTCGGATCTTGAGTTCGAAGCGGCCGGTTTTGGGGGGTAAGGGGGTGCAGCGGCTGACGATTGAGCGGGGGTGAGATTGCCACGATGTTTTCGCTATAAGATAATCTCCCGCACTTGATCTTATACAAGTGCGGGTTAAAAAATTTATTTTAGTAACGCCTTTTTTTCAATGTTATCAAACAAAGCCTGAATCATCCATTTGGGGCCATTGCAAAGGACTCTACTCTTTTCGAGTTTTTCGAGAGGAGTGAGAGAACGTATATCGACTATAATCGATAGTATTTCTTCTCGAATTGTGACTAATTGAGTTGGATTTACGACCCACATCTGATTGGAGGGGTTTGCCTGATTGGTACTTTTCCCGGACGGGCCAACAAAAAGTAATCCGATCAAGGTAACGTCTTTTTTGTGATCGCTGACCCATTGTATATGATCATGCGATTGCCCTACATCTTTCTTATTATAAGTTGCAGGATCTTTTTTATCTGTCTTTAGCTCAATAGCGATCGCTTTAAGAGTTGATAATTCCTCCCATAAAACATCAGGTCCGGTGCCGCTGTCGTTGTCAGGGCGCGAGGCAGAAAACCCAAGTAATTCGCCCAGCGATCTAACAGCTTCCTCCATTTGCGATGACGTTCCGCCATCAAGATGCTTCAGTCGGTTGCGAAGAGTGTTGAGCTCTTTCTTGTATGTTTCGGCCGAGGAGAGACTCGCAATTGAGAAGATATTTGCAGCAAATGGATCGACGGGTTCATTGGATGTACGTGCGAATTTTTTATGTGTTGGGAGTAAAACGTTAGTTCCTAGCTTCATACGCGCATTCTCGTATGCAACGTCAGCGCTTTCGAGATCGCCAGCTTTTTCATAAAGACCACCAAGGAGAATATTATGCCATCCAGCAAGCAATGGATCTAGGCGTGTTGTAGTCTCCAGGCTTTCCTCAATAAGTAGACGAGCTTTATCTGAGTCACCGTTCCAAAGTGCGGAGGCAATTTTCGCTTCAGCTTCTGCAACTTTATGAGAGGGCTCCATGCTATCGTCGGCCTTATTTCTGTGATCCTCGTCAATCTCATTCCGTTCAATGTTCGATCCATAGTATTCAAGCCAGCTTTGGTCTCGTCCTAAAACACTTTTCACTATAATGTTGAGAGATTTATGATTGTTAATACTCATTCCAGCTTGTACGTGTCGGCCAAGTAATATTTGTTGTTGTAGTAGATTTGGTAGAAGCGCAATATTGCGGTCGTTGCTGAGCCAAGCATTCAAGTTGCTGCTTGAGATCAAAAACACTCCATAATCGTTTCGTCCTCGGTTGATCCGCCCAAATAGCTGAACAAGACGGTTGGCTATGCGAGATGAGTAAGATTTTCTCATATTGAGAAAATCCGATTGATATTTCTCAATTAGCGTGGATCCGGTAGGCAATCCATCCATAAGCATGATCCGACAGGTATCATGAGGTAGATCGATGCCATCGACACGAGACACAAGGAGAAATTTTCCCGTCTTTGCCTCTCTAAAACTATTGAGCATCTGCGTGAACTGATCTCGGCTCGGAGGAGAGGAAAAGGTCCCCCAGGCTTCCGCAGCTGCGTAACTCGGAACAGCCACTATAATCTTATTATTTGAGGCAATTTCATTAGCTAAACTGACAGTAAAGCCTTTTTCAACGTCGTTAGCAAATAATACTAAGCGTTCGCCATTTCCCGCGTCATTTTTTGGTTCAATCGAAAGGTCTGGCTTGCGACCAAACGCTCGAATAAAATCAGATTTATTTTTCAAAGTAGCCGATAAATAGACTCTTCGAATGGGGCGCTCAAAAATATCTATACATAAAGATGGTAGAAAGGGAGGAGTAATCTCAATCTGCCCTTTGCTAAATAACACGCAGCATTCAGATATATGGTCCTCTAAATTTGGAAATTTGTACTTGAGGTTCGTATCGTTGGGTATATTGAATTTCTGTAAAATAGTTGCTATCTGTGTCGAGCGTTCTCGAACACCGGATGGAGCTGCCATCATCGTTAACTGCCGCTCGCCACTTACGGCAGCCTTGAATTGTTGCCGGCGATTAAGTTCAGAGAAATGAGGAGTGAAAAGCTCTATGAGTTCGCTGTAACACTTTTGGTGATTTTCGTAAGTGATGTTTATTAAAAAGGCGTCCCTGATCATTGATTCTGCAACATGGGCATCGTCGAAAATGACCGCTCCGGGGGGGAATTTTTGGATGAATCCTTTAAGCCCATTTAAAACTGTTTGATACGTCGTAATGCAAAATGACTTGCCGCTTTCAAACAGGCTATTGCTGTGAGTTCCGCTTAATCTTGTGGTGTGATCGATGCCTACTTTCTGGGCCTCTCGCGAAGTTTGCTCCACTAGGTCTTTAGTAGAGCAAACATACATCACATTCTCGATGCCCTCATTTATCAAGCTTTGAGCTATAAGCAGCCCTGCAAGCGTTTTTCCAGCGCCTGTGTTTAACGCAATAAGGATGTCATTTAATTTTCTGTTTTTATCCCATTGTTGCAATGCTTCATTCTGTCCTCTCCAGATGTCGTTTGGAGTTCCGGGTAAATTTGGAAGCTTTTCAAATATTTCAATGGGATTTGTTGGTCTGCTTGATTTTGAAATATTGCCGAGCTTTGAGAAATCCATTCTAGGTCAGTCCTCTTCGGCCATCCATAAGCGAAGCGCGGATAGATGGTTGCTTCGAAGCTCATCCTTAGACCGAAAAGAGGAAACTGCAACTCTTCGGTGTGGAGCCGTCAGATTTCGCCTCTCCCCGTCTCCTCCATCAGTGCCACAGCCACAAAACTAATCCCAGCCGCCACAGCCAGATACAACCCGACCCAACCGATCCCGCCCCATTCACTCAACCGCTGCGCCAGATACGGCGCGGCGGAAGCGCCCAGGATGCCGGCGAGGTTGTAGGTCACCGAGGCGCCGGTGTAGCGGACGCGGGTGGGGAAGAGCTCGGGCAGCAGGGCGCCCATGGGGCCGAACAGCCAGCCCATGGCGAAGAGGCCCAGACACAGGAAGCCCAGCACCAGGCCGCCCTGCCCGCTTCCCAGCATCGGGCCGAGCAGGAGGCCGAGCGACGCGGTGAAGGCGAGGCCGGTGAGGAGGACGGGGCGGCGGCCGTAGCGGTCGGCGGCCCAGCCCGAGAGCGGGATGCCGAGGGCCATGAACAGCACCGCGACGCATTCGAACAGCAGGAAGGTCGGCCGGTCGAAGCCGAGCTTCGAGACGCCGTAGCTCAGGGCGAAGACGGTGGAGAGGTAGAACACCGCGTAGCAGGCCACCATGGCGAAGGTGCCGAGCAGGGTCGCCTTGATGTACTTGGTGAAGATGATCGCGAGGGGCACCCGCTCGGGCGCGGCCTTCTCCATCGCCGCCTTGAAGACCGGCGTCTCGGTGAGTTTCAGCCGGACATAGAGCCCGACGCCCACGAGCACGGCCGAGGCCAGGAACGGGATGCGCCAGCCCCAGGCCTGGAAATCGGCCGGGGTGAGGACCAGCGCGAGGCCGAGGAAGCCGAGATTGGCGGTGATGAAGCCCACCGGCGCGCCGAGCTGCGGGAAGATGCCGTAGAGGGCGCGTCGCCCCGGCGGGGCGTTCTCCACCGCCAGCAGGGCCGCGCCGCCCCATTCGCCGCCGAAGCCGATGCCCTGGCCGAAGCGCAGGACGCAGAGGGCGAAGGGCGCCCACCATCCGGCGGTGGCATAGGTCGGCAGGCAGCCGATGAGCACGGTGGAGATTCCCATGATCATCAACGAGGCCACCAGCGTCGCCTTGCGCCCGACCCTGTCGCCGAAATGCCCGAAGAACGCCGCCCCCATCGGCCGCGCGATGAAGGCGATGGAGAAGGTGGCGAAGGCCGCAAGCGTCTGCACCGAGGGATCGTCGGCCGAGAAGAAGATCGGCCCGATCACCAGGGCGGCGGCGGTGGCATAGACGTAGAAATCGTAGAACTCGATCGCCGTGCCGACGAAGCTGGCGATGAGGATCTTCGCGGCGGAGACGGGAGGGGGCGGAGCGGGCTGGAGCATGCGGCGCTATAACCGCACATCCGCCCGTCCGCTATCGCCGTTCGTGCAGGATTCTGCCGGGGATCGCAGGATTGTCGGTTCGTCCCGCCTTCGGTTCTCCAGCGAGGATTTGTGGCGGCCCCGCCGTGCCGACCCGCCCCGTCATCCCGGGCTCCGCTGCGCGGCCCCGGGAGGACGGAGGTTCTCTCTTGCGTCCCCTCGCCACCCTTGACCCACGGCTCTCGTCCGCCATAAAGAACTTCTGTTCGTTTAAGCGGAACGGGGCGGGTCGTCCTCTTCCGTCTGGCCCGGCACAGGCGCTAGAACGGGGTCCGTTCGTGCCGCCGGCCCCTGGAGGATGTCCATGACCGACCGTATCCCCGGCTTCAACACGCTGGCGATCCATGCCGGCGCCGCCCCCGACGCCACCACCGGCGCCCGCGCGACGCCGATCTACCAGACCACGTCCTTCGTCTTCGACGACGTGGACCATGCCGCCTCGCTGTTCGGGCTGCAGGCCTTCGGCAACATCTATTCGCGCATCACCAACCCCACCAACGCGGTGCTGGAAGAGCGCATCGCGGCGCTGGAGGGCGGCACCGCCGCCGTGGCGGTGGCCTCGGGCCACGCGGCCGAATTCCTCACCATGCACGCGCTGATGCAGCCGGGCGACGAGTTCGTGGCGGCCAACAAGCTCTATGGCGGCTCGATCAACCAGTTCAACCATTCCTACAAGAGCTTCGGCTGGAACGTGGTCTGGGCCGATACGGACGATCCGGATTCGTTCGAGCGGGCCATCACCCCGCGCACCAAGGCGATCTTCTGCGAATCCATCGCCAATCCGGGCGGGGTCATCACCGACATCGCCGCCCTGAGCGTCATCGCCCGGCGCCACAACATCCCGCTCATCGTCGACAACACCATGGCGACGCCGTACCTGATCCGCCCGTTCGAGCACGGCGCCGACATCGTCGTGCATTCGGCGACGAAGTTCCTCGGCGGCCACGGCAATTCCATCGGCGGCCTCGTGGTCGACGGCGGCAGCTTCCCCTGGGCCGGCGACGACCGCTACCCGATGCTGTCGCAGCCGCGGCCGGAATATTCCGGCATGGTGCTCTCCGAGACCTTCGGCAATTTCGGCTTCGCCATCGCGATCCGGGTGCTGGGTCTGCGCGATCTCGGCCCGGCCCTGTCGCCGTTCAACGCCTTCCTCATCCTCAACGGCATCGAGACCCTGCCCCTGCGGATGCAGCGCCATTGCGACAACGCCCTGGAGATCGCGACCCATCTCAATGCCCATCCGGCGGTGGAATGGGTGAGCTATCCGGGGCTGGAGACGGACAAGTACCACCAGCTCGCCCGGCGCTACACGCCGCTCGGCTCCGGCTCTGTCTTCACCATCGGCCTCAAGGGCGGCTACGAGGCCGGCGTGAAGCTGGTGGCCAATCTCCAGCTGTTCTCCCACGTGGCGAATATCGGCGACACCCGCTCGCTGGTGATCCACCCGGCCTCCACCACCCACCGCCAGCTCACCGACGCGCAGAAATCCGCCGCCGGCGCCGGGCCGGAAGTGGTGCGCCTCTCCATCGGCATCGAGGACCCGGCGGACCTCATCGACGATCTCGATGCGGCGTTAAGCGCTTGATTTCATTGGAATCGCTCGCGCAGTCCAGGCCTGTTCCCGGCGACCTTGACCCTCGCGGTCGCCGGGACTACCCCGCGAACCATTCCCCCTCCGAGATCGTTCGCTCTGCATGACGCATGATCCTTTCGAATCCGACGCCGAGCCCCCCGTCGTCCTTGTGGTCGAAGACGACGGCCTTCTCCTGATGGAGGCGGCCGATACCCTGGTCGATGCGGGGTTCCGCGTCCTCGAAGCGCCGCAGGCCGACAGGGCGCTCACCATCCTCGAGCGGAACGAGGAGATCGACCTGCTGATGACCGACGTGGACATGCCGCAGGGCTCCATGGACGGGTTCGCCCTCGCCCGTCTCGTCGCCCATCGCTGGCCGACGATTCCCGTCCTCATCGTCTCCGGCATGGGCACGCCCGGGCCGCACGACATGCCCGACGGCGCCCGCTTCATCCCGAAGCCCTACGCGCCCTCCACCCTGGTCCGGACCTTGCGGGCCTTCGCCCGGCGCGCTGCCTGACCTCGACACCTCTTTCCCGGAAGATCGCGACGCCCATCATGGCCACCGAGACCCGCCCGCTCCGCTTCGCCACCCAGGCCGTCCATGCCGGCGCGGCACCCGACCCGGCCACCGGCGCGCGGGTCCAGCCGATCTACTTCACCAACGGCTTCGTGTTCGAATCCACCGAGCAGGCCGCCGACATCTTCGCCATGCGGCGCACCGGCTTCTCCTATTCGCGCGGCTCGAACCCCACCGTGGCCGCCCTGGAGCGGAGGGTGGCCGCTCTGGAGGGTGCCAAGGCGGCGGTGGCGGTCTCGTCGGGCCAGTCCGCCCTCCTCCTCGTGCTGATGACGCTGATGAAGAGCGGCGACGCCTATGTCGCCTCGCCGCGCCTGTTCGGCGGCTCGCTCGGGCTGATGAACCGCCTCGATGCGCGCTACGACCTCAAGCCGCTCTTCGCCGAGGGCCTGACGCCGGCCGATTTCGAGGCCGCGATCACGCCGCAGACGAAGGCCATCGTCTGCGAGTCGATCGTCAATCCCTGCGCGACGGTGATGGACATCGCCGGCATCGCCGCGGTCGCCAAGCGCCACAACCTGCCGCTGGTGGTGGACAACACCCTGGCCTCTCCGGCCCTGATCCGGCCGATCGAGCACGGCGCCGACATCGTCTTCCACTCGACCTCGAAATTCCTCGGCGGGTCCGGCCAGACCATCGGCGGCATCGTCTGCGACGGCGGGACCTTCGACTGGGAAGGGGCGGCGGGACGCTACAACCTCATCACCGAGCCCTGGGCCGATTACGACGGGCTCGTGGTCTCGGAACGCTTCCCGGATTTCAGCTTCGCCGTGGCCTGTCGACTCTTCGGCCTGCGCGATCTCGGCCCCGGCCTGTCGCCGATGAACGCGTTCCTGACGCTCACCGGCATCGAGACCCTGCCCCTGCGCATGAAGCGGCATTGCGCGAACGCCAAGTCGGTGGCCGCCTTCCTCAAGGACCATCCGGCGGTGGAATGGGTCAGCTATCCGGCGCTGCCCGGGCAGAAGGGCGAGGAGCTCGCCGCCCGGTACGTGCCGGACGGGCCGGGCTCGATCTTCACCTTCGCGCTGAAGGGCGGACAGCCGGCGGCGGTGAAGTTCATCATGAGTCTCGAACTGGTCTCGCACCTCGTGAACATCGGTGAGATCAAGTCCCTGGCGATCCACCCCGCCACCACGACGCATCGCCAGCTGAGCCCCGCCGACAAGGCCGCCGCCCTGGTCGGGCCCGAGACGGTGCGCCTCTCGATCGGCCTCGAGAATGTCGAGGACCTGATCGCCGATATCGCCCAGGCCCTCGATCAGGTCGAAGGCTGAGCCTCGGCGCCCGCCGCTCAGGCGATCCTGAGGGCCAGCGCGGCGGCGTCCGCCTGGGCCGAACTCTCGCCTGTGTGCCGCGTGCCGGAATGGTTCGTGAGAAACCACGGCACCCGGCTCTGTGCCATCGGCTTGCTGTAGAGGTAGCCCTGCGCATAGGCGCAGCCCTGTTGCTGCAGGAACAGCACCTGCGCCTCCGTTTCCACGCCCTCCGCGGTGACGTCGAGGCCGAGGCTCTGGCCGAGCTGGACCACCGCCGTGACGATGGCGGCGTCGTTCGGGTCCCGTTCGAGATCGCGCACGAAGCTACGGTCGACCTTGATCTCGTCCACCGGATATTGCTTCAGATGCGTCAGCGAGGCGTAGCCGGTGCCGAAATCGTCGAGGGCGACCCGCACGCCGGCGCCGTGCAGGGCCGACAGCACCGCCGAGACCCTGTCGCCATGGCCGCCGAGAAGCACGGTCTCGGTGACCTCGACGCCGATCCTGTCATGGGAGAGGCCGGCCGCGGCGAGATCCGCGAGCAGACTCTCGGCGAGGTCGTCCTGAGCGAACTGCGCCGATGACAGGTTGAAGAAGACCCGGCCCGGATCGTACCCTTGCGCGATCCACCCCGCCATGTCGGCGAAGATCTGCCGCGCCAGGACGTTGCCGACGGCGATGCCGATCTCGGGATCGTTGAAGACCGTCGCGAAATCGGCCGGGGCGAGCAGGCCGCGGCTCGGATGCTGCCATCGCGCCAGGGCCTCGAACCCGACGATCTCGCCCGTCGTGAGGCTCACCTTCGGCTGGTAATAGGGAACGAGGCCGCCGAGCTCGAGGGCCGCCCTCATCTCGCGGGCGACCGAGACGCGACGCTCGATATCGGCCCGCAGGGCCGGCACGAAGAGCATGGCCCGGTTTCGCCCGGCAGCCTTGGCCGCGTAGAGGGCGAGATCGGCGTTGGTGAACAGGTCCGTGGGATTGGCCGCGTGCTCCGGGAACAGGGCGAGGCCGAGACTGGCGCGAGGCGCGACGACGCGCCCCGAGACCGCCATCGGCGGGTTGAGGACTTCGAGGATCGCCTGGGACAGCGCATGGATGCGCCGGCTCGGCTGGTGACGGCCCTGCTCGCAGGCCGCGATGATGACGAACTCGTCGCCACCGAGGCGCGCGACGAGATCCTGCTTCCCGATGGCGTTGCCGAGCCGGCGGGCGACCTCCTTCAGCAGGGCGTCGCCGGCCTCGTGGCCGAGGGTGTCGTTCACCTCCTTGAACTCGTCGAGATCGATCAGGATGAGGCCGACGCGCTGTCCCGAGACCTCCGCGGCACTCAGTGCGGCGTCGAGGGTCGTCTGGAACAACCCGCGATTGGGAAGCCCGGTGAGCACGTCGTGCTGCGCGGCGAGCTTGATCCGCTCTTCCATCGCCTTTCGACTCGTGATGTCGACGAGGCTGGAAATGATCCGCGTCGCCCCGTCCATCTGAACGGCGACGGCGGACAGCATCACGTCCCGTCTGGCCCTGCCCATGGGACCGGTGCTGATCTCGATGTCCTTCGCCGAGCCCGTACGGTCGAGTTCGGCCTGGATCAGGCGTAGCGAGGCCTTGTCGACCAGGTCCCGCGTCCGGTAGCGCGACAGGAGCGCGCCGTCCTGCAGCCCGAAAAACCGGGTCGCCGCGTCGTTGGCATCGACGATTCGGCCGTCCTCCTGCCGCGAGACCACGATCGGGATCGGGACGGCCTTGAACATCGTCTCGAACAGGCGGCGGCTGTCGGCGAGTTCCGCGTTGGCGCGGCGCTCCGCCTCAGTCGCGGTCCATTCCAGCCGCCTCAGCCGGTTCGACCGCACCACGAACAGCACCAAGGAGACCGTGGACAGCAGCACCGCGAGAACGATCCCGAGGGCCGTCGGGGGCAGCGGTGGCGGAAGCAGGTAGCCGGCGGTCAGCGCGATGGACGCGAACACGCTCGACGTGACACTCCAGACGAAGCTCGTCGGCACCACGATCATGTAGATCGCCGGGAGAAGCAGCAGGACGAAGAGCGCGATATCGGAGCGCGACGAGCACAGGGCGGCGACCCCCAGGGCGACCAGGATCTCCCAGGTCACCATGATCGCCTGAAGGCCGCGGAAGGTGGAGATCCTCCATGCCGCCAGGAAGCAGACGAGGGAGACCAGGACGACGCCGAGCCGGGCCGGTACGGCCACCCAGAAATGGGCCTGACCGGCGAAACGCCAGTCGCTCAGCAGGAAGAGCGTGTTGAGCCCGATCGCGAACAGGAAGAGCAGGCGCGCATGCCGCATGGTCTCGGGGAGGCGCTCCTTCTGAAAGGCCGCTTCCCGTTCGACCGAGACGAATTCGCCGCCGATGGCGCTGAGACGGTTCTTCCACATGGCGACCGATAGTCTCATGCAATCGTCGCGTAGCCGTTAAGACGCGTCCCTTTCGTTCACATTGATGAATCCCCGGCCTTGACCCGGTTCAGGGCCCGCAGAGCGCCGCGAAGGGTCCTGACGTCCTGCTCCGTCATCGCCATGCGGTGGAGCATGTCGCGCATGTTGCGGGCGATCACGTCCCGCTTCTCCGGCGGATAGAACCCGGCCGTATCGAGATTGGCTTCCAGGCTCGCGACCAGGGACGCCATCGACTCCCGTGTGGCGGGCGGCGAGAGCATCTCGCCGGTGAAGGGAAGGCTGGCCTGACCCGAAGCCTTGCGCCATTCGTAGCCGACGAGGAGCACGGCCTGCGCGAGGTTCAGGGACGGGAAATCCGGGGAGACCGGGAAGGTGACGATGGCATCGGCCAGCGAGACCTCGTCGTTGGTGAGGCCGATCCGCTCCCGGCCGAACATCACGCCGACGCGCTGACCCTGCCGCGAGGCGACATCCCTCATGGCGTCGTCGGGGCCCTGAGCCCGCTTCATCTGCCCGCGCTCGCGCGCCGTCGTCGCCAGCAGGTAGTTCAGGTCGGCGATCGCCTCCGGCACCGTGGCGTGGACGGTGGCGCCGTCGAGGACATGCGTCGCTCCGGACGCCGCCTCGCGCACGCCCTTCTTCGGCCATCCGTTCTTGGGTGCCACGAGGCGAAGCTCGGCGAGACCGAAATTCGCCATGGCGCGCGCGACCATGCCGATGTTCTCGGCCAGTTGCGGTTCGACCAGGATGATGACGGGAGCGATCATCGTCGCCCTCTGCCACGGGGCGGGCCGGACGAAAAGTCCGCCTTGTGATGCCGGGGTGATGGAAGGAAGGCGCTCGGAGCCGGTTTGAGTTGTTTTTCCAAGGCTTCACCTCATCCTGAGGTGTCGCGCAGCGGCCTCGAAGGAGCCTTCCAGGGATCGCTCTGGTGTCTGGAGGGCTCCTTCGAGGCTCTTTGCTCATGCAAAGGGCACCTCAGGATGAGGTGGTCTGATCGGATGATCTGCTTTGACATGAAAAGCCGCTGGGAAATCCGATTAGACCGGCGCTCAGATCTTACCGTCGAGGCCCATCTGGTAGTATTTGTGGACGATCTTGTCCTGGTTCTCGAGCAGCCAGTCGATGGACGGCTCGTTGGTCATGGCCTTGCGGATCGCCTCGGTCATCCCCTTGCGCTGGATCTCGAACAGCGCCTTGTGATCCACCGTCTCGGCCTCGATCACGCCGGGGCTGAGCCAGACCGAGCAGATGATGCCGAGATCGTTGGCCTTCTCCTTGGGGATGTAGCCCAGGCGCACGGCGTCGAGCACGCCGTTGGCGATGGCGAACTGCACCGTACCCATCAGGATCGAGGTGTATTTCGAGGTCTCGACGCTGACCTTCGAGACGCACAGCGTCACCGGGCGGACCATGATGTCGGTGTTGAGGAGCGCGAAGACGCGGCTGTGGCCGACCACCTGATCGCCGGTGAGGGTGGCGAGGGCCGTGCCCACGGGACCGTCGAGCTCGCCGATGATGACCTCCGGCTCGGCGGCGGTGTTGGGCGGGCCGCCGGCGACCAGGGCCTCGCCGGCCCGAAGGATGATGCGTTCGCTCATGGGAATCCCAATGTTTGCGTGGGTCTGATCGGATGCGCAGATTCCCGTTCGCATCGACCTTGTCCAGTCCCGATGTCGCTCGATGCGCAACCGTTCAGGGGCAGGCATTCCCGCCGGGCAGGACGACCTCCTGCTGCGTATTGGGGGGGACGGCTGCACCGCCCCTCACCGCCCATGACGCGGTTTCGTTCCACGTGAAGGCGAGGTTGAGGTTCGGCAGGATCTTCGCGAGGTTCGATCCGAAAATCGGCGTGTACGTCATCGAGACCTCGACGTAGATCCAGCGGGCGCCGTTGAACTGATACTGTTCCGGGACCTGGATGGCCGTGGTGACGCCGCGCCCGCGCGCGGTGGCGTTGCGTGCCGCTCCCGAGCAGACGAACGCGACGGTCGTCACCCCGATGAGGGGGACGCCGACGGCACTGACCTTCATGCTGACCCCGGTCGTATCGAAGGGCGCCAGCACGACGACCGACGAATCGAAGATGTTGTTCATGGTCGTGGCGGTGACGGGATTCGTCGCGTCTCCGAGGGAGGTGAGGTCCGCCAGCGTCCGCGTGAGCTGCACGACCTTGCGGCGGTTCTCCAGCACGTTGACCAGCTCCGCCCCCGCCAGCAGGATCACCAGCAGGATGGGAACGATCAGGGCGAACTCGATGAGGGCGATCCCACGGTCGTCGCCCCGGAACGCATGCAGCCGGCGCGCGAGGGTCGCGGCCCTGTCCAAGCAGATACGGTTCCGATGCCGGGCCATTGCTATCGATCTCAGCACGCGTTCCCCGAATCCGACAGGTACGGCTCGACCCGGAAGACGGCGTTCGATTGCACCAGGGCACTGCCGTCGCCGAAAGACTTGAGGGTGGGGTTCATCAGGCTGAAGAAGACCGGATATTTGAGACCGGCGCGCACGACCACGATCTTGCTCGGCTGCGGGCATGTGTAGGATGTGCCGAAACCGGCCTGCCAATCGCCCGTCGACGTGTTCAAGGCACTGCCGTTCGCGGAGCTCACACTTGCGAAGGTATCGACGACGCGGATATCCAGCAGAACGTTGTTGCAGTTGAAGAACGCGGCCGACGACGTTCCCGTGTTCGCGCAAAGCTGCTCACGCAACTTGCCCAGCAACGTGCTCGTGTCTTTGATCGCCGCGTTGTCGATCTGGAACTGGCCCGTCACCAGGGTGCGGACGGTCGTCTGCAGGCCCATGTCGAGATTGAGGCTCACGAGAAGGATCAGGATGATCTGGATGACCGCCCCGAGAAGGGCGATGAAGATCGGGCCGATCATGGCGAATTCGACGGCCGAGACGCCGCCCTCGTCGCGCAGGAACCCGCGGCGCGTCGAGAGCGGCGTCATCGCGCCAGCCTGATCTGCGTGAATTTCTGGAAGATCGACACGAAGGCCGAGCCGATCGACGGCGTCGTCGCGGCGTTCACGAAGAGGTCCGGGGTCGAGGCGCAGCGTGTAAGTTGGGGAACGATGTCGTCGAACCGGGTTCCGCCCCCCCAGATCTGACTCGGTGCGCCGAGCGTCGCCTGATATCCCCAATCGTAGCTCAGCTTCAGGTAGGGCGCGTAAAGGACGCTGACCGAGACCGAGCTGTCGATCAGCCGGCACGAGGCGGGAGCGAACGGGGCGACCTCGGCCCGCTTGGGCACGTCCCATATCCAGGCGCGGGAGGGATCCTGCACGCCGTCCGTGGCGATGATCACGAGCTTCTTCGGCGACGTCTTCCCGTCGCCGGCTTTTCCCACTTCGCTGGCGAAGCCCGGCATGATCTCCTTGAAATGCGTCGCGCCCGCGTACTCGTTCGACGTGTTCGGCGCCTGCGGCAGGTTCGTCACCGCGAGGCTGAGGGTCGAGGTGGTGTTGACGAGTTTCGTCAGGTCGTTGCTGAAGGAGTAGCTGGCGATCCGGATCCGCTTCGAGGCCGAGGCCTGGGTCGTCAGCCAGTTCACGAAGTCGATGATGCCTTTGTTGATTTCCTGGGTGCGCAGGGTGATGCCGTTTAGCACGGCCCATTCATAAGCGTCGTAGATCGAATTCTTGACCTTGACGCCGTCATGGCAGGCGAAGGCGCATCCGAAGGCGGCGTTGAGCCGATCGATGTCCGTCTGCGTCGCGCCGAGCGCCATCGAGCCCGAAACGTCGATGAGAAGATAGATGTCCACCATGGGCGACAGGTCGACGACGGATTCGGCGTGCCCGGACAGATCGATCCTGTCGAATCCCACCACCTTGAGGAGAGTCGTGGTCGTCTTCGACGTATAATCGGCGGTCACGGTCACGGAGCGGTTGTTGACGGTGACCCGGATGACCGGCGTCGTATTCGCCGGAAGCTTCGGCGTTCCGTTGAAGGCCTTGAGCGCCATGGTCTGGGCGTAGACCGCCATCTCGGCACTCTGCAGACCTTTGGCGTCGGCATCCTGCGCGGCCTTCGCGGCAACGATCGCCGCGTTGTCCAGGGCGCTGTCCAGGACGGTCTTGTCGACGACCGAGCGGCCGTAATCGATGGCGCCGCCCATCAGGCCCAGCATCGGCACGAGCGCAGCCGCGAAAATCATCGGGATCGATCCGCCGGCGTCCGACCTCAATCGCTGGAAAAGGCTGCGCATATCCTCGGGGATCGCTTCTTGAAGGCCGTCGGCCGTTTTGGAGACGCCCATGAACGCCGTGGTCCCGTTAAAAAAGCATGCTTGCGCTCGTCTGCAATTCGGGAGCGTCCGCAGTTTCAGGGGATGAAACACTTCTGGAGCGGCACGTGGTTTATTTGATATTGCGGCGATCGAGGACGTCGAAAGTCGGATGTGCCGGCGGGATGACAAGGTGAGCCCATTGTCATGCGCCCGATCCGGTCGCCCGCCTTTCCTGCATTCCACGGCCGCGCTATGACCCTGCCACGGTCGCATGGCCCATGAGGAGGACGCTGCCCGGTTGGGGCAATCCTTGCATGGGCGGTACGGACTTTACGCGGAAGGCTTGAAGCGCAATGGACAAGATCAAGGTTGCCAACCCGGTCGTCGAACTCGACGGCGACGAGATGACCCGGATCATCTGGAGCGAGATCAAGAACAAGCTCATCCACCCCTATCTCGACCTCGACCTCGATTATTACGACCTCGGCGTCGAGCACCGCGACGAGACCAACGACAAGGTCACCGTGGACGCGGCGGAGGCGATCAAGCGCCACGGCGTCGGCGTGAAATGCGCCACCATCACCCCCGACGAGCAGCGGGTGGAGGAGTTCAAGCTCAAGGAGATGTGGCGCTCGCCCAACGGCACGATCCGCAACATCCTCGGCGGCGTCATCTTCCGCGAGCCGATCATCTGCAAGAACGTGCCGCGCCTCGTGCCGGGCTGGACCCAGCCCTTCGTCATCGGCCGCCACGCCTATGGCGACCAGTATCGCGCCACCGACTTCAAAGTGCCCGGCAAGGGCCGCCTGACCATCAAGTTCGAGGGTGACGACGGCACGGTCATCGAGAAGGAAGTGTTCAAGTTCCCGGCGGCCGGCGTCGCCATGTCGATGTACAACCTCGACGAGTCGATCCGCGACTTCGCCCGCGCCTCGCTGAATTACGGCCTCGCCCGCAAGTATCCGGTCTACCTGTCCACCAAGAACACCATCCTCAAGGCCTATGACGGCCGCTTCAAGGACCTGTTCCAGGAGGTGTTCGACGCCGAGTTCAAGGCGAAGTTCCAGGCGCTCGGCATCACCTACGAGCACCGCCTCATCGACGACATGGTCGCGTCCTGCCTCAAATGGTCCGGCGGCTATGTCTGGGCCTGCAAGAACTACGACGGCGACGTGCAGTCGGACACCGCGGCCCAGGGCTTCGGCTCGCTCGGCCTGATGACCTCGGTGCTGATGACGCCGGACGGCCAGACCGTGGAGGCGGAAGCCGCGCACGGCACCGTGACCCGCCACTATCGCGAGCATCAGAAGGGCAAGGAGACCTCCACCAACTCCATCGCCTCGATCTTCGCCTGGAGCCGCGGCCTCGCCCACCGGGCCAAGCTCGACGACAACGGCGATCTGGCGACATTCGCCAACACCCTGGAGAAGGTCTGCGTCGACACGGTGGAAGCCGGCTTCATGACGAAGGACCTCGCCCTCCTCGTCGGTCCGGACCAGAAGTGGCTCTCCACCACCGGCTTCCTCGACAAGGTCGACGCGAATCTCAAGACCGCGATGGCCTGAGCACGATTGGCGGGTCTCCCCTCTCCCCGCCGGTCCACGATACGCACACATGTCGCGGTCAGCACGGGCTCCCTCTCCTTCCAGGAGAGGGAGTTTGTCGCGTCTCAAGTCCAACCCGCTTGGACCGCGCGAAGGACCTTCGAGCAGAGGGGCGAATTCAGTAGCTTGTTGGGAGAGGACGCCGCTGTCGTCTTGCCGGGAGGCGACCTGAGCTCGGCTGCCGCCTCGCCGCGCCGACGACAGTGTCGTCGCGGCCCGCTTCCCGCCTGCAGGGCGAGGGACGTGCACGATTCAGCCCGGGGCGGGCGGTTATCTCCGAGACATCGGCCGAGCGATCCCTTCCCTTTCAGGAAGCGGGCCTCGCCGCCTCCGCGTTGCGCTTGCGGGTCGCGGCGGCTTTCTTGGCCGAGGCGGAGCGCTGCTCGGCGGTGCGGGAGGCCGAGGCCTTGCCGCCGGCCGCGCCGCCCTTGTGCGCCGCCGGATGCGAGGAGGTCTTCCCCCTCCCCGATCCGCCTGGATGCTTGCCGCCGCCATCGTCCTTGTTGACGGTCGCCCAGGCCCGTGCCTCGGCCTCCTCCTCCGGCACGCCGCGTTCCTCGTAGGAGTCCGCGATGTGCTCGGCCTTGCGGACCTGCTTGTCCGTGTATTTCGACTTGTCACCCCGTGGCATGGCGCGCTCCTCTTGCGACGCGATCCTCTTGCGAGACGTCGCCGAACCTCAGCTGATGCCGGTCGGGCCGTCCAGGGTGGCGCGAACGCGGCGAATCAAATCGGTACGGCGATAGGGCTTGTTCAAAAGATCGAACTCCGACCCCCCCGCATCGGTTCGCTCCAGGCTCGCCTCGGCATATCCGGTCGTCAGCAGGACCTTGAGCTGCGGCTGCCGCCTCTTTGCCTCGCGGGCGAGCACGACGCCGTTCATGCCGCCGGGCATGATGAGATCGGTGAACAAGAGATCCACCGCTCCGCTCGAATCGAGGATGTCCAGCGCCTCGCGGCCGTTCTTGGCCATGAGCAGCGTGTAGCCGAAATCGCGCAGGATGGTCCGGGCCAGTTCGGCGACGTCCTCCCGGTCGTCGACGATGAGGATCGTCTCGCTTCCCTGGCGGTCCACCGTCCGATGGTCGGTGCGGTTGGGCTGGCGGTCGTCCTCGGCGGCGGCGGGGAAGGACAGGCGGACGCTGGTCCCTTTGCCGACGACGGAATCGATCTGCGCCGCTCCACCGGATTGCTTGGCGAAGCCGTAGACCATCGACAGGCCGAGGCCGGTCCCCTTCCCCTCCTCCTTGGTGGTGAAGAACGGGTCCATCACCCGGGCGAGGAGGGTCGGCGGGATTCCGGTCCCGGTATCGGTGACCGTCACCGTCACGTAGCGGCCCTCGTGCAGCTGGCCGGACCCATGGATGTCGCTTGCCGCGATGACCTGGTTCTCGGTGGAGATGACGAGCTCGCCGCCATCGGGCATCGCGTCGCGCGCGTTGATCAGGATGTTCAGGAGGGCGATCTCGGCCTGCGTCGGGTCGACCCGGCAGTTCCAGAGGCCTTCGCGCAGATCGAGCCGCACGCCGATCGCGTCGCCGAAGGTCCGGGTCGCCATGTCCTCCATGCCCTTCACCAGGGCATTGAGATTGACCGCGCGGCCGTCGAGACGCTGCTTGCGGGCGAAGGCGAGGAGCTGCTGGGTCAGTGTCGTCGCCCGCTCGGCGGCGGTGCGGATGTTGTCGGTGGCGCGCCGCAGCCGGTTCCGGTCCGCGTCCGGCTTGTCGAGGCCGTTGCTGAGGATGTCGACATAGCCGACGATGACCTGGAGCAGGTTGTTGAAATCGTGCGCGATCCCGCCGGTCAGCTGGCCGAGGGCTTCCATCTTCTGGGCCTGGCCCAATGCCTCCTCGGCGTCCCTGCGGCGGGAGACGTCGAGCTGCGAGGCGAAGAAATAGACCAGCTCGCCGGCCGCATTGTAGATCGGCGCCACGAACAGCGCGTTCCAGAAGGTCGAGCCGTCCTTGCGGTAGTTGAGAATCTCGGTGGCGAATTCGGTGCGGTTGTCGATGGCCCCGCGGAGTTCGGCGAGGACCGCCCGGTCCGTATCGGGGCCCTGAAGGAAGCGGCAATTGCGCCCGATGATCTCGTCTTCCCGGTAGCCCGTCATCGCGATGAAGGCTTTGTTGGTGAAGATGATCGGGTTGTCCGCCTGCCGCGGATCGGTGACCACCATCGGCATCCGGGTCGATTCGACGGCCGTGAAGAAGATGTCGCTGTGGTGATCGCTGATCTCGGACGCCGCTCCGGTCTGGACGCGCGGCTGGCTACCGGCGGGCGGCTTCTCGGGTGTCCTGGTCATCATCGCTCAATTCACAAGGCCTGTTCACGGACGTCGGTCCCCAAGGCCCAACGATTCGGCAGTGACTCGTTTCCATCGAAAACGGCGCCGATGCGGGAGGCGAATCCCCGCACCGGCGCCGAAGCGCGTGCCCGTCAGACGGATGCGGGAGAGAAACGCACGCTCTCGATGTTCGCCCGCTCGAAGGCCTGCATCACGTGCTGGTAGGACCGGTCCATCTCCGTCGCCTCGTCGCCGTCTGTCTCCTCCGGTTTGAGGACGAACATCAGCATCGACCGTCCCGTCACGTCGTAACGGTCGCCGATCGCCCAGGTGCCGACCTCCTGGCTGTCGGGCAGGTTGGTGTCGAGGAGGCGCGTCCAGCCGCCGCCGCCGACGGAGCTCGGAAGCGTGAAAGAGACGAGGTCGCTGTAGGAATTGTAGAGGATGAGCAGCGTCGCATCGCCTCCCCGGCGGTGGATGCCCGAGGCCTGGGCGCGACCGTCGAGCAGCACCGCGATGGAATGCGCGCCGCCATCCGACCAGTTCTCCGAGGACATCTCCTCGCCGTCCGGCCTGAGCCAGGTCACGTCCTTGACGCCGAGATCCTCGTCATAGGCGCCGGTGAGGAAGCGGCCGCGGGTGAGGATCGGCAGGGCCTCGCGCAGGATGGTCAGGCGCTGCGTGAACTCGGCGAGGTCGCGACCCTCTTCGCCGATCCCGTCCCAGTCGAGCCAGGAAATCTCGTTGTCCTGGCAATAGGCGTTGTTGTTGCCGCCCTGGCTCCGGGCGAACTCGTCGCCGGCGAGCAGCATCGGCGTGCCGCGCGACAGGAACAGGGTCGCCATCATGTTGCGCATCTGGCGCAGGCGCACCGCGCGGATCGCCTCGTCGTCGGTGGGCCCCTCGACGCCGTAATTGTTCGAGAGGTTGTGCGAATGCCCGTCCCTGCCATCCTCGCCATTCGCGAGGTTGTGCTTCTCGTTGTACGAGACCGTGTCGTTCAGGGTGAAGCCGTCATGGGCGGTGAGGAAGTTCACCGAGGCCCAGGGCTTGCGCCCGCGCTTGTTGAACTTGTCTGCCGATCCGGTGATGCGCGAGGCCAGACTCGGCAGCAGGCCGGAATCCCCGCGCCAGTAGCCGCGGACGTCGTCGCGGAAGCGATCGTTCCACTCGGCCCAGCCTGGCGGGAAGCCGCCGACCTGATAGCCGCCGGGGCCGCAATCCCACGGTTCGGCGATGAGCTTCACCGAATTGAGCACCGGATCCTGCCGGCAGGTGTCGAGGAAGCCGCCGCCCTCGTCGAAGCCGTGCGGCTCGCGGCCGAGGATGGTGGCGAGGTCGAAGCGGAAGCCGTCGACCCGCATCTCCGTCGCCCAGTAGCGCAGGGAATCGGTGACGAGCTGCAGCACCCGGGGATGCGACAGGTTGAAGGTGTTACCGGTGCCGGTATCGTTGATGTAGTAGCGCTCGTCGCCGGGCATGAGGCGATAGTACGAAGCGTTGTCGACGCCCTTGAACGACAGGGTCGGGCCCTTCTCGTTGCCCTCGGCGGTGTGGTTGTAGACCACGTCCAAGATCACTTCGAGGCCGGCGCCGTGCATGCGCGCCACCATCTCCTTGAACTCGGAGAAGGCGAAATCCGGCACCGCGGCGTAGCGCCGGGCCGGAGTGAAGAACGAGATCGTGTTGTAACCCCAGTAGTTCACCAGGTTCTTTTCCTGGAGATAATCGTCCTGCACGAAGGCATGGACCGGCAGGAGCTCCACCGAGGTCACGCCGAGGCTCTTGATGTAGTCGAGCACCGCCGGGTTGCCGAGGCCGGCATAGGTGCCGCGCAGCTTCTCCGGCACGGCCGGATGCAGCTTGGTGAAACCCTTCACGTGGGTCTCGTAGAAGATCGTCTTCTCCCACGGCACGTGCGGCTTGCGGTCCCGGCCCCAGGTGAAGGCCGGGTCGATGACGCGCGAGCGCCGGGTGAAGGGCGCCGAATCGCGCTCGTCGAAGGTCAGGTCGTCGCCGGTCTCCATCTGATAGCCGAACAGGGCCGGGTTCCAGGTGATCGAGCCGACGAGGCCCTTGGCGTAGGGGTCGATCAGCAGCTTGTTCGGGTTGAAACGGTGCCCGGCCTTGGGCTCGTAGGGGCCGTGGACGCGGTAGCCGTAGATCGTGCCGGGACGGGCATCGGGCAGGTAGCCGTGCCAGATCTCGTCGGTGTATTCGGGCAGCTCGATCCGCTCGAGCTCCTGCTCGCCGGCATCGTCGAACAGGCAGAGCTCGACCTTCGTCGCATGGGCCGAGAACAGGGCGAAGTTGACGCCGAGGCCGTCCCAGGTCGCGCCCAGCGGGTAAGGCGCTCCCTCTCGGATGCGCGATCGCGCCGCCTTCGTCTGCGCGGCAGTCTGCTGCATCTGGGGGTTCTTCGCGACCATGATCACTCCAGGGGAGGCTCGCAGCTCTAGGCCGAGCCCGACGGCATGAAATCCGCCGAGTGAACGCTCACGCTTGGCCGTAAGGTCCGCTTCGGGAGAAACTTTTTGCGGTGCGGGACGCTATTTCCCGCAGACGCCGTACTATGATCGGATGAAGGTGGATCGAGCGTCCCCGCCGCGCCCGACCCGCTCGCCTCGCTGGAGCCAGCCCATGCCCGACAGACCTTCCGTCCTGCAGACCGTCGCCGACCGGCACGGCGTCAGCATCGATGCCGTCCGCCATCTGATGCGCGCCCTCGAGGCGGGCCACGGCACCATGGCGCAGTTCAACCATCCCGAACTCGGCGGTTTCGGGCAATGGTCGTCCGGCGGCATGACCATGATCGGCAACATGTTCGACGCGAACCTGAAGTCTCGGGTGGCGGCGATCTGCGCCGAACTCGCCGAATCCCTGCCCCCCGGCGGCTGGGACGACGGCGCGGCACCCGCCACCTGGTGGCCCGCCGAGCTCGGCCGGCCGTCCACCTCGGGCTCGCAGAACGGCATGCGCTACGCCTATTTCCCGGACAGCCGCCTGCTGGCGGTGGAGAGCGCCGGATCGCTGACGCTCTACGATACCGGGAGTTACGACATTTCCGGCGTCTCGCAGCAGCAGGGCAGCAGCCAGAGCCTCCGCTTCAGCGGGCGCAACGGCTATGTCGATCTCGAATCGCTGCAGAAGGTGAGCACGGCGCCGACCCCGGAGCGCGCCATCGAGCCGAAGCCGTTCCACCCCGAGCCGATCGAGATGCCAGTGCGCGGCGAGGAGGTCTCGCGCCAGAGCTCGCACCAGGTCTCGGAGCCGGAATCCTACCCGCCCGCGAGCCCCGCCGGCGACGTGATCTCGACGCTGGAGCGCCTGTCCGACCTGCATCGCAAGGGCGTGCTCACGGAGTCGGAATTCTCGGCCAAGAAGGCCGAGCTCCTGGCGCGGCTCTGAGCCGAGCCGCCGGTGGGAGGCCTCCGTCAGCGACCGCCCGCGGTCGTGCGGGCGTCGCCGATCAGCTGCGCGATCCCGTCGTCGAGCGTCACCCGCGGGGTCCAGCCCAGGCCCCGCAGGATCGACGTGTCGGCCACCATTTCCGCCGGTTCTCCCGGCCGTGGCGGAAGCGATTTCTGCCACGGCCGATCGAATCCGCTGATGGCGATCGCGCGCGCGATGAAATCGCCGAGGGGCACTGCGCGTCCGGCGCCGATCGGGACGTCCTGCCAGGGGGCGAGCCGCGTGCGGGCGTCGACCAGCGTGAGAACCGCCGCGATCGCGTCGTCCACGTGGATGAAATCGCGCCGCTGCGTCGCCGGCGTCGTCACGAGGGGCGCCGCGTTCTCCACGAGCTGCAGGGCGAGGGACGGAACGAACTTGGCCGGATCGTCGCCCGGCCCGTACATCATCTGCAACTGGGCGTTCGCCACATGCGCGCCCGACTTTTCCTGCGTGACGAGCAGCCGGGCCAGATCGGCGAACTGGCGCTTGGTGAGCGCGTAGAGATTCACCTCAGGCGGCAGCGTCGTGTCGGTGTTGATGAACAGCGTTCCGGGGCGCATCGCCTGGAGCAGGGCGGCACCGAGGGTCACGTTGGCATCGACCATGGCCGCCGCGCGCTCGCCGCGTCGCCCCTGAGCCGCGGCCATGTGGATCAGCACGTCGGGCGCGAGCGCCTCGACGTGCCGGCCGGCCTCGTCCGCACTGGCGTAGCGGAGGACGGACCCGCCTCCCGGAGCCGCCACCGAGGAGGGCCGCAGGAGGGCGACGACGTCGTCGCCGCGCGCCGAGAGCGCGGCGGCCACCCGGCTACCCAGGAAGCCGGAGGCTCCGGTGATCGCTACCCGCACGAGACCATCCCTCAGCGCGACCGGCACAGGCCGCGCCGCATCACGGACGCGCAGCCATGTCGGCGAGGAACAGGTCGATCTCCGCCTCGCTCAAGGCGCCCACCGGCTCGCCGGCGAGCCGGCGCTGCGACCAGTCGACGATCCGTTCCAGGGTCCGGTCCAGCCGCCATGTGGGCCGCCAGCCGAGACGCTGGCGCGCCTTCGAGCAATCCAGCGAGAGCGAATGCGCTTCATGGACGTGGCCTTCCGCGTCGAGCTCCCACCGCGCGGTGCCGCCATAGAGCGACACCATCTTGTCGACGATGTAGCCGACCGGGCGGATGTCGTCCGAATCGCAGGCGAAGTTCCAGCCCTCGGCCCAGGCCTCTCCGTCCTCGTAGAGGTTCTCGGCGATCTGCAGATAGGCGCCGATCGGCTCCAGCACGTGCTGCCACGGCCGGGTCGCCCCCGGATTGCGGATCACCACGGGCCGGTCCGCCTCGAAGGCGCGCAGGATGTCGGGAACCAGCCGATCCTCCGCCCAGTCGCCGCCGCCGATGACGTTGCCGGCCCGCACCGAGGCGACCCGTGCCGAATCCGGAGCGGAGAAGAACGACTTGCGCCAGGACGCGATGACGATCTCGCACGCCCCCTTGCTGCTGCTGTAGGGGTCGTGCCCGCCCATCGGGTCGTTCTCGCGGTAGCCCCAGGGCCATTCGCGGTTCTCGTAGCACTTGTCGCTGGTCACGGCGACGACCGCCTTCACCGACGGCGTCGCGCGGATCGCCTCCAGCACGTGGATCGTGCCCATGACGTTGGTGGCGTAGGTCTCAGCGGGTTCGCGGTAGGAGAGCCGGACGAGGGGCTGGGCCGCGAGGTGCAGCACGATCTCGGGCCGGGCCTCGGAGATCAGGCGCTTCACCAGTTCGGCGTCCCGGATGTCGCCGATATGCGACGTCATCCGCGAGGCGATATCGGCCTCCTCGAACAGGCTGGGCTGGGTCGGGGGGGCGAGCGACAATCCGGTGACGTCAGCGCCCCAGCGCGTCAGCCACAGGGACAGCCACGCACCCTTGAACCCGGTATGACCGGTGACGAAGACGCGCTTGCCGCGCCACCAATCCGCTCCACGGCTGCTCATCACCAGACTTTCCAGGGGGCTTTGCCCGAGGCCCACAGGCCTTCCAGCATGTGCTTGTCGCGGAGGGTGTCCATCGGCTGCCAGAAGCCGCGATGCTCGAACGCCATGAGCTCCCCATCCTTGGCGAGGCCCCGCAGCGGCTCCTGCTCCCACACCGTCGTGTCGTCCGCCACGCGGTCGATCACCTTCGGCGACAGCACGAAGAAGCCGCCGTTGATCATGGATCCGTCACCCTTCGGCTTCTCCTCGAAGTTGGTGACGACCTTGTCGTGGATGCCGAGCGCACCGAAACGGCCGGGCGGATAGGCGGCGGTGAGCGTGGCCTGGCGACCGTGCTCGCGATGGAAGGCCAGGGAGGCGGTGATGTCCACGTCACCCAACCCGTCGCCGTAGGTGAAGAAGAAGTTCTCCTCGTCGCGGACGTGATCGGCGGCACGGAGCAGACGCCCGCCCGTCATCGATTCCTCGCCCGTATCGACCATCGTGACACGCCAGGGCTCGGCCCAGCGGCGGTGATAGATGATCTCGCCCTTTTCCAGATCCACCGTCATGTCCGAGTTGTGGTTCTGGTAGTTGGCGAAATATTCCTTGATGATGTAGCCCTTGTAACCGCAGCAGATCACGAAGTCGTTCACGCCATGGGCGGCGTAGATCTTCATGACGTGCCACAGCATCGGACGCCCGCCGATCTCGACCATCGGCTTGGGCTTCGTCGAGGTTTCCTCACTGAGACGGGTGCCGAGCCCGCCCGCCAAGATGACCGCCTTCATACTTACTCCCCCGAAACCGTGTGGCGCACCGCGACGTCAGCCGGCGGCTAGGATGCGATCGATCGCCGCGATATCCGGCGACCATTCGGATGTCGCTGCATTCATTGGCTGTAGCACCAGCGTATGATTGTGCCCGAAAACGGTCGATAAGCGCGTGAAACAGCTCTGAACCCCCAGCATCTTGACCGTGGCGGGCGATGCGGGAAGAATCTCGACGACGCGGAGGCCGGGCTTTGCGAACAGCAAATGCGACAGGCCCGCACCGTGCCCTCCGACAACCAATTCCGCATTGCGGAACAGGTTGATCTTGTCAAGCAATGTGAGCTTGCTCAGCAAGATCGGCACGATACCGCGATGTGCCAATGCTTCTTCGAATACGATTTCGTTCGTCATCGAGCGGCGCGCCGAGTCCCGGCGGGAAATATAGAACCGGCGTGGTGTCTCGTGATCGTTCCGACGATCGGCGATGGCGATCAGTTCGGCATAGACGCGTGCATAGGCGTCCGTCCGAGCCAGATTGGCGATCGACGAAGTCGCTACGTACAGCCGCCGGCAGAAGACGGGACCTTCGACTGCGATCATCTTGTCTTCGGAGATGCCGAGTGCACCGAGCGCGTCCGACGCCAGCCCCCTGTGTTCCTTGCGCAGGAGGATCGGACAATCCGGCGTATCCGGCGCCAGCCGCCAGCTCAGCCCGCTCAGGCGCTTGACGAGCCACTCGAAATAGCCCTTGTGCGGCCCGGTGCAGCTGATGGCTTCGTCGTAGATCGGGACGGATGTCGGATCCCTCAGCGCGGGGATAGGGCGGCCGGAAGAATGAGAAGCACTGCCGTCTTCAGTCCAGATCTGTCCCATTTCATTGATGAAGACATCTCTGTATTCGCTGACGAAGGGAAATTTGTCTGCCCGCGTGAGATTTTCGGCGAATTGAGCCGATATCGCCCGTAGCCGCTCTTCGATCTCCGGCGCAACGCCATCGAGGCGCACGATCTCCAATCGCGAGGGCGGTACGCGAACGTCGTCGAGAATCCCGGGGAATCGATGAACGACGGGTTCGTTCTGTGGTGCATGAGGGGCGGGAGCGACGAACCGGCGGGCCTGCTTGCGAGCCCTGCGATCCTTCGTGGCGCGGCGAATCCGTTTCGCGATCTGCCTCGTCCGCGGCGTTCCATAGTCGGAAGGAAGTTTCGCCAGGATTGCAGCGGCTTGGATGGGGCTGTGCAAATTGAGCAGCATCGCTGCAAGCTTGATCCGATCACCGATGTTGCCGAGTTCGGCGATCGCCGTTTGGCAGAACCTGATCTCGACCTTGTTGCCGAGTTCCGCTGCCGCATGCAGTCGATGGCCGAGGAGTTGCTGGTTATCCGCCGCGTCCGCGTCGTTTCTTATCGTCAGGATCACCTTGCGCCACCTGCCCTTCGCGGCAAGTGCCTCGACCCTTTGTAAGATCTTACTGCCGCCGGAAGACGGGGCCGACGATTGCGCGTCCGGTAAAGGAGACAGTACTTCCGCAGGAAGAGTCATCGAATGCATTCCACGACGCGTCTTGATCCGCTGATGTCCGGTGCCCGCCGGGGGGCGGCGTAGCTCGATATGACCGGGCACGCCAGACCACGCCCGACCTCGGCCGCTCGAAAATCGATTCCCGATCCATACGAACGGGGCGATGGGCGTCGAGAGCGGGACGACGTGTATGGGAGCGATCGACCCGTCAGCGGAGTCTCACGCGTCGCAACTCCCCGACGCCGGTGGCCCGACATCGTCACATAACTCGATGAAATCTCTGCCGACGTCTGCATCATCCGTGGCGGGACGCTCATTTCAACAACAGCGATGATTCGCTTGCCAGAGGTTTCCGATGGCGCATCCTCCCGACATCGCGTTCCCATTTTCGAGACCCGCGCTATACACTGAGGCACATGATAGACGACGACCTACGCGAATCCCGTGCCGCACTGATCCTGCTCGCCGTCGCCGTGGCGTCGGTGCTGGTCTTCGGCGCGGTCACGATCCTGATCCAGATCTGATCGCGCGTGTGCCCGGAGCTCAATGCGTCCAGGGTGCCGTGCGGTTGAACTTGAAATTGTCCGAATAGGACAGGCCCTTGCGGATGACCGGCTTCTGCGGCTGCTCGACCCGGTAGGTGATGCCGTTGCGGGTCGCGTAGGCCACCGCCTCCTCCTGCGTCTCGAACGACAGGCGGACCTGCTGCAGCATGTCCGACGATCCGGTCCATCCCATCAGGGGGTCGGTGTCGCGCGGAGAGCTCTGGTCGAATTCCAGGAGCCAGGCCTTGGTGCGGGCCATGCCGGATTGCGAGGCATCCTTGGCGGGCTGGTAGATCCGGGCGCTCGGCATCGTGGATTCGATAGCTCCTGCAATGGGGAACGGCCGACGAACACGCGATTGGTCGGGGCGATAGGATTCGAACCTACGACCCTCTGGTCCCAAACCAGATGCGCTACCAGGCTGCGCTACACCCCGACACGCTCGCGCGCTGGTGCCGAAGTACGGTCTCCGACGGGAAACAGCAAGCGCATCGAACCGATATGCGGCGTGATGATCGAGGATGGCCTGACTTTTTCGTCTCCGATCCAGCGTGTCCGAGGCGGCCTCGGCGGGCCGCCCTCACAGGGTGAACGCCACGCCGAGCTTGCGCTCCCTCCGCCACACCACCGTGCAGGACCGCGGTTTGGCATAGGCCGTCATGACGAGAACGAACTGGTCGGGGACCGCGTCCGGGGTCTCGACCTCGATCTGTGCGCCGGTTTCGGAGTGATCCCAGACGAGACAATCGATGTCCGCCTGCCGATCGCCGAAAGAAAGCGCGCCGACGCGAAATGCATCCTTCCGTGAAGCGCTGCGCCGATTGGTAGTCACGTGATGTATCCCGATCCAACCTGACGCCGACTCTCGACGCGGCCGGTTAAATTTCTCGGAACGTCGATCCGTCACTAGACCATCACGTCGACGATGCGATCCTGACCTGCCGGTCGCCCCGATGAATTCTGGACGGTCGAAGCGCCCACATTGACGGATACCCATCTCGGCTCGGCCTCCGCCCTCGGCGAGGCGTCGGCGCGGGCGTTCGTGACGACGGCGATCGCCTTCAGGATCCCGAGCGAATTCAGCGTAACCGTGATCGTCATCGGTCGGATCCTCCCGTCGAGGAGAGTGCCCCGTCGTCGGTCTCGGCCCGTGGCGCTACACTAGGATGTCGAGGACGCGCCTGTCGGTGTCGAGGGACGATTTCAGCACGGCGGCGTTGATGCCGAACTCCGCCTTGCTCTCGATCAACCGCACCGCCGAACTCGACAGATCGACCTGGGTCGGGCTCGGCAGGCTGGTGCCGAGGGTGGCGATCGATTCCGCCGCGCTGCTGAAGCGCTGGGCGGCCACCGCCATTCCGCCGCTGCTGATGGAAGTCGCGCTGATCATCGGGTCGTCTCCCTGGCAAGCGACGATGCAAGCATGCATTCCGTGAATCGATCGGGTGCGAAATCCATCGCATTCGAGCGAATGGCGACCGCTTGATTGCGATGCGGCCGGTCTCCACCTCGCCGTCATGGGCCGCTCCCTGTTCCGCGGCTCGCTGGAAGGGACCCCGATGATCGACCTGCATTACTGGCCGACGCCGAACGGCCACAAGGTGACGATGTTCCTGGAGGAAGCCGGGCTTCCCTACACGATCAAGCCGGTGAACATCGGCAAGGGCGACCAGTTCAAGCCCGATTTCCTGTGCATCTCCCCCAACAACCGGATGCCGGCGATCGTCGACCACGATCCGCCGGGAGGGGGCGGTCCGATCACGCTCTTCGAATCGGGCGCGATCCTGCTCTACCTCGCCGAGAAGACCGGCCGCTTCATCGCCGCCGACCTGCCGGGGCGGGCCGAGGTGCTGCAATGGCTGTTCTGGCAGATGGGCGGCCTCGGCCCGATGCTCGGCCAGAACCACCATTTCTCGCAATACGCGCCGGAGAAGATCCCCTACGCCATCGAGCGCTACGTGAAGGAGACGAACCGTCTCTACGGTGTCCTCGACCACCGGCTCGCCGATCGCGAGTTCGTCGCCGGGCCCGCCTATTCCATCGCCGACATGGCCTCCTATCCGTGGATCGTGCCGTGGGAGAAGCAGGGCCAGAATCTCGACGATTTCCCTCATCTCAAACGCTGGTTCACGGCCATCGCCGAGCGTCCGGCCACGAAGGCAGCCTATGCCCGCGCGCCGGAGGTCAACCCCGACCACGGCAAGACCATGAGCGAGGACGCCAAGAAGGTGATGTTCGGCCAGACCGCCAAGCGGGGCTGACCCAAGCGAGCCTAACCTATCGCCGGAGGCTGTCGAGCCTGACGGGGGCGGCATGCGGGCGGGTCGCCAGCATGCCGTCGATCAGCGCCAGCACCTCCGCCCGGCCGCAATTGGCGGCCGGCTCGAACGGCGTCCAGGTCTGGGTGAAGTCGAGCTGGGCGAACACGTCGCGGTAGCGCCGGAGCTCGTTCGTGGTGAGCGGCACGCCGCGCACGAAGGCCTTGTGGGCCGAGATCGTCTCGGCCCGGCGGAAGTCGTTCGGATCGAGCTCGAACTTCAGGGCGTCGCCGCAGAACAGGATTTTTCGCGATCGGTCGAACAGGACCGCATGGCCGTCGAAATGCCCGGCGGTGCGGTGGAGTTCGAGGCCGGGGAGCGGTTCGAGGAAATCGTCGTAGGGCCAGGAGACCTGGAGCGCGGCGCTCCAGATGAAATCGGCGGCCGGCAGGCAGAGCTCCGGGTCGAACCGGTCCTGCAGCTGCACCAGCGCTCCGTAGGCATGCGGATGCGAGGAGGACAGCACCTGCATGCCGCCGAGCGCGGCGATGTGCTTCAGCGCCGCTTCGCTGAAGACCGGGCAGGCCTCGAACCCCATGTTCCCGGCGGGCGTCTGGATCAGGTAGGCGCTGGGGCCGATGCCGGAGACGGGATCGTTCCAGAAGCGCCAGATTCCCGGCTCCAGCTCCTCCCAATGGCATGGGAAGCGCGCCTGCGCCTCGCGCTCGCTCCAGAACCGCCAGCCTTTCTGCGGCACCACGTGACGTGCGTCGAGGCACATCGGGCACGAGGCCGGCGGCTCGAAATGGCGCTGCCAGTACCCGCAATTGTCGCAGGTATAGGCGGGGAGATCGAGGGCGCCGGCGAAGGGCAGGTATCCGGGAGACACGGGGGCGTTGCTCGGGTTCGGAGTGGGTCGTCGGAGGTCAGCCATATAGGTCGGAGCGGCGTCGTGTCCCGTCCCGCATCGCCCGAGCCGACCGGCGCGCATGCCACGCCGGCTCCGGGCGCCGCTTGCGCAGCGGCGGTGGCGTCGCGATGTCTCGAGGCGGGGGGACGTTTCGGGCCGGCGCAAGCCGGTCGCACACGCATACGGACAAGCGAGTCATGATCCCTCTCTCCGTTCTCGACCTCGCCTTCGTGCCGCAGGGCTCGACGCCGGCGGATGCGCTGCGCAACACGCTCGATCTCGCGAGAGCCGCCGAACGCCTCGGCTACGAGCGCTACTGGCTCGCCGAGCACCACAACATGGTCGGCATCGCCAGCGCGGCGACGTCCGTGGTCATCGGCCACGTGGCTGCGGGCACGCGCCGCATCCGCGTCGGGGCCGGCGGGATCATGCTGCCGAATCATTCGCCCATGGTCATCGCCGAGCAGTTCGGCACGCTGGAGACCCTGTATCCGGGCCGGATCGATCTCGGCCTCGGCCGGGCCCCCGGCACCGACCAGCGCACCTTGCGCGCCCTGCGCCGCTCGCCGGAGACCTCGGACCAGTTCCCGCAGGACGTCCTCGAACTCCAGGCCCTGCTCGGCGACGCGACGCCGGGCCAGGCGATCCAGGCCGTGCCGGGGACCGGCACGAAGGTGCCGCTCTGGATTCTCGGATCGAGCCTGTTCGGCGCGCAGCTCGCCGCCATGCTCGGCCTGCCCTACGCCTTCGCCTCGCATTTCGCGCCGGATGCCCTGCTCCAGGCCCTGGCCGTCTATCGCGAGCGCTTCACACCCTCCGAGCAGTCGCAGCGGCCGCATGCGATGGTCGGCGTCAACGTCGTCGCGGCCGAGACCGACGGCGAGGCACGCCGGCTGTTCACCTCGGCGCAGCAGCAATTCACCAACATGTTCCGCGGCACGCGCGGCCTGCTGCCGCCGCCCATCGATGATATCGAGACCTATTGGTCGCCGTCCGAGAAGCGTCAGGCCTCGGGCATGCTCGCCCGCGCCATCGTCGGCTCGCCGGAGACGGTGCGTCGCGGTCTCGCCGCCCTGATCGCCGAGACCGGGGCGGACGAGCTCATGATCGCCAGCGCCATCCACGATCACGCCGCGCGCGTGCGCTCCTACGAAATCCTGGCGGATGTGGCCGCAGCGCCGGCCGCGACCGTGCCGGTGCGGGAACTCGTCGAGGGCTGACCCTTCGTCGGCGGGCAGGTCTCGCCGGCGGGCAGGTCTCGCTGCCCGGCAGGTCTCGCCTCGCCCGAAGGGTGTGCCTATGGTGCGGCACCCAACCAGCGGACCGACATGATCAAGAAGACGCACCTCGCCCCGGACGCGATCCTCGCGGACGTCGTCCCGAACCTGGAGGAGGCGGATGCCTATCTGAGCCGGATGCTGACCAACATGCGCTTCTGCCAGAAGCGGCACGGCAATGCCTCGGTCCGCATCGCCGTCACCGGCAAGGGCGGCAACCCGTCCTACCGGGTCGATTACGTCAAGCCGGTGGGGCCCGACCCGGACGGGACGGCGTTCGACGCCTATGGCGGCAAGGCCCATTACAGCTTCACCGCGATCAACATCATGGAGACGAACTGGAGCAGCCGGTCGATGACCCTGGACGAGGTGCTGAAACTCCAGGCGGAACTGCGGAAGCCGAAATTCGAGGATCGGTGATCGTGTCGACATCTCAGGGCCATTCAAGGCCCTGAAGACGAGTTCCTGAGTCGGTTCTCTACGGTGATCGATTGGCGTCCGTCTTTCCGGGGCTGCGCAGCAGAGCCCGGAATCCATAATCTCAGGAGTTCTTCGAGCTTGCGGGACCTGTATGTCTGGATTCCGGACTCGCCTCCGGCGCTCCGGAATGACGGCGCGAGGAACAGGACGGGCATGAAACGCCCGGTGGCCGATGCACTCTCGAGCTGAATGCGAAGTCCTGCGCACCGATTTGCCCTATCTTGACTCGCGCGGGCTCACCGACTAGTCCGCCAACCTCATATCAGACGACATGTCGTCAATACGAACGCCGACCGGCCCTGTGAGGCCGGAGGTCAACGCCCGACAGCGCGATGCGCCCTCGGGCGAGCTTCGCGTTGGAGACAGGCCGTCGCCCCGCCGATCCTGACGCGTGAGTCCCGCCCTGTCGCAAGCGCATGATACCCTTCGCATCGAGGATGCGGTCAACGAGGTCTGCCCCTGGTCGGGCAAGCCGATCGCGGCCGATTCCCTGACGCTCTACAACGGTTCCGTGGTCGGGTTCTGCAATCCCGGTTGCCGGGACAAGTTCGCGGCGGCGGTCAACGCCTTCGAGGCCGCGCTCCAGGCGCGCCGCGTCTCGTCCGCCGGCCTGTTCCAGTAGGCGTCGGGAGACTCACGCGATGTTCGAAGGCCTGTCCGACCGCCTCTCCGGTATTCTCTCCGGACTGACCCGCCGCGGCGCCCTCACCGAGGCCGACGTCACCGCGGCGCTCCGCGAGGTGCGCCGCGCGCTGCTCGAGGCCGACGTCGCCCTCGAAGTGGTGCGCGGGTTCACCGAGAAGGTCCGCGAGAAGGCGGTGGGCGCCGTCGTCGTCAAGTCGGTGACGCCCGGCCAGATGGTCGTGAAGATCGTCAACGACGAACTCGTGGCGATGCTCGGCTCTGAAGCCGGCCTGATCGATCTCAACGCCCCCGCCCCCGTCGCCATCCTGATGGTCGGCCTGCAGGGCTCGGGCAAGACCACCACCACCGCCAAGATCGCCCGGCGCCTGACCAACCGCGACAAGCGCAAGGTGCTGCTGGCCTCCCTCGACACCCGCCGCCCGGCCGCCATGGAGCAGCTGGCGATCCTGGCCAAGCAGGTCGGCGTCGACAGCCTGCCCATCGTGGAGGGCCAGTCCGCGGTGCAGATCGCCCGCCGCGCCATGGATGCGGCGCGTCTCGGCGGCTTCGACGTGGTGATGCTCGACACCGCCGGCCGCATCACCCTCGACGAGGCCCTGATGGCCGAGGCCGCCGAGGTCAAGGCGGCGACGAAGCCCCACGAGGTGCTGCTGGTCGCCGACGCGCTCACCGGCCAGGACGCGGTTGTCACCGCCCGCGCCTTCGACGAGCGCCTCGGCGTCACCGGCATCGTGCTCACCCGCATGGACGGCGATTCGCGCGGCGGTGCGGCGCTCTCCATGCGCGCCGTCACCGGCAAGCCGATCAAGCTCGTCGGCACCGGCGAGAAGGTCGACGCGCTGGAGGAGTTCCACCCCTCCCGCGTCGCCAACCGCATCCTCGGCATGGGCGACATCGTCTCCCTCGTGGAGAAGGCGGCCGAGACCATCGACCACGAGCAGGCGCTCCGCACCGCGGAGAAGATGCGCAAGGGCAAGTTCGACCTCGACGACCTGTCGATGCAGCTCGCCCAGATGGAGAAGATGGGCGGCATCGGCGGCCTGATGGGCATGCTGCCCGGCATGGGCGCCATGAAGAAGCAGGTCGAGGGCGCCAATCTCGACGAGAACATGTTCAAGCGCCAGCGCGCCATCATCTCATCGATGACCGCGCAGGAACGCAAGAATCCCGACATCCTCAAGAATTCCCGCAAGAAGCGCATCGCCGCGGGTTCGGGGACGAAGGTGGAGGAGCTCAACAAGCTCCTCAAGATGCACCGGACCATGGCCGACATGATGAAGGCGATGGGCTCGGGCAAGCGCGGCATCGGCCAGGCGCTGGGCTCGATGTTCGGTCTCGGCGGCGGTGGAGGCGGCATGCCCGGCCTTCCCCCCGGCATGCCCGAGCCGACGCCGGAGCAGATCGAGGCCATGCAGAAGCAGATGGGCGGCAAGCTGCCGCCCATGCCGCCGGGCTTCGGCGGCGGAAAGATGCCGAGCCTGCCCGGGCTCGGAGGACCGAAGGGGCCGGGCGGTCTGCCGGGCCTCGGCGGTTTCCCGTTCGGGAAGAAGAAGTGATGGACGATAGCCCTACAGAAAGTCTGAAGTTGTTCGGTATCCCTGCGCAGATCGATTTTGGAAATTTTGCAGTCGGAGTTGCAACAGCGGCGATTGCATTAGTTTCTTTATACATTGCAGTAAGATCGACGAAATCAGATAATAAGAAAGCAATTGCAGAATTTCGACAGTTATGGATTGATGATCTTAGGTCGAATATTGCAGATTTTGTTGGCTGCATTGAGGAAGCTGCGAATATAGCATTTTCTCATCAAGCGAGGGCTGAATATCATAGAGAATTAGATCAAATATTTGGTAGGATTAGAACATTAGAGGCATATATTAGGTTGAAGCTTTACGATCACGAAATCGAGCATAGGTACATTATTGCGCTAATATCGGAGATAAGAGGACGCATATCTATATATGCGTCTACTGGTAAAAATGCTGTTACTACTGATATAAATGAAATAATTGATATTCTTATCGATATGTCTCGTGTTGTGCTGAAGCGTGAATGGAACAGAGTTACAATCGAAGTTCTGGGCAAGAGAAGAAATTTCTCGCTATCTGATCTTTGGAGTAAAATCAGAGGTGTAAAGACCTTTGAAGAAAAGACGAAAGAAAGAGCAAGACAGTTCTTTCTTATGAGAAGCATCACACCCTAGGAGCACACCATGTCCCTCAAGATCCGTCTCACCCGTGGCGGCGCCAAGAAGCGCCCGTATTACCGCATCGTCGTCGCCGATGCCCGCGCCCCCCGCGACGGCCGCTTCATCGAGAAGGTCGGCGTGTACGACCCGATGAAGGCCAAGGACGATCCGGCCCGCATCGTGCTCGAGTCGGAGAAGATCTCGGCCTGGCTCGCCAAGGGCGCCCAGCCCACCGACCGCGTCCTGCGCTTCCTCGACGCCGCCGGCCTCGCCAAGCGCCCCGCGCGCAACAACCCGCAGAAGGCCGAGCCGGGCGAGAAGGCCAAGGAGCGTGCCGCCAAGCGCGCCGAGAAGGCCGCCGCCCCGGCCGAAGACGCCGCAGCGTAAGGCGACTTCGCGATGGCGCGCCGTCCCGGAGGCAGCAATCCCACCGGCGATGGCGGCCGTCGCGACCGCCCGAGCCGCATCGGCACGGGCTCGGCGACCTCCGCGCACCGGCCCAGGCCGATGCCGGAAGTCCCGCTCCCGTCCACCGATCCGAGCCTCGTCCAGATGGGCGAGTTCGGCCGTGCGCACGGGCTCAACGGCGAGATCCGCCTGAAATCCTATACCGGCGATCCGCAGGCGATCGCCTCCTACGGGCCGCTGATCGGCGCCGGCGGCCAGCGCATCGAACTGACCGACGTGCGGCAGGCCGGCGGCACCTCGCCCGACCTCCTCGTGGTGCGGGTGAAGGGCGTCTCGGACCGCAACGGGGCCGAGGCCCTGAACCGTCTGGCGATCTACCTGCCGCGCGAGCGCCTCGGCGAGGTGGAGGACGAGGACGAGTTCTTCACCGCCGATCTCGTCGGCCTCGATGCCGTCGACACGTCCGGCACCATCATCGGCACCGTCACCGACGTGCCGAATTACGGCGGCGGCGATCTCCTGGAGATCAAGCCGGCCCTCGGCGGCCCCACCGCCCTCCTCCCCTTCACCAAGGCCTTCGTCCCGACCCTCGACGTGGCGAACGGGCGGATCGTCATCGATCCGCCGGACGATCTGTTCGCGCCCGCCGGCCCGAAGCCGCCGGATGAGCCGGCCTGACGCCTACTGCGCCGGCCCTATCATCACGGAGCGGGCGGTCTCCAGCGGCGCGGCGCTCATCGGCATCGGCCCATCGAACGGGCGCTCGTGCATGGCGATGACGCCGAGCGTCGTCACCGTGGCGATCGAGAACAGGATCATCGTCACCGCCTGAGGTACCGGCTTGTCCACGTGGATCAGGGCGATGGAGATCAGGGTGAGGATCGCCAGGACCATCAGCGTCAGCCATTTCGACTGGTCGCCATGGGCTTCGCTGAGGCCCAGCCTGTCCCCCCGCGCCGCCCGCAGGTTCATCACCGCATCGAGAAGGGCCGAATGGGCCGCCGCCCCCGCCTCGTTGGTGTGACGCGGATCGGCCACCGCCTGCATCAACCGGCCCAGGGCCTCGCTCGCCGCCGTGGAGGATTCCTCCATCGCCATCTTCGGCCATTCGTCGTCGATCAGCGCGTTCGTGTAGGCGAGCAGCCTCTTCCGGATCTCCGACATGTCCGAGGCGGTGGCGAGGCTGAGGTCGTGCGCGGCCAGGAGGTTCGTCTTCTCCGACTGGACGATCTTCGAGGCCTGCCGCTGGCGTTCCCAGGCGTCGTTGGCGACGAAACCGGTGAGCAGCGCCAGCATCACCGAGATGGCGTTGAAATAGGGAGCGACGATGCCGAGCCCGAGCTTGAACATGCCGGGACGCGAGACGGGCAGTGCCGACAGGAGGCAGAGCACGCTCATGCAGGCGGCGAAGATCGCACCCAGCATCGCGAACATCAGCCAGACAGGCTGATCGAGCCAATAGGTGAGGACCACGCGCGCGACTCCTGCCCGTTTCGTATCGCGGCGCCACCGTAGGACCCCGCCGCTACCGAAAGGTGAATCGCGGAATGCATCACTTGCCGGGCGATGGGTCACTTGCCGGCCGATGCGTCACTTGCCGCGGGATCGGGTCGCCAAGTCTTTGCAGGGAACGATGCCCGCCGGATCGGGCCGATCGGCGACGGAGGGGGCTTCGAAGATCGCGAGATAACCGACCCCGCCCTTCAGCACCGAGAAGCCCGTCTCGCGATAGCCCGCCGCCGCCAGTTCGCATCGGAGCAGGGCCGGCGGCGTGCCGTGACGCGACGGCAGGGTATCGGCATCGACGATCCCGACCCGGCCACCGGGCTTCATCGCGGCGGCGAGGTTGTGGAGCAGGCCGTAGGGCTGGCTGATCTCGTGATACATGTGGACCAGCACGGCCGCGTCGACGGAGGCCGGCGGCAATCGCGGATCGTGCGGCTCTCCGCGCACGATCGTGACGGTGCCGAGCCCGGCCTTGCCGACCCGCGCCGACAGGTCGGCGAGATAGGCCGGCGTCACGTCCTCCGCGAAGATGCGGCCCGTCGCTCCGACCCGCTCGGCGAGGCGCATCGTGTAATAGCCGCTGCCGGCGCCGATATCGGCGACCGTCTCCCCGGGCGCGATCGCCATCAGCCGCGCCACCTGCCCGACTTCGTCGACTTTGTCCCGCTCGGCCTCCGACGCCCAGAGCGGGGCGATGATCTCCGCCACCGGCCTGTCCGGCTTCGGGAAGGCGGAGGCCGGGGTGCCGGGAGGCGCCAGCGGCTCCGCGGCATGCGCAGCGAGAGCCAGGGCGAGCGAGGTGACGACGATGGAGAAGCGCTTCATCTGCCGACAACCCGCGAAGGCCGGCGGAAGTGCCGCCTCCGTCACCGACGCCCTGCGGGACGCGCGGCCGAAGATGCCGACCCATGGTTGCTGCGCCTTGGCTGTCGACCCTTGCCTGTCGACCCTTGGCTGTTGACCCTTGCGGGCCACAGCCGCCATCAAGCGCGATGAACCAGCGCAGCCAAGACGACCAAGCCAAGACGACGAGCCCATGACCACGAAGCCGTGGGACGCCACGATCCTCACCCTCTACCCAGAGATGTTCCCCGGGCCGCTCGGGATCTCGTTGTCCGGCGATGCGCTGGCGCGCGGGACCTGGGCGCTCGAAGCCCGGCAGATCCGCGAGCACGGGATCGGGCGGCACCGGGCCGTCGACGATTCGCCGGCCGGCGGCGGGGCCGGCATGGTCCTGCGCTGCGACGTGCTCGGCGCCGCCATCGACGCGGCGGCCGCCCCCGGCGACACCCGCCCTCGCCTGCTGATGAGCCCGCGCGGTCGCCCCCTCACGCAGCGCCGCGTCCGCGACCTCGCGGAGGGGCCGGGGCTCGTCATCGTCTGCGGCCGGTTCGAGGGCGTGGACGAGCGCGTGATCGCCGCGCGGAACCTCGAAGAGGTGTCCATCGGCGACTACATCCTCTCCGGGGGCGAGATGGCGGCGATGGTGGTGCTCGATGCCTGCATCCGGCTCCTGCCCGGCGTCATGGGCAAGTCGGCCTCGGGAGAGGAGGAGAGCTTCGAGGGCGGCCTCCTCGAATACCCGCATTACACGAGGCCGCGGGACTGGGAGGGCCATGCGATTCCCGACATCCTGAACGGCGGCAACCACGGCGCCATCGCGCGCTGGCGGCGGCAGGAGGCGGAGCGGATCACGCGGGAGCGGCGCCCGGACCTCGCGAGCACAGACAAGTCGCCCTCCCCAGACAAGTCGCCTTCGACAAAGGCCTGATTCTCAAAGACTTGATCGAAAAACCACCTGTCTTTGCGTCGGGCGGGACTGAATTTATCGACGCAGCATCTTGCTAAATCGGCGATGGAGGCGCATTGGCAGCGCCGGGCCACTCCTCCCCAACGAGGAGCATTCATCTGTAAGGATGGACCATCGTCATGACACGTCCCACCGCGCGCCCCCGCGTGCCGAATTTCTCGTCCGGCCCCTGCACCAAGCGTCCCGGCTGGACCCTCCAGGCCCTTCAGAACGCCGCTCTCGGCCGCTCGCACCGCTCGCCGGCCGGCAAGGCCAAGCTGGTCGAGGCCATCGAGCTCACCCGCACCGTTTTGCGCGTGCCGGCCGATTACCGCATCGCCATCGTCCCCGCCTCGGATACCGGCGCCGTCGAGATGGCCATGTGGTCGATGCTCGGCCCGAAGACGGTCGAGGTCGCGGCCTGGGAAGCCTTCGGCTCCGAATGGGTCACCGACGCGCTGCAGGAACTGAAGATCTCGCCCATCGTCCACCAGACGCCCTACGGCGTGCTGCCGGACCTCGCGGCGATCGACACCCTGCAAAACGACGTCATCTTCACCTGGAACGGCACCGCCGCCGGCGTGCGCGTGCCGAACGGCGACTGGATCGCGGCCGACCGCGAAGGCGTGACCATCTGCGACGCGACCTCGGCCGCCTTCGCGATGCCCCTCGACTGGGCGAAGCTCGATGTCGTCACCTTCTCCTGGCAGAAGGTGATGGGCGGCGAGGCCGCGCACGGCATGCTCGTGCTCTCGCCCCGCGCCGTGGCGCGCATCGAGAGCAACACCCCCGCCTGGCCGATCCCGAAGGTCTTCCGCATGGCCAAGGGCGGCAAGCTGATCGAGGGCATCTTCAAGGGCGACACGATCAACACCCCGTCGCTCCTGGCAGTGGAGGATTACCTCGACACCCTGCGCTGGGCGCAAGGCATCGGCGGTCTCGACGCGCTCCATGCCCGCGCCGACGCCAATGCCAGGGTCGTCCACGACTGGGTGGCGCGGACCCCGTGGATCGGCCACCTCGCCGTCGATCCGGCGACATACTCGAACACCGGCGTCTGCCTCGTCATCACCGATCCGGACGTGCTGGCCAAGGGCGACGCATCGGTGGCCTCGGTGGCAAAGGGCATCGCCGATACCCTCGACGCGGAGGGCATCGCCTTCGACATCGGCGCCTATCGCGACGCGCCGGCCGGCCTGCGCATCTGGTGCGGCGGCACGGTGGAGACCTCGGATCTCGAGGCCCTGATGCCGTGGCTCGACTGGGCCTACGCCGCCGAGAAGGCCAAGCTCGCCAAGGCGGCCTGAGGCAACGACGCCTTCGCCGGCGCACGTTGTCTCACGTGCGCCGCGTGACGACACCGATCCGAACCGCACCCTCATCCTGAGGCGCCGCAGCGTAGCGGAGGCCTCGAAGGAGCCCTCCAGTTCGCGCTGCGATGTCTGGAGCCCTCCTTCGAGGCTGCGAACGCAGCACCTCAGGATGAGGTGATCGGACGGGATCCGATGGTGTCTGCCCGAAACGGGGTGGCCCCGATGTTGCCCCCAACCCCCTTCCTCAAGAGCCGGAGGCCATCATGGCTGCTCCCAAGGTGCTCATTTCCGATTCGCTCTCGAACGCGGCCGTCCAGATCTTCCGTGACCGCGGAATCGACGTCGATTTCTTCCCCAACCTCGGCAAGGACAAGGACCGCTTCGCCGCGGTGATCGGCCATTACGATGGCCTCGCCATCCGCTCGGCCACCAAGGTCACCCAGAAGGTGCTGGCGCAGACCACCCGGCTGAAGGTCATCGGCCGGGCCGGGATCGGCGTCGACAATGTCGACGTTCCCGCCGCCACGGCGCGCGGCGTCATCGTGATGAACACGCCGTTCGGCAATTCCATCACCACCGCCGAACATGCGGTGGCGATGATGTTCGCCCTCGCGCGGCAGATCCCGCAGGCGGATGCCTCGACCCAGGCCGGCAAGTGGGAGAAGAACCGCTTCATGGGTGTCGAGATGACGGGCAAGACCCTCGGCATCATCGGCTGCGGCAATATCGGCGCCATCGTCGCCGACCGCGGCATCGGCCTCAAGCTGAAGGTGGTGGCCTACGATCCCTACCTCTCGCCCGAGCGCGCCCTCGAAATCGGCGTGGAGAAGGTCGAGCTCGACGCCCTGCTGGCGCGTGCGGACATCATCACCCTGCACGTGCCGATGACCGACAAGACCCGCAACATCCTGTCGGCCGAGAACCTGGCGAAGACGAAACCCGGCGTGCGCATCGTCAATTGCGCCCGCGGCGGCCTCGTGGACGAGGTGGCGCTCCGGGCCGCCCTCGATTCCGGTCATGTGGCGGGCGCGGCCTTCGACGTCTTCATCGAGGAGCCGGCGAACACCAACCCGCTCTTCGGGCATCCCAACGTGATCTGCACGCCGCATCTCGGCGCCTCCACCAACGAGGCCCAGGAGAACGTCGCCCTGCAGGTCGCCGAGCAGATGTCCGACTACCTGATGACCGGCGCCATCACCAACGCGATCAACTTCCCGTCCATTTCCGCGGACGAGGCTCCCCGGTTGAAGCCGTTCGTGGCGCTCGCCGAGAAGCTCGGCTCGTTCCTAGGCCAGCTCACCGACGCGCCGATCAAGGGCATCCGCATCACCTACGAAGGGGCCGTCGCCGGCATGAACACCCGCGCGTTGACGGCCGCCGCGGTGACCGGCGCACTGCGGCCGTTCCTGCAGGACATCAACATGGTCTCGGCCCCCGCTCTGGCGCGCGAACGCGGCATCGTGGTGGACGAGATCAAGCGCGAGGGTGGTGCCAGCGACTACGAATCGGTGGTGCGCATCACCGTCGATGCCGAGGACATGCCGCGCGACGCCGCCGGCACGGTGTTCCACGACGGCAAGCCGCGGATCATCGAGATCCGGTCCATCGCCATCGACGCCGCCTTCGCGCCGCACATGCTCTACGTGCGCAACCACGACAAGCCGGGCTTCATCGGCCGGCTCGGCACCATCCTCGGCGAGGCCGGCGTCAACGTCGCCACGTTCAATCTCGGCCGCGAGGAAGAGGGCGGCAACGCCATCTGCTTCTGCGCCATCGACGCGCCGATCTCGGACAGCGTGCGCGCGGAGATCGAGGCGATCCCGCAGGTGAAGCGGGTGCGGCCGGTGAGCTTCTGAACGACCGTTCGCGCGCCGCCTCGTTTCGGGCGGCGTGCGAGAGGGAAATCCGGAGGTTGCGGAGTGTCGACAGGTCGGCGGCGAGGGCCCATTCCTCGGTGCCGCCACCGCGAACACACTCGACATTCGTTCCGGTCGAACGAGCATCGGCATGTCGGACGATACGATTCCTGCGGTGCGGCACCGTCCCGATCGATCGTGGATGAGAGCGACGGCCCAGGCCTGTCCATGCCATTGTCGGCCCCGCAGGCAGGACGTCACCGCTTCCGATCGGTCTCCAGCTGCGCCATGAGTTCGGCGAGCCTGGGGTCCAGGGGCTCATCGATGACCGGCTCGTACAGAGCCTGAAGCTCCTCGCCGAGGCGCCTCCTTGCCGTCTCGTTCAACGTGCCGTTCAGCATCGTCGCACTGGGCCGGGGCCTTGGTCGAATGGGCTCGTGGTATTCGTCGATGAGCATCGCCACTCCTTAGCCGGACCAAGAAGTGTGAACGCGGCCGGGGGAGGAATGTTCATTCTGCAAGGGGCGCTTCTTGCACGAACTGCTCCTTGCAAGGGTCGTTTCCTGCCGGGGCCGTCTGAGCATCGCCGGCCTCGGCCAGCTCCGAAGAGCCCGCGACGTCCGGCTTCAGGCTGCGCGCGCCTTGCCGCCCTGCCCTGCCTCTTCGGCCTGGTCGCGTTCGGCTTGCGCGGCGATCCCACGAAGGGCCGCCACCATGGCATCCGCCTGCTCGTCCAGATCGGCCGTGCTCTGCCATTCGGGACCACGCCGACGCGCGATGTGGAACGCCGCCAGCAGCGCGCACAGGCTGCCCCCGAAAGGTGCGGCGATGGCCGATGCGACGGGGCCGAACGGCATCACTATCGACGCCGTCGCGGCACCACCGCCGATCGCTGCGAACATCAAGGGGATCATGAGGCCTCCGGCGCCTGAGAGTATGCCCGAAAGCGGGCTCCCGGCCCCGGACTGATCGCGATCATGGATAGCGCTTCGTTAAGAATGCGATCGCGGGCGTGATTCTCCGGACGGGTTCCGGCGACCGGCCCCCGTCATTGCGACGGGTCGTGCGACGGGTCGGAGCCGCCTTCGACGCCCGACGCGTAGGCGTTGATGATCGCACCCACGAGCCCGGGAAAACGTGCGTTCACCTCGTCCAGCCGCAGGTAATTGCGCATCTGCACGCCGTGACGCTCGCTGCGGATCAGTCCGGCTTCCCGCAAGATCTTGAAATGGTTCGACAGCGACGATTTGGGGATCACCCGATCGCCCAAGGCCGCGACCGACGAACAGGCTTTGCCGCCGCCTTCCTGCAGGATGTTGACGAGGATCGCCGCGCGGTTGGGATCGGACAGCGCGTGAAGGATCGCCTCCGGCGCGACGTCTTCGATAGCGGGGTGAAAGAGCGGTCTCATCACCGATCCATAACGGAGCTTGACGTGTCGTTCAATAGTTCTATTTTATCGAACTATGGGACTAAGGCAGCCGTTCCGGTGCCGGCCCAAGGGCGAGCAACACAAGGTAGCAGACATGACCAGACTCCATGGCAAGGTCGCCGTCGTCACAGGCGCGTCGAAGGGGATCGGTGCAGGGATCGCCAAGGCCCTGGCGAGGGACGGCGCGGCGGTCGTCGTCAATTATGCATCGGGCAAGGAAGGCGCGGACGCCGTCGTGGCGGCCATCAATTCGGCCGGGGGCAAGGCCGTCGCGGTCAAGGGCGATGTCTCCAAAGCCGCCGACGCGCAGGGCCTGATCGAGGCCGCATTGTCCAGTTTCGGAGGGCTCGACATCCTGGTCAACAATTCCGGCATCTTTGAATTCTCGCCGGTGGAGGCCGTGACCGAGGAGCATTACCGCCGCCAGTTCGACGTCAACGTGCTGGGTGTTCTCCTGACGACGCAGGCGGCGACGAAGCACCTCCGGGAAGGCGGCAGCGTCATCAACATCTCGTCGTCGATCACCAGCCTGCGCTCGCCGGGAACGGCGGTCTACACCGCGACCAAAGCGGCGGTGAATGCGATCTCGGACGTTCTCGTCAAGGAACTCGCCCCGCGCAAGATCCGCGTCAACGTGGTGAGCCCCGGCTTCGTGGTCACGGAAGGCACCGTGACCGCCGGCATCGCCGGATCGGAGATGGAAACCGGCATCGTCTCGCAGACACCGCTCGGCCGTGCCGGCGCTCCCGACGACATCGCCGAGGTCGTCGCGTTTCTCGCCTCCGACGAGGCGCGCTTCGTCACGGGTGAGAACATCTTCGCGAGTGGCGGTCTGCGCTGACCGCCGTCGCGATCGGCGGCCGACCGGCATTCGGTCGGCCGCCGATGACCCCGCCATCTCGAACAACAACGGCACAGGTCTTCCGGCAAGCGGCGACGGACCGACGCCAAGAAGGAGACACGACGATGAAAGCCGTCCAGTATTCGGAATATGGAACGCCCGATATCCTGCGCTTCGTCGAGATCGACGCGCCACATGCCGGCCCCGGTCAGATCCGCATCACCGTGAAGGCCGCCGGGGTGAACCCGTTGGACTGGAAGCTGCGGTCGGGACTGTATCGTGATTTCATGCCGATCGCGTTTCCCTCCGGTGTCGGTGCCGAAGCGGCGGGGATCGTCGACGAGGTCGGCGACGGTGTTTCCGATGTCTCGATCGGCGACGCGGTGTTCGGTCTCGCCGTTTGGCGGACGGCCATGGCCGAGCAGGCCGTGCTGACCCGTTGGGCACGGATGCCGGACGGCATGTCCTTCGAAGTCGCCGGCGCCCTGCCGATCATCGCCGAGTCGGCGACGCGTATCCTCGACCTGGTCTCGATCGAATCCGGCGAGACTTTGCTGGTGGCGGGCGCCGCGGGCGGCGTCGGCACCGCCGTCATCCAGCTCGCTCGCCATCGCGGTGTGACCGTGATCGGCACCGCGAGCGCACCGAAACACGGGTATCTGCGCGAACTCGGTGCGATACCGACGACGTATGAACCCGGCCTGTCGGCACGTATACGCGAACTCGCGCCACAGGGTGTCGACGCGGCGCTCGATCTCGCGGGCGCGGGGAACATCCCGGAATTGGTCGAGATCGTCGGCAATGGGTTACGCGTCCTCTCGATCGCCGACATCGACGCTCCGAAATACGGGGCACTCGTCACGACATCGCAGGGCGAGCATCCGGAAATAGCCTTGGCGAACGTCGCGCGGCTCTATGCCGAAGGCACGTTCCGCCTGCCGATCGAACGAACCTTCCCGTTCGAGCGGATCGCCGAAGCGCAGGAACGCAGTTCGACCGGGCGGGTGGCCGGCAAGCTCGTCATCGCAATGACCTGATAAAAGCGGGGTCGAGGGCGAGACGAAGCGCTCCACGATGTATGAACGACGAACGGACCCGCCTACAGTCTCGACCCGAAAGACCGTGAGGCTGCTTCAATGCTGCCGTATACCGTGCCTGTGATCCGACTCGAGGGGGCGCGGCTCCAGCCGCACCCCTTGCCTCGACCGTGGAAAGTTTGGGCAGACATCGAGGAGCGCCCCTGTGATACTGGATCCGTGAGCTGCCGAAGCATGAGACTTCACAATCCAGTGCAGCCTGGGATGAGGAAGTATCGTGGCATATGTCCGTAACGCCCCTGGTAAGCGGCTCGATTACCCGGATGAGCTGGAGATCATTTCGTCCAGCAGAAATTCGCGCTGGGAAGGCGGGAAGTTTCAAGAGTCCCGCCTTCCTTATGCCGGATCGTTCGGGAATCCGCTCGGCGAGAGCGATTCCGACCTGGGTATCGTCTGGGTCCACGAGGGAATGGAAGTGAGACTCAACGGCGCCAGGAGCTTCTCGCCGCTGAAGCAACAGCCTTTATTGTACATGCCGCACGAGGAAAACTACGGAGACTGGAGAGGAGCCGCACGCAAATTTTCGCTCTACATGTCCGCTGATTTTACGCAGCATTCCTTGCACCGCAGATTTCTGGATCGACCCGACTGTGATCGCCTCGGATTCCTGCCGGGACTCGCACATCTCCTGAACGTTCTCCATTGCGATGTGATCGCGGGAACCCCCGCCGGGCCGTCCCTCGGGGAAGCGGTGATGCTGCAGGTTCTCCAACTGCTGTTCCCGGACGATGAACGGCGGGCGGACCTCGAGCAGAGGAGCATCACGCCGTCCCAGGTGGATCGAGCCTGCGAGATCATCGAAGCGCGCCTGTCGTCCCAGCTCAACCTGATGATCCTGGCGCAATCGGTCGATATGAGCACGCGGCACTTCACGCGTGCGTTTCGTCGGGCGACCGGGCACAGCCCGCACGCTTACATCACGCACCGGCGCCTGACGCGCGCGCAGGACCTGATGCAACAGGGAAGCCTGACCTTGGCGGAGATCGCCGAGCGCGTCGGTTTCTCCAGCCACGCGCATATGACGGCCACGTTCCGCAAGATTCTCGACAAGCCTCCATCCCATTTCAGCGACAGGCATTAACGTTTGTCACAGAAGCCACGAAGGTTTGGCTCGATCCTGAAAGCCATGTCCCGGACTCGAAAAAGGCAGATGGCCTCAGCTTGCTAGTATCCCGATGCTAATAGAAACGGCATCGAGGGAGCTATACGCATGCGGGCGTACTTGAAGTTGGCTTTCGTCCTTACGGCGGCACTATTAGGTTCGCCCGCCGCGCAGGCACAGAGTTTCGGCAATACCTGCTTCTTCGGAGACGGTCTCAACGATTGTCGCAACCTCGGCAGGACAACCCAGGGCGGCAGAGTTCCCAACCGGTCCGATCAACTCCCGCCCGCGATCGGTGCGCAGTACATGCCCACGAACAGTTCGACTGTCGCAATGGGCGGAGCGGCCGGTCAGCCCTTCTCCATCGACCTGGGCAACGGCCTCGGCGGCGTGGTCTCCGGCTCGTCCACCCTTGGCCGCTCGTGTGGCGATGGCCGCACCGTCAGCGCCGGGCTTCGCGACCGCGTCTGAACCCGTTCGTCCCCGAAGTCCCGTCTCGGGGGCGCGCCGTCGCCCGGCCTCACGGCCGGACATCTCTTTCATCCGCAATAAAGCCGGAGTGTCATTCCTTGAGCCGAACGATCACAGCGCATCCCTCGAAGGACGCAACGCCACCCATGAGTGCGGGCGAGAAGAAGGTCATTCTCGCCTCGTCCCTCGGTACCGTGTTCGAATGGTACGATTTTTATCTGTACGGATCGCTGGCGGCGATCATCGGGGCGCAGTTCTTCTCGGCCTATCCGGAAGCGACGCGCAACGTGTTCGCGCTGCTGGCCTTCGCCGCCGGCTTCCTGGTGCGTCCCTTCGGCGCCCTGGTGTTCGGCCGCCTCGGCGATCTGGTCGGGCGCAAGTACACCTTCCTCGTCACCATCCTGATCATGGGCATCTCGACCTTCGTGGTCGGCCTGCTGCCCTCCTACGCGACGATGAACGAGTACGGCGTCGGCTGGGTCGCCCCCGTGGCGCTGCTGGCCCTGCGCATGCTCCAGGGCCTGGCGCTCGGCGGTGAGTACGGCGGAGCGGCGGTCTACGTGGCCGAGCACGCCCCCCCCGGACGACGCGGCTTCTACACCGCCTTCATCCAGACCACGGCGACCCTCGGCCTGCTGCTCTCGCTGATGGTGATCCTGTTCACGCAGATCTACGTCAACGCGAACTACGCCTCCGTGGCCACGACGCTCGCCGACGGCTCGGCCGGCACGATCACGCCCTTCGCCGCCTGGGGCTGGCGCATCCCGTTCCTGGTCTCGATCGTGCTGCTCGGCGTCTCCGTCTGGATCCGCCTGCAGATGCAGGAGAGCCCGGCCTTCAAGAAAATGAAGGACGAGGGCACCGGCTCGAAGGCTCCGCTCTCGGAGGCCTTCGGCCAGTGGCGCAACGCCAAATGGGCCCTGCTCGCGCTGCTCGGCCTCACCGCCGGCCAGGCCGTGGTCTGGTACACCGGCCAGTTCTACGCGCTGTTCTTC
>NZ_BPQT01000004.1 GCF_022179405.1 Methylobacterium marchantiae
GGCTTCTTCAACACCCTGCTAATTGCGGTAAATCCGTGCGTGCGGCTGCGTAAGCGAGCGGCGGAGAACATCGGTCGAAGAGTGCTTTCGGACGAAGAGGTAGTCCTGTTTTGGCACGGAATTGTTAGGCCGCCAGTTTCTCGCCGTGTTGGGCTGGCGCTCAGGATCGCACTTCTCACCGGCGCTCGTGTTAGCGAAATTGCGCAGGCAGAACGCCGAGAGTTCACCCACATTGAAGATCCAGAACGTGCTGCGTGGGTTTTGCCAACAGCGAGATCAAAGAACGGTTGCTCACATTTCACACCTCTTTCTGAGCTTGCCCGCAAAGCGGTGTCTGAGGCCATAGTTTTGTCTGGCGACGCAAGTCAGTTTCTGTTCCCCTCTCCTTCAGTAAGCAGCAAGCCAATAACGGGGCATGCTCTCAGTGTTGCCATGCAACGCTTTGGTGGCAATGTAGGGAGCGCATCAGAAGCTTCGCGGAGCTGGGCGTCCGAACTGCCATCCCCCCATGACCTGCGGCGAACCGTTGCTACTCGCCTCGCAGGCCTTGGCTATCCGGCCGAGGATGTTAGTGCGGTACTGAACCATAAGCGACGCGATGTTACCGGCCGCCACTACGATCTTTATGATCGCGCTAAAGAGAAGCGTCGTGCACTCAATTCGTGGTCTGACGCACTCACTGAGCTTGTCCGCACGGCTAGTCCTCCATTGGCAGCAAACGTCGGCAACGGAGTGGACTGAAAATCGCGGCGGTTTGGCTGGTATTCCAATCCGGTGGCAAGAGCCGTGCCCTGGCGGGGTGTATCGTCTGGGTGAGGCAATTTGGATTGAGGTCGGTTTTGCGTCCGAATCTATCCTTTCGTGCAACCTTCTCATCAGGCCGCTCGTATTCAGCTATGTAGAGCGCCCCTTTTACGGGTGATGCGGTGCCGGGCGAAGAAGCGTGACAGGCCGCTCGTGCTCGCTCAGACACCGCGTTCCGAGAGGACGTAGCGGAGTTCACGCAGGAAGGATTGCGGGTGCCCTTCGTTGGCCCGAATGATCAAGGGCGGCCTGCGCTTCCAGGCGCTGCAAATCGCGGTCGTCGCCCATCGGCTTGGGCGCGATCTACCCATCCTGCCGGTAGCGCTCGTACCACCGGATTGCGCTGGCTGCCTCGACACCGAAGCGTTTGACCGCGTGGCGCCGTGATGCGCCCGCTTCAATCGAGGCAACCACACGCTCGCACAGATCACCTGGCAGGACTGAAGGTATCGTGATCTTCCCTCACGAGCCCGTCCAGTGACTCGCACGCGATCCAAACGCCTACCCCAACCGCTTTAACCCGACGGGGCACGGCTACAGCCGGCAGCAGGGGCGATCACTTGCGTCGGATAGTCGCAGGTGTTCGTCGTCAACCGTTGCTCGCTAAGACCGCGCTAGCTCGCCCTTAGCTCGAACCCAGGTTCAAGAAACTGCATAGGCGGATCGGTGCTAGACACGCCCTGCGCATATGAATTATCTATCCGCAGGATTTTAATGAAAAAAGGCCTCTAGGGGGAACATCATTGAACGACTTAACACAAGCAGAAACGCGAGCCATTAAGGCGACAACCCTTGAAGCTTTTCCTATCCAACTACATGAGATACGGAGGACAGTTCAGCATATCCTATCCCTATTCGGTAGGAACAACTTTTTCCCTGAATACACTGTTCATAGCTACGATCATGTCCATGCTATGCTGCAAGATCTTGAGTGGATTATACCTGACGTCACTAAGGAGGCGATGACGTCAGCGGATTGGCTCATGATAACACTATCAACTTACTTTCATGATTTGGGGCTTATAGTAACAGAGGAGGAGTATCAACAAAGAGGAGCCTCTCAATTTAATGATTTTTGCAGTAACGTACTTTTTGGTCGCGATGATGGATCCGATTATAAACAAAAAGTAGATGAATTAGGTCCTGACCGAGCAGAGCGCTTTTATTACTCGGAATTTGTCAGATATAACCACGCCGCTCGGGTTAAAAATTGGATTCACGGAATAGCATCTACGAAATTAGGTAGTGCTGATACCAGCGCAAAAGAATTAGGTCAGCTATTGAACCGGCTTAGCAATGACTTTAGGCATGACTTGGGGAATATTTGTGAAAGTCATAATTTAGACGATCTACAAGATCTGCGAAAGTACAAGACCTTCCAACCCTATGGGCGAACGAACGACGAGGCATGCAACCTGCTTTATGTTGCCGTCCTTCTTCGGACTACAGATTTGCTTCAAATAACTAAACAGCGAGCTCCATCAGTTCTGCATAGATTCATAAGTCCAACCGATCCAATAAGCCAAGTTGAATGGGCCAAGCAAAACTCGGTGAGAGGTATCTTTCCTAAAGCAATTCTCGATACCGAGGGTAAGGCAACTGACGAGCAACCAGACACAATTTCAGTCTATGCAAAATTTGACAACGAGAATGGTTTCTTTGGCCTGACTTCATATTTGCGATACGCTCGCTCCGAGATTAAAAAATCATATGGATTATCTGCAAAAGCATTCCCTTCCTTAACGCGAAAATACGTCTTTCCTTGGAAAGAAATAGACGACTCGCACGTGGAAGCAAATGGTTTTATTCCGAACCCTTTTGAATTCCGTATAGATCAAGCTAAGATACTTGACCTTTTGACTGGTCATACACTGTACAACGATAGTTCAGTCGCAGTACGTGAACTGATCCAAAACTCGATTGATGCTGTTAGATTACAATGCCACATTGATCAAATCGATAGTCGCGAATTTGGCAAAATAGATATTACCTGGGATACAAATACTCTTGAATTAAAAATTATTGATAATGGAACCGGAATGACTCAAGAGGTTATCGAGCGACATTTTTTAAGTGTCGGTTCCTCAAGATATCAAGAACCAAAGTTTAAGGAACAATATCCCAAGTTTTCCCCAATAAGCCGGTTTGGCATCGGCGTTTTGTCGGCATTCATGGTTGCTGACAGCGTTAAAATAGTCACAATTCATCCTGACGATGAAGCCGGACGTCAGATTTCCTTACGTTCCGTCCATGGAAAGTATCTCATTCGGCTACTAAACAAAGAGATCGATCCTGAGGCCGTGGCGATTGGCCCGCATGGGACGTCCGTTTCAATTAGAATGCGACCGAGCTCGAAGAAAATCAGTATCTTAGCTACAATCAACCGCTGGATCGTTTTTCCCCGGTGCAAAATGACGCTAAGTATCAATGGTGGAGAGCCTAAATCTATCGGCTTTGACAGTCCTAAACAGGCGATAGAGGCATATATTGATAGTGCTCCCGAGTTTAGAGGAGCGAGTGCAGGTTCGACTGTACATGAAATAATCGATTCGGGTTTAAATCTAGCTTTCGCAACAAAATATAATCGACACTTCCGAGATAGCGCCTTCGTGCAGTTATCAGACGAGTCGCGCCGTGACCCAAGGTTCATCGCTCCTTTAGGTCTTTGCGTCGAAGGCATTCGAGTTCAATTTCCCTCTCCAGGTTTTAGCTCGGGAGCGCAGATTTTATCTATTGCTGATTGTACGGGGTCAAGTGCCCCACGAACAAACGTTTCACGTTCTGCGCTTGAAGAAAGCGGGGATCAGCAGAGCATCCAAGAGCTAGTCTATCGCCTCTATTTTAAGCAAGTTGAGCATGAAATTGATCGTCTTCAAAAAGACGAAGGATTTTCATTGTCATATGCTGTTGAGCAGTTTCCTTTTGTGGCTTCGGCTCTGTTGCATACTCCAACTGATGAGCCAACGAAAAGGGATGTCCTTCGCAAATTTCCGCTGTTCATTGTTGAAAATGGCAACAATAGAGAGCAGATATCAGCGCATGCCCTTGCCGAAAGTGGTGAGTTTTGGACTGTAGAAAGTAAGACACTATCGGCTCTTATGGAGCTCTTAAGAGATACAAAAGCAGATGTAACTGCACGACAAGTATCGGAGTTTTGTGCATTTCGCGGATCAGCCCTTCCATCTGGTAGAATACTTACCAACGCAACTTCATCAATTATATCGCGGGGCGTTCTTGAAACTGAATTTGAAGTTTGTGAATTGAGGGCGTCCGAAACTGATCGGAGACTTGACGCACGCTGGCGTCCAATCGGAGTGAAAAAAGCTTGGATATCCGGAGATGAAGCACAGGAGGCTCTGTCAGCATCCGTAAGACTAGACTATAATCGCTCGCGGCGAATGAGACAACGGCGACGTTCATTTAATAATGGATCTCTTCTAGTCGCCGTAGACGATGTACCGTTGTCTGGGTTGGATCGTTATTTTGCAGTTTCGTTGGGGTCTAGGATATATATTCTTCCTGGGACACCGCTTCAGAAGTATCTCATAAAATTTGCCACTTCTGACCAGATCAATGATATAAGAGCTTTTTCTGTTTATTGCGAGGCTCTTTTTGCGCCTAATGATTATCGGGCCGCGGGTCAGCCATCAACAGTTCGGGAAGTCGAAAGTTACATTCGAGACATCAATGCTCGATCAGACGAAGATCATAATTTGGAAGTAAATGAATTTCTTAGTGCAATAGAGTCGTCCTCGGATAAATTGGCTCTATTTAATCCATTTGCTTGGAATAGATCAGAATCAAATGGTGATCATACCGAGTACGAATAGGTTGACGATGTCTAATCCTGAGATTTTAAAGATATAGTCCAGAGAGTGGAGCGAAGATGTGTCGTTGTAGTGCTCGATCATATTATTTTTCGCCAAAAACGTACATTAGGGTATACCCTGCTGTGACGTAACATCGTCGGCGTCGGTCATCGTAACAACTGGGTTGACACCGGCTATTTGTGACAAGGTAGCCTCGGGCCTAAAGCTTGAGGTTACAAACTATGACCCGCATCGGTTACGCCCGCGTCAGCACCCTCGATCAGGACCTCGAAGGGCAGGTCACCCGGCTGAAGGTCGAAGGCTGCAGTGTCATTCGCTCGGAGAAGGTCTCTGGCGGCAGCCGCGACGGCCGAGCTGAATTGGCAACCGTGATCGAGTTCCTTCGGCCCGGCGACGAACTGATGGTCACCCGTCTTGACCGGCTCGGCCGCGACACTCGTGACGTCCTCAACCTCATTCACGAGGCCGAGCAGCGCGGCGCTTATATCACCGTACTCGACCCGCATGTCTCGACCCGAGGCGAAATGGGTCACGTCGTTTTGACGGTACTCGGCATGGTGGCGCAGATGGAGCGACGGTTCATCAAGGAGCGCCAGCGCGAAGGCATCGAACGCGCGAAGGGCAGCGGTGCTTATGTCGGCGGTAAGCGCCGCCTCGACCGCAACCGGATCATAACGTTATCGAAGGCCGGCAATGGGGCCGCTGCGATTGCGACGGCTTTGGGCTGCTCCCGCATGCAGGTTTATCGGGTGCTGCGGGAATCATGATCAGCAAACTGTATTCAACGATGCCATGTCCTGGACGGCTGATAAGCGGTCGCTGAGCTACCCGATACATGTGGGTATGCCATCGGCAACGGCTCGTTGCCGCGCTCGACCACGGCTATCTCGCGCCGCTCCTTTTCGAGAGAGAGTATGTTCACTCACGTCATGATTGGCAGCAACGACCTGGAGCGGGCACGGTGCTTCTACGATGCTACATTCGTCGCATTGGGAGGGAAGCCCGGCGTGATGGACCCCAGGGGCCGGCTGATATACGACCACGAGGGCGGGCGGCTGATGATCACGAAGCCCATCGATGGCAAGCTGGCGACAGTGGCCAACGGCGGAACCATCGGTATCGCCGCATGAAGCCGCGAGCATGTCCTGGCATGGCATGAGGCCGGCACCGTGCATGGTGGCGCCGCCATCGAAAGCCCTCCCGCAGAGCGCCCGAACGGGTCCTTTGTAGCTTACCTTCGCGATCCCGATGGAAACAAGCTCACCGTACCTACCCAGCAGGCGAAGTGACAAAATCCGTGGTCGCCATCACTCTGCTCGGCCTAGAAACCGAGAGCGAGCGCTGACGCTGTGCGTCCGAGAAGGGTGGTGAGCGGACACTGGCCCTGCGTCCAGAAACGGACGTTCGGCATGCGACCCGTTGCGGACATTGATCGACGCGGATCGCCGAGATTGCAGTAACCGCACAGGCGGCATGGTGATAGCCATTAAGGAATTAATACCTGCATGTACTATTTGCAAGCTGCTTCAAGGTAAGTGGGTTTACCTTTCACATTTATCGTGCAGGAGTATTTGCGCTCAATGCATCGAAAGGGTGTACAAGTATCCCGCTCAACTTCATCGGAGGTTACTACTTCGAACTCAGAGGCATTAGGGTAAGACGATTTCAATTCAGCTACAGCTTCAGCGCAATAACCAGGCTGGTTGCCGCCGCCGCCTCGCCAATTTGACGCCTTAAATATCGTTTTCTGGAAACCCCAGGATGCAACGCCGTTCTCGAGAACGCGACACATAGAAATGACGTTCCCGCCGCAGCTTTCAAATCCCTTCTTCACAACCGAAAGGGAGTCTTCAGCCGATGGGTAGAACCCGTCTCCTTTACTTGGACGTAAACGCGACACAAGGCTCTGAACCGACGACCAGTTGCTCTTCATCCGTGCTGTAGCGCATCCACCAAATTGATCTGCCTCAAGCTCTTTCATATACCGCGCAACTTCCCTTCTCTCAAAGAAGTGTCCTTGAACGAAATGTCCGAACTCATGCCCAAAGACAAAGATCGCTTGATCTCGGTCGTTGCCGATCACCTCGCGTACCCATGTTGGATTGTATACAATGAATCTACCGGGTTTTATCCCGGCCGAGCCAAGCTCTTTCGTGATCTCCGTTTCACTAGCCGCCCATGACTCGACCTTTTCAATTATACCGCAAGATAAAATCGAGATATCACGTTGCATTCCAAAATATGAGCCAATGGTTTTCAGAAGTTCCTCGGCATCATCGACAGTATCACTGACCTTCGCTGTTCCACTTATTCGTCCTTTGGCGTGCTCTTCAAGACAGACCTTAACATCTGCCACGGCCGCAGCGGCAGACCAAGCGACAGGTACGAACAAGGCTGCGGTCACCAGGAGGCGCGAGATAGGGGCTAATATTTGCTCGCTCATTGAGCCGACTCGCCAGTTTTGATATCGATCAGGTCGCCGGCAGTGGATGCGATCCCCAGAGACGAGCAATTTGAGCGCGTGAACTTGCCGTCATTGCCAAAAGCCAACGCTCCCCGAAATAATGTTTGCTCACATTCTCGTCGGGCAATAAGACCCTCGTAGATCGTTCCGTTGGCGCGAACCCATCTCAGAAACTCACGCGCTGCGAGATCATTCCGATTTCTCTGCATGTGGCGAAGAAGTGTTGATTTTGCAAAATTTGCTTCACCAACATTAAAAATGAATGACACTAGAGCAGAAAACTGATCAATGTTAGTCTCAATTGGATCCAGCTTTCCATCACCGTCTTTGTCCTCTTTATATAATGTGGACTTTCTAACGGCCAGACTCGCGAATGAGAGATCTTCCTTTAAAAACGTGATCGCTTGGCCTTCGCTAATCCCATCCTTCAAGCTCTCGAGGTTTATATTACCACAACGATCCTTCTTGATCAGGCGGCCATAACCAATAGTACAATAGCCGGCTGCATCATTGTAAGGTATATGAATATCTGCTTTCTTAACAGATCCCTCGAAATCAATCAAAAGAGCCAGTCCAAGATTCGATATCGCGCGGGCATCAGTCGAGGAGGGGGCCGCTCCAAGGCTATTTGACTCCCTCTCTTCTAAAAGTGTAATCGCAAACCGAGGTGTAACTTTATTGGGCGCGTCAGGGAAGTCCTGGCTGTATGCGATAGAAGTCAATAGGATGAAGCTAAAGCTAAAACAGAGTGCTTTCACCATGATTATCTCCGGCTTCAATTGGGACAGCGAGGCCATGGCCAGAATGTTTCACGCACCCGAGTCACCGTCAACGGCGTGCAGGTTCTGCCGTCCCGTTTTTCTCTGAACGGAATGATTCTCGTCGAATGCTGCTCGACATGGGTCTGGCGTGCGGTCACTCGCCGTGTGACGTTCGGCTCAGCTTGTCTGCAAAAGAGAACGGAAAGACCGCCGAGTTTTCGAAAGTGGGCAGATCCTGGTGAAGTTGCTCGCCGCCTGACTTCCGCTTCCCACCCGACCCGGTCGTTAGCGTCGATTTCAACGGCCCGGAAGGGGACCTTCCGAGGATCTGTGAAGGATCGAGTGCAGACGATACCGACCGTCAGAATTCTACCGCCAGTCCGATCCTCGCACGGGGGGATGACAGCCTAGCCTTCAGCGGCACTGAACCCAGCTCGATGTTGTGCCGTCCCTCTTCAGGGACAGTCCACCACGCGTGAGGGAATAAGTGGTGGTCGCGAAAATCTCCGGCTGCTCGACATCGTCGATGGCGTGTGAGCCATCGACCTCCCAGGCGGCTTGGCCGACGCGCCGCACGGCGTTGACCTTCTGAGGAAACTCGAAGTCGCGCGTTCCGGTTCGTTCCTGCAGTGAGATCGTCAGCACGCCATACTCGTCATAGTCAGGCTGATTCCGCTTGGGGTCTCTGCAGGCGCGTCGGTCATTGAACCAGCGTCCTATGAGCTCGCGTGGGTACTCTGCCCCAGGATCGCGGTAGACGACGCTCCATGACGCCTCGGGCATCGTACCGGGGCACAGGGCGTTGTAGGCGGTCGCGACGGTCGCCTCATCGGATCGGGTCGAGCCGTCGAGCCACTCACTGCTGGCGATATCCTGAAACAGCCATTGCCGATCTGCATCGATATGGATGTCGGCCGATGAGCCCGACGGCTTCTCGGCGAGGCGATAGCTTCGGCCATCGAGCGTAACCGTCTTTCTGTAGCAGTTCGCTTTGGCCGTTCGCGTTTCGTCGGGCATGCTCGCGACGCAGGCAGAAGCATCGTCCCGGTTCTTGTCCCCTTTGACCTTTTTGCAATAGCTTAGTCGTTCTTTCGGCCCTGCACGGAACACGCCGGTGGCCGCGCCGGAACCCTGACCCGTGAGAGCAGTCGCCGCGAGCGCTGGGCTGTGATCGGGCTCGATCCTGATGTCGGAAAGGCGCTCCGTGAAGCGTAGCGGCAGCTTGAACGATACGACTTTGAATGCTCCCGCGCTCGCCCAGCCGATCTTGAACACGGGGTGCTCGACCGCCACGAGCTTGGTAGGGTCGCCGGCCGCAGGGACGCCCCTCGGTTTCATTGGGTTGCCCCGGATCACGATGCGGCAGCCAGGCTCGCTCGTGATGGCGGTGCGACGCGGTTCGCCCACCGGCGTCGTTAGGATGCGCTCGTAGGCAGCCCTGTCCGCGCAGAACAGGGTCGGCGCGCTCGTCACGCACAAATCGCCCGGCTTGCACCAGCCGCGCCCGGCCGGCGTTGGTCGCGGTGTGACGCCGATGCCGATGACATCTCCGCGCGCAAGGTAGTAGCTCGATTGAAATGGCCCGCCACTGCCAAACGACAAGGCGATGGGTCCGGTGCTGGCGACGGCCGAGCCGACCTCGCCCGTATTGCCCTCGCCGACCTGAACGCATTTGCCCGCCGATTTGGCCTCTGGTGAGCCGAGTGCGAGATCGGTCGCGCTCGGGCATGCCCATACCGGTGGTCCCGCCCGCACGGCGCAGAAGCCCGGCCCTTGGCATGTCGTCGTGCTGCCGGCCGGCGCGAACATGCCTATCGGGATGTAGCCGAGATGCTTTCCCTTGTCGGTCGCGTACATGACCTGCGCCGATTTCGTCGCCTCCACGGCGAACCACCGATGGGCCGGTACGATCTCACAGGTCCCAGCCTGGACCGCGGAAAGGCCTGCCTGCTGCCCCCGATCCGACCCGGCCTGGGCAATCGCCAGCGCGGTATCGAGGCTGCACGCAAAGGTCGCCTCCGGCAGGCGGCATTCGGACCCGGCTACGCAAGTCGGTGGCATTGTAGCGGGAGCGACTGACTCGACGGCCCTGGCGATCTGTGCGGGAAGGAATACCCCGGTCAAGGCGACCGAGAGCAGCGCGATCTTGGCACGAGCCGATATGACAGTGACCCCGTGCATCCCGTGCAGGGTGTGCGTCACGACCACCCCAACGCCGTCTCGGTTCAAGGCGGCGCGCATCAGAAGTCCTTTTTCACGGTGCGGCTGTCGGGGTAGAAATCGCCGTATCGCTCGCGCAACCAGCCCACGGCTATCGCGCAAAAACGGCGCCCCTGTTCGGTGTAGGTCCGTTCCTTGACGTTGCCCCGACCGGTGTAGGCCAACTCGGCGATGTCGTCGTTCGCCGCGGCCTCCTCGCGATTGGCGGTCTCCCACCGTTCGTCGGTGGCGAGGGTGGGCTCCTTCTTCAGGAGCGCCGCCTCAATGCCCTTCACCTGCGCTTTCGCCTCCTCCATCTGCTGGGGCGTGAGATAAACGAGGGCAAAGCCAGTGCGGCTATCGAAGCACTGCCGGGCGGCGAGGTAGTTGCGGTAGGCATCAAGCAACATTGTCGTGGGCTTGGCGGCTTCTGCGAGCATTTCTTCGAGGGCGCGCTGCTTCTCCTCCGCGGTGGATGGGCCAAACTGCGCCGAGGCGAAGTTGATCGAGGCAGCCAGTGCGACGGCTGATATGAGTGCGGCGTGGCCAAGACGGTACGGCATTCGGTTTCCTTCTCATCTCACGGGGGATTGGGTCTGACCGACGCGCTGACCTCAAGCGGGCTACAGTCCGCGAAGGACCGCGCTTTTCAGCGCGCGATGCTCGGGTTCGTCGATGTGGCCGGCGGTGCGGAGATCGCCAAGGCGTTCGAGTTCCCGCACTGCATCGGCCGGCGAAAGGGCGGGCCGCGCGTGTCCGCCACCATCCCCGTGAGGGGCCGCCACGAGGGCGACCCACCGGGTGTCATTGACGAATAGATTCAGCCCCGACTCGCCGCCCTGCGAAGCGCCGGTCTGATCAGGCCGATGCACTGCGTGCAGCGCCCAGACCAACGCCACGACCCACCCGACGAGCGTTCCGCCGAACAGGCCGTTGACCGCCAGGATGACCCAGCGATTGGGGTGACGGCGGTGGAAGGCGATGATCGAGGGCAGGCCGTAGATCGCGATGCAAACGGTGACCGCGACCAGCACCCAGACGGTGTCGTCGGTCACGCGCCGCGCGCCTGCGACAGGGCCTGAGCCTTCATGACCTCGAACTCGGCCTCCGACAGGCTGCCGCCAGCGCGAAGCTGCGCAAGCCGCTCGATCTCGGCGATCACATCACGCTGCGGCTGTGCGACGGGGCGAGCCGGCACCGGGCCTGCGGGGGCAGCGCCAATTGAAGCGGGCACGGCACCGGCCACCGGGGGCGGCCCGAACCGGTTCGGCCCCGGCGTCCCGGCAAAGCAGGCGAAGACCAGCGCGACGGGGCTGAGCAACAACCACCAGCCCGAATGGTCGGTGTCGTGCATCCGCCGAATGCCGGCGGCCACTTGGGGCACGAGGTGGATCAGGTGGACGAGGCCGATGAACAGGCCGCCATCCTTGTTGCCCGTGGCGAAGGCCGCATCGAGCATCAGGGCGATGACCGCAATGCCGAGGTACACGAGAATGAAGCGCCAGTAGTCGCCGCGCGAGGTACGGCCGGTGAAGTCGCGAAAGCTCCGCATCGCACTGAGGTACGAGTTCATTAGCGTCAGATCTCCGGAGGGGTTTTTGGGTCAGGTGGAAAGGCAGCGAGCTTTCGGTCATCCAAGCGACGCCGCTATTTCCTGAACTTCTATTGCCTGGATTGATGGACTGCAACCGGTGCGCTGTCGCCGCCGATGAATGCGCGCGACATGGTCGGTTGGAATCTGCGTCGCCTGCGGGTGACCAAAGGCTTGTCGCAAGAGGCGCTCGGCCTGCTCGCGGGCTGCGAACCGTCCTATATCGGGCGTATCGAACGCGGTCGGGAGAACACCACCATCGAAACGCTCGAAGGCTTGGCAGCTGTGCTCGATGCCCACATCTCGGCGTTTTTCGTCACCCCCGAAGCCGGCGCCGAGAAGCCAGCCTCGCTTCGTCCAGGGCGCAAGCCCAAAGCCTGAGCACCGAGGATTCATCGTCAGTACTCCTCAGCGAGCATGATGGTGAGAATGCGCACCGTCACCGCCGGGTCGGCCGGGTCAGGCGAGTGTCCGACCATGGCGCGGTCGTAGGTGTCGATCTTCCAAAAGCACCGCTGCCCAGCGAGATCGAAGGCGCCGAAATCATGCTCGCCATGCGGGTCGTTGGCGACGCTGAAGGCCTCGAATGCTTGCACCGCCGCTTCGGCCTTGAGACGCTGCTCCTCGGGCAGGGTAGCGATCCCGCGCGACAGCATCACATGCCCGCCGGCAAAGCTCCGGCGGAAGGCATCGTTGAGGCCGCGCACCCGGTTGGTGCGGGTGGTCGAGGCGGAATCCGCCTCGACGTTGATGGGGGCTGGGCGGCTCATGCCCCCGGCTTTGCGCTCTGCACCGCGCCGGGCGGGAGCAAGCCAAGCTCGCTGCGGTGCCGGGTGATCAGCCCATCGTCTGGCCAGTCGCGCCACTGAAGCTCGAAGGCGTCGTCGGCCTTGGTGTACATGATGATTGCCTCGAACCAGCCCTCCTGCGGGCCGGCACAGGCCAGCACGAGGCAACCGCGTTCGATGCCGGGCCAATCGGCGGGTGCCTTGAAACGGCCGCCAGGGCCTCCGCTGCCCGAAGCGTCACCGGCAGCACCGCCCGAACCGGGAGGGGCGCTGGCGGCTTTCCCTGCGGCCCTGACAGGCGGGGCAACATCGGGCAGGCCCGCCGCTGCGATGAGCCGGTCAAACACCTCGCCTTTGACGAACGGCACGAAGGCTTTGCCGCTCCCGAACAAGCGTCCCTGCGGCAGGCCGGCGGCAAGGCTTTGATGAGTGTCATCGCTGATCTCGAGGACATGCATGCCCATCAGGCCGGCGGCGCGCTCGGCCTCGGCCTTCTCCCCGGCGGCAAAGCGCGAGGCGTGGGGGCGGTGCCGTTCGTCGCGGCCGAACAGGATCAGGCTGGGCGGTATGGTGGCAGCTGGGCTGATTGCGGTGTTCAGCGTCATGAGCAGGCTCCAGAAACGACGAAGGCGGCCCGGAGGCCGCCTTGCGTTGAGTGTGAGGGGAAGGATGCACCCGCCTGCTGCCGGTGAGGCTTGGGTGGTGGCAGGCGTCGCAACAGCAGCGGCATTGGGGGCATCCGGTTAGCTGCGAAACAGCCCGCAGCGAACCTCACATTATAAGATTATCATCCTAATGTCAAGCTTGGGTTGGTTTTCAGCTGGCGCAGCTACCTATGAGTTATGCCGCCAGGTCTCTTTGATATTAGCGGAGCAGTCACAGCAATGAGCAAACTCTTGTCGTTTTGCTTTTGCGTCAGGCGTTGTCAGGTAATCCACTTGGTCGGATGAGGCCCGCGGCAATTGCCAGCCAGACGAGGTGCGCGTCATTGCGGGCACCCAGCTTCGCCTTGATGCCATAGTGGTAGTTCTGAATGGTTTTGGGGCTTAGGTTGAGCGCCTTGGCGATGGCCTCCGTGGCCATGCCGGATGCCACGAGTTGAAGTACCTCGACTTCCCGGGGGCCGAGCTCGTCGAGCGGCGAGCGCTTGCCGCTGAGACGTTCCGCTGCAAGCTCCTGTGCGATGTCGGCGCTGACTGCCTGTCCGCCACGTGCCACGATGGCCACCGATCTAACCAGTTCCTCGGGGGCGCTGCTTTTGGTGACGTAACCCGAGGCTCCCGCCTCAAAGGCTTTCAGGGCGTAGGCCGCCCCCTGATGCATGGTGAACACTAGGATGCGGGCGCGCGAGTCCCATTGCCTGATGTGACGGACTCCCTCGAGGCCGCTAGGACCCGGCAGCGACAGATCCATGATCACCAATGTCGGTTTCATGGCCTTATACGCCCGGTAGGCATCGGATGCCGTCTCTGCCTCGGCCACAACGCGGTATCCAGGTTGACGCTCCAGTAGCCGACGATACCCTTCCCGAACGACAGGATGGTCATCGACGAGGAGGATGCCAATCTCGCTCACGCGGCAAGCCCCTCTAGCTTCATTCCGGGAGGGATCTTCCTATCGTTCCGTGGGCTAGAATGATCGGCCTCCGACGGACATGGAATCGTCGCTTCGATCCGTACGCCGCCTTGGGCGGGGACGATGGCCAAAGTCCCGCCGAGAGCCCCGATCCGCTCACGAATGCCGAGAACGCCGTGGCCGCTGCCGGTCTCCACCAGCGCCGCGTCGCCACCGCCGTCATCCACGATGCCGAGCGTTACCATGTCCGGCGTCCGAACAAGGCTGACATTCACCTGAGTCGGCTTTCCGTGACGAACTGCATTGGTGAGGCACTCCTGCACGATCCGGTAGATGCTGAGCGCAACCGGTGCGCTCAATGTCGAGAAGTCACCGGCGAAGCTCAGGCTGAAAGCGGCGGGCTTCGCACTTCGTCCCTCCCATGTAGAGACGAGGCGGCGGAGGCTATGTTCCAAGCCGAACTCTTCGAGGTCGGGAGGCCGCAGGCGTGCCAGCGCCCCTTTCAGCGTACCCATCATATGACGGGTGATCCGGCTGATCGAGCGAGCGTCGTCACGCAACTCCGAACGTTCGCCGGCCTCGGCTTCGATTGCGCTCGCCAGGGCTCCCGTGGCGGTCAGACATTGTCCGAACTCATCATGAAGCTCACGTGCGAGTGCACGGCGCTCTTCTTCCTGAACGGCAAAAAGACGCCGGGTCAGCGCCGTCCGCTCGGCCGTAGTGTGCTGGAGACGCTCGCTCAGGGCGTTCACGGCACGCGCGATGCGGTCGAATTCCCCGGCTCGGAACGGGGGTAGGCGGGTGGAATGATCGCCCCTCTCCATCTTGCCGAGGCCACGGGTGATCACCCGCGCCGGCTGTAGTGCGATACCGATCACGAAGGTGGCCAGGATGGCGATACCGCCAGCCATGGCGGCGGCGGCGGCCATCAGCACCCGCACCTGTCGCCAGACCTGGCGCACGGCCGCGCCCCGGTCGGGCGTAGTGACCACGATCCCCGCTTCCCTGCGATTCAGGATCACCGCGCGGCGGATCGGCGGGATCACTCCGAAAGCCTCGCGATACAACGTTTCGAACCACGCCGGAGCTGGCCTACCCGCGGTCTCCAGGCCACTGCATTGCTGAAGCGTGGCCTCGCCCTCCCATGTCAGGGCGACGCAGTTCCCGGGGCTGATGAATCGCAGGGTGTGCGAGCTGCGCCAATCCGGAAAGGCATATTTGGCGGAGCGACCGGCGCTGCCGCGCCAAGTCAGTTCCCGCCAGGCGAGTTCCTGCGCTTCCCGGACGACCCGGTCGGCCGAGGCCGCGGTCTCCTCCCGGATGCCTTGGTGCACCTCAGCGACGACCCAGGCTGTGGCACAGGCCAGGCAAAGCAGCACTACGCCAAGGACGCGCAGGATCAATCCGATGAGCAGACCCATGCCGTGGTGTTCCCCGCATCCAGCGAGGGAGAGGGACGCAACGGCCGGATGCTGGCAAGTGGGCAAGGCTGCGATCAGGCAAAATGCCCGACTGACGACGGGGATCCTGCCCTACCAGGGGACCGGGCGGGCCAATAGCGTTTCCGTCGTCGGGCTGCTCCGCGAGACAGTCGAAGAAGGCAGCCGGCGACGGGAGGAATTCCATGAAACATGCTTGCCTTCTCGGCTTGGGCCTCGCGGTTGCGGGTGCCACCGCCGGGCTCGCCAATGACGACGTGCTCAAGCGCAGCCAAGACCCCAACCAGCAGGTGCTGCAGACGCTCGACTACGCCAACACCCGCTACTCGAAGCTCGACCAGATCAACGCCGGGAACGTGAAGAACCTGCAGGTCGCATGGAATTTCTCAACCGGCGTCCTGCGCGGCCACGAGGGTTCACCGCTCGTCGTCGGTGAAATGATGTTCGTCCACACTCCCTTCCCCAATATCGTCTATGCCCTCGACCTCAACAACGAGGGCAAGATCCTCTGGAAGTACGAGCCGAGGCAGGATTCGTCCGTGATCCCGGTCATGTGCTGCGACACGGTCTATCGCGGCCTGGCCTATGCGGATGGCGCCATCATCCTGCATCAGGCCGACACCACCCTGGTCTCATTGGACGCCAAGTCCGGCAAGGTGAACTGGTCGGTCAAAAACGGGGATTCGAAAATCGGCGAGACCAACACCGCCACGGTGCTGCCGGTGAAGGACAAGATCATCGTCGGCATCTCCGGTGCCGAGTACGGCATTCGCGGCCATATCACCGCCTACGATGCGAAGACCGGTAATCGCGTCTGGCGCGGCTACAGCGTCGGATCCGATGACGACATGATCGTCGATCCGGCGAAGACGACGTCGCTCGGCAAACCGATTGGTCGGGATTCCTCCCTGAAGTCCTGGGAGGGCGATCAGTGGAAGACCGGCGGTGGCGCGACCTGGGGCTGGTATTCTTACGATCCGAAGCTCGACCTCGTCTATTACGGCACCGCCAACCCCTCGACTTGGAACCCCAAGCAGCGTCCGGGCGACAACAAGTGGACCATGGCGATCTTCGCTCGCAATCCCGATACGGGCATGACCAAGTGGGTCTACCAGATGACCCCGCACGACGAGTGGGACTACGACGGCATCAACGAGATGATCCTCACGGATCAGAAGATCGACGGCAAGGAGCGCCCTCTCCTAACCCACTTCGACCGTAATGGCTTCGCTTACACCCTGGACCGCGCCACGGGTGAGGTATTAGTGGCCGAGAAGTTCGATCCGGTGGTGAACTGGGCCTCGAAGATCGACCTGGACAAGGCGTCGCCTACCTATGGCCGCCCCCTCGTCCAGGCCAAGTTCTCCACCGACCAGAACGGCGAGGACACCAATACGAAGGGCGTTTGCCCAGCCGCGCTCGGCACCAAGGATCAGCAGCCCGCTGCATTCTCGCCGAAGACCCAGCTGTTCTACGTGCCCACCAACCATGTCTGCATGGACTATGAGCCGTTCCGCGTGAGCTACACGCCGGGTCAGCCCTATGTCGGTGCGACCGTCTCGATGTACCCGGCTCCCAACAGCCACGGCGGCATGGGCAACTTCATTGCCTGGGACAACCTGAAGGGCCAGATCAAGTGGTCGAACCAGGAGCAGTTCTCGGTATGGTCGGGTGCTCTCGCCACCGCCGGCGACGTGGTGTTCTATGGGACCCTCGAAGGCTATCTGAAGGCCGTCGATTCGAAGACCGGCAAGGAACTCTACAAGTTCAAGACGGCCTCCGGCATCATCGGCAACGTGATGACCTACACCCACAAGGGCAAGCAGCACCTCGCCATCCTGTCAGGTGTCGGTGGCTGGGCCGGTATCGGCCTCGCGGCCGGTCTCACGGACCCGAATGCCGGGCTCGGCGCGGTGGGTGGCTACGCTGCCCTGTCGAGCTACACCAACCTCGGCGGTCAGCTGACGGTCTTCACGCTGCCGAACTGACCAACCTCAACTCGATGCATCCGCTCTGTCGGGGCGGATGCAAGCACTGTTCTCCCGCGCAGTGACCGCTGTCCGGAGGAATGGCGTGTCGCCCTCGCGCCAACGACGAAGAGGGCTGTTTGCGACAGTAACTGATCCGAACCTGCGTGGGGCGTATGTCCTTCACTTTGTCGCCGTACGGTAATGGATCGGCGGGCTTTCGGGCCCGCCATTTTTTTGGCTGAAGCCAGACGCCCAAACGGGCAGCGGGGCGCAAAGGCACATAGCAGACACCAACTACCGTTTGCATAAGCGAACTATATCACGCGTCTCCGCCAACCGATCTGCGGATCGCTGTCATATGAGTCGAGGGATGGCTTTCCTCAGCCGGGAGTAGCCGCCGGTGGCCAACGGCCACGCCTGTTCGTCCCAGGCCCGGCGAAGGCGCAAACACCCCTGTGGCAGCACCATCGCCGATGGTCCGACCGGGGCCGATGCGGTCACAATCGGCAGGCCGCCGAACCAGTCCTTTTCGATCAGGGATGCCGGGCATCCGAAATAGGCTTCGGCTCGCACCAGGGCATCGGCCATCGCAGCCTCGTCCGCAGCCTTAACCAGCTCAGACGCGCCGTCCGCATGGGCAACGAAGCCGCCGACGCAGGCGACCCGTGCGGTGCCGAGGGGGAGGCTCTCCGGGTACAAGTCATCGAGATGTAGGAGCAACGCCACTTCGCCATCGGGCACGGCGTCGGCCGGCGGCAACAGCACCTCTCGGGGCGGCATCGGCTCGTCGAGGGCATCGGGGTACTCATCGAGGCCGACCGGGTCAAAGCGCCCATCGGTGTACCGCCGGATGTTCTCGGCTCGGGCAACGTAGTGCTTGCCCCGAGTGTGCAGGCCGGCGACCCAGCGCCAGGACAACGTGTTGCTGGCGGGATCGCCATCGACCAGTTGGCGCATGAAGAAGTCAGCGCCGAGGGCCCAAGGCAGGCGAAGAGTGAAGATCCAGATCGAGGCGAACCACATGCGCGCGTGGTTGTGGAGCCACCCTGTCTCGACGAGTTCGAGGGCCCAGGCGTCAAAGCAATCGATTCCGCTCCGCCCCTCAGTCGCAGCCGTATAGGTCCGCCGCAGGCCCGGCTCGGTGGCAAGGCGCTCATGGCCCTCAGCGGCCAGCGCAAGGTAGCCTGTCCACGCGGCGGGATGGGTTTCCAAATGCCCCTTGAAGTAGGTCCGCCAAAACACCTCGCTGACGAACTTCTCGGCGTCCTCGTAACCGAAAGCCGCGACTGCCGCAGCAACGACCTCGTCCTCGGTGATCAGGCGCCGGCGCAGATAGGGCGAAAGCGCCGAAGTCGTTGAGCGCGCTTGGGGTCCGAGGTCGAAATTGCGGGACCCGGCATACTCGGCTCCTTCATTCGCAAGAAAGGCGGCGAAGCGTTCGAGCCCGGCGGCGCGGGTCATAGGGAAAATACGATCCATGACCATGAGCTAGCGCGCGGCAGAGAGAAGCCGATGCGACCGATTTTCGAGGGTTCGGGCCACCCATATCGGCGCCATACCCTTGGAGGCATCACAGGCGGCCTAGGCAGGCCATCTCCACCGAAAGGCCGGGCAATACCCTTGTAGGGGCTTCTTGCTGCCTGCAGCCGCCTCCGGTAGCGAGGGAAAGGGGGCGCCCCGTAGGGGGACTTTGGGGTTACAACGTAACGGGCGTACGCGGCCCCAATACACAGCCGACCTAAGTCCTCCGGCTCGCTGGCATCACCTTGGTAGGGGTTGTACAGGGGCTGCGGCTACCGCGCCCTCGGTTGCCGTGAGCCTGCCGCCCGGGAAGCCCGCTGGCTCTCCCAGCGTCGAAGCTCGGCACCAGCTTCATGACGAATGGTTTTGAGGACCGTCCGCCCTTTACCGCCCGCGAAGGCAAGCTCGCCGAGGGGGCGACCGGCGAAGACCTGAGCCATCCGCGCTGAAGCGCCAGGCCTGATAACATCCTTCTTCTGCGTGAACTCACCGGTGGTCGGCGTCGTAACCTCACCGGTCACCGCATCGACGACCGTATCCTTGAGCGCCCAAACTCGAGTGCTAGAGAGTTGGCCCTTCGTCATATAGAGGGCCTGGCCCCCAACCTCAGATCGCTTGAGGGGGCGAACGTGTGCAGCATCGATCCCAGGGACAAAGGTCTGGTAGCGCCGGTTCGCAGCGTCGCAAATCTCCCTCAACCGTTTCTCCGAGACGCCCCACACAATGGCATGGGTGTGCCACGAAACGGCGAGCTGGTACCCAGCGCCCGTGACGTCCAAGTTTGAGTAGTGAGCGGCTTCGACCATACCAACGTAGCTGCAGCCGCGGAGGATCTGATGGGTCCAGCTGTGAAGGGGGTGAACCTTGAATGCGGCGGCCTGGTCCTCGCGGACCGTGAACCGCCGCTCGATGAGTGTAACGAAAAACAACGGCTCATCTGGGGGGAGCGCGCGGACCGAACGGTCCAGGTGCTCGGCCGTGATGCGGGCGAACTGCAAACGCGCTTGCAGATTGTTGGCCAGCTGAAACCGAGCGTTGGCCGGGTCGAGTTCGGTCGCGGTTTCTCTATCGAGAACGACCGACCCGCGACGACCCACGTGCATGTAGCCTTTCAAGCGGCCATCGGTCTCCCGGTGCTGCCGCTCAAACTCGACCCAGGTGGTAACCGGCTTCCGCTGAGTCTTGGGTGCTGAGTCAGGTTCGGGCTTTGAACGCGGGGTGGGGGTGCGCGGGGGTGAGGCGGGCAAAGGTGCCTTCGGCAGGCTGCCCGAGGCTGTAGACGGGGCCCTGGGGGCTGCTGCGGGGCGTTCTACGGCGGTGGGGCGTGTTACAAGGGGTAAGCACCCCTCATCGACATTTGGAGTGCTCACGCTGCCTCGAAAAGCGGTCTGAGGAAAGACGCTATTTATCAGATGCTGAGGGACGAGCAGTTTGATCATTGCAATATTCCTGGCTAACTTCATCGACTATTTACAGCAAATAATTGACTGAGATAATGAAATACTGCGTTATTGGTTTCAGTTGTCATCTTCGATTATAACGCTGCGGGCTCCATTCTCGCTCGCTGCTCGACGATTTTTTGCGTTACGCAAAATTCCAATAGCAGGTACATATAATAAAAGGCCGGCAACGTTTTTGTTGCCGGCCTCGTTTTGACAGTTAGATTTTTTTACTTCATCAGCTTGCGAAGCTTCACCTGCACCTTGAACATTTCGGCGGTAAGGCGGATTAATTCCCGCAGTTGCTTGTCAATTGCGATTTCCCGCGGTCCCCGGGGCTTCTCTAACTCACCTGCTTCATCGTCGTCATCCTCGTTGTTGTCGTCCATTATGTCAGCCGCGTCTATCGGAGTAGTCGTACGCAAGTCGATCTGGTTATCAGCATCGATATCCAAATCGTTCAGCTCATAAGCATCGTTCATGTCGGCGTTGTGGTCACCGGAGCCGATATTATCGTTCAGATCGTCGTACTCGCCACGGGTCGGCTTCATCGCTTCCTCCTTTGCTTGTTTCCGTTGCTTGACACCCAGGTTCCGAATTTTCTCAAGGCCTAATTCCATTATAATCTGCCGCATCTCGAGAGGTTTGGTGCCCTTGTTGAAGTACGGCTGCAGAGATGCCGCATAAACGTAAGCTCGGTTGTCAGTTCCGGTCTGTTTTATCGAAACCATGAACCGAAAAACGTAGCTCAACAGTCTCGGAAGGACCTTGTCTGATCTGGGATTAGGTTTGGTCTTTCCCCAAGCAGTTTGGTCGAAGAACCGCCGCATCTCGAACTCGTCCATCAGCAAGTGGTACGCGATTGCGTAAGTTGCTGCGACGAATTCCCTACGTAACCTGTGCTGTCCATTGTTAAGAGTAGTCCACCCCTCCCGAGCCAACTGTGCAGCTCGAACTGGCGCTTCCGCCGCCAAATCGAACAATTGGACCGGGTCAACGATTACGAAGGTGTGATGACGACCAAGTGGAAGGTTGCCGTCGTCGTCGAGCTTCCACTCATCGGGCACAGGCGGGCGATGCTTCATGCGCCGCCTCATTGTCGTTTGATAGCTCATCGAACGCTTGGCCATTATCAGCTGACCCCCCGCTCAAGGAAGGCGCGGATATCTGCCTTGCGCCACGCCGTGATCCGCGGACCGAGCTTGACAGGCTGCGGATAGATTCCGGCGCGGACGCCGGCCCACCAGCTGCTCTTGCTCATCGGGACGGCAAGCGCGGGGCCGACGAACTGGGAGAGGCGTAAGCACCCCTCTCCGCCCAAGATTTCAGTGGTTTCCATTGGTTCTCTCCGTTCGTGTTTGAACGGAGGTTCAGCTATCGAGGCAGACCGCTGCGCGGGATTGGGTTATCAAAAATGCCCCGGAGGTATTTGAAATACCCCAGGGGCATAGGCACACGCACGGCAACCTTCTATCGCCGCGTATCCGGGTTTTTTGACCCAGCAGCTACCGTAGAAAAACCTTACTAATAAGCTTTTGCTCAGCTGGGGCGAATGCTGGTGGATCTACCGGGATGGCGTCGCAGGGCGGTAGATATGAAGCTGTGTATACAGCGAAACGTGGTTCTGCGAGATGTGCAATAATTGATTCTGTAATGAAACGTGACCGACCTAGCTAGGTAGACAATAGCGGTGCGTGTTCATCATAGTTTGCCGTGCCATTGCAAATATGGTCCAATAAAGTTTCGCCTCCATCTACATTAATGGTCGAGGCTGCGTATATTAAGGCTGCAGACCCTCCTAAACGACGCCAGCGCGGTTTTACATTATCTTTTGCGACTCCAGCCTTTTCACCCCGCGATCTCCAAATTTCTTGGACAAGTTCAGCCCCTTTTTCAAGAGACCCAGGAAGGTGTTTGCCAGTTTGTCTTAGCTTGTCGGCATGGTAATGAAATACTTGCATAAGTGCCAAAACTGTCATGGCTTCTCTTGAGCGCTTAAATACGCTTGTCTCGAAAGTTGCTGGCGATGATGATTTTAGTAAGCTGCTAAGACCGCCGACCGGATAATAGAAGTCATTGTAAAAATCCTGCCCTAAAGCTAGGGTTCGACCAACCATATCGCCAAGTAGATTGTTCCCTTTAAATGCCGCCCTGCCTAAAGCTTCAGCGAAGCGAAGGTGTTCAATTCCGACCAGGACCATGCCCTGCCGTCTTAAGACGGCTAGCTCGGGGCAGACGGTCCATGTGCATAGACCCGAAAAAATGATTGGCTTATGACCCTTATATGAGGCCGCATCATCAACGAGGATCGCCAGGACGACTTTAGGATCAAAGTTTTTCCACGCGTAGTCTACAAACGGAGGGAATCCGGGTGGAAGCCGATTTGGATGACGCTTATTGTCGGTTGCAGCAATCTTTGCCCACGCCTGCTCGATCACCGCTCGGGCGTCACCCTTAGCTGTGGCTTCTGATTTCATGCTGGGGGCCCTGAACGCAATCGGGTTTTCACTGGTGGTAGAGTAGCTCTGTTTCCATCATCTCGCGCCACTTAGCCAGCAGATCGCCTCGCCGGTAGGCCGCTTCAACCCGGTTCTCCACGGCATGGGCCAAGGCCATTTCTGACATAGATAGCGCAACCCAAATGCTACGCGGGGGATCCTGATAACCGACGAGGAGCTCGAGTCGTGGCTGCGCTCCGTGGTCAGAAGCGGCAGCCCCGGGACGGCCGCCGCCCGATGGCGCACTCGGGATAGTTAGGCGTGGCGAGCGATGGGAAGCATAGGAGCGTGCTCGGTCCAGTTCGACTACCCATCGCACCCGTTTAGTGTGTCTTAGCCACGATCCAGTCTATGATTGCGTTGGCGACCGGGCCGTTGTTCGCCTCCAACATCATCATATGGCCGTTGCCATGAATGCCGTGCTCTGCGAGCGCCAGACGATCCGGCTTCGCGCCGGCTTGAGCCAGAAAAGCACCCGTGCAGTCGTCCATCGTCGCCCGGAACGATGCTTCGCCGGTGACGATGACAGCCGGCACCTTCGCGAGGTTTGGAAGCTGCCGGGCCGGTTCTGCCTGCAACCAGCAGCGGATCTGATACGGCCGAACTGGCTGATCGGCCTGCATGACCGTCAGGTCGGTTGGGGAGTTCACTGGGGGCTCGAATTTGAGTGGCACCCGGGTGATGCCGTAGGGCCGAGCGCGAGCGTCACCGACGCGCTCGTACCACTCAGCGCCGCCTTTGAACCGTATGTCGTAGAAAGTTGGTCCGTTCGGCTCGACGGCCACGTGCGCCTTCACAAGATCCGGCCGCTGGTCAGAAACGGCCCAGCCGAACACTCCCGCCTGCGAGTGAGTTAGAACGACCGAGGGACCGATCTTCTCGAGCAGTGCAATCAGCGCCGGATTCACCAGCTCCTCACTTTTCAGCGCATTCGCGATGTAGGGGACCTGCGAGAGGTAGAACTGGTCGAAGGTGGCGTTACCCTTCACCCCAGGGCCGCCCGGCCACTGAGTATGGAGCTTGGCCTGCGGGAAGAGTTCGAACCGCTCCTGCCCTGTGAATATGCTTTCCAAATCGCCAGGCGATAATCGAGCGTAAGGGCCATATACCTCTGGGTTGTCGCCCGACCGACCCCGGCCGACCTGATCGACAACATAGACGGCAAAGCCGCGCTCTACGAAGTGATCTACCCATCCGGTTCGGCCATCGGGCGTGGCGAGGAAGTTCACTCCAGTCTGCGCGGTGCCATGCACCATGACCACTGGGAAAGGCTGCGTGACCTGCGTCGGGGAGTGGAACTGGACGAACATCTGCCCGGTGGCAAACTCCTTACCGCCGACCGTCTCGTAGCGCCCGCCGACGAAGAAGTAGCCTTCACGTTGAGCTGGCTTGAAGGTCGCTGGTACGTCGGGGGGGTACGGAAGCGGGCTCGGCTTGGGCGGCCGTAGTGAGAATGAACAGGGCGCTGGCCCCGAGCAGCGTCAACTTCCGCATCGACATCCTCCAGTGGACGTCTGGCGCGTCCTTCCTGGAGTATCGACGGAGATCGTGCTGCGTGTCCATCTGTGGGGGGCTCGCGCGCTCGAACATACTAGCAGGACAGCCCTTCCCTGAAGTCTCGCGGTGCTACCCTGACGGAAGCCGCCTTATCGTCACCCTATAGCACCCAGTCCGACCCGATCAGGTGGTCGAAACGGGCGGCGGATGCGGGCAGTAGCAGATCACGGTATCCCCAAGTTGCGACGTGCGAAGCGACCGCCAGTTCAAGTTCAATCGCTCGCAGGTCGCCCGGCAGGTTGTGCGCTGGAGGTGCGGCGAACTGAGAGAGGCGAGTGCAACCCTGTTGGGTCGCCGTCGGGACGTTCCACTGGTGGTGGGCCAATCTGCAGGCGTCACCGATACCCTCGGCTCCAGCCTCGACTGCCGCCGCCGCCCGAAAGGCCATGAGAGTTCCAAGCGGCCGTTCGTCAAAGCGACCCGAGAGGTCGTGATACGGGCCGGTGGTCGCAACCGCAGCCACGGTGATCGTGATGCTGTCCTCTCGCGTGGCAAGGCTCGATTGGACCGAAACAGCGAAGCGGCCGTGCCACGCCAAATGGTCAAGCCCGAGCAGCTGCAGGGACCGATTGAATTCGTCCGAGAGCCTCCGCGGGGTGTAGCCCTCGAGCGCCTCAATGGGGTCCTCGTCCAAGATAATGCCGCCAAAGGCGACCCAGCCGTGTGGCTTTGCTTGGAGAAGCTGCCCGCAGGTTCTGGCCAGCCAAGCGTCGCCGAAGGCTCGACAAACGGGACAGGCAGCCGAGGTGCAGGCGGCCTTACCGCTGCACCCGGCGAGACGACGGCCTCCGCGCTGAGCAAGCGCACCGGGAAGTTCGTCACTGAGGTACCGCGCAAGAAGGGTCTGATGGCTAGCGAGTTGGCGCAGCGCCGGAGTGGGGCTGGAATGGCGGGCGCGGTGGTGGAGACCTGCACGCCAGAGGTTGGTTGCGCCCGGGCCGCTGCCTTTGCCGGCTACGACGTCGCCGTTGATGGCTTCTATCTCGGAAAGGAGCTGTGCTGACATGGAATTGGGTCCTCGTGGCTGGGGCTGCTGCGAGCAGCGCCAACCCTTTACGAGACCGGGTCAGAGGCTATCGTTCAGCCTCCCGGCAGGCTCGCTCTTTGAAATGGGCGACCGTTCAGACACTAACGTTGCCCACCCCGTCTATGGTCTGCCGCCAGACTCAATCGGGTAGTTTCATAGGCACGTACTCGAGCTTCGGCGGCCCAATAAGCGGTCTGAGCCTTATAATTTATCGCTTTCCGAAGAATCAGTCCCTGCCCAGCCGCTTGTCCCCGCTGCAACAGGCCGCAGCCTTAGTCCAATCGAGCAGAGTTCCGTTTCACTGGCGTACCCGCCGCGTTGTCTCCCGCTTCATCAGCGAGATCGGCGAAAGGGCTCGGAGCACGATGGGAGTCTCAATCTGATCGACGCGGTGGCTGTCGTAATGAGGAGAAGCGTGAACGCACAATTTTCGGACACAAGGTGTCGCGCGATTCGCTTTATGCCCAGTGGGGTGGTTGCTCCTAAGAGACCTTATCGGTCGATTCCGGGGGGCTGGGGCCAGACTTAATCTCGATGAGGAGCCGGCGCTTGGGCGGTTACCGGCAGCGACACCTCCACCCTGCACATTTGTGCCCCCAGTGTGACCCGAAGGTTCAACGAAGCAGCGACCGCGAGGGCTGCTTCGCTGTAAGCTATTCAAAAATAAGGAAAAAATGGTGCCCAGGGACGGAGTCGAACCGCCGACACTGCGATTTTCAGTCGCATGCTCTACCAACTGAGCTACCTGGGCATCCGTCGAAGCGCTGTGCGCCGTCGACTGGAGCGGGGGTATAGTGAGGTGGCGGGGCCCTGTCCAGCCTCCTTCTCACGCATCCGGCAATCGGATCGATTCAGGATGAACGCGGTGTGGCGTCATCCTCGTTCTCGTCCTCGTCGGTGGGGATCGCGTAACGGTCTGTGAGCCAGCGTCCGAGATCGATGTCGGCGCAGCGGGCCGAACAGAAGGGCTGGAATTCCGGCCGGACCGGCTTGCGGCAGATCGGGCAGGGCTCGGCCTTGAGCTTCGTGCTCGGCTTGGTGGGGACGCCGTCGCTCATGCCATCGCTCCCCAGGCCCGGCGCACGGGAAACCCCTCGCCTTCGAGAAGGCTGATCGTCTCGTAGAGCGGCAGGCCGACCACGGCGCTGTGCGAACCCACGAGCTTGACCACGAAGGCGCCGGCGAGGCCCTGGATGGCGTAGCCCCCGGCCTTGCCGCGCCACTCGTCCGAGGCGACGTAGCTTTCGATGTCGCGGCCGGACAGGCGCTTGAACCGCACCCGCGTCTCCACCACGCGCTCGCGGCGGTTGCCCTTGGGCGAGAGCACGCACACCGCCGTGTAGACGCGATGCTGGCGGCCCGAGAGCAGGCGCAGGCAATCGGCGGCCTCGTCGGCGAGCTCCGCCTTCGGCAGGACGCGCCGGCCCACGGCCACCACCGTGTCGGCCGAGACGATGTAGCTGTCGCGCATGTCGTCCCGGCGCCGGGCGGCATCGCCGGCGACGTCGAGCTTGGCGCGGGCGAGACGCCGGGCGAGCTCGCGCGGTGCCTCGGATTTGTGGGGCGTCTCGTCGACATCGGCGGGCAGCAGCGCGTCGGGCTCGATGCCCACCTGCTGCAGCAGCGCCAGACGGCGCGGCGAGGCCGAGGCCAGAACGAGGCGTGGGCCGCCTCGCGGCGCCTCGCCGGCGGTATCGGTCATCGTGGCGTGCGTGCCGCCCTGCGCGGAGGAGATGTCCATCGGTGTTTTTCGAAGATCCGCATGCTCGGGATGGGGCGCCGAAGGGTCGAGCCGACCCGCCCGCAATGGGCCGGCTGGCGTCGCCGGGCCGGCCGGCACGCTATCGGAAAGCCTCGCCCTTGGAAATGTCGGGCGCCCGCGCCCCGAGGCGTCGCCGGCGGCTCGCGCGGGAGAGTTCGTCGGCGCTGGCGAAGCCCGTGGCGGCGGCGATCTGCGACGCGCTCATGGCGCTCTCCCGCCGGAGCCGATGCGCCCTGTCGAGGCGCAGATCGAGATAGTGCCGGTGCAGCCCGGTCCCGAGCAGCGACCGGAACAGGCGCTCGAGCTGGCGCACGGACAGGCGCGCCTGGTCGGCCAGCACCTCCCGCGCCAGGGGAAGCTCCAGGTTGGCCTCCATGGTGGCGAGGACGCGCAGGAGCCTCGGATCGCGGATGCCGAGCCGGAGCCGCAGGTCCATCCTCTGCGGGCTCAAGCCCTCGCGGATCTGGTCGTGGAGGAACCAGTCGCCGACGCCGGCGGCGAGACCGGCGCCGTGGTCGCGCTCGATCAGGTGGAGCATCAGGTCGAGGGCGGCGATTCCTCCCGAGCAGGTGACGCGATCGCCCTGGATCTCGAAGAGGGAGCGGACCACCTCGATCTCCGGATAGCGCTCCTCGAAGGCCGGCACGTGCTCCCAGTGGAGCGTGCAGCGGCGATGGGCCAGCAGGCCCGCACGGGCGAGGAGATAGGGACCGCCGGAAATGCCGCCGATGGTCACGCCCGTCCGGGCGAGATCGCGCAGCCAGGCGAACAGGGCCGGGTCGTCGAAGGTGGCCGGATTGCCGCCGGCGCAGACGAAGACCCGGTCCGCGACGGCCCCGGCCATTCCGACCTCGACATCGGCCAGGATCGAGACGCCGTTCGAGGCCTTCACCACCCCGCCCCCCGGCACCGCGTGCCACCAGCGGTACAGTTCGCGGCCCGACAGGACGTTGGCGGCGCGGAGCGGCTCCACCGCCGCCGTGTAGGACATGAGCGGAAAGTCGGGGACGAGGACGAACCCGACGATCACGGGCGGCGCGTCCCCGGCGGGAAGCGATCCGCTCTCCGCTCCGACCGTCCTCGTGCCATCGGCGAGATCACGCATTTCCGCGCGATTTGCCGGAAACGTGTCGCAAAATGCAAGCCCGCTTGGGGAATCGTCGGGTATCCAGAGGAAAGGAGCACCGGGCGGTCAGCCGAAGGACGTCTCACCCATGCGCTATTCGGTCCTCAGCGTTCTCGGACAGGCCCTGCGCGGCCAGCGCGACTGGCGCCCGCAATGGCGCGATGCGGCGCCGAAGGCCGAGTACGACGTCGTCGTCGTGGGCGGCGGCGGCCACGGGCTCGCCACGGCCTATTACCTCGCCAAGGAGCACGGCATCACCAGCGTCGCCGTGCTGGAGAAGAGCCATGTCGGCTCGGGCAATGTGGGACGCAACACCACCATCGTCCGCTCGAATTACGGGCTGCCCGGCAACATCCCGTTCTACGAGCGGTCGATGAAGCTCTGGGAGGGCCTGGAACAGGACATCAACTACAACGCCATGGTGAGCCAGCGCGGCGTACTGAACCTCTACCATTCGGACGCCCAGCGCGACGCCTATGCACGGCGCGGCAACGCCATGCGGATGGCCGGCATCGACGCCGAGCTCCTGGACCGCGAGGGCGTGCGGGCCATGGTGCCGTTCATCGATTTCGACAATGCGCGGTTCCCGGTGAAGGGCGGCCTGCTGCAGCGCCGGGGCGGCACCGTGCGCCACGACGCCGTGGCCTGGGGCTATGCCCGCGCCGCCAGCGACCGGGGCGTCGACATCGTCCAGAACTGCGCCGTCACCGGCATCCGCCGGGAGAACGGCCGCGTCGTCGGGGTCGAGACCGGCCGCGGCTTCATCAGGGCGAAGAAGGTCGCCCTCTCGGTGGCGGGCTCGACCTCGCTGCTGGCCGCCATGGCCGACCTGCGCCTGCCGATCGAGGCCCACGTGCTCCAGGCCTTCGTCAGCGAGGGCGTGAAGCCGCTCATCGACACGGTGGTGACCTTCGGGGCCGGGCATTTCTACGTCAGCCAGTCGGACAAGGGCGGCCTCGTCTTCGGCGGCGATATCGACGGCTACAATTCCTACGCCCAGCGCGGCAACCTCGCCACGATCGAGGACGTGATGGAGGGCGGCATGGCCCTGTGGCCGGGGCTGGGGCGCCTGCGGCTCCTGCGCCACTGGGGCGGGATCATGGACATGTCGATGGACGGGAGCCCGATCATCGACCGCACCCCGGTGGACGGCCTCTACCTCAACGCGGGCTGGTGCTACGGCGGCTTCAAGGCGACCCCGGCCGCGGGCTACTGCTTCGCCCATCTCGTCGCCCGCGACGCGCCGCATGCGGATGCCGCCGCCTATCGCCTCGACCGCTTCGCCACCGGCCGTCTCATCGACGAGAAGGGCATGGGCGCCCAGCCGAACCTGCATTGAGGGAGACACGATCATGCGCATCCGATGCCCCCATTGCGGCGAGCGCGACAACGGCGAGTTCAGCTACCTCGGTGACGCCGCCCCGGTCCGACCCGACGGTCCGAACGCGTCGGCCGAGGCGATGCACGACTACGTCTACCTGCGCGACAACCCGGCCGGCCTGCACCGCGAGCTCTGGTACCACGCCGCAGGATGCCGGAGCTGGCTGGTAGTGACCCGCGATACCCGCAGCCACGAGATCCACGAGGTGGCGCCCGCACGCGACGTCGCGCTGAGCCGCCGGAGGGGAGAGGTCGCATGACCACGATCAGCCTGCGGGACACGGATTCCGCCACCGCCGCCACACCGGGGTCCGCCCCCGTCCAACCCTTCCGCACCGCCGCCGGAGGCCTGATCGACCGGCGCCGGCCGCTGGAATTCACCTTCGACGGCGCCCGCTACGGCGGCGTCCAGGGCGACACCCTGGCCTCGGCGCTGCTCGCCAACGGGGTGCGCCTCGTCGGCCGCTCGTTCAAGTATCACCGCCCGCGCGGCATCCTCACGGCCGGTTCGGAGGAGCCCAACGCCCTCGTGGAACTGCGCTCGGGCGCCCGCCGCGAGCCCAACACCCGCGCCACCACGGCCGAATTGTACGAGGGCCTGGAGGCGCTCAGCCAGAACCGCTGGCCGTCGCTGAGATACGATGCCCTCGCCGTCAACGCCCTGGCGGCGCCGATCTTCGCGGCGGGGTTCTACTACAAGACCTTCATGTGGCCGGCGGCCTTCTGGGAGAAGCTGTACGAGCCGCTGATCCGCCGCGCCGCCGGCCTCGGCCGGGCGGCGCATGCGCCGGATCCCGACACCTACGACAAGGCCTTCGCCTTCTGCGACGTGCTCGTCATCGGCGGCGGACCGGCCGGCCTGTCGGCGGCCCTGGCGGCCGGACGCGCCGGCGCCCGCGTCATCCTGGTCGACGAAGATCACCGGATCGGAGGGCGCCTGGTGGCGGATCGGCGCGAGGTCGCGGGCCGATCGGGAGCCGATTGGGTGGCGGATTCCCTCGCCGAACTGGACAGCATGCCGGACGTCCGCATCCTCGGCCGGACCACCCTGTTCGGCGTTTACGATCACGGGGCCTACGGCGCGGTGGAGCGCGTGAGCGACCACCTCGCATCGCCCCCCGCCCATGCGCCGCGCCAGCGGATGTGGCGGATCACGGCGCGGCGCGCGGTGCTCGCCGCCGGCGCCATCGAGCGGCCGCACGTGTTCGGCGGCAACGACCGGCCCGGCGTGATGCTGGCCGGCGCGGTGCGGACCTATCTCAACCGCTACGGCGTGCTGCCCGGCCGGCGCGTGGCGCTGTTCACGTCGAGCGACGACGGCTGGCGCACGGTGTCCGACGTCGTCGCGGCCGGGGCCGAGGTGGCGGCGGTGATCGATACGCGCGCCTCCGTCGCGCCGGGCCTGCGGCACGGGGCGGAAGCCGCCGGAGCGCGGGTGATCCTCGGCGGCGCCGTCATCGGCACGAAGGGACATCTCGCCCTCAACGCGATCGAGGTGGTGACTGCCGACGGCCGGGGCGAGACCATCGCCTGCGACTGCCTCGCCATGGCCAATGGCTGGAACCCCATCGTCCATCTCGATTCGCACCTGTCGCGGCGGCCAGTCTGGGACGCGGCGATCCACGCCTTCGTGCCCGACGCGCTGCCCTCCGGAATGGCCGCGGCCGGCGCCGCGAGCGGGGCCTTCACCCTGGCCTCCTGCCTGGAGACGGGCGGCCGGGCCGGCGCCGAGGCCGCGACCGCATGCGGGTTCGCCGGGACCTCGCCCGAGGTTCCGAGGACCGATCCGGAGAGCGTCGGCCATGCCCCGCTCTGGCGGGTGCCGGGATCGAAGGGCAAGGCCTTCGTCGATTTCCAGAACGACGTCGCGGCCTCGGACGTGGAGCTCGCCCATCGCGAGGGCTTCCGCGCGGTGGAGCTCCTGAAGCGCTACACCACCCTCGGCATGGCCACCGACCAGGGCAAGACCTCGAACCTCGCCGGGCTCGGCATCATGGCCGAGCTGACCGGCCAGCCGATCCCCAGCGTCGGCACCACGATGTTCCGGCCGCCCTTCACCCCCGTCGCCATCGGCGCCTTCGCCGGCCATCACCGCGGCAAGGATTTCCGCGCGACGCGGCACGTCCCCTCCCATGCCTGGTGCGAGGAGCAGGGCGCGGTCTTCGTCGAGACCGGCCTCTGGCTCCGCCCGGCCTATTTCCCGAGGGCGGGAGAGAGCGACTGGCTGGAAACGGTCAATCGCGAGGTGAACACCGTGCGCGCTCATGTGGGCGTCTGCGACGTGACCACCCTCGGCAAGATCGATATCCAGGGCCGGGACGCCCTCGCCTTCATCGAGCGGGTCTGCGCCAATCCGTTCGGCACGCTCCCCGTCGGCAAGGCCCGCTACGCCGTGCTGCTGCGCGAGGACGGCTTCGTCCTCGACGACGGCACCGTCGCGCGGCTGGGCGAGAGCCATTTCGTGATGACCGCCTCGACGGCCAATGCCGCCAGGGTCATGCAGCACCTCGAATTCTGCCGCCAATGGCTGTGGCCGGAGCTCGACCTGCAGATGATCTCGGTGAGCGAGCAATGGGCGCAATACGCCGTCGCCGGGCCGCGCGCCCGCGACACGCTGCGGGCGGTGATCGACCCCGGTTTCGACCTGTCGAACGAGGCCTTCCCGTTCCTCGCCTGCGCCGACGTCACGGTGGGCGGCGGCATCCCGGCGCGGCTGTTACGCATCTCGTTCTCCGGCGAGCTCGCCTACGAACTCGCCGTCCCGGCCGCCCATGGCGATGCCGCCTGGCGGGCGATCCTACAGGCGGGCGCGGGTCACGGCATCACCGCCTACGGCTCGGAGGCGCTCTCGGTGATGCGCATCGAGAAGGGGCACGCGGCCGGGGCCGAGATCAACGGCCAGACCACCGCCCGCGACCTCGGCCTCGGCGGCATGCTGGCCCGGAAGAAGGACTATATCGGCCGCCTGATGAAGGAGCGCCCGGCGCTCACCGATCCGGACCGGCCGATCCTCGTCGGCTTCCGCCCGGTCGATCCGGGCCAGCGCCTGCGCGCAGGCGCGCATTTCCTCGCCATCGGCGCCGCGCCGAGCCTGGAGGCCGACGAGGGCAGCATGACCTCGGTCGCCTTTTCGCCGAGCCTCGGGCACTGGATCGGCCTCGGCCTGATCCGCCGGGGGCCGGAACGGCACGGCCAGCGCGTCCGCGCCTACGATCCGGTGCGGAACGGCGACATCGAGGTCGAGATCTGCTCGCCAGTCTTCGTGGACCCGAACGAGGAGAAGCTGCGTGTCTGACGTCGCGATGGTGGGCGCAGAAAAGCTCGAAAGCATCTGGAAGCCCCGGAGCGCCTGGGCCGGATATGCCCGGGCCGGACGGCACGGCCGCACCGGCGGCGAGGCGGGCATCACCCTGACCCTGCGCGACGAGGTCGGCCTCGCGACCCTCATCGTCGCAGACGGGAAGGAGGCCGCCCTGGATCGGGCCCTGGAGGCGAGCCATGGCTGGTCCCTGCCCGAGGCGGGAAGGGCGGCGCTGGCGGGCGAGGAGGGCCTGATCTGGTCCGGCCCCGGCCAATGGCTCGCCATCGCCGGGACACGCCGCCGTCTCGACGGCCTCGCCGATGCGGTGACGGGGCTCGCCTCCGTCACCGACCAGAGCGACGGGCGTGCCCTCGTGCGGGTCTCAGGACCCTGCGCGCGCGAGATGCTGTCGAAGGGCGTGGCCATCGACCTGCATCCGCGCGCCTTCCGGGCGGGCAGCGCGGCGGTGACGAGCATCGCCCATATCGGTGCCCAGCTCTGGCAGCGGGACGACGCCCCGACCTACGACCTCGCCGTCGCCCGCAGCTTTGCCGGCAGCTTCTGGTCCTGGCTGAGCCATGCCGCCGCGGAATTCGGATATGGGGTGGAGCACGGGCCGGGTCGGTGACCGCAGGGCCCTAGCGTTCCGTCACCAGCCGGCTCAGTTGCCTGGTAATGGGGTCAAAGATCCGTCCGACGAGCTTCGTCATAAAAGATGATACGGAGTTCCGTGCCGCCGCCCTCCTCCCTTGGAGGTAATCCCTTCGCTCCATTGCATAGTCGGCAATGGATGCACCTGATTGGACCTAGCCACATTGCACGCCTCGACGAGGATTGCCTATGTTCGCTTTGTCGGATCGTTTTTCAATAAAACGCATCACCATCAACGACATAAAGATTGCGGCATTCTCGTTTTGCTGTCTGCGACGAATTATGGACTGATCGATCGGATCGTCTACCTGGTGACGGAGGCGCGCTCGCCGCTGAAATTGGCGGCCTTCCTCGTCTTGTGGTCGGTGTCGATCCTGGCGCTGGTCACCGTGGCACTCGAACGACGCACAGGTCTTCGATGTGCTTGGGCGTTCGTCATCGCCGCCGGCACGACGGCGGCCGTCGCGTATCGGCACGTGGCCGATTCCGACCTCACATCCGTTGAAATGATGACCCTTTGGCATGTGCGCCACGAAGCGGGGCGCGCCTTCCAGGCCTATTGGAGTTTGTCCCTCGCCGCCGGGCTCGTGTTCATCGCGACGATCACTCTGTTCGCATGGCCGCCCAGACCCACATCGTTGTTTCAATGGCCGAGACGGCTCGTCGGCGTTCTGCCGATCCTGCCCATCGGTCTCTGCTTCTCGATGCTGCTCATGGAGGGCGGCCGCAGGCTCACCGCCTTGCCGCAGCAATTCGCCCAAGCCGCGAATTTCCTGTTCGTCGGCTCGCGGATCATGACCACGACACTTCCGACGCGCTCCCCGGTGGAGATGGCCGCGGGCCCTGAGCTTGCAAAGCGCATCGTGCTGATCGTCGATGAAAGCATTCGCGCCGACTATATCAGCCTGAGCCCCGGCAACAGCGCGACTCCCCATCTGGCCGATCATCGCGCGCGCTTCGTCGATTTCGGACCCGCCGCCTCCGGAGGGAATTGCAGCGCGTCATCCAACGCGATCCTGAGATTCACCGCGACGCGCCACGACTTGCCACGGTCGGTCCAGACGAGCCCGTCGATCTGGCGCTATGCCAAACAGGCGGGATATCGCACCGTCTATATCGACGGTCAGTCCTCGCATATCCGGATGCTCGGCGCCGTCGGCGGACGAAGCAAGCTGCAGAATCACATGAGTCTCGCCGAGACTTTGGACATCGATGACCTGCACACATTCGACGATGTTCCGGACTCTGACGCTGATCAGAAAGTCGCCGAGATCATCGCCCGAGAAATAAAAGCCGATGAGAAGGTTTTCGTCTACGCCAACAAGAACGGCGCTCATTTTCCTTACGAAAATGCCTATCCCCGCAGGAACCCCGATCCGTCATCCTCTCCCGACACGTCACCGCAACGGACATTGCTTGACCATTATCGAAACGCCGTTTTCCATTCCGTGAGCCAATTCTTCAAGACGTTCTTCGACTCGGCCGATCTGAGGGACAGCGTCGTCTTCTACACGTCGGATCACGGCCAGAGGCTTCAGTCTGGAAAGACAAGCCACTGCAACGTCATCGATCCGGATGCGCGCGAGGCGCTGGTGCCCCTGCTGGTCGCCGCCTCGGACGCTCGCCTCCAGGGGCAATTCCGCAAGGGCGCCGAGATCAATCTCGGCAGAGCGGATCACTTCGCGATTATCCCCTCGGTTCTCTATACGATGGGATACCCGCTGAACGACGTCCTGGCTCACTATGGCTCTTCGATGCTGACCCTCATCGAGACGACGCCGTCCTTCACGTCCGGAGATGTCATGGGCGGCATCGGCGATGGCGTGCATTGGCACGCGATCGATCTGACGGGTGATTTTCTGGAACCGGAAACGGAGTGATCGTAGTCCTGCTGCAGGACGAAGGGAGCGTGTCCGGCAGGAGCCGCTTGAACGCGTCGTCGTAGATTTGGCCTACAGGACGTCGCCGGCCACCATCGTGGGTTCCGGCGGGAGGCGTCGGGGCGCTCCCCGCGTGATGAAGTCGCCTTCCCCATGGCCGACCCCGCCGCATCGCCAATCATGATCGCTATCATGATCGAATCCAAATATGATCGCGATCATATGAGTGTCGACGGGGTCGCGGAGATGGTTCGGGATGCGGGTCACGCAGGAGCAGATGCGGGAGAACCGCCGGCGTATCCTGGCGGCGGCGAGCCGCCTGTATCGTGAGAAAGGCTTCGACGCGGTCGGGGTCGCCGAGGTGATGAAGGCCGCGGGCCTCACGCATGGCGGCTTCTACGGCCATTTCGAATCCAAGGAAGACCTGATGGCGCAGGCCATCGCCCATGCCACGACGGAGCTGTCGGGACGGGACGACGATGTCGGCGGCTTCCTCGCGGCGTATCTGTCGCCCGCGCACCGGAACGACGCCGCGAATGGCTGCCCGATGGCCGCCCTGGCCGCGGATGTCCGTCACCGTCCCCCGGCGGCGCGCGCGGCCATGACGGCGGGCATCCGCGCGCAGATCGACCGCCTGACCCGGGCTCTCCCCGACAGCGTCACCACTGAGCGCCGCCGCGACGCCATCGGGACCTACGCGGCCATGATCGGCGCCCTGATCCTGGCGCGCGCGGTGGAGGACCCGGCGCTCTCGGACGAGATCCTCGGCGAGACGCGGGCGTGGGTGAACCCGGACCCGTGACGCTCACGGCCCGAATCGGCATGCCGGGGACGGGACGCCGCCGGACTCGGCTCAGGCGACACGCGGAAGAGACGGGATCTCGACGGCGCCCGGCCGGCTCAGCAATCCAGCGTGGTGTCGCGTTCCCACTGGGTGAGGTGGCGGGAATAGGCGTTCCATTCCTCGGTCTTGAGCTTGAGGTAGCTCGGCACGAAACTGCCCAGGGCCTCGTTGAGGACCGTGCAGCCCTCCAGCGCCCGCATGGCGTCGAGCATGTTCAGGGGCAGGCGCTTCACGTTCTCCACCGTGTGCCCGTCGGTATACATGTTGATGTCGAGGCGCTGGCCCGGATCGCGCCGGTTGCGCAGCCCGTCGAGGCCGGCGGCGAGAAGGGCCGCCTGCAGCAGGTAGGGATTGGCGGCGCCGTCGGCGAGGCGGAACTCGAAGCGGCCGCCATCCGGGATGCGGATCATGTGGGTGCGGTTGTTGCCCGTATAGGTCACGGTATTGGGCGCCCAGGTCGCCCCGGAGGTGGTGCGCGGCGCGTTGATCCGCTTGTAGGAATTGACCGTCGGGTTGGTGATCGCCGCCAGCGCGTCGGCCGAATGGATCAGCCCGCCGATGAAATGGTAGCCCTCGCGCGACAGGCCGACCTCGTCGGACGGGTCCGAGAAGACGTTGCGCCCGTCCCGCCACAGGGAGACATGGGCGTGGCAGCCAGAGCCGGTGAGATCCATGAAGGGCTTGGGCATGAAGGTCGCCCGCAGCCCGTGCTTCTCGGCGATGGATCGGGTCATGTACTTGAAGAAGGCGTGCCGGTCGGCGGTGACGAGGGCGTCGTCATAGTCCCAGTTCATCTCGAACTGGCCGTTCGCGTCCTCGTGGTCGTTCTGGTAGGGCTTCCAGCCGAGCGACAGCATGGCGTCGCAGATCTCGGTGATGACGTCGTAGCGGCGCATCAGGGCGGATTGGTCGTAGCACGGCTTCATCTGCCGGTCGGCCAGGTCGGCGGGGGCCGAGCCGTCCGGCGTGATCAGGAAGAACTCGCATTCGACGCCGGTCTTCATCTGCAGGCCGTCCTCGGCCGCCTCCGCGATCAGGCGCTTGAGGATGTTGCGGGGGCCCTGCTCCACCGGCGCGCCGTTCATCACGAGATCGGCCGGAAGCCAGCCGACCTCCGGCTTCCACGGCAGCTGGATCAGCCCCACCGGATCCGGCATCGCCAGGAGATCGGCATCGGCCGGGCTCATGTCGAGCCAGGTGGCGAAGCCCGCGAACCCCGCCCCGTTCCTGGCCGCCCCCGCGATGGCGGCGGCCGGCACGAGCTTGGCGCGCTGGCTCCCGAACAGGTCGGTATAGGAGACGAGGAAATACTTGATGCCGCGCTCCTGTGCGGCCGCTTCGAGATCGTGGGTCATGGCGTCGACCTTCCCATGGAGACAGGTAGCCCATAGGGCCGCTCTTTACGAAGAAGGCCGCGCCCCGGTGCGGAGGCGCGGCCTTCGGAGGGGCCCTCAGAATCCCGCGGCGCCGGCGCCCTTGCCCGGCACCCAGCTGGTCCCGGCCAGGGGCACCCCCGCCATGGCCGCCGCCTCGATGGTGAGCGCCACGAGGTCCTCGGGTTCGAGGTTGTGCAGGTGGCTCTTGCCGCAGGCGCGGGCGATGGTCTGGGCCTCCAGCGTCATCACGGCGAGGTAATTGGCGAGGCGCCGGCCGCCGAGCACCGGATCGAGCCGCGAGGCGAGCTCCGGGCGCTGCGTGGTGATGCCGGCCGGGTCGTTGCCCTCGTGCCAGTCGTCATAGGCGCCCGCCGTGGTGCCGAGCGCCTCGTACTCGGCCTCGAGGGCCGGGTCGTTGTCACCGAGCGCGATCAGCGCCGCCGTGCCGATGGCGACCGCATCCGCCCCGAGGGCCAGCGCCTTGGCCACGTCTGCGCCCGAGCGGATGCCGCCGGAGACCACGAGCTGCACGGTGCGGTGCAGGCCGAGATCCTGCAGCGCCTGCACGGCGGGCCGGATCGCGGCGAGGATCGGGATACCGACATTCTCGATGAACACGTCCTGGGTCGCCGCCGTGCCGCCCTGCATGCCGTCGAGCACCACCACGTCGGCACCGGATTTCGCCGCCAGCGCGGTGTCGTAATAGGGACGGCTCGCGCCGACCTTGACGTAGATCGGCTTCTCCCAATCCGTGATCTCGCGCAGCTCCTCGATCTTGATCTCGAGGTCGTCCGGCCCGGTCCAGTCCGGGTGGCGGCAGGCCGAGCGCTGGTCGATGCCCGGCGGCAGGCAGCGCATGCCGGCGACGCGCTCGTTGATCTTCTGGCCGAGCAGCATGCCGCCGCCGCCGGGCTTGGCGCCCTGGCCGATGACGATCTCGATGGCGTCGGCCCGGCGCAGGTCATCGGGGTTCATGCCGTAGCGGGAGGGCAGGTATTGGTAGACCAGGGTCTGCGAATGCCCGCGCTCCTCGGCCGTCATGCCGCCGTCGCCGGTGGTGGTGGAGGTGCCGGCCAGGGTCGCCCCGCGCCCGAGCGCCTCCTTGGCCTGGGCCGAAAGCGAGCCGAAGCTCATGCCGGCGATGGTGACGGGGGTCTTCAGCACGATCGGCTTCGAGGCGTGGCGGGCGCCGAGCACCACCTGGGTGTCGCAGCGCTCGCGGTAGCCCTCCAGCGGGTAGCGGCTGATCGAGGCGCCGAGGAACAGCAGGTCGTCGAAATGGGGCAGCTTGCGCTTCGCGCCGGCGCCCCGGATGTCGTAGATGCCGGTGGCGGCCGCGCGCCGGATCTCCGACATGACATCGGGCGTGAAGGTCGCCGAGAGACGGGGCCGGGTGCGAGGAGGGGCGCTCATCAATAGGCTCCGGCGTTGTCGACGTTGAAATGGTAGAGCGTGCGCGCCGAGCCGTAGCGTCGGAACTCCCCTGCGCCGACCTCGCCGGACAGGCCGGCGGCGGCCAGCTTCTCGGTGAGTTCGGCGAGGTGCTCGGGCCGCATCTCCTTCTCGATACAATCCGCCCCGAGGCTCCTGACCGTGCCGCGCACGTAGAGCCGCGCCTCGTAGAGGGAATCGCCGAGCGCCTCCCCGGCATCGCCGAGCACGACCAGCGTCCCGGCCTGGGCCATGAAGGCCGACATGTGGCCCACCGAGCCCTTCACGACGATGTCGATGCCCTTCATCGAGATGCCGCAGCGGGCACCGGCATTGCCGTCGATGACGAGGAGGCCGCCATGGGCGGTGGCGCCCGCCGCCTGGCTGGCATCGCCCTGCACGTGGACGAAGCCCGACATCATGTTCTCGGCCACCCCCACCCCGGCATTGCCGTGGACGATCACCTGGGCCTGCTTGTTCATGCCGGCGCAGTAATAGCCGACATGCCCCTCGATCTCGACGCTCACCGGCGCGTCGAGCCCCGCCGCGATGGCGTGGCGCCCGTCCGGGCCCGTCACCGTCCAGTGGGTCTCGTTGGTGTCGGGGCGCAGGCCGTGGAGCGTGCGGTTGAGCTCGCGCAGGGGCGCCTGGTTCAGGTCGAAGACGGGCATCAATGGCGCTCCCAGGCATAGACCGTGGCGGGCTCGGGCTCGAAGACGCGGGCGGCGGCGATGCCCGGCAGGCCGACCAGCGCGCGGTATTCGGAGCCGAAGGCGACGTAATCGTCGGTCTCGGCCATCACGGCGGGCTTGCAGGCGATGGGATCGCGCAGCACCGCGAAGCCGGTGCGGGTGCCGACCACGAAAGTGAAGAAGCCGTCGAGGTCCCGGAGGCCGGCCTCCAGGGCCTGTTTGAGGGAATCGCCCTCGCGCATGCGCCAGCTCAGGTATCCGGCGGCGACCTCGGTGTCGTTCTGGGTCGCGAAGCGCAGGCCCTCGCGCTGGAGCACGCGGCGCAGGCCGTTATGGTTGGAGAGCGAGCCGTTATGGACCAGGCACTCGTCGGCGCCGGTGGAGAAGGGATGCGCGCCGTTGGTGGTCACTGCGCTCTCGGTGGCCATGCGGGTATGGCCGATGCCGTGGGTGCCGTGCATGCCGGCGAGGTCGAACCGCTCCGCCACCTCGCCCGGCAGGCCGACCTCCTTGTAGATCTCCATCACTCGTCCCACGCTGACGACGTCGATCTCGGGATGGTTCGCCGCGAGCCAGGCGCGGACCCGCGTCTCGGCCTCCTCGGGCACGCCGATCACCGCATGGGTGTCGCGCTCCACCACCTCGACGCCCCGTCCGAGCTCGCCTTCGAGCGCCGCCACGGCCTCCGAGAGGACCGCCCGGCCGGTGGCGCGAAGGGTCAGCTTCACTCCCGCGTTGCCGGAGCCGTAGATCGCGAAGCCCGCACTGTCGGGACCGCGATCGGTCATCGTCACCAGCATCCCGGACAGGAGCGACCCGAGCTGCGGCTCAAGCTTCGGATTCTTCAGAAACAGCCCAACGATACCGCACATCACGCGCTCCCAAGCGGGGCCAAGCACTCCCAAGCGGGGCCAAGCACTTGCGATACCGGTCGCATGACATGCCGATTTCGTCAACCAGAGAGCAACAATTTTTCTTTTGGAGAAAGTCGGTCGCAGAACGGGAGGTGCTCGTTCGCCCGCCCCCGCGCATCACGGGCGCCTGGATATCGCGGCGAGGTGAAGCCGCCTCGCCTTCCGGCTCCGCCCGGCATGGCGTAACGGCATGGCATGGTCGCCACCGCTCCCCTCCTCGCTCCCGACGACATCGCTCACGTCATCCAGATCGCGCTGGCGCCGGCCTTCCTGCTGACGGCGCTGGCGACGCTCCTCAACGTCTTCTCCACCCGGCTCGCGCGCGTGGCCGACCGGGTCGACGACGCCGCCGCGAGCCTGCAGAAAGCGGATGCGGACGAGGCCGCCCGTCTGGCGGGCCAGCTCTCCTATCTGCGGAAGCGCTCGTTCGTCCTCGACATCGCGGTCGTTCTCGCCTCGATCGGCAGCATCATGACCGGCATCGCCGTGCTGACGCTGTTCGTGGGCGCCCTGCGCGACGCCGCCACGGCCTCCGTCCTGTTCGGCTGCTTCGGCGTGGCGCTGGTCTGCACGGTGGCCGCCATCGCCGCCTTCCTGGTGGAGATCCTGATGGCGGGCCGCGGCGTCCGGGACGAGGTCGACCGCCGCACGATCGAGGCGTCCGACCGCGAGGCGGGCGGCACCGAGGCCGATGGACCGTATCGCGAGCCCCGGCCGCGCCGGACCTGATCGGTTCGACGATGCCGCGCAGGCCGCCGGCTTCGTCCCCCGGCCGGACCACCACGGCGCGCGAACGCGCGGCGCCCGCCATCCGGCGATCTACGTCCCGTGCGCGTCGAGCCAGCGCACGGCGCCGGCGAGGTCGAAGCCGCGTTCCCGCCCATAGGCGGCCAGTTCGTCGCGGCGCAGGCGCCCGGCCAGGACTTCGCTCAGGGCCCAGAGGGTGAGCGAGCGGGTGCCGCTGCGGCAATGGGCGAGGACCGGGCCGGATGCCGTCTCCACCGCCTCGCGGAACCGCGCGATGTCCTCGCGGGTGATGGTGGGACCTTCGACGGGAAGGTGGAGGTAGGAGAGCCCCGCCGCCTCGGTCGCCGCGGCCTCGGCGGCGCTGCCCGGCTGACCCGGCTCCTCGCCGTCGGGGCGGTTGTTGATCAGCAGCGCGAACCCGCGTCCGGGCATGGCGGCGATGGCCGCTTCGTCCGGCTGGTCTGAGACCGACAGGCGGGAATCGATGGGCGTGATCGTCATGGCGGCGTCCCTATGGCGGCGTCCCTTCGGAAGCGGGTTGCCGGTCGAAGATGGGTTTTGGCTGTGCCGGCGCAAGCGAAGGCCTGGCCGGGTCCGGGAGGATGAACCTGAACCCGCACGGGGTCTCGGCCGTTTCCGCCGGGACGACGCCACATGCCCGCAGGAACACCTCCATGGCCGATGCAAGACAGATCGTCGACGCGCTCGTGCGCTCACGCCGGAGCGGCATCGCCGCCACGGCCGCCCTCGGCGGCCTGGCCCTCGTGGCGGGGTTGGCGCTGCGGGCGCTCCGTCCGTCCGCCCCGAACGAGGCAGCGGACCTGAAGCAGGTCGGCGAGGACGAGGCGCGCCTGATGCTGCGCACCATGGTGGCGGCGACCCTGGCCGACGGTGTCGTCGACCGGGACGAGCGCCGACGCCTGGACGAGGCCGTGGAGGCCGCCGGTCTCGACGCCGATACCCGCGCCTGGCTGGAGAACGAGCTGGCCGAACCGGCCGAGATCGACGAACTGGCCGAGCGCGTGGACGATCCGGAGCAGGGTGCGCGCCTCTACGCGGCGGCCCGCCTCGCCATCGATGCCGATACCCTGCAGGAGCGCGAGTTCCTGAAGCGTCTCGCCGAGGCGCTCGATCTTCCGCGGGAGGTCACCGAGCGGGTCGATGCGGGCCTGCAGGAGGCGTGATCCCGGCGCCGGATCCTCTACTTTTCCATCACTTGCCCATCCAATCGTGCCCGGCGACCAGCGCCTCCACCGAGCGCGTCCAGGTGCCGGGCTGGTCGGTGGCGCCGGTGCCGAGCGCCCGCTGGACCATGACGCTGTCGCTCCAGCGGCCGTATTTGTAGCCCACCGCCGGCAGCAGGCCGACGCGGACGAAGCCGCAGGCCTCGTGGAGGCGTAAGGACGCCTCGTTCTGCGCGTCGATATAGCCGATCATCTGGCGGTAGCCGCCGGCGGCGCAGGCCTCGATCAGCGCCGGCAGCAGGCGCCGGCCGATCCCGGCATTCAGGTGCTCGTGATGGACGTAGATCGAGTGTTTGAGCGTGTAGCGATAGGCCGGGCGCTTGCGGAACGGCACCGCATAGGCATAGCCCGCCACCACCCCGTCGCGGTCGGCCACGAGATGCGGCAGGCGCTTCTTGCGCATGGCCTTTCGCCGCTTCTTCAGGTCGTCCGGGTGGAGCGGGTCCTCCTCGAAATCGCCGACATCGCCGACGCCGCGCCGGATGTGGTGGGCGTAGATCGCCACCATCGCCGGCACGTCCGCATCCGAGGACGGCCGGATGACGATGTCGGGTTCGGACGGCGCCGGCGGACCCTCCGGGATCATGCGCGGTTCTCGCGCATGACGTAGGTGTAGAAGCGGATGGTGCCGTCCGCCGCGACGTCGCGGAAGACGCCCTGGATCTCGGCCTCGAAGCCCGGGAACAGGTTCGCCGAGCGTTCGAACATCTTGAAATAGTCCAGCATGGGTTTGGCCCGCTCGTCCAATCGCTCGCCCGGCAGCACCGTGCCGATGCCCGGCGGGTAGACCAGAAGCAAGGTCGTCGCCACGCGCCCTTCGGCTTCGGCGATCGGCACGTAATCGACGTTGTTGCGGGTGAGCTGCTGCACCGCCTCCTTGGGGGTCATCACCATCTCGGGCAGGTGCCCCGGCTCGAACTGCTTGCGCTGGAGGGTGCTGGTGCCGGCCTCGCGGTGGAAGGCGTGGAAATCGGCGCAGAGGTCGCGCAGGCGCACGCCCTTGTAGCGGTTGGGCCGGCGCCGGACGAATTCCGGCATCGCCTCTTCGAGGGGCACGTTCTCGTCGTGCAGGCGCTTGAAGGCGACGAGGCCGGAGATCAGCGTGCCGGCCTTCGAGGATTCGACGCCCGGCGTCAGCAGGAAGAGCAGCGAGTTGAGGTCGTTCTTCTCGGCGACGATGCGGTTCTCGCGCAGGTACTGAGCCACGATCGGGGCCGGGACGCCGTGCTCGGCATACTGCCCGGTGCGCCGGTCGAAGCCGGGGGTCAGCACGGTGAGCTTGTTGGGGTCGGTCATGGCGTAGTTCGGCGCCACATGGGTGAAGCCGTGCCAGGCGGCGCCCGGCGTCAGCTCCCAGTATTTCGCGTCGCTGGCGAGCTCGTCCGTCGAGATGCTCTCCCACGGCACCTTGCCCTCCGGGCCCTTCACCGTGTCCGGCACGAAGGGGTCGAAGAACCAGCGGCGCAGGGGATCGCCCTCCTTCTCCTCGAATTCGCGGCGGATGGCGCGGACCTTCTTGCGCCACTCGATGCCGAGGCGGATCGTGTCGTCCCACAGGACCACGCCGGAGCGGCCCTTCATCATCTGCGCGCCCACATCGAGGGAGGCGAAGAGCGGGTAGAACGGCGAGGTCGAAGCGTGGACGAGGAAGGTCTCGTTGAAGCGCCGGTGCTCGATGCGCCGGGTCTGGCCGCGGATATGGCTGTCCTTGGTGTGGATCTGCGAGGCCTGGGAGAAGCTCGCCAGCTGCTTGTGGGTCGATTGCGTGGCGATGATGCCCGGCGAGGTCTCGTCGAGGTTCTTCAGCCCCATGGCGAAGCGGCCGGCGAAGAGCGGGTGGAACTTCATGAAGCCCGCCCAGGCCTCGTCGAAGAGGATGTAGTCGCAGAGGTGACCGATCTTCTCCATGATCATCTGCGCGTTGTAGATCGTGCCGTCATAGGTGCATTGCTCGACCACCGCGACGCGGAACGGGCGCTCGCGCTTCCATGCCTCCTTGTCGGTCACCAGCGGGTTGGTGCGGATCTTCTCGCGGATGGCCGCCTCGTCGAGGGCCTCGTGGTACATCGGGCCGATCAGCCCGAAGCAGTTGCGGTCGGTCTCGAGGAAGATCGGGACCGCGCCGCCGAGGAACAGGGCGCCGTGATGCGCCGCCTTGTGGTTGTTGCGGTCGAACAGGACGAGGTCGCCCTCGGCGACGAGAGCCGAGAGCACGATCTTGTTGGAGGCCGAGGTGCCGTTGAGGACGAAATAGGTCTTCTCGGCGCCGAAGATGACGGCCGCCTCCTTCTGCGCCTTGAGGGCGGGGCCCTCGTGGACGAGGAGATCGCCGAGATCGAGGACCGAATTGTCGAGATCGTCGCGGAACACCGCCTCGCCGAGATGCTCGACGAAGATGCGCCCGATCGGCGAGCGGTTGTAGAAGATGCCGCCGTTATGGCCCGGGCAGGTCCAGAGCTGGTTGCCCTGCTCGGCGTAATCGACGAGCGCGCCGAAGAACGGCGTCTTCAGGGTCTCGGCATATTGCTTCACGCGGCTCACCAGGCCGCGGGCGATGTAATCGGGCGTCTCTTCCGCGAGGAAGATGTAGCCGTCGATGAAGTCGAGCACCTCGACGGGGATGTCCTCCAGGCGCTTGCGGCGGACCATGATCACGATGGGCATTTCCAGCCCGCGCTTCCTCATGAGGTTGATGAGCGCCGCCGCCTTGCCGTCGAGGCCGCGCTTGCCCCAATCCACCACCATGCAGCCGATGGCCGCATCGGTCTGGACCGCGATGGCCGCATCCTCCACGCGCCGGGCGCGGACCACCTCGAAGCCGAGCTTCTCGATGGAGGTGAGGATCTGCTGGACGCGCACGCCCTCGAGATCGTCGGGGTCGAAATTGGGCGCGCACATCAGCACGGTGAAGCGGCGGAAGAAGTCCATGCGGGGGAAGGCTCCGGATTGTCGGGTCGTTGGAGGGCGGTGTGGGCGTGTTCGCGCCCCGGATCAACCGGGGCGGCCGGAAAGCCCGAGGCGGCGGATGACGAGGTAGACGGCGAGGGCGGCGGCGAGGCCGATGGCGAGGGCGATCAGCGATCCGCTGTCGGAATCGGAGAAGAACAGGCCCTTGGTGTTCATGCCGAACACGCCCGTCACCAGGGTCGGCGGCAGGAACAGGGCCGTCAGGATCGAGAGGGTGAAGAGCTGGCGGTTGGTGAGGGCCGTCGTGCGGGCGGCGATCTCGTCCTGCAACAGGCGGCTGCGCTCGGACAGGACATGCATGTCGCGGTGGAGCGAATCGAGGCGCTGGACCACCCGCGCGGCCATGGCCGCCACGGCCTCGGGCAATTGGTCGCCCTCGGTGCCGGCCTCGTCCTCGAGGCGGTGGAACACCGCGCGCAAGCCGGCGAGCTGCCGGTGGGAGCGCACGGATTGGCGGCGGATCGGGCCCAGCGGCCTCGGATCCTCCGCTCTGGCCTCGTCGAGCATGTCGTCCTCGATGGCATCGAGCGCCGAGGACAGCCGCTCCACCGTGGCGTTCAGGGATTCGATGGTACTGCCGACGAACCGCTCCAGCAGTTTCGCCGGTCCCGGAACCAGGGCGCCGGCCAGAACCGCGTCGCGGGCGGTGACGGCGCAGGCGGTGGCGTGGCGACGCCCGCTCACGAGATAGCCCGGGCCGAGGACGCAGTGGAGCCGTCCGTTCGGTTCCTCACTCGACGAGCCGTCGAAGGCGCGCTCGCGGTCGGCGATCACGAATCCCGCATGGGCGCCGTCCACCACGACGCGCTGATGCTCGTCCCGGGCGAAGGTCGCCGCCGCGAGGCGGGGCGGGCCGAGACGCCCCTCGGTGATCAGCGCCTCGGTACGGGCATCGACGAGATCGATATGGAGCCAGACGAAGCCGTCTTCCGCCCCGTCGAGGGAGGGGAGGTCATCCCCCGGTTCGATACGGCGTCCCCGTCCGTCGGAGCCGAAGCGCAGGGCGAAGATCAGCCCCGGCAGGGACGATTCCTCGATGAGAAGGTGCTGCATGGTGCGATCGCGGCGATCGTGGCCGGCAAAGTACCGGCCCACTCTCGCGCTGGATCGCAACGCCGGGCGACAGTGTGATGACGGAAGAGGCGATCACGCGAGGCGGTGACGACCGAGTCGCGGCCTGCGCCGATCGATGACGGGCCGGCGGCTCGTGCGACCCCGCGTACTCGCCGGCCGATGGCTCGGCCTCAGCGGACGGCCATGCTCTTGTCGCCGTCCTTGACGGTCTTGTTCGCGTCCTGCGGATTCATTCCCTTGTCCGCCTCGCGGCGAAGCTCCTCCGCGAAAGCCGTCGCCTGGGTGCCGACGAAGCTCTTCATGCCGACCGGCACCACCGCCCAGATGACGGCGAAGATGAACACCGTGGCGGCCATGCCGTAGGCGAACATTTCCATGATTCCGAGCCATCCGAGCAGGAGCGGAATGCTGCTCACGGCGAGTCCGATGAACGAACTGCCCGTCAGAAAGTAGACCGAAAAGAACGTGATGACAGCCAAAGAGACCGGCTTGATGAAGCGAACGATATAGCGTTCCATTGCACTTTATCTCCTAGTACGAGGCCGTCGAAGGGCTGTTTTAGCTTGCGACAGGGTATTTACTGCAGATCACTAGCGAGTTTCGCTTTATAATTCAGTTCGTCTCACTACCCGACCGCTTCATTATCAGCAAGAATCGTATCGATTCAATAAACGGCGGATATCAGAAGCAGGCCGAGAGTCCAGTGATTCTCCAGCTTTCGGCAGCCAACGCCGAACCTGTGGACTGAATATGAGCAACTCGGTGCTGGTGACGCCGGGGTCTCCTTACTGTCATGCAGCTGTGATCCAAGCATCCCGATGATTCCCCTCCATCAGGAAGGTAATATTATGGACGGCACGCGCGCCGGGACACGCCCTTTCGATATCGAGGCCATACGTCGAGAAATGGCCGACGATTTCGACGAAGAACTCGAGATGGAACTCGAGGACGAGCGTATGGAACAGCTCGCCAGCGAAATCGGTGCCAAGCCGCGCGCGCCCTCGATGGATCGGAAGGTGTATTTCCGCGAGCTCTTCCGTCTCCAGCACGAGCTGGTCCGTCTGCAGGATTGGGTGCAGACCCGGAAGCTGCGGGTGGTGGTGGTCTTCGAGGGCCGGGATTCCGCCGGCAAGGGCGGCGCGATCAAGCGGATCACGCAGCGCCTGAACCCCCGCGTCTGCCGCGTCGCCGCCCTTCCCGCACCCAGCGAGCGCGAGCGCACGCAATGGTATTTCCAGCGCTACGTCGCGCACCTTCCCGCCGCCGGCGAGATCGTGCTGTTCGACCGGTCCTGGTACAATCGCGCCGGCGTCGAGCGGGTGATGGGGTTCTGCACCCCGGATCAGTACGAGGAGTTCTTCCAGTCGGCGCCGGAATTCGAGCGGATGCTGGTCCGGTCGGGCATCATCGTGCTGAAATACTGGTTCTCGATCACCGACGAAGAGCAGGAACTGCGCTTCAACCTGCGCATCCACGATCCCCTGAAACAGTGGAAGCTCTCGCCGATGGACGTCGAATCCCGCCGCCGGTGGGAGGATTACACCAAGGCGAAGGAGGTGATGCTCGCGCGCACCCATATTCCGGAAGCGCCGTGGTGGGTGGTGGAGGCCGTGGACAAGAAGAAGGCCCGCCTCAACTGCATCAGCCACCTGCTCGCGCAGATTCCCTACGGCGACGTCGAGCATCCGCCGGTGCACCTGCCCGAGCGCATGCGCCACGACGACTACGCCCGTCAGCCGGTACCGCCGGAAATGTTCGTACCGGCCCTGTTCTGAAGGCGCAGGGGCGTCGCCCGCCCCGCTCTCGCGGGCCCTACCGGCGGGGCTTCTGCAGCTTCACGACGGTACTCTTGGGGCGGCCGATCGGCTTGAGCGGAGCCTTGGCCTCCAAGGCGGCGCGGGCGAGATCCTGGGGCCGCGGCGCACCGCCGGCGATCCGCCTCAGGGCGTCCGCCAGCTCCTCGATCGTCTGGGCGGCCTCGCCTTCCAACGTCTCTTCCGCCCGGATGCCGGGTAGTTCGGGAGCGATCTCTTCCGCGGCTTCCCGCAGCTGCTCGATCAGTTCGTCGGGGGAGTAACGCGCGGGGAGGGGATGTGCCATGGCGCGACCATGGCAGGCGTGAGGAGGCAGGACAACTTCCAGGCAGGACAACTTCGAGGCAGGACAACTCCCGGCAGCGCCCCCCGATCGACGTCTCGGCGGCCTCTCCCGCGGCGGGGATGGGCTCGGGATTCCTCACTCGGCCGCGACATCGGCCGCCGATCCACCGTCCCGACCCTGCGAGAACTGGGCGGTGTAGAGGCGGCGGTAGGCCCCGCCCGCCGAGAGAAGCGCCTCGTGCCGGCCCTGCTCGACGATGCCGTCCGCCCCGACCACGACGATCCGGTCCGCCTGGCGGATGGTGGCGAGGCGGTGGGCGATGACGAGGGTGGTGCGGCCCTCGGACAATTCGACGAGGGAGGCCTGGATCGCCTGCTCGGTCTCGCTGTCGAGGGCCGAGGTCGCCTCGTCGAGGATCAGGATCGGCGGGTTCTTGAGGAACACCCGGGCGATGGCGAGGCGCTGCTTCTGGCCGCCCGAGAGCTTCACCCCGCGCTCGCCGACCACGGTGTCGAGCCCGTTCGGCAGGCTCTCGATCAGGGTGGAGAGCTTGGCTCGCCGCGCGGCCTCCGCGATCTCGGCCTCGCCGGCATCGAGCCGGCCATAGGCGATGTTCTCGCGGATCGTGCCCGCGAACAGGAAGACGTCCTGCTGGACGATGCCGATCTGCCGGCGCAGGGAGGCGAGGGTGAGGTCGCGGATGTCCGTCCCGTCGATGGTGATCCTGCCGCTCTCGACCTCGTAGAAGCGAGGGATCAGCGAACACAGGGTCGTCTTGCCGGCGCCCGACGGGCCGACGAAGGCGATGGTCTCCCCGGCCGCGATGTCGAGGTCGAGGCCGGACAGGACCGGCTGGCCGGGGGTGTAGCCGAAGCTCACGCCCTCGAAGCGGATGTCCCCCCTCAATGCCGGCACGTCGATGGCGCCCGGACGATCGACGATGTCGGGCTCGGTGGCGAGGAGGTCGGCGTAGCGCCGGAAGCCGGCGACGCCCTTGGGGTAGGTCTCGACGACGGCGCCGATCTTCTCCAGGGGCCGGTAGAAGACGCCCACCAGCAGCAGGAACCCGATGAACCCTCCGGGCGAGAGATCGCCGCGCACGACGAAGGCGGCCCCGCCGAGCAGGACGACGATCTGCACCAGCCGCATGCCGAGATAGTTGATCGACAGGCTGGCCGCCATGATCCGGTAGGCTTCGAGCTTGGTCTCGCGATACTTACGGTTGTCGGAGGCGAACAGGCGCCGCTCGTGCGGCTCGTTGGCGAAGGCCTGCACCACGCGGATGCCGCCGACATTCTCCTCGATCCGGGCGTTGAAGGCGGCGACGCGGCCGTATTGCGCCTGCCAGTTGCGGGTCATGCGGCCGCCGTAGCGCAGGGTGACGAAGGCGATCACCGGCAGGATGCCGGCGGTGAGGAAGGCCAGCGGCGGGTGGACGTAGACCATCAGGGCGAAGGCACCCACCAGCGTCATCACGGCGATGAAGAGGTCTTCCGGGCCGTGATGGGCGACTTCGCCGATCTCCTCCAGATCCTTGGTCACGCGGGCGACGAGGTGGCCGGTCTTCTGGTTGTCGAAATAGCGGAACGAGAGCTTCTGCAGGTGGTCGAAGGCGCGCCGGCGCATCTCGGTCTCGATGTTGATGCCGAGCACGTGCCCCCAATAGGTCACCACCACCATCAGGCCGGCATTGGCCACGTAGATCAGCCCGAGGCCGAGGGCGGCGAGCAGGATGAGCTGCCAATCCTGGCGCGGCAACAGCACGTCGACGAAGGCCTTCACCGCCATCGGGAAGCTGAGTTCGAGCAGACCCGACAGGACGGCGCAGCCGAAATCGACGAGGAACAGGGTCCGGTGCGGGCGGTAATAGGCGAGGAAGGCCTTCAGCATGATGCTTTCGGATGATCGACGGGGCAGAGGGCGCCGCAGGACGGAACGCCCGGCAGCCGGTAGCGCATACAGCAAACGCGCCGGCGCCGCTCCTCGCCGCCGCTGAAGGCCTTCGCCAGGGGGCAGCGGCCGAACGCATCCCCGCCGCACCGGCCGAGGCAGGCTTCCGCACGGGAGGCCAGCGGCGGCTCGGGCACCGCACCGCCGCTCAGCGCGCGCAGGGCGACGTCGGCGGTCACCCCGGCATTGCACCAGAGCACGTGGCGGGACAGTCCGTAATGCGCATGGCACAGGTCGAAGAACGGCCGCAGGTGGCCCTCGATCAGGGGATCGAGACCCGGCTCCGGGTCGGCGCGAGACGCGTCCTCCTCGGCCACGATGAAGCGGGAGACGGTGCCGGCCTCGTCGAGTTCGAAATGGACGCGGTCGAAGCCGATCGGCAGGGCCCGGCCGAGGCGGCTGAGCGCCGTGAAATAGGGGACGATGAGGGCGGGGAGGTAGTATTGGGTCCAGAGCGAGACCAGGGCGCGCCGGTCGGCGGTCTCGAACGTCTCGCCCTGTCCCTCGCCCGCCGCCTTGCCGTAGGCCCTGCCGAACCCGTCCACCACCTCGTCGAAGGCGGCCTTGCCGGTCAGGACCGAGAGCGGCCGGGTCCCCGGCCGCGACGGGGTCGTGGCGATCCGGCAGCCGAAGGCCTGCAGCGACGGCGGGACCAGTGCGGCGATCCGGTCGATCATGCGCGCCCCGCGGCCCTGTCCGCCGCGAGGGTCCGGCCGATGGCCGCATGCAGGCCGGCGAAGGCGAGGAGGTAGAACAGGATCGCGGCGGCGAAATAGGCCGGCCAGCCCGCATGCGCCGCCAGAGCCGGGGCGGCGACCCGCAGCGGCATCGCCGCGAAGAAGGCCGCGCCGAACAGGAGCGCGTAATCGGTGGCGGCGCGCGGCCCCTGTGCCCAGCGATAGATCATGTTGAACACCGGCACGCCCAGGCCCCCGCCGCCGACGATGCCGAGGAGCGTCGCGGCGATGGCGAGCCCGGCGGATCCGATCGCGCTGGCGGCGATCATCAAGACGCCACTGGCGACCATGCCGAGCGCCGAGACCGTGATGAGGCGCAGCGTCCCGACCCGGCGCACGAGGCCGCCCGAGACCAGGGCCATGACGAGGTTGATGACCGGCGAGAGGCTGCCGGTGACGAAGCCGACCTCGTGCAGCGGCACGCCGAGATCGAGCAGGACGAGGTTGTTCAGGCCCGTGAGGGCGAACATGGCGGCGAAGTAGAGGCCCAGCACCAGGATGCGCGGCGCCAGGACGCGCAGGCGTTCGAGGGAGCCGTTCCCGCGCTCCGACGGCGCGGCATGGCGGCGAAGCCGGGCCTCCGGATACCGCAGCATCGGCAGGAGGCAGAGGAGGTTGAGGGCGGCGACGCCGAGGATGACGGCCCGCCAGCCGATCACGTCGTAATATCCGACCAGCAGGCCCGCTCCGGCGATCCCGCCCAGGGACGCGCCGGAGAGCTTGGCCGAGGCGACGAAGGGCCGCCTGTCGGCGGGCACCGTCTCGACCACGAGGGCTTCGAGGGCGATGTCCATGGTGGCGACGCAGAAGCAGGTCGCCACCGCGAGGCCCAGGAGCACGGGGAGCGCCCAGGCCTCGCCCCGGCTCAGCACCACCAGCAGGGCGATGATCGCGCCCTGCATCAGCACGATCCAGCCGATGCGATGCGGCAGGCCGGGCAGGCGGAGCCTGTCGACGGCGACGGCCCAGAGAAACGTCAGGCCGACGGGCAGGTTGATCAGCTGCAGCAGCCCGATCTCGACAAGGTCGACGCCGCGCGCCCGCAGGATCAGCGGCGCGCCGCTCGACAGGAAGCCGAGGGTCGTCCCGAAGGTGACGTACAGGCTGAAGAACGGCAGCAGGGGCCGCGCCCAGGCGAGCAGGGAAGACCGGCGATCGAGCGGATGAGCGATCATGCGCGCCGAAGCGTCCTGCCGGCCCCGCTCACCAAGACCGCCCCGGGGAGCAGTTTCGATCGACGCGTGACGAGCCCGCGGATCGGCTCGCGATCCGCCGCCTGGAGCGACATAGGCTCGTTCCGAACAGCGGCAACGCTCATCCTCCCGGCGTCCTCATCCTCCCGGCCCCATGGCGGGTGTAGTTTTTAAATGGAATAATGTACTGTAATCATTGATTTTTCTGTTGAGGTAAGACGACCGGAGGTCACGCACAAGGGGCCGTATGGCCGCCGCGACGCGAGTGTGAGGAAGTTCGGAGAGAGGGGAGGATCGGCGCCGGCCCAGCCGTAGGGAGGTCTGGCGTCCAGCCTCGACGGCGCATCGACCCTCTCTTCGGACGCGACTGGCGCGGAGGTGAGGGGGGCATTAAGCCCATGAACGATAGCACCGCCGGACATGTGGCCGGCAGCGGAACGAAGCCTGAATTTGAGATATCGTACGACCGAGCAATGGCTCGGAAAAGATTGGCGCGCCCGAAAGGATTCGAACCTCTGACCCCCAGATTCGTAGTCTGGTGCTCTATCCAGCTGAGCTACGGGCGCCGACCTGACCGGGGGAGAGCTGTGCGCTCCGCCGTCGGTGGGGGTGTCTAGAATCTCCTTTTCAGCTTGGCAACCCCTTCCCGGTCCCACGGCGAACCTTTCTGCGATCAGCCCGATGGAGGGTGGCCGGAGCGCGCGGTCTCGGTCATGTTCGCGCTTCGCCGATCACCCCCGGCGATCGCTCGCTTCGCAGGATACGCCCGGCCCGCCATGACCACGCGCAACGCTTCCCTCTCCGGCGACGTCCTCGCCGCCATCGGCGGTACGCCGCTGATCCGTCTGGCGCGCGCCTCGGAGCTCACCGGCTGCACCATCCTCGGCAAGGCGGAGTTCCTCAATCCCGGCCTGTCGGTGAAGGACAGGGCGGCGCTCTCCATCGTCGAGGATGCCGAGCGGCGCGGGCTGATCCGGCCGGGCGGCACCATCGTGGAGGGCACGGCCGGAAATACCGGCATCGGCCTCGCCCTCGTCGCCTCGGTGCGCGGCTACCGCACGGTCATCGTCATCCCCGAGACCCAGTCCGCCGAGAAGAAGGAGACCCTGCGGCTCGCGGGCGCCCGCCTCGTGGAGGTGCCGGCCGTGCCGTTCTCCAATCCGGACAATTACGTCCACGTGGCGCGCCGGCTCGCCGAGCGGCTGGCCGCCACCGAGCCGGCCGGCGCCTTCTTCGCCAACCAGTTCGACAACGTCGCCAACCGGCAGGCGCATGTGGACACGACCGGCCCCGAGCTCTTCGCCGCGACGGAGGGGCGGATCGACGGCTTCGTCTGCGCAGCCGGCACCGGGGGCACGCTCGCGGGCACCGCCCAGGCGCTGCGGGCACTCAAGCCCGGCGTGACCATCGCCCTGTCCGATCCCGAGGGCTCCGCGCTGCACGCCTATTACACCACCGGCACCCTGAAGGCGGAAGGGTCGTCGATCACCGAGGGGATCGGCCAGGGACGGGTGACCGCCAATCTCGAAGGCTTCCGCCCGGACCATTCGTTCCGCATCCCCGACACCGAGGCTCTGGAGATCGTGTTCGGCCTGATGCGCGAGGAGGGCCTGAGCCTGGGCGGCTCGTCGGGGATCAACGTCGCCGGCGCCATCCGGCTGGCACGGGTCCTCGGCCCCGGCCACACCATCGCGACGATCCTGTGCGACGGGGCGGCGCGCTACGCCTCGAAGCTGTTCAACCCGGCCTTCCTCACCGAGCGCGGCCTGCCGGTTCCCGCCTGGCTGACGGCGACACCGGAGGATCTACCCGACTGGAGAGCGTGAGCGGCATCACCGTATTGGCCTTTGAGCCACACCGTCATCTTTTTGCATCAATGACGGAACGGAACGTTGAACGGAATCCACGCCAGGACGTTTCACCGGTCAAGCTCAAGCAATGTTGGTTGGGCGTGACCGGAGTTTCCTTCCCATGACCCTGACCACCATTCTCATCATCATCCTGATCCTCGCCGTTCTCGGCGGCGGCAACTTCCTCGGTGGCGGCGCCTATCGTGGCCAGAGCTTCGGTCTCGGCGGCATTCTCATCATCATCCTGATCGTGCTGCTGGTCACGGGACGAATCTGACCGCGCATTGCGACCGGCGGCGGGGTGTTCCGGCTCCCCGCCGCTCGGGCCCGGGCCGGTGCCCTCCGGAGGGACCGGCCGGTGCTTCTACGGACAGGTGAGAGTGACCACCGAACCGGCCGCCCCGTGGGCGACCGCACCAAGGGTCGAGCCCGAACTTCCGCCTGACGGACCCGGCGGAATCGCGTTCTCGGCGAGAAACCCCGCCGCCACGCGGCCTCCGACCAGCGGATAGCTCATCGGCGGCGCCACACCGGCGACGAGACGCGGCGCCAAGGGATAGAGGGCGACGAGACCGGCCAGCCGTCCCTCGCGATCGAGCACGACGGCGCCCGACGAGCCGGGCTGGAGCGGCGCGTAGAGCGTCTCGCCGGCCGGCCCCGCACCGGATTGCCCGGACGACACGGCGATGCCGCCCCCGGCATCGGCCCCGAGAACCACCACCGCATCGCCCGGCGCCAGAGCGGAGTCGCGCGCGGTCAGCCCAGAGGCACGCGCCTTCAGGCCGGCCACCTCCAGCAGCGCCAGCCCTCGGCCGGCATCCGACTTGACCGGTCTCGCCGCCATGCCGGCGATCCGGGGCGTCGCGCAGGTCTCCAGGGCGGAGGCGCTGGAGAGGACGCGGCCCGGCGCGACGACGAGGCCGATGGCGATCGGCGCCGCGCCCCGTCCGGGGAGCGATACGGCCCCGGCGGGCGGGCTCGACGCGGGCTTGGCGGAGCCCGGTTCGGATCTGGCCGCCACCTGGGCGGGCGCCGCCTCCGCCGCATCGGGGAAGGGCACGAAGCTGTTGGCGATGGCGATGACGAGCCGGTCCACATCCGGCCCGAGGGCCTTGTCGTAGCCGATGGTGAAGCCGCGTATCCCCGTCGCCCCGGCCGCGTAGCGGATGTAGGACTTGCCCGTCGCCGTCTCGCCGGTGACCACGAGGAAGTCCGCACGCTTGATCTTGTAGGTCACCTTGCGGTCGGGGCCCGGTGCGGTGACGCGGGCGAAGAGGGCGTCGAGATCGGCCTCCCCGGTCCCGAAGGACTTGGTGTCGAGGGTGACGTGGCCGTCTGCGCTCTGCCAACGGGTGCCGCCGCCCTGGGGACTGCGCCTGGCCAGCAGCCGCTCGGGGACGCCGATGACGACGCCGCTCGCGGGATCGGACTTCACCGTGAAGCGCGCGGCCTTCCTCGCCGCGTCGCCGGCCGCCAGGATCGCCGCCCGTGTCTTCGCGTCGGGGAAGCCGGGCGCCGGGTTTCCGGCCCGCTTCTGATAGGCGAGGAGCGCGTCGTAGGTGCGCCGCCCGAACGTGCCGGTGATCACGCTGTTGTAGTCGCCGGTCCAGACCAGGGCATCCTGCAGGCCCTTGCGCTCGGCCTCGGGCAGCGGTTCGAACGCGGCTCTCGCCGCTTCGAAGACGGGATCGGCCGCGGCGGCGGGCGGTGCCGGCCGGGCAGGTGCCTGGGCCGGTGTCGGGGCCTGGGCCTGGGCCAAGGCCGGGAGGACGCCGAGGGCGAGAGCCGCCGCGGCACCTGCGAATCGCGCGCGCTGCGCCATGGTCCACGCTCCCTCACGACCTTCGCCGATTCCGCTCGCGAAGGTGTGGCAGAGGGCCGGCCGGATTTCCAGCGCTGCGGCGCCTGTAAACACGTCGTTGCGGCGGCGGCCCGAGGTGCTAGGGTCCCGCCCGGCGCCGAAGGGGGATCGGTGCCGCCGGAGACGAGGTGGGCGATGTCGCGATCAACCGGGCTCGGGCGCACGGCCGCCCTCCTAGGCATGGCATTGACCGGGGCCTTGAGCCTCGGCGGCGTGCTCGCGGGGCCGTCCCTCGCCCAGGCTCCCGACCGCCCGGCGGCGCGGGCCGCCTCCGCCAGACCGGCTCCATCGCCGAAGACCTTCCTGCGCGAGGCGCTGGCCAGCGACGGCGTGCGTCTCGAAGCGACGCTGAAGGCGGAAGCCGCCGCCTCCGGCAAGACCGCCGCCAGGCTCCGCGCCGAGGGCGAGGCCCTGGTGGAAGCCGAGAAGCCGGCCGACGCCCTGAAGCCCCTGGCGGCAGCGGTCGCCGCCGATTCCACCGACCCGCAGAACTGGATCGCCTATGCCCGCGCCGCCAGCACGGTGGGCAACGACGACCAGACCGGCGATTATTCCTTCCGCCTGCGCCTGCGCGGACAGGCGAGGGCCTCCGCCTATCAGGCCTATCTGAAGGCACGGGGTGCCGCCGCAGAGGCCGAGGCGCTCGCCGTCCTCGGCGAGGTCTATGCCGACGAATCCGAGTGGCGGCCCTCGCTCGAGGCCTACCGCGCCAGCCTGGCGCTCTCCGACGATGCCACGGTGCGCGAGACCTACGAGGGCCTGCGCGCCGAGCACGGCTTCCGCATCCTCGATTACAAGGTCGATTCCGACGCCGCCGCCCCGCGCGTCTGCTTCCAGTTCTCGGAGAGCCTGGCGCCGAAGACCGACTTCGCCCCCTTCGTCGCGGTCTCGGGGGCGGCCAATGCCGCCGTCACCGGCGGTGGCCAGCAGATCTGCGTCGACGGGCTGAAACACGGCGAGCGCTACGCCTTCGTGCTGCGCTCGGGCATCCCGTCCTCCGTGGGCGAGACGCTGCTGAAATCGGCCGATTACGAAGTCTACGTGCGCGACCGCTCGCCCCAGGTGCGCTTCACCGGGCGCAACTACGTCCTGCCCCGCGCCGGCCAGGCCGGCGTGCCGCTGGTCTCGGTCAACGCGCCGAAGATCGACGTGGAGGTGCTGCGCATCGGCGACCGCGGCCTGCTCCCGTCCCTGCGCTCGGAGGAATTCCTCGGCCAGCTCAACGGCATGACGGCGCGGACGATCGCCGACCAGAAGGGCATCCGCGTCTGGAAGGGCATTCTCGACACGGCGAAGGCCGAGCTGAACCAGGAGGCGGTCACCGCCTTCCCCGTGCTGCAGGCGGTCGGCAAGCTGGAGCCGGGCATCTACGTCATGCTGGCCCAGGCCAGCGGCGTCGCCGCGACTGTCGACGAGGACGGCGGCTACGAGCAACAGGCGACGCAATGGTTCGTCGTCTCCGATCTCGGGCTGACCGCCTTCAAGGGGCGCGACGGCATCCATGTCTTCGCCCGCTCGCTCGCCAGCGCGAAGACGGTTCCCGGCGCCGAGATCCGGCTGGTGGCCCGCAACAACGAGGTGCTGGCGACGAAGAAGACCGACGGCCAGGGTCATGTTGCCTTCGATGCCGGCCTCGCACGCGGCGAGGGCGGCATCGCGCCGGGTCTCGTGGTGGCGCAGCTCGGCGACGATTACGGCTTCCTCGACTTCTCGCAGAGTGCCTTCGATCTCACCGATCGCGGCGTGAAGGGCCGTCCGCAGCCGGGTGCCGTTGAGGCCTATGTCTTTCCCGAGCGCGGGGTCTACCGCTCCGGCGAGATGGTGCAGCTCACCGCCCTCCTGCGCGACGCCGCCGGCATCGCGGTGCCGAACCTTCCCCTGACGCTGGTGGTGAAGCGCCCGGACGGCGTCGAGTACCGCCGCGTCCAGGTGGCCGATTCCGGGCTCGGCGGCCGCGCCCTGCCGCTTCCCCTGATGTCGGGGGCGATGCACGGCACCTGGCGGGTCGCCGCCTATACCGACGCGAAGGCGCCCGCCATCGGCGAGGCCACGTTCCTGGTCGAGGATTACGTGCCCGAGCGGCTGGAGGTGACGCTGACGCCGAAGAGCGCGACGCTGACCAAGGGCAAGCCGGCCACGATCGATGTCTCCGCGCGCTACCTCTACGGCGCGCCGGGCTCGGGCCTCGACGTGTCGGGCACGGTCCTCGTCCAGGCCGCCGCCACGAGCGGGATCAAGGGGCTCGACGGCTTCTCCATCGGCCTCGACGACGAGAAGGTCGAGGCGACCTCCGCCGAGATCGAGGCCAAGGCCACCACCGACGCGAAGGGATCGGCGACGATCACCGTGCCGGTCCAGCCCTTGAGCGCACCCCGGCCCACCGAGGCGAAGATCACGCTGCAGGTCGGCGAGCCGGGCGGACGGGCGCTCAGCCGCAGTGTCACCCTGCCGATCCTGCCGGCGGGGCCGGTACTGGCGGTCCGCAAGAGCTTCTCCGGCGACCTCACCGAGGGCAGCCTCGCCACGTTCGACATGGTCATGGCGAGCCCCGACGGGCGCAAGCTCGCGCAATCCGGCGTGTCCTGGACGCTGTCCAAGGTGGACCGGAACTACCAATGGTACCGCGAGGGCGGCCGCTGGTCGTTCGAGCCCGTCACCTCGACGCGACGCGTCGCCGACGGACGGCTCGACCTCGGCGCCGATGCGCCGGGCCGGATCAGCTCCGCCGTCGGCTTCGGCACCTACCGCCTCGAAGCCCTGGTCGCCGGTCGGCCCGAGGCCACGGTCAGCGTCACCTTCACCGTGGGCTGGGGCGGCTCCGAGACCGCCGACGTGCCCGATCTCCTCGATCTGCGCCTCGACAAGGCCAGCTATGCCGCCGGCGAGACCCTGCGGGCGCGGCTCCAGCCCCGGTTCCGCGGCACCGCCACCCTCGCCGTGGTGAGCGAGAAGGTCCACGACATCCTCGACGTGGCGGTGTCCGAGGACGGCACGACGGTGGACATCCCGGTGAAGGCGGAATGGGGATCGGGCGCCTATCTCGTCGCCACCGCCTATCGGCCGCTCGATCAGGCGGCCAAGCGCCTGCCCGGCCGGGCGCTCGGCCTCGCCTGGTTCTCGGTGGATACCGACAAGCGCAGCCTCGCCGTGACCGTCGCGGCACCCGCGACGACACGGCCCCGCGAGACCCTGACCCTGCCGATCCAGCTCGCCGGCCTCGCCTCCGGCGAGGAGGCGCGAGTGAGCGTCGCCCTGGTCGATGTCGGCATCCTCAACCTCACCCGCTACGAGGCGCCCAACCCGTTCGGCTACTTCTTCGGCCAGAAGGCCCTCGGACCGGAGATCCGCGACCTCTACGGATACCTGATCGACGGCATGCAGGGCACGGTGGGCGCGATCCGCTCCGGCGGCGACGGCGGCGCAGCGGAACTCTCCGATTCGCCCCCGACCCAGGCGCCGCTGGCGCTCTATTCCGGCGTGGTCCGCGTCGGCCCCGACGGGCGGGCCAGCGTCGACTTTCCGCTGCCCGCCTTCAGCGGTACCGGGCGGGTGATGGTGACCGCCTGGAGCAGGGCGAAGGTCGGCTCCGCGCAGGCCGACGTGATCATCCGCGATCCCGTCGTGCTCACCGGCACCCTGCCGCGCTTCCTCAATGTCGGCGACCGCTCGCGCTTCTTCATCGCCATCGACAATGTCGAGGGTCAGGCCGGCGACTACACCGTGGATCTCGACCTCACCGGCCCCGTCCTGGTCTCGGCCGGCGCGGTCCACAGCACCCTGCGGCTGGAGGCCGGAGCCAAGACCTCCCTGGTCATCCCGATCACCGCCGCCGGGCCCGGCCTGTCGCGCCTCGACGTGAACCTGTCCGGCCCCGGCATCGCCGGCACGGTCGGCCAGAGCTTCTCGCTGAATATCGGCCCCGGCACCGGGGCCCTCGTCCGGCGCTCGGTGAGCTCGTTGGCGCCGGGCGCCAGCATGAGTGTGAGCGGCGACCTCCTCGCCGACATCCTGCCCGGCACCGGCTCGGTCTCGGTGACGGCCTCCTCGCTGGCGGCCCTCGATGTGCCCGCTCTGCTCCAGGCGCTGGATCGCTACCCCTATGGCTGCTCGGAACAGACCGTGAGCCGGGCGATGCCGCTCCTCTACGTCAACAAGCTCGCCTCCCTCGACCGGCTCGGCATCGACGACAAGGTCGACGAGCGGGTGCGGGAGGCCATCGACCGCGTGCTGTCGCGCCAGGACGCGTCGGGCGATTTCGGCCTGTGGAGCGTCGGCGGGTCGAGCGACATCTGGCTCAACGCCTACGTCACCGACTTCCTGACGCGGGCCCGCGAGCGCGGATTCGCGGTGCCGCAGACCGCCTTCTCCAACGCGCTCGACCGCCTTCGCAACACGGTCGCCAACACCACCGAGGTGCGCGACGGCGGCATGGACATCGCCTACGCGGCCTACGTGCTGGCGAGGAACGGCCGCCCGGTCATGGGCGACCTGCGCTACCTCGCCGACACCAAGCTCGGCGAGTTCGCCACCCCCCTCGGGCGCGGCCAGATCGCGGCGGCCCTGGCCCTCCTCGGCGATCGGGGCCGCGCGGCCAAGGCCTTCGACTCGGCGGTGACGGCCCTGAACGCCGCGCGCGACACCTCCGCCTACCGCGCCGATTACGGCTCGCGCCTGCGCGACGGCGCCGGCCTGCTGGCGCTGGCCGCCGAGACCGGTCTCGCCCGCGAGACGATCCAGCCGCTGGGCGCGGTCATCACCCAGGAGCGCGCCAGCGGACGGCTCACCAGCACGCAGGAGAATGCCTGGATGGTGCTCGCCGCCGAGGGGCTCGCCAAGGACGCGGAGGCGTTGAGCTTCAGCGTCGACGGCACGCGGCAGGCCGGCTCGGTCTCGCGGCTCTATCGCGCGCCCGCCCTCGACGCGAAACCCGTCACCATCACCAACGAGGGGCGTGCCGCCGCCCAGACGGTGGTGAGCGTATCGGGCAATCCCATCGCCCCGGAACCGGCGGAGTCACGCGGCTATGCCATCGAGCGGAGCTATCACCGCCTCGACGGCACGGTGGTGGACCTTGCTCAGGGGGTTCGCCAGAACGACCGCCTCGTGGTGGTGCTGAAGGTGACAGAATCGAAGGCCAGTGCCGGGCGCCTCCTGCTGGTGGACCGCCTGCCCGCCGGCCTCGAGATCGACAACCCGAAGCTCCTCGATTCCGACGCCCTGGCGGGCCTCGCCTTCGCCAAATCGGATGTGCAGCCGGTGAGCACCGAGTTCCGTGACGACCGGTTCGTGGCGGCCTACGAGCGCTCGCCGGAGCAATCCGCCTTCTTCACGGCGGCCTATACCGTGCGGGCGGTCTCGCCGGGCACCTACGTCCATCCCGGCGCCACCATCGAGGACATGTACCGCCCCGAACGCTTCGGCCGCACCGCCTTCGGCTCGGTCGAGGTGAGCGCGAAGTAGGGCCGGAGATGATACGCTTCCGTCCCATGCTCCCCCCTCATCCTGAGGTGCCGAAGCGAAGCGGAGGCCTCGAAGGAGCCCTCCAGTTATCTCGCGATCCGCTGGAGCGCTCCTTCGAGGCCCGCTTTGCGGGCACCTCAGGATGAGGGTTCGGATCGGAGAAGAAACGGCGAAGGGCTTGGCGGGTCCCGCAACGACCCTCCCCCACCTCAAGCCGGGCCGGCATGAGGTCCGTGGGAGGTTGATCCTTGCCGCCGTCGGCGCCCTGCTCGTCCTCCTTATCCTCCTCCCCGCCCTCGCCCTCTGGCGCTTCGTCGCGACGCTGCCGCCCCTCGACCTCACCCAGGCGAGCCTCCGATCGACGGTGATCCTCGACCGCGACAGCCATCTCCTGCGCCCCTTCGCCACCGCCGACGGGCGCTGGCGGCTGCCGGTGACGGGAGCGGAGGTCGATCCGCGCATGCTCGCCATGCTGAAGGCCTACGAGGACCGGCGCTTTGCCGACCATCACGGCATCGACCCGGCCGCCACCCTGCGCGCCGCCTGGCAATGGCTCCGTCACGGCAGGATCGTCTCGGGCGGTTCCACCCTGTCCATGCAGGTCGCCCGCCTCGTGGAGCCGCGGCCCGAACGCTCGCTCAGTGCCAAGCTCCGCCAGATGGTGCGGGCGGTCGAGCTGGAGCGCCGCCTCGGCAAGGACGGCGTGCTGGATCTCTACCTGGCGCTCGCCCCCTATGGCGGCCCGGTGGAGGGGTTGCGGGCGGCGAGCTTCGCCTATTTCGGGCGTGAGCCGGCCCGGCTCTCCTTCGCCGAATCCGCCCTCCTCGTCGGCCTGCCCCAGGCGCCGGAATCGCGCCGGCCGGATCGCTACCCCGCCCGTGCGCGTCAGGCGCGAGACCGGGTCCTCGACATCGCCGCCACGCGCGGCGTGATCACCGCCGCGGAGGCGAAGGCCGCCAAGGCCGAGCCCGTACCGAATGCGCGAAAGCCCTTCCCGATGCTGGCGGCGCATGCGGCCGATGCGGCGGTGGCGGCCGATCCCGTGGCGCGGGTGCAGCGCCTCGGCCTCGACGGGCGCCTGCAGGCGAGCCTCGAACAGCTCGCCGCCGAGCGGGCCGCCGCCATGGGTCCGGGCATCTCGGCCGCGATCCTCGCCATCGACAACCGCACCGGCGCGGTGATCGCCCAGGTGGGGAGCGCCGGCTATCTCGATGCTGGCCGCTCGGGCGCCATCGACATGACCGGGGCGATCCGCTCGCCGGGCTCGGCCCTCAAGCCCTTCATCTACGCTTTGGCCTTCGAGAACGGCATCGCCCATCCCGAGACGCTCCTCGACGACCGGCCGGTGCGCTTTGCCGGCTCCTACGCGCCGGAGAATTTCGATCTCAGCTATCAGGGCACCGTCACCGCGCGGCGCGCGCTGCAGCTCTCCCTCAACGTGCCGGCGGTGGACCTGCTGGAGGCGGTGGGCGCCGCCCGCTTCATCGCCCGCCTGCGCGGCGCCGGCGCGCGGATCGACCTGCCGCGCGACACGGCACCCGGCCTGCCGGTAGCTCTGGGCGGCCTCGGCATCACCCTCACCGATCTCGCCCGGCTGTTCTCCGGCCTCGCGCGAGGGGGCTCGGTGCCCGACCTGATCCGCCGCCTCGACGGGCCGGCCGCCCCGCGCCCGCCGGAGACGCGCGTCACCGAGCAAGTGGCGGCCTGGTACGTGGCCGACATCCTGCGCGGCGCACCGCCCCCCGAGAACGCGCTGCCGAACCGGATCGCGTTCAAGACCGGCACCTCCTACGGCTATCGCGACGCCCTGGCGGTGGGGTTCGACCGGCGCGTGACCATCGCCGTCTGGGTCGGCCGGCCGGACGGCAATGCCGTGCCGGGCCTCGTCGGTCGCGTGGTCGCCGCCCCGATCCTGTTCGACGCGTTCTCGCGCTTCGGCGGCGAGCCGGATTCCGTACCGATGCCCCGCGATGCCCTGGTGACCACCAGCGCCGGCCTGCCGCCGCCGCTCCGCCACATCCGCCGGGACGTGCCCAAGACCCTGTCGGCGGCCCTCGGCTCGGCGCTGAAGATCGCCTATCCGCCGGACGGCTCGCGCATCGACCTCGGTCTCGCCGAGCCGGGCGCCCCGCCGAGCCTCGCCCTCAAGGCGCTGGGCGGCGTGCCGCCCCTCACCTGGATGGTCAACAGCCTGCCCGTCGCCGAGAGCCCCCGTCGCCAGTCCGAATGGCGCCCGGACGGCGCGGGCTTCGCCAGGATCTCGGTAATGGACGCCTCGGGGGCCAGCGACAGCGTCGTCGTCCGGCTGGAGTGACGGGCCGGCCCGGCCGGTCGTGCTTCGCTTTCGATATTCGGGCGAAAGGTTAGCGAGAGGCCGACGGGTGCCGATGCTTCGCGACGACGTAGTGTGTCGGCAATGGATCGTCTTCGGTCGGTCCGCCAAGAGCAGCGCATCGACATTTATTTGATATTTTCGACCTCGCACACGGTTCGCCGGAACCAACCTAGATCAAGTCGTTCGGTTATGCGCCCTTTAAGGCTTTGGCGTTAGGACGGTTTCGGTCAGTGCCGCACGAAGTCGCATCCATGTTCTCGATACCCGACGTGCCGACCCTCAGCCTGTGCAGCACCCTCATGAGCTTTGCCTTCATGACGGTCTACTTGACTTTGTGGCGAGCTCGGACCGGGCAGTCTTTTCTTCTCGATTGGGCGGCGAGCTCCGGACTCTACGCAGCGATCATGGTCGGCTTCGGGATCGTCGGCGATCATCCGGTGGCGATAGCGGTGCTGCACGCGCTGCTGGGCCTCTCCTCCGTCCTGGTCCTGACCGGCGTGGACCGGTTCGACGGCCTGAAGCCGTTCCGGCCTTGGACGATCCCCCTGATCCTGCTGCCGAGCCTCGGATATCTCGGTCCCGCCCTCCTGCTGGAGGACCGGACGGTCGCGCAGATGGGCGGTATTCTGGGATTGGCCAGCGTCATGGTGGCGATAGGCTCGGTTCTGTCGAGCGGTCGGCGCAACGGAATCATGGGAGGGCGCCGCATCGCCGGACTGGCCCTGCTGGGATACGTCCCCGCCTATCTGCTGACGCTCGTCGTCCTGATGAACCACAGCGAGATCCCTCATGCCGGGGCCCTGGTGCCGCTGCTCGCAGACCAGGTTCTGCTCCCCATCCTCAATCTCGGCCTCATCTCCATGCCGGGCGAACGGGCTCAAGCGGTTCTTCGCCGTATCGCCCTACGCGATAGCTTGACCGGGGCCCTCAACCGGGCCGGTCTCACGGCCGACGCGCCGGCCGTCGTCACGTCGGAGACGGCGGTCATCGCCATCGACGTCGATCACTTCAAGACCATCAACGACCGCTACGGCCATGCGGCAGGCGACGCGGTGCTGGTCGCCCTGGCGACCTGCACGATGCGCCGCCTTTCGGGCCAGGACCTCTTCGTGCGGCTGGGCGGCGACGAATTCGTCGTCGTCCTCGCCGATACGGCCCGCGAGGCCGCGCTGGCCTTCGCGGACGATTTGCGCCGCTCCTTCCAGACCCTGCCGGACTTGCCGGCCTGGACCGCCAGCATGGGCGTGAGCATGGTCGCGCCGGGAGAAACGTCCCTCATCGGGGCCATGGCGCGAGCCGATCAAGCCCTCTACGAGGCCAAGGCCTCCGGGCGCGACTGCGCCGCGGCCTGACCGCCGGGGACGGTCGCCGCGGATCGCGCACAAATCCGGTTCCAGGGCGATGACGGTCCCCGCGTGCCGCACGTCACGCCGGACCGTCACGAATTCGTGTGTCCTCCGGTTCGGCCAAGCTTCGAAGCGGACGAGCGATTCGACGGACGATGGGCGGCGGACATGAAGGAGGATCGGACATGAGCGGCAGCATGGTCCCGGCGACCGATCCCCTCGCCGTCGCGGAAACGGCGCTGGCCGACATGGCGGCCGCCCTCGAACCCACACGCGGCCGGCGCCTGCCGCTGGCCCTCAAGCTCGCCTACACCGCCTTCATGGCGGTGCTGATGCCGGTCTACTGGGCCTGGTACGGGCCGACCAACTTCCTCTACTTCTGCGACCTCGCGCTGATCCTCACCCTGGTCGGCATCTGGCGGGAGAGCCCGCTCCTCGTCTCCATGCCGACGGTGGGCATCCTGGCGCCGCAGGTGCTGTGGGTGGCGGATTTCCTCGCCGAACTCGCCGGCATGCCGCTCACCGGCATGACCGCCTACATGTTCAAGGCCGAGAACCCGCTGTTCCTGCGCTCGCTCTCGCTCTTCCACGGCTGGCTGCCGTTCCTGCTGGTCTTCCTGGTCTGGCGCCTCGGCTATGACCGCCGCGCCTGGGCGGCCTGGTCGGGCCTCGCCGTGGCGGTACTGTTCGTGTGCTTCTTCCTGATGCCCGGTCCGCGCCCCGATGCCGGGCTCACGCCCGTCAACATCAACTACGTCTGGGGCATGAGCGACGCCGCCGCCCAGACCCTGATGCCGGCATGGGCCTGGTTCGCGAGCCTCCTCGTCGTCGTCCCGCTGGTGCTCTGCGGCGCCACCCACCTCGTCCTGCGCCGGCTGATGCCGGCGCCGGTGGCGCGGTAGAGCCCATCAGCTTCCGGGCTTGCGCACGGCGTCGGAGACCGTGATCGGCTTCGGCAGCAGGCCGAGGCGGTGGAACGTGTCGGCCACCTTCTGCTGGTCGGCGACGACCGCCGCGTCGAGGGGCGTCACGCCGTAGGTCAGGCGTTTCAGGGCGACGGTGAGGATCGGCGCCGGGATGCCGATGGCGGGGGCCAGTTCGGCGGCCACCGTATCGGTATTGTCCTTGGCCCAGGCATCGATCTCGCCGATCGCGGCGAGGGTGGCGTCGAGGGCGGCCTTGTTGGCGTTGGAGAAGGTCCGCGTGGAGAGGTAGAATTGCCGGTTCGGCACGATGTCGGTGCCGTCGACGAGGGTGCGCGCGCCGGTGGCCCGCTCGCCCGAGGCGAGGAAGGGGTCCCAGATCGCCCAGGCATCGACGGCGCCGCGCGAGAAGGCCGCGACCGCGTCCCCCGGCGCCAGGAAGACCGGCGTCACCGCGTCATAGGGCACGCCCGCCTTCGCCAGAGCCTCGACCAGGAAGTAATGGACGTTGGAGCCCTTGTTGAGGGCGATCTTCTTGCCGCGCAGATCGGCGACGGTCCTGATCGGACTGTCCTTGGCGACGAGGATCGCCTCTCCGAGCGGTGCCCCCGGCTCGTGCGCGACGTAGAGGAAATCCGGGTTGTTGGCCTGGCCGAAGATCGGCGGGGCCTCGCCGGCCGAGCCGAGATCGATGGCCCCGGCATTGAGCGCCTCCAAGAGGGGCGGCCCCGAGGGAAATTCGGCCCAGGTGACGCGGTAGCCCAGCGGCGCCAGCTTCTTCTCCAGCAAACCCTTGCCCTTGAGCAGGACCAGGGTGCCGTATTTCTGGTAGCCGACCCGGATCACCTTGTCCTCGGCGCGTACCAGCAGGGTGCCGAGGATCAGGAAGGCGAGGGCTATGAGGAAGGCGAGACTCGTCTGTCGCGGGATGGCGAGGGCGCGCGCGGTGGAACGGGGCATGGAATGTCCTCGGGGTTGTCGTCGGTTAGGAGGACCGAAGGGGATTCCGGGGGGCGCGGCTGGACACGCCGCGAAGCGCCCGAATCTCTTTGCGCGGACCATCAAGAGCCGCTGACGCGGCCCTTGCATCTCCGGGTCCCGGATCACCTTTCGCTGACGCTTCAGGTGTCCGGGAAAGGGCGTCGCAGGCGACGCCCACGGGACGTGATCCTCAATGCGCCGCGATGCGGCGGCTCGGGACGATGTCGTTGGCGATGACTTCGCCGAAGGGGCCGTTGTTGCGGGCATTGCTCGGCGGGACGCCGGTGGTGGCGCGGAGCGGCAGCTTCGGGAAGACCAGCTCGGCGAAGCGGTAGGCCTCCTCCAGATGCGGGTAACCGGAGAGGATGAAGCGGTCGATCCCGAGATCGATGTATTCCTTCATCCGGTCCGCCACTTGGGTCGCCGAGCCGACCAGTGCCGTGCCGGCGCCGCCGCGCACGAGACCGACGCCGGCCCAGAGGTTGGGCGAGACTTCGAGCTTCGTGCGGTCACCCCCGTGCAACGCCATCATCCGGCTCTGGCCCACGGAATCCTGGCGCTTCAGGGTGGCTTGCGCCCGTGCGATGGTCTCGTCGTCGAGGCGCGAGATCAGGTTCTCGGCGGCGGCCCAGGCCTCGCCCTCGGTCTCGCGGACGATGACGTGCAGGCGGATGCCGTAGGAGAAGGTTTTTCCTTTGCGGTCGGCGGCTTCCTTCGCCTTGGCGATCTTCTCGGCGACGCCGGCCGGCGGCTCGCCCCAGGTCAGGTAGACCTCGCAATGCTCGGCCGCGACCTCGATCCCGGCCGGCGACGAGCCGCCGAAATACAGAGGCGGATAGGGCTTCTGCACCGGCGGGAAGATCACCCGGCCTTCCTCGACCTTGAGGTGCTTGCCCTCGTAGCTCACCGTCTCGCCGGACATCAGCCCGCGCCAGATATGCAGGAATTCGTCGGTGACGACGTAGCGCTCGTCATGGTCGAGGAAGACGCCGTCGCCGCGCAGCTCCACCGGGTCGCCGCCGGTCACGACGTTGATGAGCAGGCGCCCGTCCGAGATCCGGTCGAGGGTGGCGGCCATGCGCGCGGCCATGGACGGCTCCTGCAGGCCGGGGCGGACGGCCACGAGGAAGCGCAGGCGCTTCGTCAGGGCGGCCAGAGCCGAGGCGATCACCCAGGAATCCTCGCAGGATCGACCAGTGGGCAGCAGCACGCCGTAATAGCCGAGCTCGTCGGCCGCCTGCGCGATCTGGCGGAGATAGGCCAGCGACACGTCGCGGGCGCCTTCCTGGGCACCGAGGTAGCGGCCGTCGCCGTGGGTGGGCAGGAACCAGAGGACGTCGGTCTCTGCGGTCATGGGAAGCTCCTTGGGTTGTGCCGTTGGGTCCGCGCTCGTCCGGGGATCAGGCCGGGGCACGGTCCTTCAGCAGATGGTCGAGGATGCGGCCTTCCAGCCGCGCGAGTTCGGGGTCGCCGCGCCGGCGCGGCCGGGGCACGTCCACGGTGAGATCGAGGGCGACGCGGCCCTCCTCCACCACGAGGATGCGGTCGGCCATGGCCGCCGCCTCGGCGACGTCGTGGGTGACGAGGATGGCGGTGAAGCCCTGGTTGCGCCAGATCCGCTCGATCATGTCCTGCATGTCGATGCGCGTCAGGGCGTCGAGCGCCCCCAGCGGCTCGTCGAGGGCGAGGAGGCCGGGACGGCTGACGAGGGCGCGCGCCAGGGCGACGCGCTGGCGCTGGCCGCCGGACAGGGTGGCCGGCCAGTTGCCGGCCTTGTCGGTGAGGCCGACCTCGGCCAGCACCGCCGCCGCACGCTCGCGCCGTTCCTGGCGCCGCCCTGCCCCGCCGAGGCCCACGGCGACGTTGTCGACGACCCTGGCCCAGGGCAGCAGGCGCGGCTCCTGGAACATGATGCGCTTCGTCGCCGAGCGCACGCCCGTCGTCTCGAGGTCGATCCGCCCGGCGCTCGGCTGTTCGAGCCCGAGGATCAGGCGCAGCAGGGTGCTCTTGCCGCAGCCCGAGCGGCCGACGATGGCCACGAACTGGCCTGCCGGGATGTGGAGGTCGAGCCCCTCGATCACGGGATGGCCGTCGAAGGATTTCGACAGGCCGCGCAGGGTGACGGCGACGCCCGAGCCGGCGGCGGGCGTGGGGTGCGCGGCCTGGCGGATCTGGGGTCCGACGGGAACCTCGCGGGGCGGCGCGAGGGCGGCGTCGGGCGCGCGCAACAGGGTGGAGGCGGTCATGGACGTCGTCCGTGGGGTTGATCGAAGAAGGGGGGCATCTCGCGAAGCCCCTCAGATGTTCCGGTAGGCCGGGTTCCAGGCGAGGAACGAGCGCTCCAGCAGGCGTGTCAGGGTGTCGGCGATCTTGCCGAGCAGGGCGTAGATCACGATCGCCAGCACCACGACGTCCACCAGCATGAATTCGCGCGCCTGCATCGCCATGTAGCCGAGGCCGGAGGAGGCCGAGATCGTCTCGGCGACGATGAGCGTCAGCCACATGATGCCGAGCGCGTAGCGCAGGCCGACGAAGATCGAGGGCAGCGCGCCCGGCAGCACCACCCGCAGGAACAGGGTGGTGGGAGACATGCCGTAGACCCGGCCCATCTCCACCAGTTGCGGATCCACCGAGCGGATGCCGTGCAGGGTGTTGGCGTAGATCGGGAAGAACACGCCGATGGCCACGAGGAAGAGCTTGGCCTCCTCGTCGATGCCGAACCACAGGATCACCAGCGGGATCAGCGAGAGATGGGGAATGTTGCGCACCATCTGCAGGGTCGTGTCGGTGAGCTTCTCCGAGAGCTGGGACAGGCCGTTGGCGAGGCCGAGGGAGAAGCCGATGGTGCCGCCGATGAGGAAGCCGGAGGCCGCGCGCAGGAAGCTGATCCAGAGGTTGGTCCAGAGTTCGCCGGTCCGGCTCGCCTGCCAGCCGGCGGCGATCACGTCCGAGGGCGCGGGCATGAAGCGGGTGGAGACCAGCCCGGCCGAGGCGGCGGCCTGCCAGCCGGCGATGATCGCCACCGGCACGAGCCAGGGCGTCAGGCGGGAGAGGATATCGGAACCGAAGGTCTTCTGCTGTGACATGGTTCAGCCCTTGCTGGCGGGGGCACCGCCCCGTGCCGTCCAGAGCGCATCGGCGATGCGGACGGGCTTGGCGATGAGGCCGAGGCCGAGGAAACGGTCGGCCACGCGCTGCTGCTCGGCCACCACCTCGGCGCTCATCGGGGCGATGGTGAAGGTGATCCGGTCCACGGCGCGGCGGGACGCGTCGAGGGGGACGTTGGTGACCTTCGACAGGGCGGCGGCGACGTCCGGCCGGTTCGCCTCGCACCAGACGGCGACCTGGCCGAGCACGTCGATCACCGCCTGCAGGGTCGCGCCCTGTTGGGTCGCGAAGGTGCGGTTGGCCAGGAAGTAGTTGTTGGTCCGCGTGATCTGCGAGACCTCCACGAGGATGCGGGTGCCGGGCGCCTTCTGGGCGATGGCGTAATACGGGTCCCATACCGTCCAGGCATCGACGGAGCCCCGGGCGAAGGCGGCCGCCGCGTCGGCGGGGCCGAGGAGGACCGGCTCGATGTCGCCGTAGCCGAGCCCGGCCGATTCCAGCGCCGCCACCGTGAAGTTGTGGGCGCTCGATCCCTTGGCGAAGGCGACGCGCCGGCCCTTGAGGTCGGCGAGGGTCTTCACCGGCGAGCCCACCGGAAGCAGGATCGCCGAGCCCGAACCGCCGCCCGGCTGCGCGGCGGCATAGACGAGATCGGCGCCGGCGGCCTGTGCGAAGACCGGCGGGGCGTCACCCGTCTGGCCGAAATCGATGGCGCCGAGGCCCAGAGCTTCGAGGAGCGGCGGCCCGAAGGAGAATTCCGACCAGCGGACGGAGATGCCGAGCGGTTTCAGGCGCTCCTCGATGACGCCCTGCTGCTTGGCGACGACGAGGATGCCGTTCTTCTGGTAGCCGATCCGGAGAATCCCGGCCTCTGCGGCCCGCGCGGCCGTGGCGGACAGGGACTTGCCGACGGACGCCGCGAGCCCGGCGGCCAGGAGAGCACGGCGGTCGATCATCGCGGACCTATCGGCTCGGAGCGGCGAAGGCGGCAGCCGGCGCGGCATCGAACGATGCCGCGGGCTTCGCCCACGCGCCGAGCAGGGTGGCCAGCTGGTCCGCGGCGTCGGCGACCCGCGCCCGCACGCCCGCGTCGACGAGAACCCCTTCGGCAAAATCCGCGTCGCTGCCATAGACCGAGGTCGGGATGGTCTGCGCGCTGAAGAAGCCGAAGAGCGGCCGCAGCGAATGCTCGACGACGAGGGCATGGCGCGCGCCCCCACCCGTGGCGGACAGCACCACCGGCTTGCCCACGAGGGCGGCGGGATCGACGAAGTCGAACAGATGCTTGAACAGGCCGGTATAGGCGCCCTTGTAGACCGGCGTACCGACGATGAGCGCGTCGGCGTTCTCGATCGCCTCGAGGATGCGGCGGGCCGGCAGGGAGAGCTGATCGCGCGACCAGGCCGCACCGAGGCCGGTCCCGGCATCGACCACGTCGAACAGGCGGATATCGGCGCGGAGTCTGGTGCCGGTCGCCTCGGCGACCGCCTCGACGAGCGCCCGCGTCTTCGAGGGACGCTGCAGGTTGGCACTGAAGCCGACGATGCGGGGAAGCGGGCCGCCGGAGAACGAGCTGCCTGGAAGGGACATGGAGCGCCTATCGATCGGGTTCTGGAAAGGGCCGGTGACGCCCGTCCGAACCCGTGGTCCGGCTATGGAAAGCGCCTCGGCAGCGTTACCGAACTGTGATCGCAGAGACGATCCGGGTCAACGAAACGTGCTTTTAAAAGAACGTAGACTCGGAGATGAGTCTTCGGGGATAGGCCAGCAAGCGGAGATGAAAGTTTTTAATCGGCACTTTCATGCAGAATTCGCACCCGATTACGGAGGCGGAGGAAAGAGGACCGTCATCGTGATGCGGCGATGTTCTATAAATCGAACGCAGCTGGGATTTACACGACTGCGTCGTCGGGGGTCGATTGCCGGACGATGGGCAGGAAGGCCCGCAGAAGCGCCATGTCGAGCCTGCCCGCCATGCCGAGCATGATGGCATGGGCCTCGGCATGCGGCAGCGGCTCACGATAGGCGCGCCGCTCGGTGAGGGCGGAATGGACGTCGCAGATTGTCAACAGACGGACAAGATCGGGAATCGCATCGCCGGACAGGCCGGAGGGGTAGCCGCTGCCGTCGAGCATCTCGTGATGATGCCGGACGACGAACAGCATGCCGGGATCGAAACCGTCCTGCCGTGCCAGCAGATCGGCACCGATCGCGGCATGGGTGCGCATGATCGCCATCTCGGCCGGAGTCAAGGAACCCGGCTTGTTGAGGATGCTGCGCGGAATCCTGGCCTTGCCGACATCGTGCAGAAGGGCGGCCTTCGCGAGCCGCTTCCGGTCGGCCCTGGGAAGCTTGAGGTCGAAGGCGAAGGCCGCCGCGAAGCCGGCGACGCTGAGCGAGTGCTGGTAGAGCTGCTCGTCGTAGCGTCCGATCGTGTCGAGCCAGGCGCGGATTCCGGCCTCGGAGACGGCTTCGAGAACGACGTCGGTGCCGGCATCGACCTCCTCCGCGGAGATCGGCCGGTCGGATTGCGCCGCATGGAACATGTCCGCCACGGCGGCACAGGCACGCTGCGCCTTGCCTTGCACCGTGACGGTCTCGCCGTCGCAATAGGCGGGCAGCTTCAGCCCGGCATCGATGAGACTGAACACGAGGGAGAGGATGGTCGGCCGCGGGGTGTCCGCAGGGACGATGCGCAGGGCCGGACTCGCCCGCGTCCCGATATCGGCCGGCACATCCGTCAGGACGAGGCAGGGCACCCGCATGATGCCGAGGCGAGCCGTCCAGGCCGCCGCGGCCCCCTCCCTGGCATCCACGTCGAACACCGCGACCACGGGGAGGATGTCGGGAAGCGGCTGATCGCCGGTGAGGCAACGGCAGGGCATGATCGTGGTGATGGCTCGGGCGAGAAGCTTCGCTCGTTCCGGTCTGTCAGACACGATGAGGACGGACTTTTCCTGCGTCACGATCCGATCCACTCTAGACCGTCAAGGCCGGGCTCCGTGCCCACGGATGGGCGCACCTCCAAATCTATGTATAGAATTCCCTATAAATTGTTTCTTTCTGCGCGAACAGGTTAACGACGCCGGATTGCTGTCGTCGTCCCGGGAACGCGGCATGGCTCAAATCCAGACCGTTCGGAGAATGCCGAAAAACAACCTCGACGGCGGCCGGCGATCCCACGGTGCGGTAACTGTCTGTAGACGCATTGGGATTACTGATGTCGGGCGGCGACGTGATGTATTTGCCTCATGGCACATCCCTGCCTCGGTGAGGAGGAAGCTTTGCTTGCGCAGGATTTCAAGTCTTTCTTCGAGACATCGAAACGCAACGGCATCATTCTCTCGTTCGGCGGCGACCTCTCCGAGAACGTCCTCTTTTCCCTGGGCGAGGTCCTGAAGCTCCGGATGATCCAGGGCGAAACGGACGCGACGATCGCCAAGCGGGTCTTCTCGATCTTCGTCGAGCAGGCCCAGAACATCATTCGCTACTCGGCCGACAAGCTGCCCGGAGCGAGCACGCCCCCCCGCGGCATGATCAGTGCAGGCATGATCGTCGTCGGCGTCGAGAAGGGGCGCTTCTTCGTCGTCTGCGGCAACGAGGTCCCGAAGACCGATGCCGTCATTCTGCGCGAGCGTTTGGATCACATTGCCAGCATGTCGAGCGAAGAACTCAAGCGTTACTACAGGGAAAAGCTGCGCCAGCCGCCCGACGAGGGCAGTCTCGGCGGAAGCATAGGGCTGATCGAGATCGCTCGCCGATCGAGCGCTCCCGTCGAGTTCGATTTTCATGATCTTGGCGGCGAGCGCAGCATGTTCTGCCTCAAAGCCTACATCTGACGGCGCCCGACCGATGGACCGTATCCAGATCTCTGCGACCGACCGGTCTCCCCGGGTGGATTTCGACTTCGCCAGCGGGCGTTTTCAGCTGAGCGGGGAATCGTATCCCGAAGATGCGGCGGCTTTCTTCGGCCCCCTGCTGCAATCCCTGCGGACCTACCTCGCCGCCGCGGCCTCCGAGCCGATCGTGTTCGAGGTCGAGCTCGCCTATTTCAACAGTTCCAGCGCCAAGGCGCTGATGAACCTGTTCATGCCCCTCGAGGACGCGGCCGGCGAGGGTCGCGCCGTCACCATCCGCTGGCTCTTCACCAAGGGTGACGAGACGATCGCCGAGGCGGGCGAGGACTTCGCCTCCGACTTTTCACACGCACGCTTCGATCTCGTCGAGACGTCGCAGGCGGAGTGCTGATGCGGATGCCGACCAAGCCCGACATCGTCGCTCAGATCGGTCTTCCTCCCGTCGTCGGCGACACGTTCAGCCTGTACGACACCGAGGAAGCGGTCCTGGGAAAGACCGATGCGATGCTGTCGGGGCTCGCACAGGTCGCCGGCGGCGTCCAGCAACTCGCCGAAGCCTACCGCCGCAGCTATCGCGAGCAGCGCCGTCTGGTGCGGATGAGCGACCGGATGCAGCTCGACCTGCAGAAGGCCAATCACCGGCTGGCCGAGCAGCAGCGCGACCTCCAGGCCCTCAACGAGGCGCTTTCGAGCGAGATCGAGCACCGGACCCGTCTCGAAGCGGAGCTGAGGCGTCTGGCCGACACCGACGACCTGACCGGGGCGATGACCCGCCGCCGCTTCATGGAGCTCGGCCAGCGCGAATGGCTGAGGCACGAACGCGACCGGGTTCCAGCCTGCCTCCTGATGGTGGATCTCGACCGCTTCAAGCGCCTCAACGACGAGTTCGGCCACGCCGCCGGGGACGCGGCCCTGATCTGCTTCGTCGAGACCTGCCGGAGCCGCCTGCGCAAGATCGACGTGATCGGCCGCATGGGCGGGGAGGAATTCGCCATCCTGCTCGCCGAGACGGGGCATGATGCCGGGCTCATGGTCGCCGAGAACCTCTGCCGTCTGGTCGGGGAGACCGTGGTGGCCTGGCCCGGCGGAAAGCTGGCGCTCTCGGTCAGCATCGGTGTCGCCGCCGTCGAAGCCGGGGAAACCCTCGAACGCGTCCTCAACCAGGCCGATGCCGCGCTCTATGCCGCCAAACATGCCGGACGCAGCTGCGTCCGCTCCGCCCGCGACCTGACCACGGACATGCTGCCGCCACCATGACCGTAGAATCCGCAGCCGAAGTCCCCTCGCCCGCCATCGCGCCACCGTCCCGCAGGCGCTCCCTGAGAGGTGGCGGGCCCCTGCGCGGCGACGACTTCCTGACGCTCGCCGGCTTCACCGACGTGCCGACAGCCACGCCCGGCACCATGCGGCCCGGTGCGCTGCGCGGCTCGGCGCGCGGCCGCGACCTCGACAGCCTGGCACACACGCTGTTCCTGCGGATCTACCCGGTGATCGCCGTGGTGGTGCTGGCGACGCAGATCGGCATCGCCTGGGTGAACTACAACGACAGCCTCCGGCTCTATACCGAGCGTGCGAACCTGCTCGCCACCCTGACCGCCCAGGCCATCGCCCGACCCGACTGGAGCGAACGGCCGGATGTCTACAAGACCCAGATCCAGGCCCTGACCCTCGACCCGGCCTTCCGGTTCGTCCGGGCCTGGAATGCCGATGGCGGCCTGGTGATGGCCCTCGGCGACATGCCGGGCGGCCGCAGCCTCGAACTCATCCGCGCCTCCACCGAGATCACCGTTCCGGACAGGGCCAAGCCCGTCGGGAGCCTGACGCTCGGGCTGTCGGCCGAGGCGCTGCGCGGCAATGCCGAGAAGCAGGCGGTCCTGGCCCTCGGCGCGAGCCTCGTGCTGATGCTCGCCTTCGTGCTGACCCTGCATGCCAATGTGCGTCGCCACGTCCTCGCTCCCCTGAAGCGCCTGCTCATCGCCATGCGCGAGGTGGAGCACAAGCGCTGGTCGACCGTGGAGCTCGAAGGCGCCGTCCGGGCGAGCAACGAGATCGACGTGATCTCCTCGGCCTTCAACCGCATGGTGGAAGGCCTGCGCACCGGGGACGAGGCGAAGCAGCTTCTCACCGAACTCGAACTGGCCCATGCCAAGCTCGCCGATGCCAACCGGCTGGTGATGGAGAGCATCGGCTATGCCCGCCGCATCCAGACCTCCGTCCTGCCGGACCGGATGGCGCTCGCCGGTGCCGGCCTCGACGTGGCCGTGCTGTGGGAGCCATTGCACCAGGTCGGCGGCGATTATTTCTGGCTGGAACGCCTCGACGAGGTCAGCGTCATCGTTGTGGCCGATTGCACCGGCCACGGCGTTCCGGGCGCCTTCATCACCCTGATCGTCGCCACCGCCCTCGACCGCATCCTGCACGAGCGCGGCCTTCGCTCGCCGGCCGAGATCCTGTCCGCCCTCGACGAGATGGTCCGCGCCCAGCTGCGCCAGGACGGGCGCGGTTCGGAATCCGATGACGGGCTCGATTGCGGCTTGTGCATCTGGGACCCGGCGGCGCGGCGCCTGAGCTTTGCCGGTGCCGGCATCTCGCTGACCACCGTCACGCAGGCCGGCATGACCCGGATCAAGGGGGAGAAGCGCGGACTCGGCTACCCGCGTCATGGGAGCGAGAGACAGGGCAACGAGAGATTCCGGACCGAGACCGTCACGCTGGACGTGGCGCCGGGCGATACCTTCTACCTGATGACCGACGGCATCACCGACCAGATGGGGACGACCGGCGGCCAGCGCCGGCTGCTCGGGCATCGCGGGGTCTCCGACATCCTCCTGCGCAGTCGCGACGAGGAGCTCGGTCCGCAGATCAAGACATTGGAGACCGAGCTCGCCGCTTATCGCGGCGCCGAGAACCGCAGGGACGACATGACCCTCATCGCGTTCAGGCCGACGAACCTCGCCTGATCATCCGCTCGAGACGTCGCCGAATGAACGCCGGACGATCGTCCGGTGCGCTGGCACACGCAAAATGTCGTGACGTTTCGGCACGATACGACGTGAAAGTCGTCAGTGTCGACCGGTCGGCCTCAACCTCGCCGTCATGACGGGCCAAGGGATGACGATCGCCGGTCCCTGCCGCGTTTCTACTGCATCACGAGAGTCGAGATCGATCATGACACGCTTCCTTGCCGCGTCCGTCTGTCTGGCCCTGCTCGCGACCGTGCCCGCCCAGGCGCAGCCATCGAACCCGCCCCAGCAGACGGCGTCGAAGCGCATGACCGCCCCGACCGGCGTGACCAAGCCGCCGGGCTCCACCTTCAACCGGGCCTCCACGGAAGCCGCCATGCTGAAGGCCCAGAAGGTCTCCGCCGCCCGCGACAAGGCCTGGGACCGGAAGATGCGGACCACCATGGGCTCGATCTGCCTCGGCTGCTGAGGCGCGAGCCGGCGAGACACGATCGGTGATCCGCTTCGAGGGCGTCTCCCGCCGATTCGCCGGTGCCGATCGGCCGGCCGTCGACGGGATCGACCTCGCTATCGCCGAGGGTAGCACCTGCGTGCTGATCGGGCCTTCGGGCTGCGGCAAGTCCACGACCCTGCGCATGGTCAACCGGCTGGTCGAGCCGGACAATGGACGCGTCCTCCTCGACGGGCGGGACGTGGCAGGGGTCGATCCGGTGCAGTTGCGCCGCGGCATCGGCTACGTCCTGCAGGGCATCGGCCTGTTCCCGCACCGGAACGTCGCCGACAACGTCGCCACCGTACCACGGCTGCTGGGCTGGAAACGCGCCCGGACCGCGGACCGCGTGGACGAGATGCTGGCCCTCGTCGGCCTCGATCCGAAAGACTACCGCGACCGCAGGCCGGATGAACTCTCCGGCGGCCAGCGCCAGCGCGTCGGCGTGGCCCGCGCCCTGGCGGCGGACCCCGCCATCCTCCTCATGGACGAGCCCTTCGGCGCCGTGGACCCCGTCGCCCGCGACCGGCTCCAGGTCGAGATCGGCGCGATCCTTCGCCGGCTCAAGAAGACCGTCATCATCGTCACCCACGACATCGACGAGGCGATGCGGATGGGCGACCGCGTCGTGCTGATGCGAGAGGGCAGGATCGTCCAGGCCGACACGCCGGACCGCGTGCTCGCCGCCCCCGCCGACGGTTTCGTCGAGAGCTTCGTCGGCGAGGACAGGGCCCTGCGCCGGCTGGCGCTGACGCGTGCGGGCGCCATCGCGGTTCCGGGGGACCCGGGCGACGCGCCGGGCATTACGGGCGATACCTCGCTGAAGGACGCCCTGGCGCTGCTCCTGTCCTCGGGAGCCGAACACCTCGCGGTGACGGGAGGCGATGGTCCCGCCGTCCTGACGCTCACCGCCATCCGGGACACCGCGTCACGGGAGAGCTGATCGCAGGCACATCCGCCTGGAGAAGGCGGGCCATGGCGTGACGGATCGAGGAAGACCTCACTCGGCCGCGTCGGAGACCTGAAACCGCTCGATGCCCTGGCGTTCCGGGTTGATCGCCGCCAGGGCGCGCTTGGCCGTCTCCAGCGGATGCTCGGCCTCGATCCGCACCGAGGTCAGGTCCGGGCTCTTGTAGACGGTGACGATGGTGTCCATCACCTCGGTGAGCGTCGTGCGCTTGTCCTCCGGGGCGGCGATGAGGAGTTGCAGCCCCCACGCCTGGTAGAGATCGACCAGGGCCTGGGAATTGCGCACGTCGAGCTTCGAGAAGGCCTCGTCGAGGAGGCAGAGGCCGAGGCCCGGATTCTCGTCGCCTGGCCGGTCGCCGGGATAGTAGGCCGAGGCCAGGGACGCGGCGATGGCCACGTAGAACGGCGCCTGCGCCTCGCCGCCAGAGCCGCGCAGGGCCCGATTCGACATGGTGGTGCGGTTGCCCGCCTTGTCCCGCATGCCGATCTCGTAGACGAAATAGTTGCGATAATCGGCCAGGCGCGCCGCGCTCTCCTCGCCGGCGATGAGCGCCGTGATCTCCTCGATCGCGGCGGCGAGCGGGCCCGAGGCCGCCTCCCCGCCCTCCCCCGGCAGGATCGCCTGCGCCGCGTCGGCCGAGCGGGCGACCTCGGTGGCGAGCGCGTGGACGGCGGCGTAGCGGCGGTCGACATTGGCCTCGAAGGCGTAGGTCTGGCCGGTGAACGTCTGGGTGGAGAGCCGCTCGTTCAGAGCATCGAGGCGGGTGCGGACGCGCTCGAACTTGTCGGCGAGGCGGGTGAGCAGATCCTCGGTCATGAGGCGGCGCATCTCGCCCTCGGCCCGCACCGCCTGGTCGCGGTAGCGCCGCAATTCGTGGCCCGCCACCTCGTCATGGGCGCGGGCGACCCAGGAATAACCGAACGAGGCCGGAGCATCGCCGCTGCCCAGCGGATTCTCGATGCGCCATTGCACGCAATACTCGGCGAGATCGCGCTCGGCGGCCCGCCCCTGCGTGCGCGCCGTCTCCATCGCCTCGCGGGCGGCACCACGGGCCGCGTTGGCCAAGGCCGCCAGTTCCTTGGAATCCAGGCCCGCCGCGTCGGCCCGCGCCTTCGCCACCGCAAGGGGATCGAACCCGTCAGGCCGCACGAGGCGGATGCGGACGGAATCGCCGGCGATCCAGCGCGCATGGGCGACACGCCGCGCCTGGAGAGCGCCGCGCATCGCCTCGCGCGAGGCGGCGACCTTCGCCTTCAGCCCCGCCTCCTCGCCGAGCAGCGCGTCGCGCTTGGGCTCCAGCACCTGGACCAGCTCGGTGAGATAGGCCGAGCGCTCCTTGGCAAGTTCCCTGATCTCGGCCTCCAGCGCGCCGGTATCGGCCTTCTCCACCGCCTCGCGCTCGGTGGTCAGGCTGCGCCGCCGTCCCTCCATGGCGTCGGCCTCCTCGCGCAGGGACGCGATGTCGAGATTCACCTCCGAGAAGCGTACCCGCAGGATCGCGGCGATGCGGGCGGCCTCGCGCAGCACGCCGGCCTCGCCGCGCAGGCGACGGGCCTCGGCCACCGCGCGCTCGAGATTCTGCCGCCCCTCCGCCGTGGGACCACGGCTGCCCCGCGTCATCATCAGCTGGACAGGGCGCACCACCGAATAGGCCATGCCCGAGGTGGAGCGGCCGCTCGGAGCCACCGCGCGGCTCATATGGGCCAGGGCCGCATCGTTGGGGGCGAGGTCGTAGCCGCCGAGGCGCGCGGCGAGGAAGGCCTGGGCGTGGGGATCGCGGGTCTCGATCAGCGCGATCGGGCCCTCGTCGTCGCGCCCGCCCCGGCGCCGCGCGGTGTCCGTGGTCTTGACCAGCAGGCAGCGGTAGAACTGGCTCTTGCGGGCTTCGAGATGGGCGAAGGCCTCGCCCAGCCTGTCCGGCTCCACCACCAGGGCCTCGCGGGCACCGCCGAGCAGGCCCTCCAGGGCCGGGCCCCATTTCGGATCGGTGATCTCGGCGAGTTCGCAGATCGGCGTGGCGTCGATCCCGAGCCGGGCGAGCTCGTCGCGAAACCCCGCCGTGTCGGAGGACAGGCGCGCTCCGCTCGCCCGCCCTGTGCCGATCTCGGCCGAAAGGGCCTGCGCCTCCTTCTCCTGAGCCCGGGCGCGCAGGGCCATGTCTTCGGCGGCGGTGTCGAGGGGTGTCGCGATGTCGGGCAGGGCCGCGAGCATCTCGATCAACCCGCCGAGGGGGCCGTCGGAGCGCAGGGATTCCTCGGGGGGCGCCTCGCGGCGCAGGCCGGAGCGGGAACAGGCGGCCACGATCCGGGCGGCATCAGGGTCGATCCGCTGGATCTCGGAGAACAGGGTGTTAAGCTTGCCGGCCTCCTGGACCATCCCCACGAGGTCGGCGACGCGGGCCGAGAGATCGCGCTTGTCGCGCGCCAGCATGGCGAGGCCGGCATTGGAGGCGGCGAGCCGCCCCTCCCCCTGGCTCCCGGCGAGCATCGCCTTCTTGCCCGCGATCTCCCCGTCGATCTCGCGCACGAAGCCCTGGCTGGTGGCGACGCTCTCGCGGGCGATGCGCAGGCGCTCGGCGACCTCACCGAGTCTGGAGCGGGCGGTGGTGTAATCGAGGATGCGCCGGCGCAGGTCCGCGCCGGCGGCGCGCAGCTCGTCGAGGGCGGCCGACAGGCTGGCCTCGGCCCAGGTCTCGTAGCGCTTGAGGATGCGCCCGAGATGGGAGAGCCGGCGCTCCAGTTCCTCGATCGTCTCCAGCAGGCGGCGCCAATTCTCCACCGACTGGCGGATGCGGGCGACGTCGAGGGGTTCCGGCTCCAGCACGAAGGAGCGCACGAAGGCGGAGGAATCGAAAATCGGCTTGAACGCCACGGCGTTCGAGAAGGTGCGCAGGAAATGGCGCGGCTCGGGGCTCGGCGCGCCCTCGCGCATCAGCGCCAGCAATTCCGCCGTGAAGCGCTCGCCCGACGAGCGGAATTCCTCGAACCGGTCGGCCTGGATGCGCAGGTCCTTGGCGATCTCCGGCCACGGCGCGACGTAGCTGCCCTTCCCCGTCTCGCGGACGTAATCGGCGATCTCGAACCGGTGTCCCACCGCGATGAAGCGCGACAGCGTGGTCTCGCGGCTGTCCTCGGCGCGGGCCGCGAGAGCGAGCCCCACCGAGACGACGCGCCCGGTGGTCTCGTTCTCGAAGACCAGGACGATCAGGGTCTCGCAGGCCTCGCGGGTCGGGCGGCCGCCCTCGGCAGGGTCGCTGATCCAGCCGAGGCAGTAATCGCGCACCGTGCGGGCGCTGCGGCCGGAGGCGGAGGCGTTGAGCGCCAGACGGCTGGCATTGTTGCCGGCGAGCACCGTGCCGACGGCATCGAAGATCGTCGACTTGCCGGCCCCCGTCGGCCCCACCAGGGCAGCCGCCCCCCGGATCCTGATCTGCTCGCGGCGGATCAGGTACCAGTTGGAGAGAACGATGTCGGTGAGGCGATACACCGTGCGGGCGGCTCCGGAAGGGGCATGACGATGCCCGGCATGAACGCCGCCGACCGATGATGCAAGTCGGGCCTCCGATCCGCCCCGACCGTCACGCGATGGTGGGGACGATGCCGCCTTCCGCGCGCAGGGCCGCGCCGTTGGTGGCGGCCGAGAGGGGACTCGCCAGATAGGCCACCATCGCGGCGATCTCGTCGGGCTCGATCATGCGCTGGATCAGCGAGAGCGGCCGATGCATGCGGAAGAACTCCGCCTCCAGCACTTCCGGCGAGGCCGTCGGGTCGGAGGCGATGCTTCTCAGGAAATCGACGATGCCCTCCGACCGGGTCGGACCGGGCAGGACCGAATTCACGGTGACGCCGGTTCCCTTCGCCAGTTGGGCGAGGCCGCGCGCGATGGTGAGCTGCGCCGATTTCGTCACCGCGTAGTGCAGCATGTCGGGGGGTGGCAGCAGGCCCGATTCGCTGGAGATGAAGATGATCCGCCCCCAGTTCCGCTCGATCATCGGCTGAAAGTAGGTCCGGGCGAGGCGGGCACCGCTCACCACGTTTACGTCGAACATCCGGCGCCAATCCTCGTCCGTGATGTCGGCGAAGGCCTTCGATTCGTAGATGCCGAGGTTGTTCACCAGCATGTCCACATGCGGAACCTCGCGGGCGAGGATCGCCGCCCCCTCCTCGCTCGCCGCGTCGGCCAGAACGGCACGGACCGCGCCGGCGCCGGGCACCGCCCGGACGAGGGCGGCGGCCTCGTCGAGCTTGGCCTGCGAGCGGCCGGTGATCACGACATGCGCCCCTTCGCCCGCGAGGGTCCGGGCGATGGCGAGGCCGATCCCCGCCGTGGAGCCGGTGACGAGGGCGATTCTGTCCTTGAGCTTCAGATCCATGGGTCGATCCTCCGTTGCAGGGCGCGACGCCGCGCCTGTCATGGACCACAGGTGCGCCCGGCAGCGATTGATGAGAAGGACGCGATCGGGCACGACGATCGTGCATCGAAATCATGAATGGGGCTGCGATGGACAATCGTCTCGGCGAGATGGAAATGTTCGTGCAGGTGGCCCGAAGCGGGAGCTTCGCCGCAGCCGCCAAGGCGCTGCGGCAGACACCCTCCGCGGTGAGCCGGGCGGTGGCGCGGATCGAAGCGCGCATAGGCACGCGCCTGATCGTGCGCACCACGCGCTCGCTTCGCCTGACGCAGGAAGGGGAGGCCTATCTTCTCCGTGCCAGCGACGTCCTGGCCGAGGTCGATGCCATCGAGGGAAGCCTCGACCGCGGCTCGACCGAACCGAGCGGGCGCCTGCGGGTGAATGCATCGGTCCCGTTCGGGATGCATGTCCTGGTGCCGATGCTCCCGGCCTATCTCGCCGCCCATCCGCGCATGACCATCGATCTCACCCTGACCGACGAGGTGGTCGATCTCGTCGAGGCGCGCGCCGATGTGGCGATCCGGATCGGGCCGTTACGCGATACCCGTCTGCGGGCGAAGCGCCTGGGTTCCAGCCGGATGGTCGTCGTGGCGAGCCCCGGCTATCTGGCGGAGCACGGCGTCCCGCGCCATCCGGCGGAACTGGAGCGGCACAATTGCCTGAATTTCAGCTTCCGCCGCTCTCTCGATTCCTGGCCGTTCCAAGTGAACGGCGCGGTGGTCCATCGGCCGATCGCCGGCAATTTCTACGGCAGTTCCGGGGAGATCGTCCGGACCATGGCGATCGGCGGCGGGGGCATCGCCCGGCTGGCCCGATTCCATGTGAGTGCCGATCTCGCCGCGGGCGCCCTTCAGCCCCTGCTCGAATCGTTCAATCCCGGCGATGCCGAGGAGATCCACGCCCTCTATGCCGGCAGCGAGCGCCTGTCGCCGCGCCTGCGCAGCATCCTGGATTTCCTGGGCGAGCGGGCGACGTTCGGGGGCTGAGCCCGCAATCCCCGTGTTTCATGTGAAATCCCGGCCGGTCACGCCTCCGCGTCCTCTTCCATCCGAGCCGCTGCCCAGGCACGGACCTGCTCCATCCAGGCATCGGGCGAGAGGACGCCGACGCCCGGCAGCAGCATCAGCGGGGTGATCTTCTCGACCTTGTCGCGCTCACCGAGGCGCAGGGCCCCCTTGCGGGCGAAGAGGCGCAGGATCTCGGTGAGGCGCGCCTCCTCCGGCGCTTCGCTGCGCGCGGCGGTGCGGATCGATTCGGCGATGTCGTCGGTGGTGCATTCCACCACGCCGTCGGTGGTGACGCGGTGGTCGCGAAGCCCCTCCTCGTAGGCGAGGCGGAGGGCGAGGAGCACCAGGGTCTCGTCCTTGCGCAGGCGCTCGGCCTGCCCGTCATGGCGCACGCCGTCGGCCGGTACCCGCAGGAACACCATCTGGTCGCGGGGCGAGACCTCGAACCCGTAGCCGAGACAGGCGAAGTAGCTCTTGAAGAAGGGCGCGTAGTGCCGGGCGATCTCGTAGGAGCGACCGATGCCGGGCGTATCGGCATAGATGCACTGGCTCTTCAGAACGACCTGAAGCGCGCGGGTGAGATCGTCCTCGGAAGGCGCGCGCGCGCCGGGCAGCGGCGGCTCGTCGCCATCGACGATGGCGCGGAAGGCCTCGATCATACGGAGGATCAGGTCCGGTCGAGCGGGACACGGCGCCCCGTCATCGGCCCTCGTTAGCCGGATCGCGGCCGCGAGACAAAATTCGTTCCGTCACGCCGCCCGGGCGGGTGCGGATTTGGTGGGAGTGGCCTGAGTGGGAGACGCCTTGAACAGCGACAGGCATTCGGTGTCGCGATGCATGCTGAGGATCGAGGCGCGGTCGATGGACGGGTTCTCGCCCAGCACGCGCTGCACCTCCTCCACCACCTTGGCGTAGCGACCGGAATCGAAGTTCCGCTCCAGAGGACTGACGGCGATGTAGGTCTCGACAACGAGGACGCGCTCGGTCCGCTCCTTTCCCACCTCGACGGCGATCCAGGCGGACTTGATCAAGCATTTACCAGTGGTCATGGACGAACCTCCTCTCACTTCCCGCTTTCCGACGGGTATGCAAAGAGAATGATCCGACTTCGCGCTCCTGCCAAGGGCACGAACACTCTTGTGATCGCGTTCCGCATATCCTGAAGATTGTGCAGCGCAATCGAGCGGGACACCCGTTCACCGAAGCGAAACGATCCGGTCACGCTTCTCAGGTCGTCCTGCGGCGAAACCGGGCTTTCATCTCGATGATCCGCGCGGAGGACTGGCGAGCGTGCCGCCAGGCCGCCGGGAGACCGGCACGAGGGCGGAAGGCGATCGCTCCACCAGGAAATCGGGACAATCGAGCCAGCCATTGGAGACGCGGCCCTCCACGCGCGAGAGGCGGTAGCGGCTGTTGAGGAGCCCATCGAACAGCACGTCGATCTCGCGCAGACGCTGGAACACCACGAATTCGTCCACATCCGCCACGGCGATCTCCGAGCCGCGGATGGCAGGGCTCGTCCCGAGCTTGCGCTCGACGAAGGCGATGACCCGCTCCGGCGTGACCATCACTCGCTGGCGGAAGGCGTCCTTGGCCAGGATGAAGGCCTCGATCGCCGAGTCGAGGCGGATTTCCGGCAGCGGTTCGGACTGGATCGCCGCCCGCCTCATCCGGGGCGTGTAGAGATGCGGCTCGCCGATGGGCGGACGCATCAGCGAGACCTGGGCGGACGGGGCGGAGGCCGACCATTCGGCGGCGCCCACCGCCCGCAACGCCGCCGCCGCCCGCTCGATCCGGTCGGAATCGCGATGGTCCATGTAGCGCAGGGCAGCCGCGATCCGGCGCTCCAGCCGGGCCACGATGTCGGCGACGCTGTCGAGGTGGCGGTCCAGCCCTTCGAAGATCCACAAGATCTCGGCGAGGTCGCCGCGCACCGCCCGCTCGGCGAGAACGAGATCGGCGGCTCGTCCCTCGCGCAATCCGGCCTCGGCCAGTGCCCGGATGGTGAGGTCGTCACGCAGGGCGCGGCCGGCCTCACGGACGATGCCGGAGCGGAAGCGGAACGGGTTCAGGCGCGTGTGCAGCGTACGGTAGTCGCTCACGAGGTGCCGCGCCACGAACTCCTCGAAATAGAGCCGGAACGCCCTGCTCTGATCCTCCTCTCGCAGGATGCGCTCCTCGATCTTGCGCATGGAGCCGGCGAGGCTGCGCAGATGGCCGAGGAAGGCGCGCGAGGCCTTGGCCGCGTTGACCAGCGCCTCGGAACGGTCGGCCGGATTGGCCACCGCGCTCTCGAGACTGCCCAGCACCTCCAGCACCGCGCCGCCATAGGAGCGGGTCTCGCCGCGATCGATCCGCGCCAGTTCCTCGATGACGTGGCGGGCATCGGGGTCGAAATCGACCACCGGGACGTAGCGTTCGCGCCGTTCCACCAGCCAGCCGGCATCGAGGAGGCGCCGGTAGACCGCCGAGCGGCGCTCGATCGGATCGGCCGGCGTCGTGTCGTCGTCGGCGATCTCGCCCTGGGACCAGTCGGCCGAGAAATCACCGATGGAGGCGAGCACCTCGCTCTTGCGCAGGGGCTCCGTCGTCTCGGCGAAGACGCGCGCGTGCAGATGCAGCAGCAGGGCCGCATTGAAGGCCCGGCTCGGGGAAGCCAGCGGCTTGAACAGATCGTCGGGGAGGCGGGCGAAAAGCATGGCGGCGGGGCCGAGGACAGCCCGCCCCCCGTCGCAGAGTCAATCGGCGGGCCTCAAAGGCCTGTGCGCGGTGACGTCCAAGCAGGTTCGCGTCGGCACGCCAACGCTTCACGCTGCTTAGCTCCTATGTGTCGCAGGTTACCGACGCAAAACCGGTAACCACTTTTGCGAACCCTGCTTAGAGGCCCCGGCAACGCGTCTTGATGAGACCCGAGAAGTCCTTCTCCGAGGTCTGCACCTCGTTGAGCTTCTCGCCGCGCTCCGCTCCGGACAGGCAGCGGCCGTAGACGCTGGCGACCCGGCGCATTGTCTCCACATGCCGGCGCCAGACGCGGCAGCGGTTGGCATCGTCGCCATCGGCCTGTTCGAGTTGGTCGATGGCCTGCCGCTGCATCGAGTTGGCGACGAGCACGTCGCGCGCGCAGGCGACGTCGGCCCGGACCGGTGCCGCCCACAGGGTCAGTATCGCGGCCGCAGCGAGTGCCCGCCCCGCCATCGCGCTCTCGCGGATCATGCCGCCTCGGATTTCGTGGTCTGGGTCAGCAGGGCGTAGAGCGCGTTGGCGTCCCGCGCCGCACGGATGCGTTCGAGGACGCCCGGTTCGCGCAGGAGCCGCGCGACCTGGGCGAGCGCCTTGAGATGCTCGGCCCCCGCCCCTTCCGGAGCGAGCAGGAGGAAGGCGATATCGACGGGCTGGCCATCCAGCGATTCGAAATCCACCGGACGTTCCAGTCGAGCGACGAGACCGAACAGCCGGTCGAGCCCCGGGAGCTTGCCATGGGGAATCGCGACACCGTCTCCGATCCCCGTGGAGCCCAGGCGCTCGCGCTGGGACAGGGTCTCGAACACCTCGCGCTCGTCGAGCGCGGGCAGTTGGCGCACCGCATGGGCGCTCAATTCCTGGAGGATCTGCTTCTTTGCGCGCGCGCGCAGAGCGGTCACCACGGAATCCGGACTGAGGAATTCCAGAACTGGCATGGAAGGACAGTCGCCCCATCGGCGACGGCCAGACGGACGCCGCTCGTTTAAAATAGCGCTACGGATGCGTGGTTCCCACGCATCCCGAAACGGCCGATGGTCGGCAAACGGCCTTGCTGCGGTCTGGCATGCCGGTCTGCACCGGCCTTTCTCCGAAAAGGATGTCCTCTTCGGGCCGCTGCATCAGGCCGCCGCGTCCGGCGGGTCCACCCAACCGATCGCTCCGTCACTGCGGCGGTATACGACGTTGATGCGTCCGGTGCCAGCGTGAACGAACACGATGACCGGGGCGCCGGTGAGATCGAGGGCGGTCACCGCCTCGCTCACCGAGTGACGCTTCAGTGCCTTGGTGCTTTCGGCCACCACGGGAGGATGCGCCTCCTCCTGCCCCTCGTCCTCGAACTCGTCGCCGTCCAGCTCGCTCGGAGATTGGAACACCGCATAGGCGGCCTGGACTGTCGCCCCCTCATGCAGGGCGGCGCCGTGATCCTTGAGACGGTGCTTGTAGCGCTTCAGGCGCTTCTCGAGCTTGTCTGCGGTCTGCTCGAAACTCGAATGGGGGTCGTGCGACGCACCCGACGCTTCGAGGGTGAGACCAGAAACGAGATGGAGCACGCAATCCGTGCGGTAGGCCGTTCCATCCCGCCGAAGCGTCACATGCCCGGAGCAGGTGCCGTTCATGTGGCTGTCGAGATACTTCGACAAGGTTCCGGCCATTCGCTCTTCGACACGCCCACGAAGGGCTTCGCCGAGGTCCAGGCCATGGCCTGTGACACGCAATGACCCCATGTAACCTCCGGTTTTTTCGACGTTCGGCAGGCGAGTAAAGGAGCCTCGGGGGGAGAAGTCAACGGAATGACGAGCCGGCTCGTCATGGCGGATGACAAGGCGGGAGCACGTGACGCTTCCGGCAACGGGCAGGCGTCATCGTCGAGGGTCACGACTTTGTCCGCAGCGCGGACGCGCCATCGATCGACGGACGGCGAGGATTGGGGCTATCACGCCCCCATACCGAGATGCCCGCGTCAGCGGGCCTCGAAGAAGGGCGAGTCTGGGATGACGACCGCGGGCCTCCGCGATCTTCAGCGGGCGTAGGCGAAATGCTCGCGGCGGCGCTCGATCGACGAAGGGATGCGCAGCGATTCCCGGTACTTGGCCACCGTGCGCCGGGCGATGTCGATGCCTTCGTCGCGCAGGCGCTGGACCAGGGCGTCGTCCGAGAGCACGTCGCCGGTCGCCTCGCCGTCGACGAGCTGCTTGATCCGGTGGCGCACGGCCTCGGAGGAATGCGAGGCGGTGCCGGCCGCGCCCGGAATGGCGGCGGTGAAGAAGTACTTCATCTCCAGGGTGCCGCGGCTGGTGCCGATCGACTTGTTGGAGGTGACCCGCGACACGGTGGATTCGTGCATGCCGATCGCCTCGGCCACGGTCTTGAGGTTGAGGGGGCGCAGATGGGCGACCCCGTTCACGAAGAACCCGTCCTGCTGGCGCACGATCTCGGAGGCGACCTTCAGAATGGTACGCGCCCGCTGCTCCAGGCTCCGGGTGAGCCAGTTAGCGGTCTGCAGGCATTCGGACAGGAAGGCCTTGTCGCCCTCGGCCGCCGCGCCGCGCGAGACGCGGGCATAGTAGCTCTGGTTCACCAGCACCCGCGGCAGCGCCTCGGCGTTGAGCTCGACCAGCCAGGAGCCGTCGGAGGCCGCCCGCACGAACACGTCCGGGATCAGCACCTCCACGGCCCGCGACCCGAAGGCCCGGCCGGGCTTCGGGTCGAGGCGGCGCAGTTCGGCCAGCATGTCGACGAGATCCTCGTCGTCGACGCCGCAGAGACGGCGCAGGCTCGGGAAGTCGCGCTTGGCCACGAGGTCGAGGCGGGAGACCAGCGCCTGCATCGCCGGATCGAACCGGTCTCGCTCGCGCAGCTGCAGGCTCAGGCATTCGGCGAGATCGCGGGCGGCGATGCCGGGCGGATCGAAGGTCTGGATCAGCTTGAGCACCCGCGCCACCGAATCGAGGCTGGCGCCGAGGCGCTCGGCCACCTCGTCGATGGATTCGCGCATGTAGCCGGCATCGTCCACCGCATCGATGAGGAAGCCGGCGATCAGCCGGTCGGTGGGGTCGCGGGTGGCGAGGTCGAGCTGCGCGCTGAGATGCTCGCGCAGGGACACTTCGGAGGTCAGGGTCGCCTCGAAATCGGGCGCCTCGCCATCGAAGCTTCCGCCGGTATTGCCGTAGGGCGCCGGCGTCAGGGTGAGCATGTCGCCCGAGGCCGCCTCGCGGGCATGGCTCGGATTCTCGTCGGAGAAGACGTTGTCGAGGCGGGTATCGAGCACGCTCTCCATCTCGGCGCTGCTGGCCGTGAGCTCGGTCGACATCCAGTTGTCCGGCTCGCCGGATTCGAAGTCGCCGTCCCCGTCGCCCGAGGCTTCCGGCGCCGTCGGCGCGACCTCGCGGTCGCTCTCGGCCTCTCCTTCGATGCGCTCCAAGAGCGGATTGCGCTCCAGTTCGGCATCCACATAGGCGGCGAGATCGAGTTGAGAGAGCTGAAGGAGCTTGATCGCCTGAAGAAGCTGTGGCGTCATCACCAGGGCTTGGCCCTGACGCATCTCAAGCCGCTGCAGCAAACTCATGGTGTCGCCCCGACGCCTTCAGGTGAGCCCAGCCGGAGGAACGCGCGGAAGCCCGGCGTCGACCGGCATGAATGTTGCTTCTTTTTCTCTTCACACAGGTCTATCGCCATCTCGCGCCGACGTCAAAGCGCGATGTGGACGATCCCGCCGATCTTGCCGCAACGCAACATCGCCCGTGACGCCACGTCGAGCGTCCCAACCCGTACGATTTCGGGCAAATCCTTCAGACCAAAGAGAAAATATTTTTCCTCCACTTGGTCGGCGCCGTGGATGCGTGGATCAATATGCACAAAACGCATGCAGATCAGGCGAGGCATGAAGTTTGACGACAAATTAGGCAGTGGATGAATCGACGCGCGATCGCGTCCTGGCCCAGTGCGACCTTGGAGAATTCAGAACCAAGAGGGAATGAGCCGGTACGCGCCTCCCAGAGGCGAGTGATCCGGAGATACGGATCATGAGAGCCGGCCGATCATCGGCAGTCCCGGTTTATACCGCCCCCCGGCCGAAGGCTCAGAGGCGGAAATCCTCGCCGAGATAGAGCCGCCGCGCATCCTCGTTGGCGACGATCTCGTCCGGCGTCCCCTCGGTGAGGATCCGGCCGGAATGGGCGATATAGGCGCGGTCGATCAGGCCCAGCGTTTCGCGCACGTTGTGATCGGTGATGAGCACGCCGATGCCGCGCTGCTTGAGGTGCTTCACCAGATCCTGGATGTCGCCCACCGCGATCGGATCGATGCCGGCGAAGGGTTCGTCGAGCAGCATGAAGCTCGGCGATGTCGCCAGGGCGCGGGCGATCTCGCAACGGCGGCGCTCGCCCCCCGAGAGCGCGATCGACGGCGCCTTGCGCAGGCGCGCGATGTCGAATTCCTCGAGGAGCGAATCGAGCTTGCGCTCGCGCTCCTTGCGGTCGGGCTCGACCACTTCGAGCACGGCGCGGATGTTGTCCTCCACCGACAGGCCGCGGAAGATCGAGGCTTCCTGCGGCAGGTAGCCGATGCCGAGGCGCGCCCGCTGATACATCGGCAGGTGGGTGATCGGCAGGCCGTCGAGACTGATCGAGCCGCGATCGGCGGAGACGAGACCGGTGATCATGTAGAAGATCGTGGTCTTTCCCGCGCCGTTGGGGCCGAGCAGGCCCACGGCCTCGCCGTTGCGCACGGTCAATCCGGCCTCGTGCACCACGGTGCGCGCCCCGTAACTCTTGCGCAGGCCTTCCACGTGAAGGATGCCGGGACCGCCGCCATTCCCGGACAGGCCGGACTCGCCGGCGGCCGTCTTCCTCTTTCCACGGCCGAACAGGCGCGACAGGAAGGATGGCGCGGGCGCGGCTGCCACAGGGGCAGCATGGGAGACGGCTTGCGGGGCGGACCTGGCGATCCGCGGGCCGATCGGGTCAGGCGTCGAGGGTGACACCGGCAGAGCGGAGGTCAATTGGCCTGCGCTCTCGGCTTCGCGGCGGGCTTGTCCGCATTGGCTTCGGAGGGCTTGGGCGCAGGCTTCGCAGCGACGCCGGCCGGCTGGGCACAGCCCTTGGCGCCCCCTTTCGGTGCATCCTCCTTCTGCGGCACGAACATCGCCGAGACGCGTCCGCCGGCCACCGGGTCCATGTTCGCCCGTCCGGTATTCATGTCGTAGACGAGGCGGCTGCCGCGGGTGACGTTCTGGCACTGGCTCAGCACGACGTTGCCGGTGAGCACGACGCGCTTGGCCTCCTGGTCGAACACGGCATTGTCGCCGGTGGCGACCTGGTCGTTCTGCACCACCGTCACGGGGCCGGCGCATTCCACCTTCTGGATGCCGTTCTCGGCCATGCCGGCGGGCGACTTACCGGCCGCATCCGCAGCGGGCGCGGAGGCGCCCGGCTTGGCGTCCTTGCCGCGTTTGTAATGCACCGTCATCGTCGAGCAGCGGATGGTGCTGTCGCCCTGCACGGCCACGACGTTGCCGGCGAAGATCGCCTTGTTCTCGCGGTCGAACACGTCGAGCCGGTCGGCATCGATCTTCACGGGCTCCTTGCCGCCGCTCGCGCCGAAGGCGCCTCCGGGCGCGGAGGGCTTGGTCGCCTTCGCGGCGGCAGCGGGGGCCGTCCCGGACGGCACCTGCGCGACCGCGCTCCCGGCCGCCAGGAGACCGCAGATCGCGAATGGACCGCAGATCGCGAGGGCGGAGAACGGCGCCGAGCGGCTCACCGGCGTGGCTCCCCGTCCTGCGGTTCGGCAGCGGAGGTGAGGATGCGCGGAGCCTTCACGTCGGGCTTGATCTCGGCCGGCTTGATCTCGGCCGTCTGGGCCTCGGCCTTGTCCGCCCCGTGGAAGAGCGCATGAACGTTGCCGATGAAGGAGATGACCCGGCCATTGTCGACCATGTCGAGACTGTCGGAGACCACCGTCCCGGTGGGCAGCGTCACGGCCACCGGCTGATCGGATTTCACGGTCCCGGCCTTGAAGTCGACGGCGGCGGTCTGGAGGCGAATCTCCTCGCCCTTGTCGGTCCACAACTTGATGTCGCGTTCGAGACCGAGGGTCTCGCGCGCCGAATCGAACAGGCCGGCAGCGGCTTCGAGATGGGCGAGGCCGCCCGAATCGTCGGTGACGAGATGGCCCTTCATGGCCTGGAGCTCGATCAGCGTCGGCTTGCGCACGTCCTGGAACGCGGCGGTGGCGATGACCTCGTAGCCCCGGTCGCCCTTCCGGAAGCCGGAGAGACGCGGGTTCTCCATCTTCACCTTGGTGCCCGACAGCGTCACCGGACCCATGGTCACGGCGGGCAGGACGGTGCCGAACGGGTTGAACAGCGTCCCGACGAGGAGGGCGACGATCGCCGCACCGGCCGAGAGCGGAATGAGACGGCGCAGGTAGCGCACCTGCGTGCTGTGGTTGCGCGCCCGCGCATGGGCGCGGTCACGGCGCGTATCGGCTCCCGATACCGTCGTCCCTGTCGCGTGGATGGCGTCGACCCCGTGCATGGTGATGTTCCGAGCCGCTCCGCCTGACCGATCCGGCATGGCACCGGCATGCCACGTCCCGCGATAGGCCCAATCCTGCAAGTCATGTGCTGGGCCGTGCTAGGCGCCATCAGCCATGGTCCAGCGCCGGATGCGCGCAGCCGATGGCGAAGTTGTGGCCGCACCACAACCTTATGGGCGGAGCATTGAGGAATCATCAACCGGCCGCGGCCGGAGGACTACGATCCATGTGCGGCGCCGCACTGTCATCGCCCGGTCACCGCCCGCGCGGCGGGGGCTTCATCAGGTATGGGCGAAGATGTCGGTCTCGGCCCAGCCTTCGAGATCGAGCAGGGAGCGGGTCGGCAGGAAGTCGAAACAGCTCTGCGCGAGCCCGGTACGGCCCTCGCGGGCGAGCATCGCATCGAGCCGGGCGCGCGCCGCATGGAGATGCAGCACGTCGGAGGCTGCGTATTCCACCTGCGCCTGGCTCAGGCTGTCTGCGCCCCAATCCGAGGATTGCTGCTGCTTCGAGAGGTCGACGCCCACGAGTTCGCGGACCACGTCTTTGAGGCCATGCCGGTCCGTATAGGTGCGGGCGAGCTTGGAGGCGACCTTGGTGCAATAGACCGGAGCCGGCATCACACCCAACGCCTTGAAGAGCACGGCGAGATCGAACCGGGCGAAATGGAAGATCTTCGTCACCGCCGGATCGCCCAGGACGCGCTTGAGCACCTCGGGCGGGGCCGAGCCGGGAAGGATCTGCACCACGTCGGCACTGCCGTCGCCGCGCGAGATCTGGACGACGCAGAGCCTGTCCCGGTGCGGATTGAGTCCCAGCGTCTCCGTATCGATGGCGATGGCGGCGCCCGGCACGTAATCGGCGGGGAGATCGCCGCGGTGGACGCGGATGACGGGCTGGGGAGGCATCGGGGCTGTGTCTTCTGGGCATGGACCCCTGGCATGAAACCAAGGGTGCCGGCCGCGTAACACCGCGCCTCCCGGCGAACAACCCGGCGCCAGGATCGGGGCCGGGCCGTTCTGGCGGGACGACTATTTCTGCTTGGCGATGATCTTGTCCTTGATCCCGTCATAGACGCCCTGGGTGAGGATCTTCTTCGACACGAGCTGATCCTTGCCGTGATAGGGGCGGCCCTTGACGATCGCGGCCGAGCGCGCCGCACCGATGCCGGGAAGAGCCTCCAGTTCCGCGGGCGAAGCGCTGTTGAGATCGATGAGATCGGTCTTGGCCGCCGGTGCCGCGGGCGTGGCCGCAGGAGCGGCCGCGGGGGTGGTCGGCTTGTCCATTGAGGGCTTGGCCGGCGCGGTGGGTGCCGTCGGAGCCTTCGGTGCGGGGGTGGCGGGGCTCGGTGCCTGGGCAAGAGCGGGAGCGGATGCGAGGCAGGTGAGCACGGCCAGGGTGCGCAGCAAGGATGTGGTCATGCGAGATGAAGTCACGGCAATCTCCCGGGAAGCGGCGGCGCAGTCTTCGATCAGGCGTCACCTGTATTGGCAGGTAGGGCACCGCGGTTGAACCGGCGCTTAACGCGGCTTCACAGCCTCGCGAGCCCCGTCGCGTTCAAATCCCTCAGGTGCACCGGCCTCCGCACAGATCCGGCCTCGGAAGTTCGGCTTCGGACGGCTCTAGCCAGACGGCCGATCTGCAGCTATACACCCGCCATCGAATCTCCGTTTGAACACGGTGCCGAGGTTGCCTCTTCCCTTTTGGGGTGGCGCCCGAGCACCCTTTTTGCCGTAGTAGGACTACCCCCATGGCCGTTCCGAAGCGAAAGACCTCCCCCTCGCGGCGCGGCATGCGCCGGTCCGCCGACGCCCTCAAGGCACCGACCTATGTCGCCGACAAGGATTCGGGCGAGCTGCGTCGTCCTCACCACATCGATCTGAAGACCGGCATGTATCGTGGCCGTCAGGTCCTCAAAGTGAAGTCGGCCGAGGCCTGATCTCCTTCCATCTACGTCCCGGTGAGAATCGGGACGACGCGATGCCGCTGAGAACCGCCTTCGGGCGGTTTTTTGCGTTCTGTCTTCCCGTGGATCAGGCCCGTCGCCTGCTCGGCCCCGCTCGGGTCGTCTCGCCGTAATGCGCGGTGGCCGAGCGCATGCGCTCGGCGCGGGAGGCGCGCATGGCCGGGTCGGAACTGATCAGGAGCTGGGTGAGGAACTCGGCTCTCGGCCTGCCATAGGCAATGGCCGCCTTGCGGCCGACCGGATCGCTCCCCTCGATGACCACGAGCGTCCGCGCCGCCTCGCGATCCCCTTCGGGACCCGTTCGTGCCGTTTCCGGACGATCATCCGTGCCGGTTCGAGCCATGCCGCCTCTCCGCCTTCGATCGGCCGGGAAAGGCGCAAGGGTTGGGCCGTCGTTAACGGTTCGTCAACACTTTCTCAGGGCGTCCGGCAAAACGGGGCTCGCCCAGCACGGTCTACTTCTTGGCGAGGTCTTCCAGGCGGTTGCGCATTTCGGCCATCTGGCGCTTCAGCTCGTCGAGGTCGGTATCGGGCGCAGGTGCGGACACCGCCGGCTGGGGCGGGTTCGGCGCCGGTGCGGAGGTCTTCATGCCGGAGAGGGGGCCGGTGCCGAAGGTCGTGAACATCTTCATGGCATCGCCGAAGAAGCTCATATTGGCGCGGACCTGCTCCTCCATGGCGTGCTGGAACACAGAAGGTGCGAAGCTCTGGGTCATCTTCTCGCGCAGACCGTCCTGGTCGCGGGCGAAGTTCGCCATCGAGAATTCGAGGAAGCTCGGGACCATCGTCCGCATGCTGTCGCCGTAGAAGCGGATGAGCTGGCGCAGGAAGGCCACCGGCAGCAGGTTGTCCTCGCCGGCCTTGTTCTCCTGCTCGAAGATGATCTGCGTGAGCACGGAGCGGGTGATGTCGTCGCCCGAGCGGGCGTCGTAGACGAGAAAGTCCTCTCCGTTCTGCACCATCGTCGAGAGGTCCTCGAGCGTGACGTAGGTCGAAGTTCCCGTATGGTAGAGCCGCCGGTTCGCGTATTTCTTGATGACGGTCTGCTGAGACTTACCGTTATCCGCCATCCTCGTGGCCTTTCCCGACACATTCATTCCAGCGCCCAATCCCTTCGAGGCCCGATGCGCCGTCCGGGTATCATTACATCACCGCGCGTGGGCGGACCTTAAGGCTTTCGTCCGCTGACGAAAACAGCAATTTGACCCCGATCCCCGCAGAATAGTGCCAACTGGCGCCCCGCCGACCCGGTGACAAACGTCGGCGGGCCACGCACCTGCCTCCCGAGCGCGCTTGACTTCACCCATCCCAGCGCTTTCATCGCCTGAGTTGGCCTCAAGCGCGCATGCCCATCGGAGGGCTTCAACGTCGCGCCGGCCCTCAAGAGGAGAACGTCAATGGCAGCGGAAGACATCGTCATCGTCGGCGCGGCGCGAACCGCAGTGGGATCTTTCGGAGGTGTCTTCAACACCGTGCCGGCCCATGAACTCGGCGCCGTGGCGATCAAGGCCGCCCTGGAACGCGCCGGCGTCTCTCCCGACGACGTGGACGAGGTGATCTTCGGCCAGGTGCTCACCGCCGGCGCCGGCCAGAACCCGGCCCGCCAGGCCGCCATCAAGGCCGGCATTCCAGAGAAGGCCACCGCCTGGGGCGTCAATCAGGTCTGCGGCTCGGGCCTTCGCACCGTGGCTCTGGGCATGCAGCAGATCGCCAACGGCGACGCCACCGTGATCGTGGCCGGCGGCCAGGAATCGATGTCGCTCTCCCCCCACGCGCAGTACCTGCGCGGCGGCCAGAAGATGGGCGACGTGAAGCTCGTCGACACCATGATCAAGGACGGCCTGTGGGACGCCTTCAATGGCTACCACATGGGCACCACCGCCGAGAACGTGGCGCAGGCGTTCCAGCTGACCCGCGAGCAGCAGGACGAATTCGCGACGAAGTCGCAGAACAAGGCCGAAGCCGCCCGCAAGGAAGGCCGCTTCAAGGACGAGATCGTGGCCGTCACCGTTCCGGGCCGCAAGGGCGACACCATCGTCGACACCGACGAATACATCCGTGACGGCGCCACCATCGAGGCGATGGCCAAGTTGAAGCCCGCCTTCTCGAAGGACGGCACCGTGACGGCCGCCAACGCCTCGGGCCTCAATGACGGCGCCGCCGCCCTCGTGCTGATGTCGGCCTCCGAGGCCGAGCGTCGCGGCATCACCCCGCTCGCCCGGATCGTGTCCTGGGCCACCGCCGGCGTCGACCCGAAGGTGATGGGTACCGGCCCGATCCCCGCTTCGCGCAAGGCGCTGGAGAAGGCCGGCTGGAAGCCGTCCGACCTGGACCTGATCGAAGCCAACGAGGCCTTCGCCGCACAGGCGCTGGCCGTGAACAAGGACATGGGCTGGGACACCGACAAGGTGAACGTGAATGGCGGCGCCATCGCCATCGGCCACCCGATCGGCGCCTCCGGCGCCCGCGTCCTCGTCACCCTGCTGCACGAGCTGAAGCGTCGCGATGCCAAGAAGGGTCTCGCCACCCTCTGCATCGGCGGCGGCATGGGCGTCGCCCTCTGCGTCGAGCGCGTCTGAACTCAGCCGGGCCGATTGAATACAGTATAATTTCCTGCGTTCGTGACAGTCCCTCGAGGAAGTCCTCAAACACTGGGGACATCCTCTTGGAGAATTCTTGAAGGCGCAGCAAATTTAAATGGCATGGGCGGCCCGGGCCGATTGGGTTAAGTCCGCCCGCACTGAAAATCTGCAAGAAATTGCATCGCGCAAGCGATCGAACGTCAAAGAAAAATGGAGGAAGCCATGGCTCAGGAACGCGTTGCCCTCGTCACGGGCGGAACGCGCGGCATCGGTGCCGCGATCTCGCAGGGCCTCAAGGCCAAGGGCTACAAGGTCGCCGCCAATTACGGCGGCAACGACGAGGCGGCCAACGCCTTCAAGGCAGAGACCGGAATCCCGGTCTTCAAGTTCGACGTCGGCGATGCCGCCGCCTGCGAGGCCGGCATCAAGGCCGTCGAGGCCGAGGTCGGCCCCATCGACGTCCTCGTGAACAATGCCGGCATCACCCGCGACGGCGCATTCCACAAGATGACCTTCGAGAAGTGGCAGGCGGTCATCAAGACCAACCTCGACTCGATGTTCACCTGCACCCGCCCGGTGATCGAGGGCATGCGCTCGCGCGGCTTCGGCCGCATCATCCTGATCTCGTCGATCAACGGCCAGAAGGGCCAGGCCGGCCAGACCAACTATTCGGCCGCCAAGGCCGGCGTCATCGGCTTCGCCAAGGCACTGGCCCAGGAGAGCGCCTCGAAGGGCATCACCGTCAACGTGATCGCACCGGGCTACATCGCCACCGACATGGTGATGGCCGTGGCCGAGGACATCCGCAACAAGATCATCTCGACGATCCCCGTGGGCCGCCTCGGCGAGGCCGAGGAGATCGCCCGCGCGGTGGAATACCTCGCCGCCGAGGATTCGGGCTTCATCACCGGCTCGACCCTGACGATCAACGGCGCCCAGTACATCGCCTGACGCCTCACGGCATCGACGAGAAAAAGGCCTGCCCTGGCGACGGGGCAGGCCTCCTTTATTCTACGAAGCTTTCTTCAGGGAGCCTTGGGCGCCGCGGCCGGAGTGGCGGCGTCTGTGCGCTCGATCTTGGCGCCCTCGCGCAGCTTCAGGATCAGGTCCTGCTGCGATTTGCGGGTGAGGTACTGGTCGACCTGGTCCTTCATCTCGGCGAAGGTCGGCACCGGCTTGGTGCGCTTCTCCTCGACCTTGATGACGTGCCAGCCGAACTGCGTCTTGATCGGGTCGGAGACCTGGCCGACCGGCAGCTTGAAGGCGGCCTCGGCGAAGGGGGCGACCATGCGCTCCTTGGTGAACCAGCCGAGATCGCCGCCCTCGGCCTTCGAGCCCGGATCCTTCGAGGTCTCGGCAGCGATCTTCGAGAAATCCTCGCCGCCCTTGATCCGGGCGGAGATCTTCTTGGCCTCCTCCTCGTTGTCCACGAGGATGTGACGGGCATGGACCTCCTCCTCCGGCTTCATCGCCGTGACGGTCTGGTCGTAGAGGGCCTTGGCCGCCTCCGGCGTCACCGCCTTCTTGGCTTCGCGCTCCAGATACTCGTCGAGGAGGAGCTTGCTCTTGAAATAGGCGAGCTTGCGCTGGAAGTCGGGCGAATCGCCGACCTTGGCCGCCTCCGCCGCCTGGGCGCCGACCTTGAGATCGACCATGTAATCGATGAGCAGGTTCTTCTTCTGCGCCTCGTCGACGCCGGGCAGCGACAGGGCCGGGTCCTCCGCCGCGATGGCGAGGTCACCCGCGGTCACCGGCGCGCCGTTCACCTTGGCCACCACCGTCTCGGGCGGAAGCGGGGCGGCGGCGGGTGCGGGAGCCGCGGCCGGTGCCGGCGGCGTCTGCGCAAGGGCCCGCAGCGGCAGCGCGACGGAGGCGAGCGGCAAGGCAAGGGCCAGCGCCACGGCGCCCGAGCGCCGGAGAAGGTGAGGCGTCGTCATCAATGGGTGTTCCTCGAATAGCAGGGTGCCACGCCCTCGCGGCTCTGTCCGGCCGGGTTGGGGACATGGCAGGAGACATGGCAACAGCAGGCGGCAGGACGCCGCGGAGATCTGTGGGTGAGAGGTGGCGCGGGCAAGGGCCGAAGGCAAGCGCGGTCGAGGTTTGAGAAGAATCCGCTCGATCACGATAAAGCGGCCTTAAGCCCGAACCGCGTATCGTCGAGGGACTCGCCGATCGTTCAGAGCATTCGGATGGCGAGGACGCGTACGGAGAATGGCATGCGAACCTGGCTCATCATCGCTGCGGCCGCCCTGGCCCTGTCCGGAACGGTCACGACCGCGGAGGCCCGCTTCCGGGGCGGGCGATCCGTCCACGCGACCCGTCCGGCGCCGTCCGTGACGCCGGCCAGATCGGCCGCCCTGGGCGTCGGGATCGGGGCTGCCCTTCCTGTCCGCTCCGTCAGGGGGGCGACGGCCGGCGATCCCGAACCGGGCAGGCCCGTGACCCTGCGGCCGATCCTTCCCGTGACCGCGCCGGCGCCCGCACCGGTGCGGGAGGTCCGCACTGCCGCGGCATGGTGCTCCGACAAGCGCGTCGTCGGCTCCGGCGCGGGCTTCTGCGAGATCAACTGACGCCCGACGTTTCCGTCGGATCGAGACCGATTCGCCCGCCCTTCGCGAGAAGGCGCGGGCTTTTCTTCGCCGTTCCGGAAGACTTCGCCTCCCCTGCGCGGAGAGGGCGCCGCGGGGGCCGCGGCAAAGCCCGGCGCGACCGCATTGCGGGGCTGCCCTTTCGGATGCGTCCTGCAATATTTACCTCTATAAGCCCGCCCAACACATTCTTCCGATATCTCGCTTCAGATATCTCGACCGCAGGTTCACGATGCTCGGCGCCCTCGCTAAGAAGATTTTCGGCTCGTCCAACGACCGCCGCGTCAAGGGCTATCGCCCGCGCATTGCCGAGATCAACGCTCTGGAACCGGAGATCGCCGCGCTGTCGGACGAGGCCCTGCGCGCTCGGACCGACATGCTGAAGGCCGAACTCGCCGCCGGCAAGAGCCTCGACGATATCCTCGTGCCCGCCTTCGCCACCGTGCGGGAGGGCGCCAAGCGCGCCCTCGGCCAGCGCCATTTCGACGTGCAGCTCATCGGCGGCATGGTGCTGCACGAGAGCGGCATCGCCGAGATGCGCACCGGCGAGGGCAAGACCCTGGTGGCGACGCTGCCGGTCTACCTCAACGCCCTGTCGGGCCTCGGCGTGCACGTGGTGACCGTGAACGACTACCTCGCCTCGCGCGACGCCGAGTGGATGGGCCGGGTGTACCGCTTCCTCGGCCTCACCGTCGGGACCATCGTGCATGGGCTCGACGACGAGCAGCGCAGGGAGGCCTATGCCTGCGACATCACCTACGGCACCAACAACGAGTTCGGCTTCGACTACCTGCGCGACAACATGAAGTACGAGCTCGGCCAGCTCTCGCAGCGCGGGCACAATTACGCGATCGTCGACGAGGTCGATTCGATCCTGATCGACGAGGCGCGCACACCGCTGATCATTTCCGGCCCGGTGGACGACCGCTCGGAGCTCTACGTCTCCGTCGACGCGCTGATGCCCCATCTCGAAAAGGAGCATTACGACCTCGACGAGAAGCAGCGCTCGGTCTCGCTCACCGAGAGCGGCAACGAGTTCATCGAGGACCTGCTGCGCGGTGCCGACCTCCTGAAGGAGGGCGACCTCTACGACGCGCACAATGTCAGCCTCGTCCATCACGTGAACCAGGCGCTGCGCGCCCACACCCTGTTCACCCTGGACAAGGACTACATCGTCAAGAACGACGAGGTGGTGATCATCGACGAGTTCACCGGCCGCATGATGCAGGGAAGACGCTACTCTGAAGGCCTGCACCAGGCCCTGGAGGCCAAGGAGCGGGTGACGATCCAGCCCGAGAACCAGACGCTGGCCTCGATCACCTTCCAGAACTTCTTCCGCCTCTATTCGAAGCTCGCCGGCATGACCGGAACCGCCTCCACCGAGGCCGACGAGTTCGCCGAGATCTACAAGCTCGAAGTCGTCGATATCCCGACCAACAAGGAGGTCGAGCGCGTCGACGAGGACGACGAGGTCTACCGGACGGTGGGCGAGAAGTACGACGGCATCATCGCCGAGATCGAGAAGGCGCATGCGCGCCACCAGCCGATCCTGGTCGGCACCGGCTCCATCGAGAAGTCGCAGCATCTCGCCGAGATGCTGGTGAAGGCCGGCTTCAAGCAGCTCGACTATTCCGACCTGAACGCGCTGACCGACGTCTACGCCGCCGCCCGCGAAGGAAGGGTGACGAAGACCTTCGCCGTGCTCAACGCCCGCTTCCACGAGCAGGAGGCGTATATCGTGGCCGAGGCCGGCGTGCCGGGCGCCATCACCATCGCCACCAACATGGCCGGGCGCGGCACCGACATCAAGCTCGGCGGCAATCTCGAGATGCGCCTGGAGAAGGAGCTCGCGGGCCTGCCCGAGGGCGCGGAGCGGGACGCGAAGGCGGCCGCGATCAAGGCCGAGATCGAGGCGAACCGGGCCAAGGTGCTGGCCTCGGGCGAGCCGGCCGACCCTGAGGCGGGCCGCAAGAAGGCTCTGCCCGGTGGCCTCTACATCATCGGCACCGAACGCCACGAATCGCGGCGCATCGACAACCAGCTGCGCGGCCGTTCCGGCCGCCAGGGCGATCCCGGCCGGTCGAAATTCTACCTGTCGCTCCAGGACGACCTGATGCGGATCTTCGGCTCCGACCGCATGGACGGGATGCTGACCCGCCTCGGCCTGGAGAAGGGCGAGGCGATCATCCACCCCTGGATCAACAAGGCCATCGAGAAGGCGCAGCAGAAGGTCGAGGCGCGCAACTTCGACATGCGCAAGAACGTGCTGAAATACGACAACGTCATGAACGACCAGCGAAAGGTCGTGTTCGAGCAGCGCCGCGACTTCATGGGCCAGGACAGCGTGCGCGACACGGTGGACGAGATGCGCCACGGCGTCGTCGACGATCTCGTGGCGGTCCACGTCCCCGAGAACGCCTATGCCGAGCAATGGGACATCGAGGGCCTGCGCCTGCGCGTCGCCGAAGTGCTGAACCTCGACGTGCCGGTGGAGGATTGGGCCAAGGAGGAGGGCATCGCCGACGAGGAGATGCGCGACCGCCTGCGCACCGCCTCCGACGAGGCCTACGCCGCCCGCACCGAGCAGAACACCCCGCAGGTGATGACCTATGTCGAGAAGCAGGTCCTGCTGCAGACCCTCGACCATCTCTGGCGCGAGCATCTCGTCACCCTCGATCACCTGCGCCAGGTGATCGGCTGGCGCGGTTTCGCCCAGCGCGACCCTCTCAACGAGTACAAGTCCGAGGCGTTCGAGCTGTTCAACGGCCTCGTCGGCGCCCTGCGTGAGCAGGTGACCCAGCAGCTCGCCCGTATCGAGATCATGTATCAGGAGCCGGAAGCGCAGGGGGCGAACCCGTTCGCGACCCCGGAACTGCCGTCCATGTTCGCCCAGCATCTCGACCCCGTCACGGGCGAGAACGAGATGGACTTCTCCGATCGCGGCACGGGCAGCACCGGGGGCGGCGGACCGGCCTACGGCTATGCCGCGCAGGCGATGTCGACGGATGCCGCCGTGATCGAGCGCGACCCGAACGACGCGACCACCTGGGGCCGCGTCGGGCGCAACGAGCCCTGTCCCTGTGGCTCGGGCAAGAAGTTCAAGCACTGCCACGGCACCCTGACGGCCTGAGACCGACAAACCGATGCGGTGTGGCTCCGCCGCATCGGTTCACCATCAAGTCGCTGACGCGACATCGCCTTTTCCGGGCGTCGCAGCGCCGGCCGTGAGGTGGTGCGCCGGGTAGGGCTCCGCTTCATGGCCACCGGTCTCCCAAAGAAACCACATTTCCCGCCGAGCTAGACCGTCCAGAAAACAGACGGGAGCGAGACGGCATGGGGTATCCCCGATCGGCGACGACGGGACTTTACGGAGTCCTGCTGATGACGACGATGGGCCTCGGTGCCTGCAACTCCCCCACCACGACCGGTTCGCTCGGCGGCCCCGGGCTCGCCGCAAAGCCCATGGCGGTGAGCGACGCGGAGCGCGACTGCCTCGGCCGCGCCATGTATTTCGAATCGAACCGCAGTGACTCTGAAGGCCTGCTCGCGGTCGGCACGGTGGTGATGAACCGCCTCGAAGCGGCGGCCTTCCCGAATGGCGGCATCTGCGCCGTGGTCGGCCAGCCCCGCCAGTTCGCCGCCGGGGTACTCTCCAAGCCGATGGCGGAGAAGGACCTGACGAAGGTCGCGGACGCCGCCGACGCGGTCCTGGCCGGCCAGCGTCACCCGAAGGTCGGGAGGGCGATGTACTTCCACACCGCCGGACGCACGTTCCACTACAACAACATGCATTACGTGGCGGTGGCCGGCGGCAACGCCTTCTACGAGAAGCGCAAGCCCGGAGCCGCCGAGCAGGCGCCGCCGACCGCCCTGGCTTTCGCCGCGACGCCGGTCGCTCCCGCGGCCGAGGCCTCACCGGCCGCCTCCGTTCAGGTCGCCACGAACCCTGCCGCCGTCGAGGTTTCAGCGGCCGCGCTGCCGGCCGCAGTTCCCGACGCGGCGGGGGCCGCTACCATGGTGGCGGCTCCGGCTCGGGCGGCACCGGCGCAGGCGAGCGTGACCCCGCCGGCATCGTCCAGCCATGCGGCGCACATCAAGGCCGCAGCGAAACCTGCGGCGAGAGTACGGGTCGCGCACGGCCAAGCCTCGTCGACCCTCGCTGCCCTGGCGCCTGATGCACCGCCGCCGCCGCCGGTCATCAACCTGCCGCGGCCGTAATCCTCCGCCGGGGAGGGGCTGCGATGTTGGCCTCTCCGGAATGACTTCAGACGGTGACCTGGGTCCCCACTTCCACCACGCGGCCGGTGGGGATCTGGAAGAAGTCGGTGGCGTCGTTGGCGTTCTTGGCCAGCGTGATGAAGATCCGATCCTGCCAGAGCGGCATGCCCGAATGCGCGGCGGGGCGGATCGAGCGCCGGGACAGGAAGAACGACGTCGCCATGATGTCGAACTTGAATCCCTGCTTCTTCAGGAGCGTCAGCGTCCGCGGGATGTTCGGCGTCTCCATGTAGCCGAACTTCATCACGATCTTGGAGAAGTGCGGGCCGATCGGCTCCATGCGGATGCGGTCCGCATCGCTGGAGCGCGGCGTATCCACGGTCTCCACCGTGAGGATGACGTTCTTCTCGTGCAGCACCTTGTTGTGCTTGAGATTGTGCAGGAGGGCCGCCGGCGCGATCGATGGATCGCTGGTGAGGAACACCGCCGTGCCGCGCACATGGTGGGGCGGGCTCTTCTCCAGCATGCCGACGAGTTCCAGCAGCGGCACATCGGTCTTGCGGGTCTTGTTGAACAGGATGTTCACGCCCCGCACCCAGGTCCACATCACGATGATGAGACAGCCGGCGAGGACCAGGGGCACGTAGCCGCCCTCGAACACCTTCAGCAGGTTCGAGAGCATGAACAGGAACTCGATGAAGATGAACGGCATGATCGCGGCGGCGGCCGCGATCGGCGACCACTTCCACGACTTCCACAGCACGATGAAGGCCATGCTCGCGGTGAGCAGCATCGTGCCGGTCACGGCGATGCCGTAGGCCGAGGCGAGGGCCGAGGACGACCGGAACAGGATCGCCAGGACCACGACGCCGATCAGCAGCAGGATGTTCACCTGCGGCAGGAAGATCTGGCCAGAATGCGCTTCCGACGTGTGGCGGATCTCGAGGCGCGGCAGCAGGCCGAGCTGGATCGCCTGGCGCGACAGCGAGAACGCGCCGGTGATGACGGCCTGGCTTGCCGTGACGGTGGCGATGGTCGCCAGGATCACCATCGGCAGCAGCCCCCATTCGGGGACGAGCTGGTAGAACGGGTCGGTCGTGTCGGGCACGTTGAGGACGAGGGCCGTCTGGCCGAGATAGTTCAGGGTCAGGCACGGCGCCACGAGGCCGAGCCAGGCGATCTGGATCGGCCTCCGCCCGAAATGCCCGAGATCGGCGAACAGGGCCTCGGCCCCCGTCACCGCAAGGAACACTGCGCCCAGGGCCACCAGCGCCCCGGTGCCGTGGCCGAGGAGATAGTGGACCGCGTACCAGGGGTTGAAGGCGAGGAAGACGTCGGGCCGCGAGATGATGTGGGGCAGCGCCGCGAGACCGAGGGCGAGGAACCAGACCACCATGATCGGGCCGAAGAAGGCCGCGACCTTGCTGGTGCCCCGGCTCTGCACCATGAACAGCGCGAGGATGATCGCCACCGTGATCGGCAGGACGTAATTCTCGAAGGCGGGAGTGACGAGTTTCAGGCCTTCCACCGCCGAGAGCACGGAGATCGCCGGCGTGATGACGGCGTCGCCGTAGAACAGGGAGGCGCCGAGCAGCCCGAGCATGAAGACGATGCGCGAGCCGCCGAGCGCCTTGCGGGCGAGGGCCATCAGCGAGAGGATGCCGCCCTCGCCGTTATTGTCCATGCGCAGCAGGATGACGACGTATTTGATCGTGACGATCAGCAGCAGCGCCCAGAGGATGAGCGACGTGGTGCCGAGGATCTCCTCGGGCAGCAGGATGCCGTCCGCCCTCGCCGGCCCGAGGGCCTCGCGGAAGGCGTAGAGCGGGCTGGTGCCGATATCGCCGTAGACGACGCCGACCGAGCCGACGACCAGCGTCCAGACGCTCGTCTTCCCGTGACCGTGCCCGTGCTCGGCTGGTCCGCTATCGGGACGGGCCGCGGGGTCGGACTGAGCGCCGGGAGCGCTCGGGGTAGCGGTTTGCGTCATGCGCTGCGATCAGGCTTCTGCGACGGAGAAAGGGGTCGAATGGAGAGGCTTGGCCGGTCGCCGGGCATCGGCGACGGAGATCGACGGGCGAGAAGCGGAAACGGACCCCATGTTCCACCTCGCCAGATCCCGCCTCGCCATATCCCACCTCGCATGGACGCTTCGCGGCCGGTCCCCGGCTTCGGCGCGAGGGCGGTCCCAGCGCGAAGCATGCCAAGTCGTATCATGCGGCCGTTGGGCGGAGAACGACGATCCCGTGACGAGGCGGGATCGTCCTCGCATGAGGGCGAGCAGACTCGCCCCGCGCCGCCGGCGCGAGGCAGGAAGACGAGCGAGGCGACGGGCGTGCCTATTCCGCGGCGGTGCGGGCGCCCTGGCCGAAGCGGCGCTCGATATAGTCGATCACCACCGTCTCGAAATCCTTGGCGAGCGTAGCGCCGCGAAGAGTCATCGCCTTCTTGCCGTCGATGAAGACCGGGGCGGTGGGGGTCTCGCCGGTGCCGGGCAGCGAGATGCCGATATCGGCATGCTTCGATTCGCCGGGACCGTTGACGATGCAGCCCATCACCGCGACGTTCAGGCCCTCGACGCCCGGATAGGTCTTCTTCCATTCCGGCATCGAGGTGACGATCCAGTTCTGGATGTCGCGGGCGAGTTCCTGGAACGTGGTCGAGGTGGTGCGGCCGCAACCGGGACAGGCGGCGACCATCGGTACGAAGGTGCGGAAGCCCATCGTCTGCAGCAGTTCCTGCGCCGCCTTCACCTCGACGGTGCGGTCACCGCCGGGCTCGGGGGTCAGCGAGTAGCGGATCGTGTCGCCGATGCCTTCCTGGAGCAGCACGCCGATGGCGGCGGAGGCGGCGACGAGGCCCTTCGAGCCCATGCCGGCCTCGGTGAGGCCGAGATGGATCGCGTAATCCGAGCGCTTGGCGACCTCGCGATAGACCGCGATCAGGTCCTGCACCGCCGAGACCTTGGCCGAGAGGATGATCCGGTCCTTGGAGAGGCCGAGTTCCTCGGCGCGCTGGGCCGAGGACAGGGCGGAGCGGACCATGGCCTCGCGCATGACGGCGCGGGCGTCGATGGGCCGGGCGGACCGGGCGTTCTCGTCCATCAGGTGGGTGAGCAGAGCCTCGTCCAGCGAACCCCAGTTCGCACCGATGCGCACCGTCTTCCCGTAGCGGACCGCCTGCTCGATGATGGTCGAGAACTGCGTATCCTTCTTTTCCTTGAAGCCGACATTGCCCGGGTTGATCCGGTACTTGGCCAGGGCCTCGGCACAGGCCGGATGGTCGGACAGGAGCTTGTGGCCGATATAGTGGAAGTCGCCCACCAGCGGCACGTGGACGCCGATCCGGGCCAGCCGGTCGCGGATCTTCGGCACGGCCGCCGCCGCCTCGTCGCGATCGACGGTGATGCGCACGAGCTCGGAGCCGGCCCGAGACAGGGCGGCGACCTGGGCCACCGTGGCATCGATATCGGCGGTGTCGGTGTTGGTCATCGACTGGACGACGATGGGCGCGCCTCCGCCGACTGTGACCGCCCCCTCGCCCTCGCCGACCGTGACCCCCGTCGTGCGGTGACGCGAGCTCGGACCGGCGATCTCCGGCCCGGTGATCGAGATGCCGGGGCCGAACGGGTCGGCGGAAGTGGCTTCCATCGAAGGGGCTTCCATCATGGCGTCCATCTCTGACCTTGTATGTGGCCCGGCCTGCCCTGAAGCGGGCGCCCGGCCATGGTCGTCTTCAGTCGAATCCTCCCGATCCTTTGCGAAGATCGGGTGAAGGGTCCGGTCTTGGAGGACCCTCGTCGTTTAGCTGAGATGGCGCGCCGCATGCGTCAAGTCCGCGTGCCACATGGCAAAACCACGTAAACCTCACGGACCGCGCGCAACGTCCCGGCCCAGCGTCGGCTGACATGTCTTATCCCATGGGCGATGTCGAGGGAATTGGCGCAGTGCGACAAGTCCGTCACAGCGGCGGCCCAAGAGGAACCGATCCATGCCGCCAGCGGTTTGCTGCCCTGCGACCTTTGATGCTGCACTGCAGCATTCCCACATGCACGTTTCGCATGTGCCCGTGCCATCCTCCCATGTGGAGCTGACGATGCTCGATTCCCTACAGCCTGCCCCGGCTGATTCGCCTTCGACCGATGTCGAGATGGCTCAACCCAGGCCGATCGCCCGCCCGTCGGTCAGCCTGGCGGGCCCGAATGCCGAGAAGACGGTCGCACTGGCGCTTCAGGGCGGCGGCGCGCACGGCGCCTTCACCTGGGGGGTGCTCGATGCCCTGATCGAGGACGGCCGCCTGGCTTTCGAGGCCGTCACCGGTGCCAGCGCCGGCGCGATGAACGCGGTCGTAATGGTGGACGGGTGGATCGCCGGCGGTCCGAACGGCGCCCGAGAGGCCCTCGACCGGTTCTGGCGCGAGGCGAGCCTCGACGGTGACCTGTGGCCGGCCCAGCGCGGCGTGTTCGACCACATGTTCGATTTTTTGAGCCAGAACCCGATCCTGGACTTCTGGGCCCGCGCTTTCAAGACGAGCCCCTACGTCTCGAACCCGCTCAACGTGAACCCGCTGCGCAAGGCACTGGCCAAGCACGTGGATTTCGACCGGCTTCGCGCCGCCCAGACCGCCGGCATCTATGTGTCGGCGACCAATGTCTGGACCGGCAAGCTCGCCATCTTCGAGCGCGAATCCCTGAGCCTCGATCACCTGATGGCCTCGGCCTGCCTGCCGACGGTGTTCCAGGCGGTGGAGATCGACGGCGTGCCTTATTGGGACGGCGGATATCTCGGCAATCCGCCGATCTACCCGCTGTTTCACGGGGCACAGACCCGCGACGTCGTCCTGGTCCAGATCAACCCGGTGGAGCGCCGCGAGACGCCGCGGTCCCGCGAGGAAATCCAGGACCGGCTCAACGAGATCACCTTCAACGCCAACCTCATGCGCGAGCTGCGCGCCATCGATTTCGTGGAGAGCCTGATCGAGGACGGTGTGCTCGGGCGCAACGATTACCACCGCATGCTGGTCCATCGCATCGACGGGACCGGGGCGCTCGACGATTACAAGGCGTCCTCGCGGATGGATGCCCGGATCGGCGTATTCGAAGGCCTGCGCGACAAGGGCCGCGCGGCGGCGCAGGCCTGGCTCGCGGAGCATTACGAGGGGATCGGCCGCGACTGTACCCTCAACCTCAAGGCGACCTATCAATAGATCAACAGAAGGAGGCCCGACCGGATTAGACGGCCGGGCCCGCGCGTTTACTGATCATGACGGCCGAACCGACTCAGACCGCCTCCCCCTCCTCCATCGTCGACCTCCTGGTCCCGTTGCGGCGCTATGCGCGCTCCCTGACTCGCGACGCCCTGAAGGCCGACGACCTCGTCCACGATACCCTCGTCCGCGCACTGGAATCGGGCCTCTCCGTGAGACCGAACACCAACCTGCGGACCTGGATGATGACGGTGCTGCACAACGTCTTCATCGACGACCAGCGCCGCAAGCGGGTGGAAGCCCGCCATGCCGAATCCCTCGTCCAGATGGGCGACGAGAGCGTGCCGCCCGCCCAGGAAGGGCAGGTGCGCCTCGCCCAGATCCGTCAGGCCTTCCTGACATTGCCGGAAGAGCAGCGCGCCGCGCTCCATCTCGTGACCCTGGAAGGCATGGCCTATGCGGAAGCCGCTGCCGTGCTCGGCATCCCCATCGGTACCCTGATGTCCCGTCTCGGTCGCGGTCGCGCCGCCCTTCGCGCCTTCGAAGAGGGCGAAGCTAGCAGCAGCGGTCGCGGCCGCTCGGACCCGCCGCAGAGCGGAGGCTCCGGCCGGCCGGAACGTCCGCACCTGCGCCTCGTCAGCGAATGGGGCGGCCAGGACACCCGGCACGGGCACGATGCCCGGATGGTGCCGAGAGCCGTCGGCGGATCGTGACCACGCCGATATCGAGGATACTCGGTGCGAGTATCAGGACTGTATGGAGGCGCGGCCTCTTCCGACCGTTGAACTGGAACCGAGCGTCATGATCGACCCGATCACCGACAGCGACCTCGCCGCCTTCGTGGATGGCCAACTCGACGTGATGCGTCGGCTCGAGGTCGAATCCTATCTCGCCCGCGCGCCCGAGGCCGCCGCAAGAGTGATGGCCGAGATGCACGACAGGGACGCCCTGCGTCAGGCCTTCGCGCAATTGCCGGGACCGGGGCCGGAGCGCAACCGGTCGGCGGCCCGTCGTCTCGACAGGTCCATGGCGTGGCGGCGCTTCGGCGAACGGCTGAAACGCGCGGCGGTGATCGTCCTCCTCGTCGGTGCCGGCTGGATCGCGCATTCGGATACCGGCGTGTTCGGCGTTCCCGACACCTTCGCCGCGCCGGTGGACCCGGCCCTGGTGACCGATGCGCGCCAGGCCAGGGAGGCGGCCCAGATCCGCGTCCGCCTCGGCTCGCGCGCGACGCCGAGCTACGACAAGGCCGCCATCTCGAACGCCACCGGCATCGTCCTGCCGGATCTGCCGGGGGATTGGTCCGTGCGCGACGTCCAGATCGTGCCCGGCCGCCATGGTGCAGGCGTCGAAGTCCTGATCGATGCACCCGATCTCGGCGAGGTCTCCCTGTTCGCGGCGCGTGCCACGCACGAGACGGCCTCGACCGGCGAGGTGACGAGCCCGGGCGACGGCGAGACCGCCTACTGGACGGCGGGACGCTCGGTCTATGCCCTCAGCGGCAACGGCCATCAGAGCGCGCTGCAGCAGGCGGCCCGCCGCCTCGCTTCGATCGACACCGCCGGCCGCTGATCGACCCGAGCAGAACGTCGCCGGAATTCAGCCGATCATGGATGGAACGTGGTCGGCCACGATGACGGTGCGTGCCTCGGCCGCGTCGATGTCCATCCTCGCTATCAGGGCCTCCGCCCCCGAGAAGCGCTCCTCGCCGCGGATGTAGCCGAGGAACTCCACGGCGATGGTCCGGCCGTAGAGATCGCCCGAGAACCCGAACAGGTTGACCTCGAGCAGCGGTGCGCCGTCGTCGAAGGTCGGCCGCCGCCCGTAGCTCGCCACTCCGTCCCGTACCGCGCCGTCGGGCAATCCGACGCGGACGGCGTAGATGCCGTGGGCGAGCGCACAATCGGGCAGGGCGACGTTCGCTGTGGGATAGCCCAGCGTGCGGCCCCGCTTGTCGCCGTGTCGGACCTCGCCGCAGACGAACCAGCGGTAGCCGAGCAGCCGGTTCGCCAAGGCGATGTCGCCCAGCCGCAGGGCCTCGCGGATCGCGCTCGACGAGACCGGGGCCTCGCCCTCCCCGATGGAAACGGCCGGAATGATCCGGCAATCCAGGGATGCCTCCGCGCAGAGCCGGGCCAGCACGCCCGGCGTGCCCTCGCGTCCGCGCCCGAAATGGAAGTCGTGGCCGATCACGACGCCGGAGAGGCCGAGATCGCGCTTCAGCAGGCCATGGACGAAATCGGCGGCGGTCGTCCCCGCCATGGTCGCGTCGAAACGGCGCACGATCAGGCCGTCGAGCCCGAGGCGGGCGAAGACGATCTCCTTGGCGACGGGGCCCGTCAGCCGGAACATCGGCAGATCGGGCGCGAAATAGGCCCGCGGATGGGGCTCGAAGGTGAGCATCACCGCCGGGACGCCACGCCTGTCCGCCTCCTCGCGGACGGCCTCGACCAGGGCGCCGTGGCCCCGGTGCACACCGTCGAAATTGCCGATCGCGGCGATGGCCCCGGCGAGGATCGCCGGCACCGTCTCGTCTTCGCGGCAGATCGTGAAGGGCCGCCCCGACGGGGAGCCGGCTCCGGGGCGCGCGGAAGGATCGTCGGCAGGCGCCATCGGATTCAAGCGGTCTCGACAAAGCTGCGGCCGGAGCGGCGACCGTGGGGAATTCGCGCGGAACCTGTCGAAAAGCCGGGGAAGGGTCAAGGGAAGCGGAGGCCAGATCGCAGCGGGATGCGCGATCCCCTGCGCAGTTAACCGCTTCGCAATGCCGATCGCGGTACTTTCCCGAATGAGAGGCGGCGCGTGGCGGCGCTTCCCCAGACCATTGCCCTTTACCGGCTCGCGGTGCGCCGCACCGGCCCTATACACCGACGGAGCACCCCTACCCATGGCCCTCGATCTCGGCATGCCGATCCTCGTCGTGGACGATTATCAGACGATGGTCCGCATCATCCGCAACCTGCTCAAGCAGCTCGGCTTCGAAGAGGTCGACGATGCCTCGGACGGCACCGCCGCTCTCGCCCGGCTGAAGAACCGCAAATACGGTCTCGTGATCTCCGATTGGAACATGGAGCCGATGACGGGATACGAGCTGTTGCGCCACGTCCGCGCCGACGAGGCCCTGCGCACCACGCCGTTCATCATGGTCACCGCCGAATCAAAGACCGAGAACGTGATCGCGGCCAAGAAGGCCGGCGTGAACAACTACATCGTCAAGCCCTTCAATGCAGCGACCCTGAAGAGCAAGATCGAGGCTGTCTGCGGCGCTTGAGCCGCAGATTCGCTCGTTATTCTTCAGCGGTTCGCACGATCGTGGAGCGATAGGCGATGGCCATGGCGGAACAGGCACGCACGGTCGGCAAGGCACCGGTGACGGTGCGGCCGTCTCTGATCAGAGAGCTGATCGACATCGCCGACTACATCGCCCATGTCCGCAAGGAGATCGCCGCCCTGCGGGCCAACGAGCTCACCCGCGACCGGCTTCCGATGGCGCATGAGGAACTCGGCAGCGTCGTCGAGGCGACGGCGGGCGCGACGAACTCGATCATGACCGCGGCCGAGGAAATCCTCGGCCTGCCCGACGACAAGAACTACCGTGCCGCCGTCGAGGCGCGGATGAACGACATCTTCGAGGCCTGCACGTTCCAGGACATTACCGGGCAGCGCATCTCTAAAGTCAGCGAATCCCTTCGCCAGCTCGAAGGGCGCCTGTCGCGCTTCGCCTCCGCCGTGAAGGCCAAGGACGAGGGCGGCGTCGACCCGACCGAAGTGGAGCGCCGGGTGCGCGCCGAGCTGCTGCTCCTCAACGGACCGCAGATCAAGGGACCGGCCACCGCCCAGGACGAGATCGACGCTTTGTTCTCGTGATCCTCAGGTCGCGGAGCTCAAGGTCCGCGAAGCTCGAGGGCGTTACCAGACCAGCCGCTCGATGACGGCGTCGGGGCGAACGTCCTGGCCAGCGAGCCATTCCGCGACATCGCCCAACGTGTCGTGATCGGCGACGACGCCGAGCTCTTCCGCATGGATGCCGCGCGCCACCAGAAGGTTCGGGATGCCATAGGCCGCCGCCCCGGCGATGTCGGTGCGCAACGCGTCGCCCACGGCGAGGATCCGGGTGATATCCGGTGCGCTGCCGCCGTTCAGATCCCCCGCCATGGCGAGCGCCGCCTCGTAGACCGGGCGATACGGCTTGCCGGCATAGGTCACCGCGCCGCCGATCTCCGCATAGGCCTGCGCGATCAAGCCGGCGCAGGGGATCAGCTTCTTCTCGCGCTCGACCACGAGATCGGGATTGGCGCAGATCATCGGCACCTGCCGCACCCGGAAACCGGCCAGGGTCTCGCGGTAATCCTCAGCCGTCTCGCAGGTATCGTCGAACAGGCCGGTGCAGACCACGCGGTCGGCTTGCGCCTCCCCCACGAGCCGGATGTCGAGGCGATCGAAGATCGTCGCGTCGCGCTCCGGCCCGAGATGGTGGATGCGCTCGCCCGGATGCTCCGCGATCAGCCGGCGGGTCAGGTCGCCGGAGGTGAGGATGGCATCGTAGGCCTCGCGCGGCACGCCGTATCCGTCGAGGATGACCTGAACGCCGGCCCAGGGACGGGGCGCGTTGGAGACGAGGATGACCCGGCGGCGGCGGCCGTCCTCGTTCAGGTTGCGGAAGCGGATCAGCGCATCGCCAGCCCCCTCATGCGCGCGCGTTCCGTCATGCAGGACGCCCCAGACATCGCACAGGATCAGGTCGTAGCGGTCGGCGACGGCGGAAAGCCCGTTCAGGGTCGGGATCTGCGTCGTCGCGCGCGCGATCGGTTCGCTCATGAGGCTGGCCTGACTGGCAAGGAATTGCGGCAAGGAGGGATGGCCGACCGGTTAAGCCGGCCGTTCGCCGAAATCAACGCGGCAGGTATCCCGGCCGACGGAAGCTCAGCCGGCCCGGCGGAGGAAGTCGCGGAACGGGCGGCGCTGGGGCGGCGGCTCCGGGTCCTCGCCGGCGGGTTCGGGCGCAGGCGGAACGGAGGCCGGTGGCGGCGCGGCGGTGAGAACCTCGGCCCGCACCGCCCGGGCCGGGGCGAAGACCGAGCCCTGCGCCAGCGGGACGTCGAGATCGATCAGATCCGGAACGTCGCTCTCGCGCTCGACGGCCTCCGCCACCAGCCGGATACCGGCCCTGGACAGGGAGGCGACGAGGTCGTCGAGGGCGATGTCGGGCATTGCCTGGCGGGAGCCGGGGCGAAGCAGGAGGTCGGCGGGCACCTTGACCTGGCCGACACCGCGGTCGGCGAGCGCCAGCGGATCGAGGCGTAGGTCCACCGGCCGGTCGAGGGCGAAGCCGACGCGGCCGCGCAGCTCCGCCAGCGCTCCGGCCTGCTCGGCGTCGAGGCTACGCCAGCTCGACTGGGGCAGCGCGATCACGAGGCGTCCCGACAGGTCGGGCTCGCCGGCGAGCAGCCGCGGCAGCGTGCGCAGGAATCCGGGCTCGAACAGCGAACGCGGCGACAGGGCGTAGGTCACCACCGCCTGGCTGCCGCGCCCGGCGAGGTGGCGGGCCACCGTGGCGACGAGCTGGAGCATGCGGCGATCGAGCTCGGTGGTCCGCCCGTGCCGTTCGAGGACCGGCAGGAACAGGTTCGGCTTCAGGATATCGGTACCGACGCGCAGGCGCGCCAGCGCTTCGTAGGAGACGACCTTGCGCTGGGGCAGCGAGACGATGGGCTGGAGATGGACTTCGAGCCCGTCGCCACCGAAGGCCTCGACCATGACGGCGTCCCGGCTGCGATCCGGGGGCGGTGCGTCGGCAGCGTTCTCCGAGCGCTCCTGCGGCGGCCAGGAGCGTGGCACCCAGGGCGTGCCGATCGCTTCGGTCTTCGGGGCGAGAGAGGGCGGTGGAGCGATCGCTCCCTCGACGGGGACCCTGCGGACCACCGGAGGCGGTGAGGGAATCGGAGCGGGCGGCGGCGTCTCCTTCAGGCGGGCGATCTCGCCGTCCTGGGTCGCGACCACGGCGGCGAGTTCGCGGACGATGCCGCTGAGCAGGCCGATCTCGGTGGTGACCTCCTCGATGGCGGCCGAGACCGAGGCATTCTCCGCCGGCCTGTCGTCCATGGATCCCGTCATCGCACCCGTCTCGCCGACGCGAGCACGCTCAATCCGCATCTGCTGGTCGGCGATGAGACGCGCCACCGTCTCCAGGCGTACGAGGCGCTGCGACAGGATATCGACCTCGCCCGACAGCTTTTCGCAGCGCAGGTCGAGCTTCCGCGCCCGGCGCGCGGACAGGACGGCGACGAGGCCGCTCAGGGCCGCCAATCCGAAGGCGCCGCCAAGGGGAGAGATCACTGCGAGCGGCGCCACGACCACGAACCCGATGAGGCTCAGAACCCACGGACCCGTGCGTCGGCCGACGATCCGGGCCATCGGAATACTCTTACCCTCACGACGATCGATGGAGATCACGACGGCCCGGTTGCGGCGATCGCGAATCGAGACAGGCCCCGGTTGTCGCCGAGACGGAGAGGTCTCACAAGACTCGTGCGGGCTGCATGAACCGGTTTTTTGCCATGTGTTGCATGAGCTTCCAAGCTTGGCTTCAGCCAGTCTCGCATCCTGCTCCGGCCCGACGCACCGTAGCCCCTCGCGGCGGCACGGGATTTGGCTCTACATAGATCCCGGACGTACCCAGAGACGGGAGACGGCGGATGGACGCGAGACGGGTGGACCTGCTGATGCAGGTGGACGGCATGACCTGCGACGGCTGTGCGGAGGCCGTGCGCAGGGCCATTCTTCGGATCGATCCGCAAGCGCATGTCGTCGTCGACCTCGATCATGGCCGCGTCGCCCTCACCACCGATGCCCAGAGCCTGACGATCGCCGAGGCGCTGGACCAGGCCGGCTACACGGCGACGGCGATGACGGGCTGATCGAAACTCCTGTCCCCGCCTGCGACGCGGAGGTTCGCGAAGTGGATTTTGCGCGCACCGTCCCGATCTCAAATGAAATTTTGCCGGTGGGTTGAAAAATTCCGAGGCGCTTTTGCTTGCGCCTTCGACCAAAGTGATATCAGCGGCGGAGCTTGGCTCCAGGGCCGGGACTGCCCCAAGACATCCCCGGTGACGGGGACCTTCGCAGGGTGCGCCCGGCGACGAGACCACGACACCTAAACAAACGCCAGCGCGACGCCAATCGCGACGACAGACCTGGGAGAGACGAATGCCCTCAGACATCGAGATCGCCCGCGCGGCGACCCTGAAGCCGATCACGCAGGTCGCCGAGAAGATCGGGATTCCGGACGACGCGCTGCACCATTACGGCAAGCACATCGCCAAGATCGACCACGCCTTCATCAAGTCGCTGGAATCGAAGCCCGAGGGCAAGCTCGTCCTCGTCACCGCCATCAGCCCGACCCCGGCCGGCGAGGGCAAGACCACGACCACGGTCGGCCTCGGCGACGCGCTGAACCGTATCGGCAAGAAGACGGTGATGTGCCTGCGCGAGCCCTCGCTCGGCCCCTGTTTCGGCATGAAGGGCGGAGCGGCCGGCGGCGGCAAGGCCCAGGTCGTGCCGATGGAGCAGATCAACCTGCACTTCACCGGCGATTTCCACGCCATCACCTCGGCGCATTCGCTGGCCGCCGCGCTCATCGACAACCACGTCTACTGGGCCAACGAACTCAACATCGACGTGCGCCGCATCCACTGGCGCCGGGTCGTCGATATGAACGACCGGGCCCTGCGCTCGATCACCCAGTCGCTCGGCGGCGTCGCCAACGGCTTCCCGCGCGAGGACGGATTCGACATCACCGTGGCCTCAGAGGTCATGGCCGTCTTCTGCCTCGCCAAGGATCTCGACGACCTCGAGGCGCGCCTCGGCCGAATCGTCATCGCCGAGACCCGCGACCGCAAGCCGGTGACTCTCGCCGACGTGAAGGCCACGGGCGCCATGACCGTGCTGCTGAAGGACGCGCTGCAGCCGAACCTCGTTCAGACCCTGGAAGGCAACCCCGCCCTCATCCATGGCGGCCCCTTCGCCAACATCGCCCATGGCTGCAACTCGGTGATCGCCACCCGCGCCGGCCTCAAGCTCGGCGACTACGTCGTGACGGAAGCCGGCTTCGGCGCCGATCTGGGCGCCGAGAAGTTCATCGACATCAAGTGCCGGCAGGCGGGGCTGAAGCCTTCGGCCGTGGTCATCGTCGCCACCGTGCGCGCCCTTAAGATGCATGGCGGCGTCTCGAAGAAGGAGCTCGGCTCCGAGAACCTCGAAGCCCTGGAGAAGGGTTTCGCCAACCTCGCCCGCCACGTCGCCAACGTTCGCGGCTTCGGCCTGCCCGTGGTCATCGGCGTGAACCATTTCTACGCCGACACCGACGCGGAACACGCCAAGCTCAAGGAACTCTGCCGCGACAAGCTCGACGTCGAGGCGATCACCTGCAAGCATTGGGCGGAAGGCGGAGCCGGTGCCGAGGAACTGGCCCAGGCCGTGGTCAAGCTGGCCGAAGGCGAGCAGAAGCCGCTGACCTTTGCCTACGAGACCGAGACCAAGCTCACCGACAAGGTCAAGACGATCGCGACGAAGCTCTACGGCGCCGCCGACATCCAGGTGGAATCGAAGGCCGCCACCAAGCTCGCCCAGTTCGAGAAGGACGGCTACGGCCACCTGCCGGTCTGCATGGCCAAGACGCAGTACTCGTTCTCCACCGATCCGAACCTGATGGGCGCACCCTCGGGCCACCTCATCTCGGTGCGCGATGTCCGGCTCTCGGCCGGTGCGGGCTTCGTCGTGGTGATCTGCGGTGAGATCATGACCATGCCGGGCCTGCCCAAGGTCCCGGCGTCCGAAGGCATCCATCTCGACGCCAACGGGCAGATCGAGGGACTGTTCTAGTCCCGACGCCATCGCTCCCCTAACGCGGGGAGCGATGGCACCCAAGGGATGCCGAGCGCAGGCCGGCGGTCAGGCCGCCGCGCGCGCTCCGTAGGAATCCGGATCGAGGAAGGCGGCGATCTCCTGGATCAGGTCGCGCCTCTGTTGCTCGACGAGGTCCGGCAGGATGTCGTCCCCCTCCTGATCGATGGCCGACAGTAGGCGGATCTCTGGAAGTGTCCCCTCGAACACGACCAGAACCTCCGCCTGAGCGTAGGGATCATGGGGATCAAGGCAAAGATGGTTGGCCATCGGGCTCACTGCGCTCATTCCGACGATGAATAAAAATTCCTTACACCTCGTCTATGAGGCTGAAAATCACCGTTGATAATGCACTAAATCGCACGAAGGCGTGACGGTTCGTGAAAGAGCTCCCTTTCTGACACCTTCAGGAACCCAAGAGCGGCAATCTGATACGGTCCCGGTACGTTTTGGCTGGCCGCTTTCTTCGCAGAGGGAAGAAAGACAGGGTGGCTCGCATCCATCCACCATCGCCATGCCGGAAGGCGTGATCGCGCTGCAGGTCGGGTGATCCGTCGCCGCCTCTATGCTAGCCGGGTGGACATGTCGTCGCCCTGCCCCCGATCCCGCCCATGATCCCCTGGATCGTCGTCGATACCGCACCAATCCCCGGGGATGCGGGCGAGCTGCGCCTGCTTCGGCGCGGCACCGAATTCTCGATCCAGCTCGGGCATAACGAGCTGATGAACAGCCGGCTCAGCGGCTCGGAGAAGGCGCTGGCACATCTCGCCGCGGAACGGATCGGCGCCCGCGCGGGCGTGCGCTTCCTCGTCGGCGGTCTCGGCATGGGATTCACCCTGCGCGCCGCCCTCGATGCCCTGAAGCCGGATGCGGCCATCGTCGTCGCCGAACTCGTGCCGAACGTGGCGGAATGGGTGCGCGGCCCCTTGAGCGCCCTGTCGGCGGATGCTCTCTCCGACGACCGGGTGGAATTGCGGATCGGCGACATCGTCGAGGCGATCTGCTCGGCCACCTCCGCCTACGACGCGATCCTGCTCGACGTGGACAATGGGCCCGACGGCCTCACCCGGCCGGCCAATGACAGGCTCTACGACGAAGCGGGATTGGGCGCCGCCATGGCGGCGCTGCGGCCCGGAGGCGTGCTCGCGGTGTGGTCCGCGCATCCGGACCGACACTTCACCCAGCGTCTTCGCCGGGCCGGATTTGCCGTCGACGAGGTACCGGTCCGGGCCAACGGCACCAGCGGCGCCCGTCACACCATCTGGCTCGCGGGCAAGCCGGGTCGCCCACAGCGCTGAACGCCGCCGAATTCAGGCCGAGTTTCTGCGACGCTCCAGCCGCCGGCTCAGACGGGTCACGCCGTAGATCTCGGCGAGATGCCGGCGGGCCGCCTTCACCGGAGCGTCCTCGCGCTCGACGCGGGCGGCCTCGATGACGCGCAACGTATGCGCGACGCATCGCTCCAGACGGATCGCAGCGCTTCCCTCCGGGATGCGCCTATCCTGGGCCGGGTCATCGGCATTGGTCATGCAAAAGGCCCCCTCGATCCTGATCGATCGGACCTTGCTAGGGGAACCGTGCGGCGGCGATCGGGTCGAGGCTTGGCCGCAAGATGGCAGCTTGGCCGTAAAGGCGGCCGATGCCGCCGCTCAGTCGCGCGTACTGCCTTCGTTGAACTTGTCGCGGCAGACATAGCCGACGAAGCATTTCGCGACGTCCCGCGTCAGTTCGAAAGCGGGCTTGGGTGCTTCGGGCAGTGGGCAGAAACCGCCATCGCGGACGATCCTGTCATAGGTGATCGGCCCCGTCGTCATCACGATGGCGCCGACCCGGCTCACTAGGGCGTGGGCGTCGGCGCAGAGCATGGCGGGGGTTGCCGGCCGCTCCTGCGCCGAGACGGCGATTGGAGCCAGGACGGCACAGGCGACAAGCACGAATCTCATGGCGAGGCGGTCTTCTCGAAGCGGGTTCGGGCCGAGCACGAGGCCGATGGAGCCTACCCGGTCGTCGTTGCAGGATAGGGCCGACGCCGGTCGCCGCCAATCCGTCACGTGGTCCGTTATGCCGCCCGCTTCAGCGGCTCAGCGGCGGCGGCCACAGCGAGGGTGAAATCCAGGGCCTCGTCCACGCCCTCCTGCCAGAGCGAGATCGGTGTCCGGCGTGCGAGGGTCAGGGCCCCCTCCGCCTCGCCGTCGGCCAGAGTCACCTCGGCGCCGAGCTTCGCGGCGAGGCGGCGCATGGGAGCGTTGCGGCTGAGGCAGCGGACATGCAGTTCCCGGACGGAACGGTTGCGCGCCGCCGCGACGATCCGGCGGAAGAGCGCATGGCCGAGGCCGTTGCGGCGGAATCCGCGCTCCACCGCGAAGGCGGCCTCCGCCTCGCGGCCGAGGCCGAAACCCGGGATCGGACCATTCATCGGGCGCAGCTCGCCGAGCGCCCGCAACTCCCCCTCGACGAAACCGCCGAAGACAAGCCCCTCCACCTTGAGGGCGCGGGCCGCATAGGCGAGGGCGGCCGCATCGCTCAAGGCGGCCATGAAGCGGTTGGCTCTCGTATCGGGGTCGAGCCGCAGGAAATAGGCCTCGACCATGGCACGGTCGCTGGGCCAGAGGCGCCGGACGTTCAGGCCGGTCGGAATGGTATCAGGCATCGTGGTGCCGTGCTCCGGATGACATCGCGCAACTGCGCTGGCTCCGGGCGTGACCTCCCTCGAGGAGGCCACCAGATGGCATCGCCGATTGTTTTGTGCAATGCAACAAAACGTCATCCCGCCCGAGTGCCCCGCTTGATCCCTCCGGTTCCGCGCGGCACACGGGTCGTCGGGTCGGTCCTGTCGATAGGGACGCGGTCGCCGCGCCCTTCCGTATCCAAGGTCGTCATCGCCGTGAATTCCCCGTCCGGTTCCGCTTCGTCCGCCAGTTCGCAGGGAGGCACGAATCCTCCGGGTCCGGTCTCGGCGCGCTACGACATGCTGGTCTCGTCGGGTGCCATCGAGCGCGATCCGGCCCAGATCCATCTGGTGCGTGCCCTCGACCGCCTGGTGCAGGATCTCGACCGGCGCCGGCGGGCGAAGAAGGGCAGCGCGCTCGGCTGGCTGTTCGGGCGCAGCGGCGACAGCGAGGGTCCGCCCAAGGGCCTCTACATCTGGGGCTCGGTCGGGCGCGGCAAGACCATGCTGATGGACCTGTTCCACGAGGCCGCCCCGGGGCCGAAGCGCCGCGTTCATTTCCACGGCTTCCTGTCGGACGCGCACGAGCGCATCCACGCCCACCGGCAGGCCCTGAAGGCGGGCACGGCCAAGGGCGACGATCCGATCCCGGTGGTGGCGGACGCGCTGGCCGACGAGGCGACCCTGCTCTGCTTCGACGAATTCACCGTGACCGACATCGCCGACGCGATGATTCTGGGGCGGCTCTTCGGAGCCCTGTTCAAGCGTGGAGTCACGGTGGTGGCGACCTCCAACGTCGAGCCGGACCGGCTCTACGAGGGCGGGCTGAACCGGGCGCTGTTCCTGCCCTTCGTGGCCGAACTGAAGAGCCGCGTCGACATCCTGCGCCTCGATTCCCGCACGGATTTCCGCCTGGAGAAGCTCGGCGGCGCCTCGGTCTACCACGTGCCCGCCGACGAGGTGGCCGAGGCCGCTCTCGCCCAGGCCTTCAAGGGCCTCACCGGGAAGGCGAAGGGCAAGGCCGCCACGATCCGCGTGAAGGGCCGCGAGGTGGCGGTGCCGGAGGAAGCCGCCGGCGTCGCCCGGTTCGGCTTCGCCGACCTCTGCGCCCAGCCTCTGGGCGCCTCCGACTACATGGCCATCGCCCACTCTTTCCAGACAGTGATCCTTTCGGACATCCCGGTGATGGGCGAGGCGAACCGCAACGAGGCCAAGCGTTTCATCACCCTCGTCGACACATTCTACGACGCTCATGTGAAGCTGATCGCCTCCGCCGCGGCCGAGCCGACTGGCCTCTACACGGCCACCGAGGGCCGGGAGGCTTTCGAGTTCGATCGCACCGTCTCCCGCCTCATCGAGATGCGCTCGTCGGAATACCTCGCACTCCCGCACGGGCGCGGGGATTCCGAAGCGAGCGGGTCGAGCTCCGGGCTGGTCGAGACCTGAGCCCGAGGAAGGACGACGCTGCGTCCCCCTGGAGACGTCCGGGTCGATTCGGACGATGACACTCGTGACCGAGCTTGGCGGGCACGACGCCGGTAGAGCGGCCTAGATAACGCGTGAAGACGGACCACGGCGCACGGGTCGAACACGTATTGTGCGCAACAGCACACCGGACCCATGGCCGAGCTTCACGGAAGTGGTGCCCGTGGCTGCTAACCGTTGCACCGCAGCACCCGCACCGTCTAATTGGATTCATTATGAGGTACGGGGCGTGGGGGCTTCGTGCACTGCGACGGCTCCCTGTCGAGGGGCGCCGGATCCGCTGCCGCACCTCAGGCACGCTTCGATGCGGGACGGCGACGACGTCGCGCGCCCTCCGCGCCTGAACGACGACCTCCGAGGTTATTCGCGACCCCGACGGATTGGTGGACAGCCGATCTCGACCGGTCCGTGGCCTGATCGATGACAGGATACACCGATGATCAAACTCACCGTGAACGGAGCTGAACGCAGCTTCGACGGCGATCCCGACATGCCGCTGCTCTGGTTCCTGCGCGACGAAGTCGGCCTCACCGGCACCAAGTTCGGCTGCGGTCAGGCGCTGTGCGGCGCCTGCACCATCCATCTCGGCGGCACCGCCGTTCGCGGCTGCGTCACCCCCGTCTCCGCGGCCGAGGGCCAGGAGGTGGTGACCATCGAAGGGCTCTCGCCCGACGGCAACCACCCGGTCCAGGCGGCGTGGCGCGACCTCAACGTCTCGCAGTGCGGCTATTGCCAGTGCGGGCAGATGATGCAGGCGGCGTCCCTCCTCAAGGACACCCCGAAGCCCAACGACGACCAGATCGACGAGGCCATGAGCGGCAACCTCTGCCGCTGCGGCACCTATCCGCGCATCCGCGCCGCGATCCATCAGGCCGCCGGAAACGCGCCGGCCGCCAACAAGGGAGAGCGCCTGTGATCCACGAAGCCAAGCTCATGGCCGATCTCTCGGCCGATGTCGCCACCGCGACGCCCGAAGCTCCCAGCGCCATCGCCAATGTCAGCCGCCGCGCCATGCTCGGCGGCATGGGCGCCCTGGTCCTCGCCCTCTCCTGGCGCGATTCCGCGCGGGCCGAGGACAAGAAGGACGAGCCGAAGAAGTTCGGCGCCGATGCCATGCCGCATGGGTGGCAGGACGACCCCAAGGTGTTCGTCGCCATCGCTCCCGACGGCACCGTGACCATCACCTGCCATCGCTCGGAGATGGGCCAGGGCGTGCGTACCTCCGTCGCCCTCGTGGTGGCCGACGAGCTCGAGGCCGATTGGGCCAAGGTGAAGGTCGCCCAGGCCTGGGGCGACGAGGCCCGGTTCGGCAACCAGGACACCGACGGCTCGCGCAGCTTGCGCCACTTCTTCCCGCATCTGCGCCATGCGGGTGCTGCGGCCCGCGCCATGCTGGTCCAGGCCGCCGCCAAGCAATGGGGCGTGCCGGCCTCCGAGGTGAAGGCCGAGAACTCCGTCCTCACCCACGCGAAGTCGAAGCGGACCCTGGGCTATGGCGACGTAGCGGCAGCCGCCGCCGAACTCGCCGTGCCAGCCCGCGAGAGCGTGACCCTGAAGGACCCCAAGGCCTTCCGGTATATCGGCAAGGGCAAGATCGGCCTCATCGACAACCGCGACATCACCACCGGCAAGGCCATCTACGGCCTCGATATCCGCCTCGATGGGATGCTCTACGCCCTCGTCGCCCGCCCGCCTGTCTTCGGCGGCAAGGTGGCGAGCTACGACGATGCCGAGACCATGAAGGTCCCCGGCGTGGTCAAGGTTTTCAAGATCGACGCTCCCGAGATCCCGTCCGAGTTCCAGCCGATCGGCGGCGTCGCCGTCATCGCCAAGAACACATGGGCGGCGATGAAGGGCCGCGAGGCCCTGAAGATCACCTGGGACGACGGCCCCAACGCCCATTACGACTCCGTCGCCTTCCGCGGCGAGTTGGAGAAGGCGGCGCGTGCCCCCGGCAAGGTGGTGCGCAACCAGGGCGACGTCGACGGTGCCATGGCCAAGGCCAAACAGCGGATCGAGGCCGAGTATTTCGTGCCCCACCTCGTCCAGGCCCCGATGGAGCCGCCGGCCGCCACGGTGCGGATCAAGGATGGGTTCTGCGAGGCCTGGGCCTGCACCCAGGCTCCCCAGGCGACGCATGACCGCCTGGCCAAGAAGCTCAACCTGCCCGCCGACAAGGTGCGGGTGAACGTGACGCTGCTCGGCGGCGGCTTCGGCCGCAAGTCGAAGCCCGATTACGTGGTCGAGGCGGCCTTGTGCTCGCAGGCCGTCGATGGCGCGCCGGTCAAGCTCACCTGGACCCGCGAGGACGATCTCCATCACGGCTATTACCACACGATCTCGGTGGAACGCCTGGAAGCGGGCCTCGACGCCAAGGGCATGCCGGTGGCCTGGCTCCACCGTTCGGCCGCTCCGACGATCGGCTCGATCTTCGCGGCCGGCGCCAAGAACGAGCTGCCCTTCGAACTCGGGATGGGGCTCACCAACACGCCGTTCGACGTGCCCAACATTCGCCTGGAGAACCCGGCCGCGGATGCGCATGTGCGGATCGGCTGGTTCCGCTCGGTCTCGAACATCCCGCACGCCTTCGCGATCCAGTCCTTCGTGGCTGAACTCGCGCATGCGGCGGGTCGGGACCCGAAGGAATACCTTCTGGCGCTGATCGGCCCCGACCGGGTGATCGATCCCACCAGCATCGGCGACGTGTGGAATTACGGCGAGGATCCCGCTCGCTACCCGATCGAGACCGCGCGCCTGCGCGGGGTCATCGAGGCGGCGGCCAAGGGGATCGGCTGGGGCCGCAAGCTGCCGAAGGGACGGGGCCTCGGCATTGCCGGGCATTACAGCTTCGTCACCCACACCGCGGTCGCTGCCGAGGTGGAGGTGGGTGCCAAGGGCGAGGTCTCGGTGAAGCGCATCGACATCGCCGTCGATTGCGGACCGCACGTCAATCCGGAGCGCATCCGGTCGCAGATGGAGGGCGCGGTCGTCATGGGGATGGGTCTGGCTCTATCGGCCGAGATCACCTTCAAGGACGGACGTGCGCAGCAGAACAACTTCGACGGCTACGAGATCACCCGTCTCGACGCCGCACCGAAGGAGCTGCACGTCCATCTGATTCAGACCAGCGACTACAGCCGTCCGCTCGGCGGCGTCGGCGAGCCGGGCGTCCCGCCCGTGGCACCGGCCATCGCCAACGCGGTCTTCGCCGCCACCGGCCGCCGCATCCGCCAGCTGCCGATCCGCGACCAGCTGAGCTCTTAGGCCACGACATCCTCCGGCCCGGATATCCCGGGTCGGAGGGTCACCTTCCCTGAAATCATCCGCAGGGCGTCGGTCGCACCGCACCGGCCCTCAACGCCTGCGGCTTCCTCAGTCGCGGCATCCGTTGCGGGCTTCCTCGCGCACGATCTCGGCGACCTTCGCCCGATCCCGGGCGGAAAGCGGAACGTCACGGATGTCGGAGAATCGGCATTGGGCGTTGCCGAACGCCGCGATCCCGCGCTGGGTCTTGAAGCAATAGCCGGCCTCCGCATAGACCGCGTTGCGCTCGCCCCAGAGCTCGTCGCACGGGAACGCCGCCAGGGCCGGGGATGCCGGCAGGCAGGCGAGACTGAGAATCACGAGAGGTCGCATCGGCAGCTCCGGGAGGGGTCGTGCGAGAGTGCGGGCTTTTCGGCCGACTTCGCAAGCTCCGCCTCCCCTGAGCCTGTGCTAGGCGGAGCACCCCGTCACGAGGCGTCGATCCTGGCGCGCACGCCGTCGAGCCCCCTCGTCAGTTCGGTGAGATCGTCGGCGAGAGCCGCATGGATGGCATCGGCGGCATCGGGAAACTCTTCGAGCACGCGACGCATCAGCGTCGGGGTGATGCGGACGACCTCCGCCGACGTGACGGCGCGGGCATCGCTGGGCCGCTCACCGCGCAGGAACAGCGCCATCCGGCCGATCAGGGCGGAGCGGCCGACCGCGATGGGCTCGCCGCCGGTGACGCGCGACGCGACCTCGATCGTCCCCGACATGACCACGAAGCCGCCATCGGTGCGCTCGTCCCGGGCGAACAGGACATCTCCCGGCATCAGGTTGCGGCGCTCGGCGGCGAAGGAGAGCAGCCGCAGGGCATCGCGCTCCATGAAGCCGAACAGGGGGGCCGCCGCCAGGATCGCGATGTCGTCGTCGAGTCCCAATGCCACCCGCTCCCGCAAGACGGAGACGTCTCTCCGGCCGAGCAAGCCTTAGCCGATGGCGGGCAGGGGAGGAAATCCCGCCCGCATCGCCGGAAGTGGGCTCGCCACGCATCACACCGATCGAACAGGTGTCATGAAGCCGGTGGATACACGCGTCTCCCGACCGACACGAAGACGGATAGAGCGGTGGCCAATCACTTCTGCCTGGATCCGAACGATCCCTACGCCCAGACCGAAGTCCTGGTGATCTTCGAAGGCAGCTATCCGGATATCCGGCTGGTGTCGGTCATCGACAGGCACGAGGAAGAGATCCTGTCCGATCTCGTCGACGAGCAGCAGCGCGATCTCATCCGCGAGATCGCCGCCTTCTACAGGCCCAGCGATGACCGGCCGGCAGCGGCCGCCTGAGGTTCAGGGCAGCAGCTTGTAGCCGCCGCCCTCGGTGACCAGGATGGCGGTGATGGCCGGGTTCGGCTCGATCTTCTGGCGCAGGCGATAGATGTGCGTCTCCAGCGTATGCGTGGTGACCTGCGCGTTGTAGCCCCAGACCTCGGCGAGCAGCGTGTCGCGCGCCACCACCTCGCGGCCGGCACGGTAGAGGAACCGCAGGATCGCGGTCTCCTTCTCGGTGAGTTTCAGCTTCGAGCCACGTTCGCAGACGAGGAGCTTGGCGCCGGGGCGGAACGTGTAGGGGCCGATCTGGAAGACGGCGTCCTCGCTGGCCTCGTGGCTGCGCAGATGGGCGCGGATGCGGGCGAGCAGCACGGCGAACTTGAAGGGCTTTGCGACATAGTCGTTGGCGCCGGCCTCGAGGCCCTCCACCATGTCGTCTTCGGAATCCTGCGCACTCAGCATGATCACCGGGCCGCGATACCCGTTGCGGCGCATGGCCCGTACCGCCTCGCGCCCGTCCATGTCGGGCAGGCCGACATCCATGATCGCGAGATCGATCCGATCCTCCGCCACGCGGGCGATGGCGCTCTTCGCATCCTCGGCGCTGAGGATGACGAACTCTTCATAGAGATCGAGCTGTTCGATCAAGGTCTCACGCAACGACTCGTCGTCGTCGCAGATGAGCAGGCGATGGATGGTCGACATCGGCCGATATACTTTCACACGCAACCGGGATGCGCCCGAATGGGCAGATCCCCAAATCTTGAGAGACGGCCGAGGCGCCGGCCGCCAGCGTAAACAACAGAGTGAAGGACCTTTTATGTCAGAACCTTGAACGCGTTCGGGACGAAGGCCGACTTCGCACGTCCCGGACGGTTCGAAAGCCGAAAAAGTTTCGCACGGGATCGTCTTTCGAGCATAGTCGCCCCTGTCGAGCCGGCACGTCTCGGGCTGGTTCGTCTGGGGCTGGTCCGGCCCGGTTCGTCCGGGCGATAAGGCGACCATGATCTCCAGACTCCAGATCCGAACGACTCTCGCCCAGATCCGCGTCCGACGGCTCGTGGGCGACCCGACCCGAGGGCAGATTCTCGCCGCGGGCACGATCATCCCTTGCGCACTCGGCCGCTCGGGCGTCGGTCAGGTCAAGCGGGAAGGGGACGGCCGGTCCCCACGGGGCCGTTTCCGACTCCTGGCCGGAGCCTATCGCCCGGACCATTTCGGCGCGCGTCCACGAACGGCGCTGGCGCTGCGCCCGACGCGACGGAGCGACGGCTGGTGCGACGAGCCGCACCACCGGCGCTACAACCGCCCGATCACCCTGCCGGCTCCCGGCGTGAGCGCGGAAGCGATGTGGCGGGAAGACGGCCTCTACGACCTCGTTGTCGATCTCGACTACAATCGCCATCCGATCCGGCCGGGCCGCGGCTCGGCGATCTTTCTCCACGTGGCGCGGTCGGGATACCTCCCGACGGAAGGCTGCGTGGCGGTGAAGCGCACGGACCTCGTCCGGCTTCTGCGGCGCCTCGGGCCGCGCACGCATCTGCGGATTCTCTGACCACCGCATGTGCTACCCCCGTGCCGGGAGACCGGCCGGCACCCCATCCCGCCGCTCGCCCGGACGCGACAGGGTGAGGACCAGGACGGCCGCGAGGATGCACAGGGCGCCGGCGGCGAAGAAGGCCGGCAGGTAGCTCGACAGGGCGGTGCGCGACAGGCCGGCGCCGTAGGCGATGGTGGCGGCCCCGAGCTGGTGCCCGGCGAACACCCAGCCGAAGACGAGGTTCGCCTTCTCGCGGCCGAACCGGGAGGCAGTGAGCCGCACGGTGGGCGGCACCGTGGCGATCCAGTCGAGCCCGTAGAAGGCGGCGAAGACGGAAAGGCCGACGAAGGAGAAATCCGAGAAGGGCAGGAACATCAGCGAGAGGCCGCGAAGGCCGTAATACCAGAACAGGAGCCAGCGGTTGTCATAGCGGTCCGACAGCCATCCGGACGCGACCGTGCCGATGAAATCGAAGATGCCCATGGCCGCGAGCACGCTCGCACCCTGCACCGGACCGATGCCGTAATCGGCGCAGAGGGGGATGAAATGGGTCTGGATCAGCCCGTTGGTGCTGGCCCCGCAGATGAAGAACGTGGCGAACAGCACCCAGAACACGCCCGTGCGCGACGCCTCCCGTAGCGCTCCGAGTGCGCTGCCGGCCATGACCGCCGGTCCCGGAACCGTACCGGCGGCGGCGATGTCGCCGTAGGGGGCCAGCCCCATCTCCTCCGGGCGATCACGCATCAACGCCATCACCGCGAGGCCTACCGTCAGCAACAGGCCGCAGATTACGAGGAGCGCCGCGCGCCAGCCGAGCTGCTCGGTCAGGGCCGCGAGCAGCGGCAGCACGATGAGCTGGCCCGTGGCCGAGCTCGCGGTGAGGAGACCGATGACGAGGCCGCGCGAGCGCGAGAACCAGCGGGTCGCGATGGTCGCGCCGAGGACGAGGGCGGTGAGTCCCGTCCCGATGCCGACGACGACGCCCCACAGCAGGACGAGTTGCCAGACCTCGCTCATGAACAGGGATGCGAGGAGCCCGCCGGCGATGAGGAGAAGCGCCAGGAGCACGATGCGGCGCGGGCCGTAGCGGTTCATCAGTTCGGCGGCGAAGGGACCCATCAGACCGAACAGGACGAAGCGGACGGCGAGCGCGGAGGAGATCGTCGCCGTGTCCCAGCCGAATTCCTTCTGAAGCGGCAGGATCAGCACGCCCGGTGCGCCGACGGCTCCCGCAGTCACCAGCATGGTGAGGAAGGTGACGCTCGCGACGACCCAGCCATAGTGAACGTTGCGGCGGGCAAGGGGCGCGGCGACGGAGTTCGACAGCGAGCCGAAGGGTGTGGCGTTGGACATACGGCCTCTTCGGGGTCCCGCATGGTGGTCCGGCGCGACGACCGGCCGTGAAGGCGGCTTGCCGGTGCGCGTGGTGAGACGATTGCTTAGGCGCATATGCACCCTTTAGACAAGCATCTCACTCGCACCCCCGTGATCGCATCTTCAGGACCTGTCGCGATGGACCAGCCGGCGCCGATCTCGCCGTGTCACTGCCTCGCCCTTCGCCAAGCGTCGCGGCGGCTGACGCAACTCTACGACCAGCATCTGGCGCCCACAGGCCTGCGTACCAGCCAGTACAGCCTGTTGCGCAGTCTCGGCCGGGCCGGGCCGATCTCCATCAACGCCTTCGCCGAGATCATGGTGATGGACCGGACCACGATGGGCCGCGCCCTGCGCCCCCTGACCCGGGACGGCCTCGTCGCCGCCGGTCCGGGACCGGATGGCCGGACCCGGTCTCTCACCCTCACCGCGGCGGGATTGGCGCGGATGGAGGAGGCGCTGCCCCTTTGGGAGCGGGCGCAGGAAGCCTTTGAGAAGCGTTATGGGGCGGAGCCGGCGAGCGACCTGCGCCGGGCCGCCGCGCGGCTCGCGCTGTCGGTCTGATATCGTGTCGCTGGCGCGACGCAGTCCTTTGGCTGGGTCCCGGATCGCCCTTCGGGCGTCCGGGAAAGGGGAGCAAGGCCGGAGGGGTCGAAGCGTCGGTCAGACCCCGCCCTCCCCATCCAGTCGGCACCTTTCCCGGCCGCCTGCAGCGTAGCGGAAGGTGAGCCGGGACCCAGCGCAAGGATGAGGCGAAGCCGCCGTTCTACACGTTCAGATCATCGTAGAGGTCGCGCCAGTCCGGGTTCATCGCTTCGATGAGAGCGATCTTCCAGGCACGGCGCCAGCGCTTGAGCGCGTACTCCCTTTGCCGGGCCAAGCTCACATGCGGATAGGTTTCATACCAGACGAGATTCGTCACGGCGTAGTCACTGGTGAAACCGGATTTGAGACGGGTCTTGTGCTCCCATACGCGTCGGCCGAGCTCGGTGGTCGATCCGGTATAGAGCGTGCCGTTTCGCTGGCTCGCCAGGATGTAGACGAACCCCGCCGGCCCCATCCATCGCGCCTCCAGCCACTTGATGGATTGCGGATTAGCAGGGATTGCGCGCGACAGACAATACAACCTCGCCGAGGCGTGGACGGAGAGTGCCGCTGGCTGGGTCCCGGATCGCCCTTCGGGCGTCCGGGAAAGGGGAGCGGGTCCAGAGGGTGAAGCATCGTCAGACCGCCGCCCTCTTCCATCCAAGCGCCACCTTTCCCGGCCGCCTGCAGCGCAGCGGAAGGTGAGCCGGGACCCAGCGCAAGGATGAGGCGAAGCCGCCGTTCTCAGAAATGCCGGGCCAGCACCTCGCGGACGCGCTCGACCATCTCGTCTTCCTTGACCGAGAACTGGGCAGGGCGGGCGGCTTTCCATTCGGCGTTGCTGGCGATGGCGCCGGCCGCCCTGGCGCCCTCGATCAGGTCCTTCACCTGGACCTCGCCGGCCTCGCGCTCGTTCGAGCCCTGAATGATGGCGCAGGGGGAGCCGCGCCGGTCGGCGTATTTCATCTGCGCCTTCATGCCCGAGCCGCCGAGATAGAGCTCGGCCCGGATGCCGGCCTCGCGCAGGCGCGCCACCAGGCGCTGGTAATCGGCGATGTTGTCGCGGTCGAGGACCAGCACCACCACCGGGCCAGGTTTGGCGGTGCCTTCCAGCAAGGGACTCTTGATCAGCTGCAGCGCCGACATCAGGCGCGAGACGCCGATGGAGAAGCCGGTGGCCGGCACCGGCTCGGCGCGGAAGCGCCCGACGAGGCCGTCATAGCGGCCGCCGCCGGCCACCGAGCCGAACCGCACGGTCTGGCCGTCCTCGTTGGTGACGGGGAACGTCAGTTCCGCCTCGTAGACCGGGCCGGTATAGTATTCGAGCCCGCGCACCACGGAAGGGTCGGCCCGGATGCGGTCGTGGCCGTAGCCCGCCGCCGCGCAGAGCCGCATGATCGCGTGCAGCTCGGCGATGCCCTCTTGGCCGGTCTCTGAGGAGCCGACGACGTCGCTCCACGAGCCGAAGAACTGCTCCCAGAATGCCATCCGGTCGCCCTCGGAATCGGGTGCCGCCTGGAACGAGACGTAGGCGAGGATGCGCTCGATGGCGTCGGGGCTGAGCCCGGCCCCCCTGGTGACGTCGCCGCTCTCGTCCTTGCGGCCCTCGCCGAGCAATTGGCGCACGCCATCGACGCCGAGGCGGTCGAGCTTGTCGATGGCGCGCAGCACGGTGAGGCGCTGCCCGGCCTTGTCCTCGCCGGCGAGGCCGATCGCCTCCATGACGCCGTCGAGCACCTTCCGGTTATTGACCTTGATGACGTACTGGCCGGAGAGGCCGAGCTTCTCCAGCGTATCGGCCATCAGCATGCAGATCTCGGCATCCGCCGCGACGGAGCCCGCGCCGACGATGTCGGCATCGCATTGCATGAACTGGCGGAAGCGGCCCGGACCTGGCTTCTCGTTGCGGAAAACGTAGCCGGCGCGGAAGCTGCGATAGGGTTTCGGGATCGCGTCGAAATGCTCGGCCACGTGGCGGGCCAGCGGCGCGGTGAGATCGTAGCGGAGCGACAGCCAGGATTCGTCGTCGTCCTGGAACGAGAACACGCCTTCGTTCGGGCGGTCGAGGTCGGGCAGGAACTTGCCGAGCGACTCGGTGTACTCGACGAAGGGGGTCTCCAGCGCCTCGAACCCGTAGAGCTCGAAGCTCTGGCGAATCGTCTCCAGCATCCGGTGCTGCGCGGCGATCTCGTCGGCGCGGCGGTCGACGAAGCCGCGCGGCAGGCGCGCCTTCAGGGTGTCGGCCTTCGCGGATTCGGCCTTGGCCATGGTGATTTCGCTTTGCGTTCGGGCTGTCGATGTCAGGCGGGCTCTATCGCGGGCGCTCCCGAGCGGCAAGCGCGGGGGTCAAAGCTTCAGGGCCAGCAGGGCGCACAGGCTCAGAATGGCGATGGGGATCTGCGTCGGGCGCAGCCGCGCGAAGAAGAGCGGCGCCTCCCCGGTGCGGGCAGCCAGCGGATCGAGGATTGCCACGGTGGTGAAGCCGGCGATGAGGAGGGCCAGCGATGTCACCGTCTGCCCGAGGGAGGCCGCGACCAGGGCGATGAAGCCGAGGCTGAACAGGCCCAGCATGGTGGCGATCTGGATGAAGGTCGGACCGCCCTCGGTACGGAAGCTGACGCCGCGGCGCACGCCCGACAGGAACAGCAGGATGGCACATCCCCACAGGATGGTGAGATAGAGGATCGCCTCACCGAGATCGTCGCGGCGCCACCAGGCGAGAGCCGCGCCGATCGCGAAGGGCAGCATCGGTCCGTAGCCCAGCAGGATGCCGAGCCACGGGACGGAGCGGGGTTCGCTCACGGTCAGCGTGCGTCTATCGGCCTTGGCCATCCGGCGGGAAGCTCCTCGATCTCTCGCCGGCCAACCTTCGCCCCCGGGTGCGGTTCCGGATGATCAGGCTCCCTGCGGCGACCGGCCCGTACTGCATCGCGCCGTTGCCGAACGACCGGTTTTCACGTGCAACTTCCACGAGGTTGATGAACAGGTTCTCCAGCCGCACCTTCGGATCGGCCGCGAGGTTGCGGGCGATCGCCCCCGTACAGGGCCCGTTTCTGGCCGGTGTCGCGGGTGTCGTTGGCGGTGATCTGGATCACCACGAGGTCGTCATCGCGGCTGGTTTCAAGATAGGCCGGATCGTATGCGAAGGCCGAATCCGTGTGTTCGTGGATCACGGTGAACAGATCGTTCTCCGGCACCGCGAAGGTCTCGCGCATGGCGGCGTAGATGCCGGCCACGAGGGCCTTGTGATAGGCGGCGTCCTTGCCGGCGCGACCTGCGGCGCCTCGGGATCGACGGCAGCGGTCTGGTGTTGGAGGTGCGGATCGCGCCGTCGCACGATCTCATGACGGAGTTCGAAAGGGGCGAGATCGATGCCGCCATCGTCAGGACGGAGGGTGAGGGACGCCACGACGTCTCCCCAAATTGCCGGTCTCGACGGTGACGCTCCATGCCCGGGCCGTCGACGCACGCGCTCAGGCAGCCCTGCGGGCCCTCGCCGCATCCTATCGGGGCGGCTGATCCCGCCTCCGGTCGAGGCGTCCGTCGGGCGCGGAAGGCCGCTGCTCTCAAGACGGTGGGATGTCGCGTGCTCGAAAGAAAACGCCCCGGCGCCGAAGCGGAGGGGCGTGTATCGTCAGGATCGCGAAGCGACGGTGGGCGCGAATCAGGAGGCGAGAGGACCGGTCTGGTCAGCCTGCTGGTTCTGCGCCTCGAAGGCCTTCTGGCGGTAGAGGCCGACGAAATCGATCGGATCGATATAGAGGGGCGGGAAGCCGCCGTTGCGCACGGCCTCTGCGATGATCTGGCGCGCGAAGGGGAAGAGCAGGCGCGGGCACTCGATCATCACCGCCGGGTGGAGCTGGTCCTGCGGAATGTTGCGCATGCGGAAGATGCCGGCATAGTTCAGCTCGAACGCGAACAGCACCTCATTGTTGATCTTGGCATCGCCTTCCAGGGTGAGCTCGACCTCGAAATCGGCCTCGGCCAGCTGCTTGGCGTTGACGTTGACCTGGATGTTGATCTGCGGGCCGCTTTCCTGCGGCTGGAGCGAGCGCGGCGCATTCGGGTTCTCGAAAGAGAGATCCTTGGCGTATTGGGCCAGCGCGTTGATGGCGGGCGTCTGGTCTTCGGCGGGAGCCGCGCCGTTGCCGTTTGGTGCCGGGGTATCGGCCATGGCGTTCTCGTCCTCTTTCGCGGGGTCCTTCGGGGCACCTCGGCGATTCACTGACGTGGCGTATCGTCCGATCGTCGCAGGGCCGGTTCCGAGCGACAGCGCGCTAACACGCTGGGCCACCTCCGACAAGACGAGCGGCAACGCGCCGGGTTCGAGCCGCGAAACCAAGCCGTCTCCGGACTTCATGATCCGCTCTTGACCCTGAGGCCTCCGGCATGGCTCCTCCCTGCCTGGATACAGCGCGCGGGGAGTCCCATATGCGGGCTGACCTCTTGGGTCGCGCCCCTACATTCCGGGCGGAAGCCTCGGATTCTCCGGCTCGATCCTTGCGCGGCGCTCCGTTAAAGGACGCAGCGGCGGGATTTCGGGAGCCCCCTCGAACAAGTATGTCGTGCGACGGCCACGATCGGATCGGTGATGCAGGATTCTTTCGATTTGACGACCCTGATCTTCCTGGCACTCGCGGTGTTCGTCATCTGGCGGCTCCGTTCGGTGCTGGGTCAGAAGACCGGAACCGAGCGCTCGCCGTTCAAGCCGGTGGACCGCAATCGCAATCCGGCATCACCGGCTCGGGCGGAGGGTGACAACGTCGTGCGTCTGCCCGGTGCCGACCGGCCTCAGCCCCAGCCCGATTCGGCACCGGCCGCCATCGCCGAAGCGCGCGACTGGCGCGGCATCGCAGAGCCCGGCTCGGCCGTCGCCCACGGGCTCGAAGCCGTTGTCCAGGTGGAGCCGAACTTCGATCCGCGCGCCTTCGTCGAAGGTGCCAAGGGCGCCTACGAGGCTATCGTGATCGCCTTCGCCAAGGGGGACCGCAAGACCCTGCGCAGCCTGCTCTCGAAGGAGGTCTGCGAGGGTTTCGAGCGTGAGATCACCGCCCGCGAATCGCGCCAGGAGACGGTGGAGACCACCTTCGTCTCCCTCGACAAGGCCGAGATCGTGGCCGTCGACGTGCGCAACCGCGTGGCGCAGGTGACCGTGCGGTTCCTCTCGCACCTCATCACCGCGACCCGCAGCCCCGATGGCAAGGTCATCGACGGCAATGCCGAAGCGGTGGCCGAGGTGCCGGACGTGTGGACCTTCGCTCGCACCCTGGGCAGCCGCGATCCGAACTGGCAGCTCGTCGCCACGGAAGCCGGCGCCTGAGGCGTCCGGATCTTTCGGGGTATGTCGTGACCGGTTTCTGGTATCGGACGATCGCATCTCTCGCCGCCCTCGCTCTCGTCGGAGCGCTCCTTCCCGGCCCGGTCGCTGTCGCGGCCGGGCCGCTTCGCGTCGGCGGAGCGGTTCTCGAGCCCGTGGACCTCGAGGCTCTGCAAGGCTTTCCCGGCACGGAAGCGGCCGCTGCCCTCGATGCGTTCCGCCGCACCTGCGCCGCCCCTCCGGTCGAGATCGCCCCCACCGTCACCGGCTCAGCGGAGGACCTCGCCGCAGCCTGCGCCCGCGCGGCCTCGGCCAAGCCCCAGGAGGCCGGGAGCTTCTTCGTGCGGAACTTCGATGCCTACCGCATCGTCAGGCCGGGCGAGGCGGGCGGTCCGCCGCGACGGACGGGCTTCCTCACCGGCTATTTCGAGCCGGAACTCACCGGTGACCTCTCCGCCGGTCCGGGTTTTTCCACCCCTGCCCTCGCCCGACCCGACGACCTCGTCAGCCTCGGCCCCGGCGAGACGCGGCCCGGCCTCGACCCGGCCTTGCGGGCGGCACGGGCCACGCGGACCGGGTTCGAGCCCTATCCCGATCGTGCGACCATCGAGGATGGCGGAATCGGGGAGCGCGCCCGGCCCCTCGTCTACCTGCGCGACCCGGTCGACCTGTTCGTGCTCCAGGTCCAGGGATCCGGCCGGGTCCGCCTGCCGGACGGGCGTGCGGTCCGCGTGCTCTATGACGGCCGCAACGGCAGGCCCTACACCTCGGTGGCCAAGCTCATCGTCCAAGCGGGACACCTCCCCCTCGAAGGACTGACGCTCCCGCGCTGGACCGGCTGGCTCCGCGCCAATCCCGAGCTCGCCAAACCGCTGATGCGCGCCAACGCCTCCTACATCTTCTTCCGCCTCGCCGAAGTGGAGGACCCGAGCCTCGGCCCTCCGGGCGCGGCCGGCATCCCGCTGACCCCCGGCCGCAGCCTCGCTGTCGATTCCAGCCTGTGGCGCTACGGAACGCCGTTCTGGCTCGAAGGACGGATCGCCGGAGAGGACGCCGCCGGGCGTCTCGTGGTCGCCGCCGATACCGGCTCGGCCATCGTCGGCCCGGCACGGGGCGACCTCTATCTCGGCACCGGCGAGGCGGCGGGGATCGCCGCCGGCAACCTGCGCGATCCGGTGGGCTTCGTAGTCCTGCTGCCGAAGCCGCGTACGTCCCCTTCCGGCTCGCCCGCCGCGGCTGGTGCTCCATGAGGATGCCGCGCAGGCCCCGCGGATTGTCGGGCGAGGACGCGTTCCTCTGGAGCGAGATCGCGCGGCTGATCACGCCGTTGCGCGGACGTGCCGTGCCGAAGGCCAAGGCGGTACCGACCGGCACTCCCCCGTCTTCGAAGACGAAGGCGGATACGCAGAATCCCACCGCCAAGGCCGCCACCACCAAGGCCGCGGCGCCGGTGGCTGCAAAGCCCCCCGTGCCGCTCAAGGCCGCGGCGAAACGCATCCTGAAGCCGGCACCGCCGCCATCGCCGGTGGCGGCACCGGCGATGGTCGTCACGGCCCCGTCCCTGCCCGGCCTCGAACGCAAGGCGCGCCTCGCCCTACGGCGCGGATCGCTCAAGGTGGAAGCGCGGATCGACCTTCACGGAATGTACCAGACCGAAGCGCACGGCGCCCTGGTCGGCTTCCTGATGCGCTGCCGCTCTGCGGGCCACGCCCATGTCCTCGTCGTCACGGGCAAGGGCGGCGGGGCGGGCTATGACGACGCCTTCTCCGAGCGCGGCGTCCTGCGCCGAAGCGTTCCGCATTGGCTGCGTTCGCCGGAGCTCCGCGGTGTCGTCCTCGGCTTCGAGGAGGCGGCGCGCCATCATGGCGGCGCAGGCGCCCTCTATGTCCGCCTGAGGCGGCGCTGAGGCCGGCCTGAAACGCCACTGTGCGGACGACGCGAAGACGGGCCGGTCGCGGCGATCGATCTGCCGAGGCGCATACCCTCCAATCATCGCTCTCGTCGTCATGGGCCGACCGGCGTGAGATCGCGGAGCAATCGTTCCCGGCTCGCGCCATGCGCGAATTCGCGCCTGGCGGGGACTTGAGCCGAATGCGGAATCGCGATAAGGAAAATTCCCTCCTTTTACGCCGTGTTGCATCCGGGAGCCCCAGGCTCCCCATAGACGATGCGCGGAACCGGTCTTTACCGACGTTCCGACCAAAGGTGCCGACAAGGCATCCGGCGCTCCTCCGACTGTCCAGCCCGATCAACCCTCGTCCATCGTCGGTTCCAATTCTCCCATGACGTCACAGAACGATTCGCTCACTCCCGTGGAACCGCCGGCAGAGATGGGGCTGGTCGCCGCCGATCTGAGCCAGCACCGCGAGGTCAAGCTCCAGGACCTCAAGTCCAAGACACCCACAGATCTGATCGCCTTCGCCGAGGAGGTCGAGGTCGAGAACGCCTCCACCATGCGCAAGCAGGAGTTGATGTTCTCTATCCTGAAGCAGCTCGCTGCCAAGGAGGTCGAGATCATCGGCGCCGGCACTGTGGAAGTGCTGCAGGACGGGTTCGGCTTCCTGCGCTCATCGGAATCGAACTACCTGCCGGGCCCCGACGACATCTACATTTCGCCCACCCAGATCCGCCGTTTCGGCCTGCGCACCGGCGACACCGTCGAGGGACCGATCCGCGGCCCGAAAGACGGCGAGCGCTATTTCGCCCTGCTCAAGGTCAACACGATCAACTTCGAGAATCCGGAGAAGATCAAGCACAAGGTCCATTTCGACAACCTGACGCCGCTCTTCCCGACGAAGCGCTTCAAGCTCGAACTCGATGCTCCGCCGAAGAAGGATTTCTCGCCGCGGATCATCGACATCGTCGCCCCCATCGGCAAGGGTCAGCGCGCGCTGATCGTGGCGCCGCCGCGCACCGGCAAGACCGTGCTGATGCAGAACATCGCGCAGTCGATCACCATCAACCACCCGGAATGCTACCTCATCGTGCTGCTTATCGACGAGCGGCCCGAGGAAGTCACCGACATGATCCGCTCGGTGAAGGGCGAGGTCATCGCCTCCACCTTCGACGAGCCGGCCACCCGTCACGTCCAGGTCGCCGAGATGGTGATCGAGAAGGCCAAGCGCCTCGTGGAGCACGGCCGCGACGTGGTCATCCTGCTCGATTCGATCACTCGCCTCGGCCGCGCGTACAACACCGTCGTGCCGTCCTCCGGCAAGGTGCTCACCGGCGGTGTCGATGCCAACGCCCTGCAGCGCCCGAAGCGCTTCTTCGGTGCCGCCCGCAACATCGAAGAGGGCGGTTCGCTCTCGATCATCGCCACCGCACTCATCGATACCGGCTCGCGCATGGACGAGGTGATCTTCGAGGAATTCAAGGGCACCGGTAACTCCGAGATCATCCTCGACCGCAAGGTCTCGGACAAGCGCATCTTCCCGGCCATCGACATCACCCGCTCGGGCACCCGTAAGGAAGAACTGCTGGTCCCGCCGGATTCGCTCAAGAAGACCTACGTGCTGCGCCGCATCCTCAACCCGATGGGCGTCACCGACGCGATCGAGTTCCTCATGGACAAGCTGCGCCAGACGAAGAGCAACAACGACTTCTTCGACTCCATGAACACCTGACGCCGTTCCTCGCTCCGTCTCGGACGCTCCCTGCCGGGCCGTCGGATGGAGCGAGGTTCGTTCCCTTGACGCCGGGTTGCTTCCGCTTCCGTGACGACCGGCCCCTCCTAGTGGCGCAAAGTGACCTAGTGGGCTTCTACCATACCCGGCGACGCGGCCACTTCAGGATGGATCAAGCCCCCGTCGAACAAAGGCGTTTTCTTTTGGAAATAAGATTATTCGCCGGCTAACACTAATCCAACACGAGAAAACCCATCCCGCGCTGGTGCGCCCCGCAGGATTTCCGCGATGAGCGACGGCACAACGATCTTCGCACCGGCCAGTGGATTCGGGCGCGCTGCCGTTGCCGTCATCCGGATCAGCGGGCCTGCCTCCGGCTCCCTCATCGAGAGCCTGACCAAGCGCCTCCCCCCGCCCCGTCGCCTGTCCCTGCGCACTCTTCGCCAGCCTGCGACCGGTGAGGTGCTCGACTCGGCTCTCGTCGCCTGGATGCCTGGACCGGGCACGTTCACCGGAGAGGACATGGCCGAACTTCATCTCCATGGCGGTCTCGCCGTGCGCTCCGCCGTGATGGCGGCCTTGGCAGCGTATCCCGGCTGTCGTCTCGCCGAACCCGGTGCCTTCAGCCGCCGTGCCGTCGAGAACGGGCGCATGGACCTGACAGCCGTGGAAGGAGCCGCCGATCTCATCGAGGCGGAGACCGACGCTCAGCGGCGTCAGGCTTTGCGTCAGCTCGACGGCGTGCTCGGACGCAAGGTCGCCGATTGGCGCGATCGATTGATTGACCTTTTAGCTGGTGCGGAGGCCGCCCTCGATTTCGCTGATGAAGGGGACGTCGACGATGCTGCCCTCGATGCCGCCCTCCAGTCCAAGGCGCGCGCCGTTCGTGACGAGATCGCGGCGGTTCTTGCCGATGGCCGGCGCGGGGAACGCCTGCGGGAGGGATTCGTCGTGGTGCTGTCCGGGCCGCCGAATGCCGGCAAATCGACTTTGCTCAATGCGCTGAGCCAGCGGGATGCCGCCATCGTCTCGGAAGTTCCGGGCACCACCCGCGACCTCATCGAAATCCGCTGCGATCTCGGCGGATTGCCGGTCATCATCGTCGATACGGCGGGCCTGCGCGACACAGCCGATCCGGTGGAAGCCGAAGGCATCCGTCGTACCCGCAAGCGAATGAACCAAGCGGACCTGATCCTCGCCCTTCACGCAGGTGATGAGCCGGACGATGGCAGTACGGCCCTCATTTCGGATCGAACCGTTTCGGTGCGGACGAAGTCCGATCTCGGTGCTCTTCCAGACAGCGATATCGCCATCTCCGCAGTGACGGGCGAGGGAATCGACCGGCTTCTCGGTCTCATCGAGGCGCGCGCGGAGGCGTCGCTCGGCGGCGGCGACGCCCTGGTGACCCGGGAGCGCCATCGCGATGGCCTCACCCGCTGTCGCGATCACCTGGACCGGGTCTTGTCCGGCCCTGCTTTCCCCGAACTCCTGGCCGAGGACCTACGCCTCGCCGTCCGGGCCCTCGGCGAAGTCGCCGGCAAGGTGGGGGTCGAGGACATGCTCGACCGCCTGTTTTCGGGCTTCTGTATCGGAAAGTAGAACCGGCTCGTCCGGCCAGTTTGTTCGGTGGCTCGGAGCCGTCAGGCCCCATCCGATATCTTGAACCGCCGGCACAGATCGTCGAGCTCTTCGGCCGTCTCGTAACGGATGCGAATTTCCCCGCCCGTCTGGCCCTTGGCCTTGAGGGAGACGGAGACGCCGAGGGCTCGCGCCATGGCCTGTTCCAGGCTGCGGACCCGGCCGTCTCGCTCGGGCTTCCGAGGACGGCCGGGGCGCGGTGCATCCCCCTCTGGCACCTCGGCCGAGGCGAGCGCCTCTACCTCACGGACGGACAGGCCCTCGGCCACGATGCGGCGGGCCACGGCTTCGGGATCCCTCACGGCGAGCAGCGCGCGAGCATGACCGGCCGTGATCTCTCCGGCGACCACGCGGTCTTGGATCGGGCTGGAAAGCTGCAGCAGGCGCAGGGTATTGGCGAGATGGCTGCGGCTCTTGCCGATGATCTCGGCGAGCTCTGTCTGGCTGTAGCGGAACTCGCTCATCAGCCGCTCGTAGCCGGCGGCTTCCTCGATAGCGTTGAGATCGCTGCGCTGGACGTTCTCGAGGATGGCGTATTCGAGGGAGGTCCGATCGTCGATCTCCACCACGACGATGGGGGCTTCATGCAAACCCGCCCGCTGAGCGGCGCGCCAACGGCGCTCACCCGCAACGATCTCGTAGGTGTCGGGAACGCCCGCCAGCGCCCGCACGACGATGGGCTGAATGATGCCGCGCAACTTGATCGAGGCGGCGAGTTCGTCGAGCTCGGTCTCGTGGAAACGGCGGCGTGGATTGCGTGGGTTGGGACGCAGAAACTCGACGGCGACCTTGCGCTGTGCCTGCGGCTTGCCCGCATCGCCGTTATCGTCTCCCACATCCCCGATCAGGGCCGCGAGCCCGCGCCCGAGCCGGGGCCGCGCCACTTCATCCGCCATCGCCACCTGCTTCAACTCCGAAACGCTACGCATCTACGAGAAAACCAAAGGATCATGCCGCCACTGGGAGCCGGCCCTCGCGCTGGATCACCTCGGAGGCCAAACGGAGATAGGCCTGCGAGCCGGCGCATTTCAGATCATAGAGCAGCACCGGCTTTCCGTGCGACGGAGCCTCCGAGACGCGAACGTTTCGCGGGATCGTGGTCTCGTAGACCTTGTCGCCGAGGAAGCCGCGGACATCGGCCGCTACCTGGTTCGAAAGGTTGTTGCGCGGGTCGACCATGGTCAGCACCACGCCCTGAATCGTCAGCCTTGGGTTGAGGGCCGCACGGACCTGTTCCACCGTACGCAGGAGTTGGCTCAACCCTTCCAGGGCGAAGAACTCACATTGCATCGGCACCAGCACCGCATCGGCCGCCGCCAGGGCATTGATGGTGAGCAGGTTCAGCGAGGGTGGGCAGTCGATCAGGACGTAGGTGACGCCCTCCGTCGCGGAACCGGCCCGTCCGATATCCTTCATGACATTGCGCAGGCGATGAGCGCGGTCGGACGAACTCGCCATTTCGAGTTCGAGACCAAGGAGATCCATGGTCGAAGGAGCGACCAGCAGTCTCGGTACGGCGGTGGGCACTACGGCCTGGGCGAGAGAGGCATCCCCCGCGAGCACGTGGTAGGTGGAAACCCGGCGCGAGCGGCGGTCTATCCCGAGCCCGGTCGAAGCATTGCCCTGCGGATCGAGGTCGATCACCAGAACGCGCTCGCCGATGGCGGCGAGGGCCGTACCGAGATTGATCGCCGTCGTCGTCTTGCCGACGCCGCCCTTCTGATTGGCCAGAGCAAGAATGCGCAGAGGCCGCTCGTGCGTCGCCTCAGAGGCGGAGGAGGGTTCGATGGTCATGAATCCACGCGGGAGAGGGTCGTGACGCGGACGATCCGCGCTTCCGACTCGGTACGGCTCGGCAACAGATCGTAAACGAATCTCCACCGTTGCGCTGCATCGGTCAATTCCGCCTGTGCATCACGGCCCTTGGGAAACAGGCCGATGGTGCCGGTTGTCAACAGCGGTTCGGTCCAGGCGAGCAACTGGTCGAGGGGTGCGAGTGCGCGGGCGCAGACCACCGCGACGCCGACATGGTCCCCGATCGCATCCTCGATCCGCCGGTTGCAGATACGCGCGGGGGCCTTGGTCAAGCGCGCGGCCTCGGTGAGGAAGGCGCATTTGCGGCTATTGCTCTCGATCAGGTCGACCTGAAACCCCGGCCTGTCGCGGCCGGCAATGGCGAGGATGAGACCGGGAATGCCGGCTCCCGAACCGAGATCGAGCCAAGTGGTCGCGTCGGGTGCGATGTCGAGGAGTTGCAGAGCATCGGCGATATGGCGCGTCCATACCTCGGCGAGGGTGGCAGGACCGACAAGGTTTTTGACGCTCTGCCAGCGTCTCAACTGCTCGACATAGAGCTCCAGCGCCTCGGCCGTTTCACGTGAAACATTCGCCTGCGCCAGGACTCGCGCGCGATCGTCCTGCCTAGCAGCCATGATGGGCAGCCGGGGTGGAGCGATCGGCACGGCGCGCATGTGCGGCCAGCAAGGTCAGAGCCGCCGGCGTGACGCCTTCGATGCGGGCCGCCTGCCCCAGCGTGCCCGGCCGCACCGCTTCGAGCTTGACCTGCATCTCGTTCGACAGCCCGGGAATGGCGGCGTAGTCGAGCCTGATCGGCAAGGCCACGGCCTCGTCGCGCCGGAAGGCGGCGATGTCGGCGCTCTGCCGATCGAGATAGACGGCGTAGGTCGCGTCTGTTCGCAGGCGGTCGGCGATACGGGGAGACACGCTCCTAAGTTCGGGCCAGACATCGGCGAGCCGATCCCAGCCGATCTCCGGATAAGACAGGAGCTGGAAGGCGCTGCGACGGATGCCGTCCTGATTGAGAGCGATGCCCTGCCGAGCCGCCGCGGCCGGCGTCAGGCTGAGTGTATCCAGCTGCGCTCGCGCCGCTTCGAGTTCGCCCTGCGATCGGGCAAAATGCTCGGCCCGTTCCGAGCCGACGCAACCGAGCGCAGCTCCGCGCGGGGTGAGGCGCTCGTCGGCATTGTCGACGCGAAGCGACAGCCGGTACTCGGAGCGCGAGGTGAACATGCGGTAGGGCTCGCTGACCCCGTGCGTGACGAGATCGTCGATCATCACGCCAAGATAGGATTCGGCCCTGTCGAAGCTCGACAAGGGAGAGCCACCGGCCAGACGCGCCGCGTTGATGCCGGCCACCATCCCCTGCCCCGCCGCTTCCTCATAGCCGGTCGTGCCGTTGATCTGCCCGGCGAGGAACAGGCCGGGCAGGCGCTTGGCCTGAAGCGTGGTGTCGAGCTCGCGCGGGTCGACATAATCGTACTCGATGGCATAGCCCGGCCGCACGATGGCCGCGTGTTCGAGACCTGGGATAAGGGCGATCAGCTCGCGCTGAACACTTTCGGGAAGCGCCGTGGAGATGCCGTTGGGGTAGACAGTCGGGTCGTCGAGGCCTTCGGGCTCCAGGAAGATCTGGTGCCCCTCGCGATCGCCGAAGCGCACCACCTTGTCCTCGATCGACGGACAGTATCGCGGGCCACGGCTGCTGATCCCGCCGGAATACATCGGTGAGCGGTGAAGGTTGGCGCGGATCAGATCGTGTACGGCCTGTGTCGTGCGGGTGATGCCGCACTGGATCTGCTTTGTGGTGATCCGATCGGTCAGCGTGGAGAACGGCACGGGATCGTCGTCCGCCGATTGCATGTCGAGACCGGACCAGTCGATGGTGCGGCCGTCCAGGCGCGCGGGCGTACCGGTCTTGAGGCGTCCCAGCGTGAAGCCGAGGCGGTCCAGGGTCTGGGCGAGGCCTATGGACGGCCCCTCGCCGATGCGCCCGGCCGGAACCTGCACCTCACCCATATGGATGAGCCCGCGCAGGAACGTGCCGGTGGTCAGCACGACGGCCGCGCAGGGTATGGTCCGGCCGTCCGCCAGGACCACGCCGGCGATGCAGGGCTTCTCCGCCTCGACTCCCTGGACCTGTGGCCCGTATACTTGGATATCCGCGACTTCGCCTTCGACGACGACGAGATTGGCGGTCCCGGCCACGGCCGCCTGCATCGCGCACGCATAGAGCTTGCGGTCGGCCTGGGTGCGAGGGCCGCGCACCGCGGGGCCCTTGCGCCGGTTGAGCAGGCGGAACTGGATTCCAGCTGCGTCAGCCGCACGGCCCATCAGCCCGTCGAGCGCGTCGACCTCACGAACGAGATGGCCCTTGCCGAGCCCGCCGATGGCTGGGTTGCACGACATCGCCCCGATCGTGGCGGCGGAATGTGTGACGAGGGCGGTGCGGGCGCCGATGCGCGCGGATGCGGCGGCGGCTTCCACGCCGGCGTGACCGCCGCCGACCACGACCACGTCGAAAGATGGACTCGTCTGGGACATGGGGTGATTAGGCGCGCTGCGAGCGAGTCGTCAACGACGGACAGGGTCGGGCCGAGCTTTCCCGATGCGTCTGGCAGGAAGCTGAGCCGACGCAACGTCGATCCAGCATCATCCCCGTCGGCGAGCGGCCTCCGTGGCGATGCGCAGGAGCGTCGCCGAAGCATGGGCATGGGCCAGGTCGGGTTGCGAGCGGCGACAAGCCAGCACGGCCTCCTGAAGTAGCTGAACCGCATGGCGCAGGGCGACCGGAGACCATCGCCCGAGCTGCGCTTCGACGATGGTCTTGCGGCGAAAATGCAGGCCGCGCCAATTGCCGACCATCATGCTCGGGCTCTGTCCCTCCCCTGCGACTCGCGTCGAGAGGAGCGTCAGGGCATGGCGCAGGGCTGAACCGAGCATCACAGAAGGGTCCATGCCTTCGTGCCGGAACCGGCGGTAATCCCGCTCGACCTCCTCGCTCCGACCGACGAAAGCGGCGTCGATCAATGTGTTGAGCACACTGCCGGCGACGTCGCTCACCACGGCCTCGACGTCGTCGAGACCGACCTCGCTCTGACCCTGCGCATAGAGGGCGAGTTTCTCGATCTCCGACAGGCTCGCGCGCCGGTCGCCGCCGAGGCTCATCGCCAGGACGTCCCTCGCCTCACGAGCGATACGCAGCCCGCTGTCCTGAAGCGTGCGGTCGATGAGGTCGGCGAGGGTTCGTTCGTCATCGGCATAGCAAGGCAATGCGAGGGCACGCGTCGACTTCTCGCACAACGTCCGTAACGGAGCGCTCTTGGCGAGGTCTCCCGCCTCGACGACGATGCGGGCACCGGCGATCTCGGCCTTGAGGGCCGCATCCACGGCCGGCGCGTAGTTCCGGCTTCCAGGCCTCACCCAGATGCTGCGCTGGCCGCCGAACAGGCCCACCGTACTGGCCTCGTCCACCAGCCGCCCGACATCGGAGGCCAGGACATCGCCTTCGATCTTCACCAGGGCAAAGGGGTCGGACGGGTCGGTGACGAAGCTCTCGGCCAGACGTTTTGCGCGCTCGAAGACCAGGCCGGTATCGGGCCCGTAGACGAGGATCACCGCGACCTGCGACGCAGGTCCGCGCCGCAGCAAAGCTTCGATATCGCCGGCCTTGACGGCGGTCAGGGCTTGGTCACCAGCACGGAAGCGATCCGCGTCTTGATCTGGTCGGCCAATGTCTTGGCCAGACGGATCTCGGCGTCGCGGGCCGCGCGGAGAGAGGCGAAGCGCTGAATCGAACGATCGTAGGTCGTGGTGGCAACAGCCACGCCCTCGCTGATGATCTTCGTACCGTCCAGCGTCTCGAGGGAGAAGCGGATGGTACCGACCAGAGTGCCGGCTTCGGCGCGTCCCGTCTGCGAAGACACGATCGGGGTCTGCACCGCTTCGCTGCCCTGCATCTTCAGGCGGTACCGTTTCGGCGAGGGCTGGCCCGAACCGTCGAGATCGAAGATCAGCTCACTGCGCAAGTAATGGCCGAGCCGCTCCTGGCCGGACGCCGTCGAGACGTCGTCGACCTGCACCGAGGCGAGAAGGGCGGCCATGGGCTCGCCTGACGCGGTCGGGCCATAGAGCGGGCGAAAGCACGCCGACAGGTTGACGGCCATGAGCGAAACCAGCGCGACCTTCGCCGCACGAGACCGTACCGCCCGTCTCAACCCATGCATCATCATCGCAGCACCGCTCTCCGTCCGGTCTCGCTGTTTACGGCGATCCCGCCCCTCACGTCACTCGTATAAGCGTCAAGCTTTACGATTCCTCTGCGGCAGGACGATGGTCGTTCTCACAGACATCCCCGTTCCTCACACCACGAGGTTCACGATCCGGCCAGGCACCACGATCACCTTGCGAGGCGAGCGGCCTTCCAGCGCCTTCCGGACTGCTTCATCGGCAAGGACGAGGGCTTCCACCGTGGCCGTATCGGCCGTGCGAGGCACGGTGACGTCGGCGCGCTTCTTGCCGTTGAGCTGGACAGGGAGGGTGATCTCGTCCTCCACGAGAAGAGCTCGGTCGACCGCCGGCCACGCGGCTTGAGCGACCAGTCCCTCGCGGCCGAGGGCCGACCAGCATTCCTCGGCGAGATGCGGCATCATCGGCGCCACGAGTTGCGTGAGGATGCCGGCCGCTTCCATTGCCGCGGAGCGCGAAACCGAGCCCGCACGCAGCGCTTCGTCGAGGGCATTCGACAGCGTGTAGATATGCGCCACGCAGCGGTTGAAGCGCAGACGCTCCACATCCTCCTCCACGGCAGCGAGGGCCTTGTGGGCCGCCTTGCGCAGGACGGCGTCAGTCGCTCCCTCGCCCGTGGAAACTCCCGCTGCGAGCGAGACCAGCCTCCAGACGCGCTGGACGAAGCGGGCCGCGCCCTGCACGCCATCCTCCGTCCAGATCACGTCACGCTCCGGCGGCGAATCCGACAGCATGAACCAGCGGGCCGTATCGGCGCCGTAACTGGCGATGATGTCGTCGGGATCGACCACGTTCTTCTTCGACTTCGACATCTTCTCGATCGAGCCGATCGAGATCGGCGCGTCTGTTTTCACGTGAAACGCCTGCCTCTCGCCACCCTCGGCAGTGATGCGGATATCGGCAGGCTGAACCCAAGCGCCAGCTTGGTCCTTGTAGGTCTCGTGGACGACCATGCCCTGCGTGAACAGGCCGGCGAAGGGCTCCGACACGCCCGACCAGCCCGTCGCCTGCATGGCGCGGGTGAAGAAGCGCGCGTAGAGCAAATGCAGGATCGCGTGCTCGATACCGCCGATATACTGGTCCACCGCCAGCCAATGATCCACGGCCGCGCGGTCAGTAGGAGCATCCGTCAGCCAGGGCGCGGTGAAGCGCGCGTAGTACCAAGACGAATCGACGAAGGTGTCCATCGTGTCGGTCTCGCGCCGCGCCGGAGCACCGCATTGCGGGCAGGGTACGTTGCGCCAGGCGTGGTCACGTTCCAGCGGATTGCCGGGGGTGTCGAACGAGACCTCGTCGGGCAGCTTCACCGGCAGGTCAGAGACGGGCACCGGCACCGGGCCGCAGGCCTCGCAATGGATGATCGGAATGGGACAGCCCCAATAGCGCTGACGCGAGACACCCCAGTCGCGCAGGCGGAACTGGACTTTGCGCTGCGCCACGGGTTCGCCATCGAGAATTTCGCCCTCCAGCCGGTTGGCGACGGCGTGGAAGGCTTCGTCCGTCGTCATGTCGTCGAGGAAGCTCGAATTGATCATCCGCCCGTCGCCGTCATAGGCGGTGTCGGTGATGACGAAGCTCGCCGCATCCAGGTCCTCCGGGCAGACCACGGGAGTGTTGCCGAGGCCGTATTTATTGGAGAAGTCGAGATCGCGCTGGTCGTGAGCCGGGCAGCCGAACACGGCGCCGGTGCCGTATTCCATCAGCACGAAGTTCGCGACGTAGACCGGCAGCAGCCAGGACGGGTCGAGAGGGTGGCGCGCCCGCAGGCCCGTGTCGAAGCCGAGTTTCTCCGCCGTGTCGATGGCCGCTTGGGCAGTGCCCGTGCGGCGGCATTCCTCGATGAAGGTCTGCAGCTCGGGACGGGTGGCAGCGACCGAGGCCGCGATCGGATGATCGGCGGCGATGGCCAGGAATTTTGCGCCGAACAGCGTGTCGGGGCGGGTGGTGTAGACCTTGACCTCGGAGGCATCACCACTCGCGCCATCGAGAGCGAACCGGACTTCCAGCCCCTCCGAGCGGCCGATCCAGTTCTTCTGCATCACCCGGACCTTCTCGGGCCAGCGCTCCAACCCGTCGAGCGCGTCGTAGAGGTCCTGGGCGAAGTCGGTGATCTTGAAGAACCATTGCGTCAGCTCGCGCTGCTCCACCAGCGCGCCCGAGCGCCAGCCACGCCCGTCGATGACCTGCTCGTTGGCCAGCACCGTGTGGTCCACAGGGTCCCAGTTCACCTTGGCCGTGCGGCGGGTGACGAGGCCCTTGGCGAGGAAGTCGAGGAACATCCGTTGCTGGTGCTTATAATAATCGGGGTCGCAGGTGGCGATCTCCCGACTCCAGTCGAGGGACAGGCCCATGCTCTGCAACTGGCCACGCATGGTGGCGATGTTGGCGTAGGTCCATTCGCGCGGGTTGACCTTGCGCTCCATGGCGGCGTTCTCGGCCGGCAGGCCGAACGCGTCCCAGCCCATCGGGTGAAGCACGGCGAAGCCCTTGGCGCGCTTGTAGCGGGCCACCACGTCGCCCATGGCGTAGTTGCGGACATGGCCCATATGAATCCGCCCCGACGGATAGGGGAACATCTCCAGCACGTAGTATTTCGGTCGTTCGTCGTCGTTGCGCGTCGCGTAGATGCCCTGCGCGGCCCAGGCCTCCTGCCAGCGCGGCTCAGCATCCTTGGCGTTGTAGCGCTCCGGGGCGGGCGTGGGGGAGGAGGTCATGGTATGGACTCTGGGATGCGGGCCAGGACGAGCTGGCGAAGCGCCTCACGCGGCGCCGGATCGATTGGATGCCGGACTAGCACGGCACGTTTGCCGGTCAACTGAGCCCTTCCTGCGGAGCCCTGCGCTTGCGGCCTGCGTTGCGGGTGATAGGTCAGGCGCAAACCGCCACCCCTCCTTCGCCGACGAGACACCATGCCCGACACCACCCCGCCGAGATACGCCCATCCGGATGCTGCCGACGTCGTCGCCGGATTGAAGGCCGTGCGTGAGACGATCGTCCAGGCCGCGCATGATTTCGAGCGGGACCCGGCGACGATCTCGCTGGTGGCCGTCTCGAAGCTCATCGCTGCGGACGGGATCGTGCCCGCATTGGAGGCTGGGCATCGGGTTTTCGGCGAGAATTACGTTCAGGAATCGAAGGCGAAATGGCCGGCGCTCCGCGAGCGCTTTCCGGATGTGGAGCTTCATCTCGTCGGACCGCTCCAGTCCAACAAGGCCCGCGAGGCAGTGGAATTGTTCGACGTGATCCACGCCCTCGACCGGCTATCGCTGGCCGCGGCCCTGGCCAAGGAGATCGAGCGGACGGGCCGGACGCCGAAGCTGCTCGTCCAGGTCAATACCGGCGACGAGCCGCAGAAGGCCGGGGTTTCGCCCTCTCAGGTGGACGTTCTGCTCAGCGAATGCCGCGAGACCCACGGGCTCGCGATCAACGGGCTGATGTGCATCCCGCCGGCCGAGGCCCCGCCTTCGGCCCATTTCGCCCTGCTCGCCCGCATCGCCGAGCGCCACAACCTGCCCATCCTCTCCATGGGCATGAGCGCCGACTACCCGGCCGCGATCCAGATGGGCGCCACCCATATCCGCGTCGGCACCGCGATCTTCGGAGAGCGCCCCCGCGCCGCGGGAGCCTGAGATCGGGCGCTTCGCGACGTTCCGCCCCTTCTCCGGCTCACCCTGTGCTGTCGCTCCGGGCGGCCAGGGAAGGGGCGGTGGTCAAGTGAGGAATCGTCTGCCTCATCACCTTTCCCGGGGCCGCGCAGCGGAACCCGGGATTCACGGCGTTCCTTCCGCCCTACCCGAAGGCGCCGACCTCGTGCTGGATCATCCCCGAGAGTTCGCGGACGCGGGCGAAGGATTGGCGGATCGGACCGAAGATCGTCTTGTGCTCCGATTCGTAGGTGCCGACATCGCGCGGGCCGGCGGGCTCGCCGAAATTGAGCCCGAGTGTCGGATCGGGCGTGACCGGGAAGATCTCGTCCAGCATCGTGAGGCAGCCATCGATATCGAGGCGCAGGAAGCGCTCGATCAATTGCTCGCGGGTGATGCCCGATTGCGGACGAAAGCCCGGAATATGCACCGCTAGGAACCAGATCCGGTGGATCAGGGCGAGGCGAAGCGCATGCAGCAGGGTCAGCCGCACCGACATCTTGCCGAGATCGGGAGCCGCCGCCTGCAGGCTCAGCCAATCGCTGGTGAGGCGGCCGAACAGGCGACGCAAATCCGGCGCGAGGCGCAGGCGATCCAGGGACATGGCGATGATGACGAGTTCGTCGCGCCGGTCGTCGCGCTGGGTACGCCGCGCCCGCTCTAGCCACATCGCCGGATCGAGCGTGTCGATATAGGCGCGCAGCACGTCGAGATCGCCGACTGCCGAGGCGTGCTGGGCCAGCCGGAACGCCCGGGAGAACCGGACGGAATCACGGCGCATGTCACGGAACAGGTCAGGCGCGCGGCTCGCCGCCCGGCCGAGGCCGTGGAGGGAATTCGCCAGATAGCCGAGCTGGTGCAGGATCGCGTTGTTGGGGATCGCCCGCATCTGACGCGGATGGGTGATCATGCTGGGGCCGCCGCCGTCGGACTGGCGCGCCACGGGGCGTGAGCCGGTCCGGTCGAGGAGGCTCGGGCCGAACGTGCCGAGGAGTGCGGCATAGCCGGGGTCGTCCACCAGCGCCTCCATGTCCTGGCGGGCCACGGTGAAGAACTCGGCGGCGAAATCGGCCTCGCCGTAGATCGGGTCGTCGGCCTCGTCGGCTCCGGGGGCATCAGACAGGACGTAGTCGGCGAAGGAATCATCGTCGGCGACATCGAACGCGAAGACGTGCTCGGCGATCCGCTCCACCGTCGCGCGGGCGAGCGCCTGCGTACCGAACATCAGGTAGCCGTCCGAGCCCTGGAAGCTCGATTCGAGGCGGACCTTGATCCCGGCCTTGCGGTTCCTTCGGCGGGCGTCTTCCGGCGCGAGATAGGCGAGGCGGTCACGCAGGGAGGTCGGATGTGCGCCGCGCCCGATCGACTCGCCGTGGGTGTCGAAGATCGCGAGCTCGACACCGGTCAGGTCGTTCTGCACCATCAGGTCGGTGATGCGCAGGCGCAGGCGCTCGATCCAGAAACTCGCGGCGAGCTGGCCGACATAGCGGCCCGAATCCGAGTAGCCGAACTGCACCGTGAGCCGGCCGATGCGCTTGAGATAGGCCCGCCAATGCGGATTGCGCAGGGCGTCGTCGAGTACCCGGATGCCTTGTTCCAAGGCACTCGCCGTCTCGAACAGCGGGGTGATCTCGACCTTGTCGCTGATCCCGTAATGCCGGGCGAGCCAGAGGGCGGCGAGCAGGGTGTAGCCGGTCTCCGTCTCGGCGATGAGGAATCGCACCGGATGGGTGCCGTCCACATGCTTGAGGATCTGCGCGATGGTCATCATCAGCCGGGCAGCCGAGGCCCGCTCGGCGGCGAGCGCTCCGAAATCGACGGCCACCGGATGCACGTCGTTGAGAAGCGCATGGATGGTGGAGAGGTGCGAGCGCCGCTGCGCCGCGTCCGTCGGCTCGCCTTCGAGGTCGATCACCCGACGAACCGCGTTGTGGATCTGGCTGGCGTTGAGCCGGAAATGCGGCAGGGCGTTCGACAGGCCGTGCGTGGCGATGCCCGAGCGCAGGAGCGCGATGGCGCGCTTGTCCTCGTCGCTCTCCACACCCCCGAGCGCTCCGGCGAGCCCGGCCAGGATCGGCCCGGAATCGGTCTGTGCCCGCTCGCGCTCGATGATGAGAGCCAGCGCGAAGCGATGGACCGCCTCCAGCGAAGGTTTGGTGCCGAGTCGCGGGGCGACGGCGAGCTGGCGATTGACGGCCGCCAGCGCGCCCTGCGTCAGGTCGCGCACGACCCTGGTCGCCGGCACGTCAGGCAGGTGGCGCATCACCCGGTCGAGCTGCATGCGCTTCGATTCCAGGCGGTACCGCAACGTGTCCCACCAGCCGATATCGGTGCGCCCGTCCGTGTCGCAGCCGACCCAGGATGCGATGGCGAAAGGCTTGGTCACCAGCTCGGACCAGCGGTCGGGCCAGCGGGCGCGCGCAGCATCGAGCAGGCCGGCATTGAAGCTGTCCAGGGCCGTACGGCCGTGATTGGCGGCATGACAGGCCTGATCGAACTCGTCGTCGAGGCTGATCCTCGCATCCGGCCGGGTCGAGAGCGTCGCGGCCTTCTCCATCAGGGGCAGGCGCGCGGCCTCCTTGTCCTGGGATGCGGCCTCGGCGATCAGCCCCGCCACCGCTTTCGGCATGCCGAAAGTCGGGTGGGCGGTGAAGACCACGGCAAAGCCGGTGCGCCCGACGAGATCGCGAAACGTCTCGAAATCTCCCGCGCTCTTCGGGATCGCCGCCACGAGGCGCGCCGGCATGGTGGAATCCGCCGATGCATGGGCGTCGCGATCGAGGCCGACATAGCCGCGCAGTCGCTCGGCCCGGGCGACGAGGGATTGCATCCGCAGCCGCGCGAACAAGCTGTCGAGTTCGTCATCGCCGATCTCCTCGCGGTCGAAGCGCCGGGTGATCGCGAGGGTCACGGCGAGGACGGGGTTGCGAAACGGATCCTCGCTCGCCTGCTCGCGGGATCCCTCGATCAGGGCGATGAGATCCTGTTCGAGATCGGCGGGATCGGGCACCGCATGGGCTGGGCTGCGGTCAAGCATGCGCATCGATCGACCTTGTCTGGGTAGAGGAAGAGCAGGGCGGTGTTGAAGTCGAACCGTCTTAGATCAGGTTGGGCGTCGATCCGGCGACAATGGGCGCATGGCGATCCACCATCCACCGCCGGATGGTTTCGGCTCCGCATCCCCTCGACGCAAGGGTCGAGCAGAGACGCAAGGACCGTTCCGGCCGTGACGCGTCCGATGGCGATGTCGGCGTCGACGCCCCGCCCTCGTGCGAAAGCACCCATGCGAGACGTGGCAAGTGTCTCGCGATCGGCAGCAAGTGGATGCAACCTGGACCCGGCTGGGGTAACCCTCGGGCCCATGCAGATTTCTTCGATGCCGCCCCTCCCCTTCGGCAATCCGCTTTTCCCCCTTCGGTCGCGGATGATGGTGGCCGCGAGCCGGCTCGCCCTCACGACCTCGGCCGTCCTCTTCTCCGTCATGCTGGGGGGCGCACCCGTCTTCGCCCAGGAGGACGCCGCGCCGGCGGGAGAGGTCGAGGCTCCGGCCGCGAAGCCCAAGCCGAAACCGAAGCCCAGGCCGAAACCGGTGGCGAAACCAGCCGTGAAATCCGGCGAGCCGAAAGATGTCGCGCCCGCCTTGATGCCGGCGGCCAACCTCGCCCCCGTGAAGCTGCCGGAGCTCATCGTGGTCTGCGACAACGGTCAGGGCGCCTTTTACGAGGGTCATGGCGCGGTCTCGCTCTGGGTGACGCGCAGCGGCACCATCACTGTCGACAACCCGCTTCGCCCGCTGACACCGGAGACGACGCAGGTGCTGCAGGTGGTCATCGGCAACAAGGCCGCCACCGCCTTCGGCCCCGATCTCCTGGCCCTGCGCCGGGGCGGGACGCCTGCATCCTTGGAGGCGGCGACGGGCGGACCGGTGCGCTGGGACGAGCAGCTGACCGTCCTGCCCGATTTTCTCAACGTCGTTTCCGAGGCCGGCGAGGCCCTGGCGCGGCTCGATCACCGCCGCTGCGGCGATGCTCCGGAGGTCAAGCAGCCTCCTGTCGCCAAGGCGAAGGAGAAGGAGAAGGAGAAGGCAAAGCCCGTCGCGAAATCACCGCGACAGCCCAAGCCCTCCGCCGGCGAAGGAGCCGGGAGAGAGCCCGGAATCGGGGACGGCGCCGTCCCGCGAGGCCTGCAATTGCCGCAAGGTGCCATCCCGGCGGGACAACCGTGATGGACTCGAAGAGGGGAATGGAATGAAGGCCGCCGAGGTGATCGCCAGGCTGGGGCTGCAGCCTCATCCGGAAGGCGGCCATTACCGAGAGACGTTTCGCGATCCGAAGGAGATCGACGGCCGCTCCGTCGGAAGCGCGATCTATTATCTCCTCGATCTCGGCGAGACCTCCGAATGGCACCGCGTCGATGCCGCCGAGATCTGGTTCTGGCATGCCGGCGCACCGATGGTCATCACCACGAGCCCGAACGGGCACGACGCCACCGCTACCTATCTCGGCCCCGACCTCGCCCATGGACAGCATCCGCAGATCGTCGTGCCGGCCGGGCATTGGCAGACCGCCACGAGCCTCGGTTCATGGACCTTGGTGAGTTGCACCGTCTCCCCGGCCTTCCGGTTCGAGGGATTCGAGATGGCCCCGCCGGGCTGGCGGCCGACACCACGAGGATAGGACCGGACGCTTCGCGGCATCCGGCTCCGGGCCCCGGCTCACCGTCCGCTTCGCTGCGGAAGTCCGAGGGAACCGGTCCTTCGCCCTACCCCTCCTCCTCGCCCTTTTTCGCGATCATCGGAACGAGGGGTGTGATTCTCAGCGAGGTGATGCGGTTCTTGGTCTTTCGCAGCACCTGGAACCGGAAACCGTGGAAGTTGAAGGCGGTGCCGGTATCGGGAATGGCCCGCGCCTCGTGGATGACGAGGCCGGCGATGGTCGTGGCCTCCTCGTCGGGCAGGCTCCAGTCCATGGCCCGGTTGAGGTCGCGGATGGCGACGGAGCCGTCGGCATTCACCGAGCCGTCGCCCTGGGGCCGCACGCCCGAGACCGCGACATCGTGCTCGTCGGCGATGTCGCCGACGATCTCCTCCAGGATATCCTCGAGGGTGACGAGGCCCATCACCTCGCCGTACTCGTCGACGACGAGGGCGAAATGGGTCTTCTTGGTGAGGAAGGCCTTGAGTTGATCGCGGAGCGACGTCGTATCGGGCACGAACCAGGTTTCGAGAGCCAGGGCCTCGACCTTCAGACCCGACGCATCGCCACCGGCCGCATCGAGGGCGCGCAGAAGATCCTTGGCGTGGAGAACGCCGATGATGTTCTCGGAGGTGCCGCGCCAGAGCGGCATGCGGGTATAGGGAGAGGCCAGAACCTCCCGCACGATCTCCTCAGAGGGCAGGTCGGCGTTGATGATGCGCATTTTTGTGCGGTGCACCATGACCTCGGAGACGGTCAGTTCGTGCAGATCGAGGAGGCCGCCGAGCATGTCGCGCTCGGCTTTGGCGACACCGCCCTCGCGATGAAGCAGGGCGACCTGCCCCCGGATCTCCTCGGTGGGAGAGAGGATCGACTGATGCTCGCCGATGGTGACGCCGAAGGGGCGCAGCATCAGCCTGACCAGATTCTCGATGGCGATGGCCGCCGGCCCGAGGAGCGCCACCATGAAGGCGACGGGCCGTGCCATGAAGAGCGCGGCCTGGTCCGGCTTGTTGATGGCGAGGGTCTTCGGCAGCACCTCGGCGAAGACGATGACCAGGACAGACATCACGCCCGTGGCGTAGAGCACGCCGCTCTTGCCGAAGATCGTCGTCAGCACACTGGTGGTGAAGGCCGAGGCGCCGATGGCGACGATGTTGTAGCCGATCAGCATGGCGCCGATGAAACGCTCGCGCGAGGCGAGGATGCGGTTCACGAGGCGTGCGCGGAGGTCCCCGCTGTTCTCCAGGGAGAGCATCCGAGCCCGAGAGGCGGCAGTGAACGCGGTCTCGGCCCCCGCGAAGAAGGCCGAGAGCAGCAGCGACATCACCACGATGCTCGCGGCGAGCCAGAGATCGGTATGCGTATCCATCAGGCGGTCGTCGCACCAGGGCGCGTCATCCCGGCACGGTGCCGGTCTTGGCGAGGCCTTCTCTTAGTACCAACCCACGACCGAATCGATCCTGTGGTTCGAAGCGCGTGGCCGCGCGGGAGGGCATGGAGCAAGCCTCTCCCCACAAACCTCACTCCCCATCCGTGATGGGTGACAGGCCCGGCCGCCTTTTGTAAGCACAGCCCTCCCCTTACCGACCGGAATGCCCCCATGTCCCATGCCGACCTCGCCGCCACCATCGAGACTGCCTGGGAGGAGCGCGCCGGCATCGACACCTCCACCAAGGGCGCCGTGCGCGACGCCGTGGACGAGGCCCTCGACCTGCTCGATTCCGGCAAGGTCCGTGTGGCCGAGAAGGCCGGCGAGGAGTGGCAGGTCAACCAGTGGCTCAAGAAGGCGGTGCTGCTGTCCTTCCGGCTCAACGACATGGAGATCATCCATGGCGGCGCCGGCGGCGCGAACTGGTGGGACAAGGTCCCCTCGAAGTTCGAGGGCTGGAAGAAGAAGCACTTTCGCGAGGCGGGCTTCCGCGCGGTGCCGGGCTGTATCGTGCGGCGCGGCTCCTACATCGCGCCCGGCGCGGTGCTGATGCCGTCCTTCATCAATCTCGGCGCCCATGTGGGCGAGGGCACGATGGTCGACACCTGGGTCACCATCGGCTCCTGCGCGCAGGTGGGGAAGAACTGCCACATCTCCGGCGGTGCCGGCATCGCCGGCGTGCTCGAGCCGCTCCAGGCCAACCCGGTCATCATCGAGGACGATTGCTTTATCGGCGCCCGCGCCGAAGTGGCCGAGGGCGTGATCGTCGGCCAGGGCAGCGTGCTCTCCATGGGCGTCTATATCGGCGCCTCCACCAAGATCATCGACCGCAGCACCGGCGAGGTCATGTACGGCCGCGTGCCGCCCTACTCGGTGGTGGTCTCCGGCACCACGCCCGGCAAGGATCTGCCCGACGGCACGCCCGGCCCCGGCCTCTACTGCGCCGTGATCGTCAAGCGCGTGGATGCCGGCACCCGCTCCAAGACCGCCATCAACGAGTTGCTTCGCACCTGAGGCAGCCCCTCGGTCTTCGCCTCTCTCCCAAGCTGCGCGGCCCACCTCCCCGCGCAGAGGAGGTTGGCCGAGCATGCGATTCGATCCGGCTCGCGACGCCGGGTCGCCCTGTGCGGAGGTCGGTGGCGCCATAGATTTTCGAACTGACGCAGGTCGTGACGGATGAGGGGTTGCGAGCGATGATCGAACCGGCCCACTCCACCCGCGGCTTCCAGCTCGACGTGCGGGAGCGCAAGGTGCCGACGCCCTGCGACATCGTCGGGAGCGGCCCGGCCGCGCTGCTGCTACCGGCCCTGTCGTCGATCTCGGCGCGCGCCGAGATGCGGCCCCTCGCCAAAAATCTCGGCCACGATTATCGCTGTCTCGTCCCCGATTGGCCGGGCTTCGGGAACCATCCGCGTTCCCGGATCTCCATGGAACCGGTGACCTTCCATGCGTTCATGGACGCCCTGATCGCGGCGGTACCAGGTCCGTATGCGATCGGCGTCGCGGCGGGCCATGCGGCACCTTATCTGGTGGCCGCCGCGCGACGGCATCCAGGCATGTTCGACCGGCTCGTTCTCGTGGCGCCCACGTGGCGTGGGCCGCTGCCCACCGCCATGGGCGAATCGCGCCGCGGACTGTTCTCGGGCATCCGCAAGGTGATCGAGTTCCCGCTCATCGGCGAGGCGTTCTATCGGGTCAACATCAGCCCGCCGGTGATCGGCCGGATGATGCGCGCGCATGTCTATGCCGATCCCGACCATGTCACGCCCGGCATCATCGCCGACAAGCACGCCGTCACCCTCCAGCCCGGCGGTCGGTTCGGCACGGCCGCCTTCGTCACCGGTGGCCTCGACCCGTTCAAGGCCCGCAAGGATTTCCTCGCCCTGTTCGAAGGGGACGATCTTCCCCCGATCCTCGTGCTGCGCCCGGAGCGCGCACCCCGCCGCTCAGGCGCCGAGATGGATGCGCTCATCGCCTCCGGCCGCGTGGCCAAGGCGTCGATCCCGGGTGCCCTGAGCCCGCACGAGGAATATCCGGGTGAGGTGGCCGCCGCGATCCGCGCCAACCTCTGACATCGGCGCGGGCCGCGTCCGCATCGCTGTGCCGACGACAGAAATGTATCGGAGGAAGAAAGAGACCCAGGAAACGATCGGCCATCAAATCCATTACGGAATGGAGAAATGTCATGCGCTCAGGGTGCCATACGAGTGTCGTTCAGGGACAGTATGGCCAAATGCAGTCTGACGATCCCGACGTCCTTCATCCAGAGCCGCTGTCATGTCTCCCCTGCTTCCCGCTGTCGCGTCGCTCGCGCTGACGTCATTCGCACTGATGACGGGCTCGACCTGGGCGCAGGTCCCCGCCCCGAACACCCTTGATCCGAGCGCGACCGAGGCGAGGCCCCGTTCGGCTCCGGCCGTGGCGACGACGCCGCTGACGCCGGGCAAGGCCGCACGGGCTCCCTACCTCTCCGACGCTACTGCGCCGGATGCCGTCGCGATCCTGCCTCCTCCGCCCCGTGGACAATCTGCTGCCGAAGCGGCGGACAAGACGGTGTTCTCGGCGACCCGCGCCCTCAAGGGCAGCGCACGCTGGGACCTCGCCACGGCCGACGTGGCCGACGGACCTTCCGCCATTCTCGACGATTTCGCCTGCGTGCTCGGCCGCAAGATCGACCAGTCCCGTTCTCCGGCCCTGATGACGCTGCTGGAGCGGACCCGCCTCGACATCAGCCGGGCCACCCGCTCGCTCAAGGAGCATTATCGCCGGCTGCGTCCTTTCGTCGGCAACGAGGCCGAGATCTGCGTGGCACGGACGCGCGAACTCGGCGACGCCTATAGTTTCCCGTCCAGCCATGCCACCCAGGGATGGGCCTATGCGTCCATTCTCGCGGCCCTCGTCCCCGAGAAGGCGACGCAGTTCTTCGTGCGCGGCAAGGCCTATGGCGAGAACCGCATCGTCTGCGGTGTGCATTGGGCAAGCGATGTCGAGGCCGGACGTACGACCGCCAGCGTCGTCGTCAGCTCGCTCCAGGGTGATGCAGGCTTCCGTGCGGATTTCGAACGCGCTCGCGTCGAACTCGCAAAGAACCTTTCTCAGGAAGGTTCGCCTCCCGATCAGGCCATCTGTGCTCGCGAAACCTCGGCGCTGCGCGAGCCGATCTTGTAGCGTCGAACTACTCTAAGCTTATATACCGAAACACTTTTTTTATATCCAAGCTCGGGACCTTCAAGAGCACGCCTGTCGCCTTCATTGGCGGCAGGCGTTCCAGGAAGCTCCCCATGCCCCGACTCCTCCGATCGACCTAGCGCGAAGCCCCGCTTCGGCGGATCGGGCTAGGCAGGTTTCGCAGAAGTGGTCCCCGGTTCTGCGACAAGAACCTGCGACGCATCGATAAGCCAAGCTGGGTGAAGCGTTGGCTTACCAACGCGAACCTGCTTAGCGGCGACCATTGGAACTGCCCTGGCGACGGGCACGGTCGCGCTGAGTTCCAGGGCCTACGCACAGGAAGCCGCCGTCACCATCGATCAGCTCTCGGTGACGGCCTACCCTCTCCCGAACGAAGAAGGGCCCGGCCGGTCTCCCGGTCGGGCCCTTCTTCGTTTTCCCGTGAAACAGCCTCCCCTTCAGACCGGGCCGGTCTGCTTCGCCCGCCTCCTGCGGCGGGCGAGGAGGTTGAGCCCCTCCACACCGGCCGAGAAGGCCATGGCGGTGTAGATGTAGCCCTTCGGCACATGCGCTCCGAAGCCCTCCGCGATCAGCGTCATGCCGATCATGATCAGGAATCCGAGGGCGAGCATGACCACGGTCGGGTTGGCGGCGATGAAGCGCGCCAGGGGGTCGGCCGCGAGCAGCATGACGGTGACGGCGGTGATGACGGCGATCACCATGATCGGCACGTGATCGGTCATGCCAACGGCGGTGATGATGCTGTCGATGGAGAAGACGAGGTCGAGGACCAGGATCTGGCCGACGGCGGCGGCGAAGCTCAGGGTCACGGGGGATGAGGTCTCCGCATGCCCGTCATCGGGATCGACGCTTTCATGGATCTCCTTCGTCGCCTTCCACAGCAGGAACAGGCCGCCGGCGATGAGGATCATGTCCCGCCAGGAGAAGCCCTTGCCGAAGATCTCGAAGACCGGCTGCGTCAGGTGGACGATGTAGGCGACCGTGCCGAGCAGGCCCAGACGCAGGACCAGCGCGAGGCCGATGCCGATGCGGCGGGCCTTGGTCTGCTGATGGGCCGGCAGCTTGTTGGTGAGGATCGAGATGAAGATCAGGTTGTCGATGCCGAGCACCACCTCCATCACGATGAGAGTGGCGAGGGCCACCCAGGCGGTGGGGTCTGCGGCGAGCTGAAGAAGGGAATCCACGGAAAGAGAACCTCGAACGTCGTCAGGTCAGGAAGCGGTGGGAATGATGCCGGGGCGCGCCGAAGGCTCGGGCGCATAGATCCGGATGGCCTTGGGCACGACCTTGAAATGGGCCGGCGTGTAGGTGGAGAGCTCGCCGTCCGTATTCACCGGCCTCGGCTTCTTGGTCTTCACAACGATCTCGGTGGTGTTGAAGGCGCGCACGTCGGCGGCCTTGCCCTGCGTGCCGCGGCGAAGGGCCGGCAGCAGCGCGATCAACCGCCACCAATGCGAGACTTCGAGGCTGTAGAAATCCAGCTTGCCGTCATCGACGGTAGCCGTCTCCTCCACCGTCATGCCGCCGCCGTAGTGCCGGCCGTTGCCCACCGAGACCTGGATCGTCGTGATGGTCTCGGTCTGCCCGTCGTGTTCGAGATAGACCGTGAACGGCCGCACCCGCCGAAGAACCCGCATGGCCGCGATCGCGTAGCCGAGCGTGCCCCACTTCTTCTTCGATTCGGACGTGAGATCGCCGGCCAGCTCGGCCGAGAAGCCGATGCTCGCCACGTTGAAGTAGTAGCGGCCGTTGACCCAGCCGAGATCGACCGCCTGCGGCTGGGCGGTGCCGATGAGGCGCGCGGCCTCCACCGGGTCGGTGGGCAGGCCGAGGGAGCGGGCGAGATCGTTGGCGGTGCCGAGCGGCAGGATGCCAAGCGGCAGGCCGGTCTCGACCAGGGCCGGTGCGGCGGAGTTCATGGTGCCATCGCCGCCGCCGAGGATGACGAGATCGCATTCCTTCGCATGGCGCTTGATCACCGCCGTGCAATCGGGATCGCCCGGCGGCTCGAATGGCTCGATACCGGCATCACGCAGGGCCTCGCGGACGGAATCGAGGGAGAACGAACCGTTGCGCGCGTTCGGATTGACGAGGAGGAGCGCACGGCGGGTGGAGGCAGCGCTCACGCGTAAGCCTCCACGGACGGGCATCGCGAGATGCCTCGCGAAATCATTGAGACCACCACGTGTATCAGAACCCCCCGGTGCGTTCGCGCCGCGTGAGCGCAAAGGCAAAGAAGGGGTCCGACATCGCGGCCGACGCCTCGGCCGCCAGAGGGGCCCGGACCCGTCAAGCTCTCCAGAGGTGGGCGCTTGCGCGCTGATGGCAAGGGGTAGCGGCAGCGAGAGGAGGCATGAAGCAAAAGGAGATGTCCATGCCGCCGGATCGTGGACGTCCCGAGGCCGGTCGGATTCCGAGGGGTGGGAACAGCGGGCATAGCGCGTGGAACGATACCACGGGTAAGCGGCGGATCGGTGCGTCGTGCTAACGCTCGCGGGACGGCAGGTTCGCACGTCGAGCCATCTCGACCACGCGGGCAACCGAAAGCCCGACCTTGACGTTTCCCCCAGGCCGGGCGCTCTGATGCGGTCGTGCCCACCCTCCACGTCGTTCGCGACAGCGGTGAGATGCCATGCGCTACGGTCTGTTCTCCACCTGCTCGGCCGCCCTGCTCGGCGCGCTCCTCTCCGCCGGCAATGTCGACGCCCAGACGCGTCCGGCCTGGGTCGATCCTCCGGCCAAGGCGGAGACGAAGCCCGAGCCGAAAGCCGAAGCGAAGCCCGCTTCGCCCCTGGCCGAAAAGGACACACTACAGGGCAGCGCATCCCAGGCGACGAAGCCCGACACCGCCACGGCCGATGCCAGCGCTTCATCCGCCGAGGAGAAGAGTGCCGAAGCGCCGCAACGCACCCGTCGCAGCATCCGCCAAGCCGAAGCGGGCGCCAGGCGCTCGCATCGCCGGCTGTCGAATGCCCCTCCGAACGCGCTCCCGATCACCGTCGCTCCCGGCATGGCGGTGGCCTCCGCCGACCGCTTCCCCGAATGGGCCGGCAAGGCGCAACGGCTGAGCGAGGATTATCTCGATACCGTCTCCGCCTCCGGCGACGGCATGGTCGCCGCGGCGCCGCGCTTCTACGCGGAACGTGTCCGCTTCCACGGCCGCATTCTGTCGCTCTCCGCCCTGATGGCGGAGAAGCGCCGCTTCGTCCGGCGTTGGCCCGAACGACGCTACGTGATGCAGGGCGGCTCCGCGCGCATCGCCTGCAGCGTCGGCACGGGAACCTGCATCGTGCGCTCCACCTTCGATTTTCGAGCCGACAATCCACGGAACGGCGCGCGCTCTCAGGGCGTCGCGGAACTGACCCTCGAAGTCTCCTTCAACGGGCCGCGCCCGGTGATCGTGTCCGAATCGAGCCGGGTTCTGCGCCGCTACGCACCCGGACCGCTGAGCGCCGCAGCAGCGACGCAGCATGGCGCCTGAGACACATTCGAACCGATGACATCGACCGCAGCCAGGAACCCATCCGGAGACAAGGATCCCGTAAGGGACAAGAATCGCGCCGCGGGCAGGACGCCCACGGCGACGAAGGTGTCCGAAGGCGTCGAGGCGCCGGCCATCGTCGCAGCACGAGCCGCACGGGAATCCGTGAGGGTACTGATCGAGGCGGAGATCCGCCGGCAGGATGCATTTCCGGTGGCGCGACGGACATTGCAGCTGCTTGCCGAGGCCGTGGTCGAGCCGGCCGCCGCTCCCCCCTTCTACAGGATCGTGGATCGGTCCGGCACGCCGCGCGAGGGCGAGAACGGTCCGCTGACCCTGGAGGAACTGTTTGCGGAATTGCGGGAGCGCCACGGGGCATTGTTCGTGCCGGTCCCGCCGAAGCCCGTCGTCGAACCGCTGCCCGAGCCCACTACCTCCGAGGAGATCAAGGCGGCCACGGCGCGGTTCGTGGAGACGCAATCGGAGCTCGCACGCTCGGTGATGGCCCGCTCGGCCGCAAGGGGGAGGGCTGCGGCGACCGCGGTCTCCGCCACCTGGTCGGAGACCCTGAGCGGGGTCAGGCACCAATTCGCCGATCGGCAGAGTCGCATTCCGGGCTCGGGCGCCCAGCTGACCTTGCGTGAGCGAGGTATCCGGATCGGTGCCGGTTTCGGCGACAAGGCACGGGCGACGATCGGTATCGCCCGCGAACGCTTGTCCACCTTCACCGGAAGCACCCGCTCTTCTTTTCCGGAAACGCCGCTTCAGGGATCGCAACCAACGGGCGCGCCTCGCATGTCCGGCCTGCTCGCCCGGGCCGGGAACGGGCTGCGCCGCCTTCGTCCGGATGAAGGCCATGTCCTGACCCGGCCGAGTACGCTGGCCGGTGCCGGCCTGCTCGGCGGGCTCGTCGTCGTCCTGGTCCTCGCCAATAGCGGCGGGGACGACAGGCCGACGATCGCACCGGATGCGGAGCTTCCCCGACAGGAGGCAAGGACGCCCGATTCGACTCCGGCGCCAGCCCCAGCTCCGCCTCAGCAGGCCCCGAGCCAGCCATCCACGCTGGTCAATCCGCGCGAGACCGTATCCCCCGCGAACCCTCCCGGCATGCCCGTGGAAGAACCGAGCCCCCCCTCGGCCGAAGAGGTTCCGACGAAGCCGCCGGAGCCCTCCAACGCCGTCACCGGCAAGACCGAGGTGATCGACACCGCGACCCTGCGCGTCGGCGGCAAGCTCGTGCGCCTGTTCGGCGTGGAGTGGGTCCGCGGCGGCCAGCCGGAGGAACTGACCCGCTACCTCGCAGGGCGCCCGGTGACCTGCCAGACGGTGGCCGGGAGCGAGGCCTATCTCTGCTCGGTGGAGGGCCGCGATCTTTCGGAAGTCGTCCTGTTCAACGGCGGAGGCCGTGCCTCCTCGGAAGCGACCCCCGACCTCGTCGCGGCCGAGGACCGGGCGCGGACGGAACGCCTGGGGGTGTGGGCGCGGTAAGGCGCCGGCTCGGCATGGGAGGGAGATCGGTTTTCGACGCCGGTCGGTACGGGTCCGGCCGCCCCGCCTAGCCGGTAGGGGAGCCCTGACAAAACGTGCCGTCTCACGACGGCCGAGCTTGCACGGAAAGCGCAGCGCGGTGTCAATGTCGCGGTGCGGCGGCAGGGGACGCGAATGGATCTCTCGATCGGGTTGAGCGTGGTGGCGGTGGCGCTCGTCGTCCTCGTGGTGGTCACCCTCGCCATCGGCATCAACATCATTCCGCAGGGCTACGTCTACACGGTCGAGCGGTTCGGCCGTTATTCGCGCACCCTCGAATCCGGGCTGGGACTCATCGCTCCCTATGTCGAGCGGATCGGCCGGCGTGTGAACGTCATGGAGCAGGTGATCGAGGTGCCGAGCCAGGAGGCCTTCACCCGCGACAATGCGGGCGTGAAGATCGACGCGGTGGTGTTCTACCAGGTGCTCGATGCGGCCAAGGCCTCCTACGAGATCTCGAACCTCGAAACGGCGATGATGACGCTGACGATGACGAACATCCGCACTGTCGTCGGCTCCATGGATCTCGATCAGTTGCTGTCCCACCGCGACGAGATCAACGAGCGACTGCTCCACGTCATGGACGCGGCGTCATCCCCCTGGGGAGTGAAGATGACCCGGATCGAGATCAAGGACATCCTGCCGCCCGCCGATCTCGCCGGCGCCATGGCGCGCCAGATGAAAGCCGAGCGCGAGAAGCGCGCCTCGGTGCTGGAAGCCGAAGGCCATCGCCAGGCCGACATCCTGCGCGCAGAGGGCCGCAAGCAATCCGCCATTCTCGAAGCCGAGGGCCGGCGCGAGGCGGCCTTTCGCGACGCTGAGGGCCGCGAGCGCAGCGCGGAGGCCGAGGCTCGGGCAACGGGCCTGATCAGCGAAGCCATCGCTCAGGGCGACCTTGCGGCGGCGAACTTCCTGGTGGCCGAAAAATACGTCGATGCGATCAAGGCCCTTGCCACGGCGCCGAACCAGCGGGTGGTGGTGGTGCCGATCGAGGCCGCGGCCCTTGCTGGCACCCTGGGCGGCATCGCCGAGATCACCCGCAACGTATTCGGCGAGGGATCGGCTCCGCAGCGCAAGAGCTCCGGCCTGCCGCCGAAGGTCGGGCCGACCGGGGGAAGCGCCGCGTGATCCTCGATGTTCTGGCGGCCTTGGGTCCGGTCTGGACCTGGATCCTCATCGGGCTGATCCTGATGGGGGCGGAACTCGCCATCTCGGGCGTGTTCCTGGTCTGGCTCGGCACCGCGGCCCTGGTCACGGGGCTCGAAGTCGCCGTCGTGCCGATGCCGTGGCAGGCCCAGATCATCTTCTTCGCGGGACTCTCGGTCGGGCTGGTCATCCTGGCCCAGAAGCGGATGACGGGACGCCCCAACAGCCTCAACCGCGGCGCGCAAGGGTTGATCGGCCAGGAATTCCACCTCGATACCGCGATCACCAACGGATTCGGGCGGATCAAGGTCAACGACACGCTGTGGCGCGTCTCGGGACCCGATGCAGCGACGGGTACCCGCATCCGAGTCACGGGGATCGAGGGAACCGTGCTGATCGTGACCGTGGCCTGACGTCGGTACGCCAAGATGGATGCCGTTTCCCGAACGACACCTGTGCGAGACAACGGGCCGGAAGGGCAAGCCTCTCCGGCCCGTGCATGGCGTGCGGTCTACGCGACGCTGATATCGACCTGGATGTTGCCGCGGGTGGCATGGGAATAGGGGCACACCACGTCAGCGCGCTTCACCAGGTCCTCGGCCTTGTCGCGCTCGATTCCGGGCAGAGTGGCCTTGAGGGTGACGACCAGACCGAAGCCCTCGCCATCGTCGCGAGGACCGATGCCGACCGAGGATTCGACCTTGGCGTCCTCGGGGATCTTCACCTTGTCCTTGCCGGCGACGAACTTGATCGCGCCGAGGAAGCAGGCGGCATAGCCGGTGGCGAAGAGCTGTTCCGGGTTGGTGCCGTTCCCGCCGCCGCCGCCGAGTTCCTTCGGTGTGACGAGGGTGACATTGACCGCGTTGTCGTCGGTGGAGGCGGAGCCTTCACGGCCGCCGGTGGCATGGGCATGAGCGGTATAGAGAGCCTTCATGGTCTTCTTTCTGCTTCCAGTGGAATGAGGGGGTAGATCCGACCACGGGGCCGGACGGTTCGACCGTTGAGGGAGGTGCTGCGCATCAGACGATCCGTCCGACGCACACAAACTAGGTTGCGCACAACTGATATCTCATATGGCATCGAACTCGATTGCGCGCAATCCTCTTGCGGGATTGCCGCGTGTGAGGGTGACCATTCCGCATTTTCAACTAGATAGGGTACCCGGGTCGGACTCGACACCGCACCCGACAGAGAAGGAGGCCGCTACCATGGCAGGCCGGCGCAACACGCAGACCACGGCGATCGACCAAGTTCCCGCGTCAGACCGCAGCGTCGACAGCCAACTCTGCTTCGCAGTCTATTCCGCGGCTCACGCCTTCGGGCGGGCCTATCGTGCGCTGCTGGCCGCCCATGACCTGACCTATCCACAATATCTGGTCCTCCTCGTCCTGTGGCAACAGGAGGGCCTGACGGTGAAGGAGATCGGTACGCGCCTGTTCCTCGATTCCGGGACGCTGACGCCTCTCCTCAAACGCCTCGAAGCGTCGGGCCATGTCCGCCGAGCCCGCGATAGGGCCGATGAACGTCAGGTCAGCATCTTCCTGACCCTCAAGGGGCGTGACCTCGAGGGACGGATGGATTGCGTCCCCGGTCTGGCCGGCGCTCTCACCGGCATGTCGGAGGATGCCCGCCAAGCCCTCCTCGATTCCCTGGTGATGCTGCGTGGCGCGCTCCACGACAACGTCACCGGCACCAATGCGGGACCCGCAATCTCCACGTAACGGTCTTTTTCCAAGTAACGGTCATCCGGCATTCTCTCCTTGAAGACGGAATGGACCGTTCCGGTGCCGTAATTCTCGAGCGGAAACGAAGCACCGCTCCGATAAGCCGCATGACGGCCATGCTTCGCGCAGCACGGTCGATGACCCGCGACACAGGAAGGCCGCCCCTGCGTGAACGGGAGCGGCCTCGGTGACGATCGACAAAGTATTCTCGGCGACGAAGGTTCGGAGCCGCAACCGCTGTAATCGGCTGCGGCCCCTGTTCGTCAGGACTTCGTCTTGAGGTAGGCGATCAGATCGGCGATCTTCTTGTCGTCCTTGAGGCCCGGATAGACCATCTTGGTGCCGGGCACCTTGGCCTTGGGATCCTTCAGCCATTCCTTGAGATTCGCATCGTCCCAGGTGATGCCGGAATTCTTCAGCGCGGCGGAGAAGCTGTAGCCGTCATGGCCCTCGCCGGCCTTTTCGCCGTACACGCCCTTGAGGCTCGGACCGACGCCGTTCTTCTCGAAATTGTGGCAGGCCTTGCACGCCGAGAAGACTTTCTCACCGGCAGCAGCGTCGCCGGCTTCCTGGGCCTGCGCGGACATCGGGAGCATCAGCGCGAGCGCGGCGCCGAGGATGAGGTGACGCATCGTTTTATTTCCTCCGTTGGGCGGCATGAGCCGGTCTAGCTTATGGCAGAGCTTTTTGGTTTAGAACAGATCGAGACTGGGAACGTTCCAAACTCACCTAGGGTCCCTGCGACGAAAGGAAGCCCGATCGGGCGTTTTCGCTTCGGGGCAAACGTCGGCACACCACAAACGGATGCACCGAAACCGGTTTTCGTTTAGACGTCGTCCAATTCCATTGTCCTGAACGGCTCACCGCCAAGTTTTAGTCCTTCCAAGCTGAGCGAGAGCTGAAGACGGGTCGATACGCCGAGGAGCCTGCGCCCCATGTCGATCGCCTTTCCCATCCCCGATCCCGACACCCTTGCCCGACGCGAGACGATCATCGCCGGCCTGCGCCCACTCGTGGCGGCGGAGGCCCTGATCGTCACCGAGGACGAGCGCCGCGCCTTCGAGACGGACGGTCTGACGGCCTATCGCAAGATGCCGCTCGCCGTGGTCCTGCCCTCGACCACCGCCGAGGTCTCCGCGATCATGGCCTATTGCCATGCCAACGGCGTGCGTGTGGTGGCGCGCGGAGCCGGCACCTCCCTCGCCGGCGGAGCAATCGCCCAGGAAGATGCGATCATCCTCGGCGTCGCCAAGATGACGCGCGTCCTCGACGTGGATTTCGACAACCGCGTCGCGCGGGTGGAATCGGGCCTCACCAACCTCGCGATCTCGGGGGCGGTGAGCCACGAGGGGTTCTTCTACGCGCCAGACCCGTCGAGCCAGCTCGCCTGCACCATCGCCGGCAACATCGCGATGAATTCCGGCGGCGCGCATTGCCTGAAATACGGGGTGACCACCAACAACCTGCTCGGCGTCACCCTGGTGATGAACGACGGCACCGTAGCCGAGATCGGCGGCGCCCATCTCGACAGCGCCGGCTACGACCTCCTGGGTCTGATCTGCGGATCGGAAGGCCAGCTCGGCATCGTCACCGAAGCCACGGTGCGCATCCTGCGCGCGGCGGAAGGGGCACGCCCGGCTCTGGTCGGCTTCTCCTCGGTGGAGGATGCCGGCGCCTGCACCGCCGCCATCATCGCTGCCGGCATCATCCCCGTGGCCATGGAATACATGGATCGCGAGGCGATCCTCATCACCGAGGATTTCGCGCAGGCCGGCTACCCCCGCGACGCCGAGGCGATGCTGATCATCGAGGTCGAAGGGTCGGACGCGGAATGCGAGGCGATGTTGGGCCGGATCGAGGCCATCGCCCGCGATTACCGGCCCACCAGTATCAGGGTCTCGAAATCCGAAGCCGAGAGCGCCGCGATCTGGAAGGGCCGCAAATCCGCCTTCGGCGCCACGGGTCGCATCTCGGACTACATCTGCATGGACGGCACGATCCCTACCGGCCAGCTGCCACTGGTGCTGGATCGCATCGGCGCGATCTGCGCCGACAAGGGGCTGCGCGTCGCCAACGTGTTCCATGCCGGCGACGGCAACCTGCATCCGCTGATCCTGTTCGACATCAACAAGCCCGGCGAGTTGCAGAAGGCAGAGGCCGCCGGCGACGAGATCCTCAAGCTCTGCGTCGAGGTCGGCGGCTGCCTCACCGGGGAGCACGGCGTCGGTATCGAGAAGCGTGAGCTCATGCGCTTCCAGTATGCGCAGGCCGACCTCGACCAGCAGATGCGGGTCCGCAACGTGTTCGACCCGAAATGGCTGATGAACCCCGCCAAGGTATTCCCGCTGGAGGGACGCGTCGCCGCCTGAGGCGCGTCGCGGTTTCTTGCCATCACCCGAACCATGCCCGGAACGCTAAGCTCCGGGCCGGTGTTTCATCCCCGAAGAATTCGTGCCCGAAGAATTCGTGCCCGAAGAAATGCTGGAGGATGATCATGCGCATCGTTGCAACGCTCTCGGCCCTGGCGCTGCTCACCGTGGCGAGCACGGGGGCGGCCGAAGCCAAGGGCTGCATCAAGGGCGCGATCATCGGCGGCCTCGCCGGGCATTACCTCGCCGAGCGCGGCGTCGTGGGCGCGGTGGCGGGCTGCATTGGCGGGCGCTACCTCGCCAACCGCCGCGCCAAGCAGCAGCGCGAGATCGAGTACGGCTCCCGCGTACAGCAACGCGGAGCCGGCTATGCGCCGAATCAGGCCTACCCGCGCCGCTCCTATAATTACTGACGCCGATCGTCTCGGGATCGTGGCGGGGGAGAATGGACTACCCGTCTCGCCGGACCGCGATCCAGAGCACGTGACGGCGCCCGCCGGGATGGGCGGGATAGCGGTGCTCCTCGACATCGAAGCCGAAGCGCCGGAGCCGCTTCTTGAATCGGCGGTCCGGCCCTCCGGACCAGACCGCCAGGATGCCGCCGTCCCGCAAGGCGTAATGCGCCCGCTTGAGGCCCCAGCCATCGTAGAGGCGGTCATTCTCCCGGCGCGTCAGCCCCTTGGGGCCGTTGTCGACGTCGAGGAGGATGGCATCGAACTGAGCCTGTCCCGACTGGATAAGGCGGTTCACGTCGGCCTCGACCAGGCTGACGCGCGGATCGTCGAGGCTACCGGTGAAGAGATGGGCGAGGGGACCGCTCGCCCAGGCGATCACAGCCGGCATCAGTTCAGCCACGACCACCTCGGCCCGCGGGCCGAGGGCATCGAGCGCCGCGCGCAGGGTAAAGCCCATGCCGAGGCCGCCGATGAGAATCTTCGGCGCCGCGTTCCCGCCGAGTCGCGCGCAGGTGACCGTGGCCAGTGCGCGCTCCGAGTCGCGATGCCGGTCGTTCATCAGTTCGGCCGTGCCGACCATGATCGAGTAGGCATCGTCGTAACGGACGAGACGCATCGTCTCGATGCTGCCCGGAATCGCCGCGCTGGCGATGGGAATCGCGGAACTCATCGATGGAAGACCTTCACGGCAGAGTTCAAGCCTCGATGCCGAATGCATCGCAGCGGAACGCGCCGTAATCGCCCCGCGCCAGCCGCTCGGCCAGGGCGGGTAGAAACAGGGCCGCCTCGTCGGCAAGGCGCCAGGGCGGGTTGATGACGATGAGGCCGTTGCCGTTGAGACGGTTGGGATACGGCTCCGAGATCATCAGGTCGATGCGCAGGGCGGGCCGGGAGAGCGAGCGGTCGAGTTCCGCCACCATGCGGTCGATGAGGTCGACATCCTTGATCGGATACCAGCCGAGATAGATGCCCGTCGGCCATTTCGCCACGGCCTTGGCCAGGGCCGCGCCGAGCCGGTCGACTTCGCCGAGCTCTTCGTAAGGTGGGTCGATCAGCACGACGCCCCGGCGTTCCGGGGGAGGGATCAGCGCGTTGAGGGCGGTCCATCCGTCGAGATGCATCACCTTGGTGCGCGGATCCTGATTGTAGCGCTCGCGCAGGATCTCGGCGTCGGCGGGGTGCAACTCGACGAAGACACCCTGGTCGGTGGGCCGAAGAAATTCGCGGATGATCGCCGGCGAACCCGGATAGATGTCCGCACCGTGCCGCGCCTTGGTGGCGGCGACGGCCTCGCGATAGGGCGCGAAGAGCACCTCCACCTCGTCGGGGAAGGGGGTGTCGAGGCGACCCCATCCATCCTGCCACTCGCCGGTGCGCCCTGCCTCGTCACCGGTCAGGTCGTAGAAGCCGAGGCCCGCATGGGTGTCGATGGCGCGAAAGCCCGTGGGCTTGGCCTTGAGATGGTGGAGCACGCGCGTCAGCACGAGGTGCTTGAGCACGTCGGCGAAATTGCCGGCGTGGAAGGCGTGCCTGTAATTCATGGGCGCAGGTTCATGGGCTCACCGGCTCGCGTCGACGGCGATCTCGCCCGCACGGCAATTCTGCCGCGCCACTTCGGGACAGGGCGTGAAGCCGCGCAGGTCCTTGGTGAAGCAGATTCGCACCTCCTGCAACTCTCCCCTGGTGCAGGTGACCGACATCATGTCCGGGCGAAGCCCACGGTTGGCCGCTACGAACTGGCGGGCGATGTCGACGGGCGCGATGCGCGTATCGGAATCAGGCTTGGCGAAGGCGGGTGGAATGTTCACCGCCTCACGCGCCTGAGCGGCAGCCTTGAAATACGACATCGGATCGAGACCGGAGCAGGTCCCATGCTTGCGCCACTCGTAGCGGGCCAATCCCTCGCTCGGATAGACCTCGCCGGCCACATCCATGGCCTGACGGGTGGGAGAACGCTCGACGGAAGAGCAATCGGACGGGTAGCCTCGCGTGTATTGCGGCCAGAGCCCGTGGACGACGAAGCCGAGGCCGCGCCCCGGCCGGCACTGGCCGTCGGCATCACGCCGTCCCGCAGTCTCGCAATAGGTCGGCGACCAGGACAGGGCCAGCACGTAGAAATCGAACTCGCCGGGCGTGCCGCCGCGTCCGTAGCCCTGAGCCTGTGCCGTGCCCGAGAGCGCCGTCAGCGCCAGTGCGACGAGCGCCGACGCCGTCCTCACGGACGGGCTTCGCGGCAGGCCGTGGCGTAGGCATAGGCGAGGTTGCGGTCGAGGCCGTGGACGCAGAACTCGACGCCCCAGGTCACGCCGATTATCCCGAGGCCCTCGCGTACGGAATAGTCCACCTTGCGCTTGATCCCGTCCGACGTGGTCGCCACCGCACTGCAGAAGCGGCGGGGATAGGTGTCGAGGCCCCAGGGGCGCCAGGCCGTGCGCTCGATACGGTCGTAGGCGATGATGGTGAGGCTCGAGTTCCAGAACTTCGCCTCCTTCTCGGCGAACTGGCTCGACATCTGCTCCAGTACAGAGGAATCCTGACAGCCCGGAATCTGCCCATCGAAGGGAAATTCACGCTCCTCGGCCGGCGTGATCTCCTCGCGCCCCGAGCGGGCGAAAGCTGGCTGCAGGCTGCCCGCGAGGACGAGGCCGAGGGCCAGGGCGGTGAGCATGGGATTCGGGCGCATGCCGGCGTCTTTTCGCTGGAGTCCGTTCATCCCGGGACGATGGCGTCTGGCCGGGCGCTGTCAAGCGCAAGGGACAAGGCGACGTCGTTTTCGCTCCGGCATGGGGCGGCCGGAGCACAGTTTCGCGCTCAGTAGATCGGATCCGATAGACCGGGCGCTGCAAGGGACAGCGGCTCGTCGGAGAAGCCCGGCGCCGGTTCGGCATAGGTCGGCACCGCCGCCAGACGGGACGTCTGAGACCGCGGCACGGGACGCGCCACGGGTGCCGAAGCATAGGCCGAGGGTGCCCGAACGGAGGGAGCCGGCGCGGACAGGGCAGGTGCGGGCGCGCGCGCTAAATGCGGGTTCGACCGGGCCCGCTCGTTCGAGGACATCGGCGTCACGCCGTAGGGATCGTCCTCCTCCACGTCGACGGGAGCCTGCGGCGGAGCGGGCTGGCGCTCCACCGGCCGAGGACGCGAGACCGGGCGGGGCACGCCGTCGGCGCCGAGCTGCGGCACGAACTTGATGAGCGGCTGGCAGATGCGCTTCAGGCCGCGTGGGTCGTGCCGGGCGAGGTCCACGTGGATATGGTCGTAGTGGAACACGTTGGAGCCCGGCGCCAGCACGGTGGAGAAACGGGCGCAGGCACCGACGAAGACCTCGCGCAGGAAGCCCTGCTCGGCCTCCGTGCCGCGCCAGCCGCCCTTGACGGTGATGACGTAGCCGTCGGCGAGCTTGAACGACATGATGTCGACGGCATTGCCGAACGAGTGCTCGGAGAGCTTGGCGCCGGCCTGGTTGTTGCGGCCACGGCAGGCATAGGAACCCGCGTTGATCTCTGCGACGGGCTGGCCGAAATACAGGTTGGCGGCGGGCTGGATGGTGTCGGCGAGCCAGGCCTCGGCCTCGGCCAGGGCCGGGCAGGCGAGCGTCATCCGCTGTTTCAGCACGACGGAGCCCTTGCCGAGACGGGTGATCCGATACGGCTGCAGCATGCCGCAGACACCCGGGCCGTTGATCTCCTTCACCGGCGTGACGAACTCGGTGGTCTCCACCAGCCGGCGGGCGTTGCAGGCCTGCTCGGTCTGGTCGCGCCAGGGCTCGCGGCTCTCGAACGCGCTGCGTCCGCAGCCGGTGAGACCTGCGCCAATGAGTCCGAGAACGGAAAACGCGAGTACGCTACGCCACATGGTCCGGACAATGGGCGGCTTTCCGTAAAGCGTTCGTCAACGATGCGGAGCGATCCGCACCCCTGTGGACGGGTGTGGACGAGTCATGCGCCAAGTCCCGAGAGGCGGGACGTACAGCGGCGGCTCCACGCTTGAGCCCGTCTCCCGCCCAGGCTATCGCAGCCGCACAGATGCCCCCCGAAGACGGTCCCGATGCGTCCCTGGAAACAGGCTGTGGCCCGGGCCTTCGACGGGGCCGAAGGCTACGATGCCGCCGGCGTGATCCAGGCGATGGTCGCTCGGCGGCTGGCACAACGCATCGCTTCTCTTCCTCTCCCTCCGTCGCCGCGAGTCCTCGAGATCGGCTGCGGCACCGCCTTTCTGACCCAGGCCCTCCTCGATCACGTGGCGCCCGGCGTGCTGATCGTCTCGGATCTGGCGCCCGCCATGGTGAAGCGGGCCCGCGAACGGCTGAAGGATCGGCCCGGATCGGCGTTTCTCGTCATGGACGGCGAGCGTCCCTGCCTGTCGCCCGGCTTCGACCTGATCTGTTCGAGCTTGGCGGCGCAATGGTTCGAGGATCTGGAAGGCACGCTCGGCCGGCTTGCGGGCCTGCTCGCTCCGGGGGGATTCCTCGCGGTGACGACATTGGCCTCGGACACCTTCCGCGAATGGCGCGATGCCCATGCGGCTTTTGGTCATCACCCAGCGACGCCGTCCTATCCGACGGCGGATGCCCTCGCTCGGCTCCGCTTCGAAGGCTGCACGAGCCACCTGTCGCTGGAGCCGGTGGTGGAGCGGCATGCCGACGGCCGGTCCTTTCTCCATGCGCTGCGCAGCATCGGGGCCGGAACGCCGGGCTCGGCCGGGTCGCTGTCGCCAGGTGCCCTCCGCGCGGTCATCAGACGGTTCGAGGAGAGCGGGTCCGCGGTCACCTACGAGGTCGCGACCCTGGATATCCGACGGGATCGATCACGCTGAAGCGGCGGAGCTTTCGCTCCGCCGCACGCAGTCTCGGTATCGATGAACGGTCGGCCCTACGAGCCCAGGAACGCGTTGGCCGAACCGATGATCGTCAAGACCAGGCCGCCGGTGAAGACGCCGATCATGGCGTAGGAAAAGCCCTTCAGAACCATGTCCATCGCTTTCATGGAGGGGATCAGCAGCGGTTTCCGCCGGAGGTCTGACCGTATTGCTGGACCGGGAAGCTCGGCTGGTTGGCGTTGCCTTCGGCGGCCGAGCTCATCGGGCAGCCCAGATAGGCGGGAGGGCGGCGGACCTCGTTGAGGGAGCCCGTCTCCGTGATGTCGTAGGGCGAATAGGAGGTGTAGCGGGAGGGGCGCTCGAACGCGGCTGCGGAAGAGATCGAAGCAGCGCCAAGCACAAGGGCGGTAGCGACGGCGGCGATACGGTTCGTCATGGCGTTTCTTAGCTTCCTCACAGTACAGACCAGATGATTGGTCCGTTTCTCTCTGTATAAAACTAATATAGGTGGCCAATCTCATCTATGACGTGCCGCGCCGCACGAAGCATCCGGGATTAACAACGTCAGAGCATACATGACATCCGATAAAATACTGATAACGATCATGATATATCAGTTTTATCTCGATCGATCCGGGCAATTCTTTCCTCTCGAGCCTTCAGGGCGCGACCGCGTAGAGCCGAGGTCCCGGCGAACCGGCATCTTCCACCGCGGCCGGAATCCAGTTCAGGCCGCTCGCTCCGGATCCGGCGAGAAGATCGCGAAAGTCCTCCGAGATGGCGATCTGGAGATCCACGGCCTTGGCGCGTGCCTCGATCCGGGCGAGGGTGTTCATGGCCGGACCGAGGACGGTGAACTCCGCGCGATGACCGTCGTCGAAGACGCCGACGAGGACGTCGCCGGCGTGAAGCGCGATGACCACGCGCAGGGACGGCAAGCCCTTCTTCTCGAGGCGCTGGTTCAGGGCCGTCAGCCGCAGTTGGACGGCCTCGGCACAGGTGAGGGCCGCCCGTGCCTGGGTCTGGGGTGGGCCGACGAGGAACTGCGCCAGCACCCCGTCGCCGATATACTTGTCGATGATGCCGCCGCGTTCCGTCACGGCCCGGTGCGTCAGCGCGCGCATTTCCATGAGGATCTCGAACACCTGCTGGGGAGGCCGTGTCCGCGTCAGCGTGGAGAACCCGCGGATATCGAGGGCGAACAGGCAGGCATGCCGTTCCTGGACCTCACCCGGGCGGCCGCTCCGCGCCAGATCCTCGGCGACGGCGGCGGGCACGAACCGGGTGAGCATCAGGCGCTCCCGCTCCAGGCGGAACGTCGTCGCCACGGCCCAGGTCAATCGCCGCATGCCGTCCAGGACCACGAGGCTGGCCACCATGAAGGTGAGGAGACCCGGTACCTCCTCGTCGAGGGTCACGTGAGGCCCAAGATGGTGACTCTCGGGCGACAGGTAGACGAACAGGATGGCGCCGCCCCACCCCGCCGTCACCAGGGCCGCGAACACGAAGGTGTGCCAGACGCGCATGGTCAGTGCGGTCTGCAGCAGGATCAGGAAGGCCGGGAGCCGGCTGGCCGCGGCGGCCGCCTCTTCCGTGTCCGCCGCGCCCAGGAACATGTGCTCGATGAGCACGTAGATCGCGACGCTGGCATTGAGCAGGGTCGAGCCCCAGGACAGCCAGCCCCAGGACAGCCAGCCTCGGGACGGGTCCACCGGGCCGGTCTCGCCGGTGGTCTCCGGCCACGTTCGCAGGGAGACGAAGGCCAGGAGAATCGAGGCCGCGGCATAAGCCGACAGCACGATCCAGTGTCCCAGTCCGTGGATCGATCCGTCATAGGTCTGCGCGGTGGCGAGCAGCACCAGAACGATGAGCAGGTGCAGGGCGAAGGATCGTCCGCTCGAGACCTGCTGCAGCTTCGTGATCGTCGGCGAACGCGGCTCTTCCGCCCGTGTCCGGTCTCGATCCCCAGTTCTCAACAGGACGGCTCCCTCTGCGCTTCATCGGCCGCTTCTCATGCCGGATGTCGTCGATTCAGACACCGGTCGAGGTTGCCGCATGGGAGGATCGATCGACCGGGCGCCGCTCGCCCGGCGTCGGCCCGAAAGGCGATGGTCGCTGTTCGGGCCGGCGCCCTACGCCGTGCCCGACGACGACCCGTCGCCCCTGCGCAGGAGGAACACCCCTTGCGCGCCCATCAGGTTCCAGACCCACCACGGCATCGAAATCCGCATCGGCCGCCCGCGCGCATCGAGGGCGGTGGCCTTCTCGATATGCGCGCCCACGGTCCGGCACAGGCCGACGAAGTCGCGGATGGTGCAATGATGGATGTTCTGGGTCTCGTACCATTCCTCCGGCATCAGCTCGGTGACCGGCATGCGTCCGCGGAAGGCGAGTTCAGAGCGCACCCGCCAATGGCCGAAATTCGGGAAGGAGATCACCACCTGCCGGCCGATGCGCAGCAGGTGCTCCAGCACGATGCGCGGGTTGCGCGTCGCCTGGATGGTCTGGGACAGGACCACCACGTCGAAGGCATCGTCGGGATAATTCGCGAGGTCGGTATCGGCATCGCCCTGGATCACGGGCAAGCCGCGGGCGAGGCAGGCGTTGACGCCCTCGCGGGACAGTTCGATGCCGCGTCCGTCGACGCCGCGCCGGTCGCGCAGGAGAGCGAGGAGGGTCCCGTCGCCGCAGCCGATATCGAGGACGCGGGCGCTCGGCGGTACGAGGCCGAGCACCGCGAGATGATCGACGCGGGCGCCGTCGCTGCGCGGCAGCGTATCGGTCGCGCTCCAGGGGGCGGGGGCCACGCGGGTCACCGATCTCACAATCCTCTCGCCCTCGCGGCGGCGTCGACGAAGCCCTTGGCGGCGTTGAACATCACCGGCTCGTCGAGCAGGAAGGCATCGTGGCCCTTGTCGCTCTCGATCTCGACGAAGGCGACCGGAGCCGAGGCTGCGTTGAGCGCATGCACGATGGCCCGGGAATCGGCGGTGGGGAACAGCCAGTCCGAGGTAAAGGACATCACGCAGAACCGTGTCCTGGTGTTGCGGAAGGCGTTGGCGAGCACGCCGCCATGATCGGCCGCGAGGTCGAAGTAATCCATCGCCCGGGTGAGGTAGAGATAGGCGTTGGCGTCGAACCGCTCGACGAAGCTCAGACCCTGGTGGCGCAGGTAGCTCTCGATCTGGAAATCGGCGTTGAACGAGAAGGTCGGGGCCGAGCCGCCCTGGAAGCGGCGGCCGAACTTGCGGTGCAGGGCCGGCTCCGAGAGGTAGGTGATGTGAGCGCCCATCCGCGCCACGCCGAGCCCCTTGGCGGGCCGTGTCCCCGCTTCGAGATAGCGTCCTTCCGCCCAGGCCGGGTCGGCCATGATCGCCTGCCGGCCGACCTCGTGGAAGGCGATGTTCTGTGCCGAGTGGCGGGCGCCCGTGGCGATGGGGAGCGCCGCGAAGACCCTGTCCGGATAGAGGGCGGCCCATTGCAGCACCTGCATGCCCCCCATCGACCCGCCGACGCAGAGGAACAGGTCGCGGATGCCGAGCCGGTCGAGGAGCATGGCCTGGCCGCGGACCATGTCGCGGATCGTCACCAGCGGAAAGTCGAGGCCGTAGGGCCGACCCGTGGCTGGATTGGTGGAGGCCGGGCCGGTGGAGCCCATGCAGGAGCCGATCACATTCGAGCAGATGACGAAGTAGCGATCGGTGTCGACGGGCTTGCCCGGTCCCACCAGCGTCTCCCACCAGCCGCGCTTGCCCGTCACCGGATGGGTGTGGGCAAAATGCTGGTCGCCGGTGAGTGCGTGACAGATCAGCACCGCGTTCGAGCGATCGGCATTGAGGGTGCCGGCGGTCTGGTAGGCGATCCGGAAGGGCGCGAGATCGACGCCGGCATCCATCGCCAGGGGTTCGTCGAGACCGAACTCGGCCACGGGGCTCCGCGGGTCGAGGGAGGGCGGCGCATCCGTCGGAATCCCGTCCGGGCGCACGTTGCCTTCGTCGGGCCTTGCGAGACTATCGAGCGACATGGTCATCAGGCGTCTTCGCGCGTTGTTCGCCGATTCGCTTTCGCGGTGATGCGAGGGGGCAGCCTGTCGCCACCCTATCGACGCGTCGCGAAGGTCCATCCCCATCGGTGCCCGGCAAAGCCGGACGCTCATCGGGCGTAATGTGCGTATGCACGGGCGTCAACGAAAGGGGCCGAGCACGCAGGCACGCGCGCGGAGGCACGTGCGAAGGAATGTAGCGCGGCTCTGGCCCTCGGGCGCTCGGAAACGTAGACACGACGGGCCGTTGCCCTCATGCGGGGGCGGCCATCCCGTACCCGTCGCCGGACTCGACATCCCGCATGCGCTTCACCACGAGACCCGCACCGCCCCTCGACAACCTCGCCGAGCTGCGCGCCGAGATCGACCGGATCGACGCGGAGATGCACGCCCTGCTGATCCAGCGCGGCTCGATCATCGACCGGCTGATCGCAGTCAAACGGACCTCCGCCAGCGGATCGGCCTTCAGGCCCGGCCGCGAGGCCGCGATGATGCGACGCGTGGCCGAGCGCCATCGCGGGCTCCTGCCCCTCGACACGGTGGAGGGAATCTGGCGCGTCATCATCGCCACCTTCACCTGGGTCCAGGCCCCGTTCAGTGTCCATGCCGACATTTCGGGCGGCGACGCCCCGATGCGCGACTCCGCGCGCTTTCATTTCGGCTTCACGGTGCCCTACCGGCCGCATCCCACCTGCGCGGCGGTGATCCAGGCCGTGGCCACATCCCGCGGTGATCTTGGCATCTTCCGGCTCGACCCGGAGGGCTCCGCGCCTCCGAGCCCGGAGGCGCCGTGGTGGGAAGGTCTCGCCGGTGAAGGCCGACCGAAGGTGATCGCGCGCCTTCCCTTCATCGAGCGCCCGACCCATCCCGCCGGCACGCCGGTCTTCGTCGTCGCCAACCCCCTCGACGACCCGGCCGCCGCCCAGCGCGACTGGGTGCTGCACGCCACCCGACTCGGGCGATGGTCGCCGGAAACCGCACGCGCCCTGCAGGATCTCTACGGCGAAGTCGTCGCACGGGCGGTCAATGCTGAAGGCCATTGTCTCCTTCTCGCCGTGCCGGGCGGTGTCGGAAGCCGGCAGTTGAGGGAGACGCTGGAGCGGGCCGGCGCCGAGGTCGCGACGCTCGACGAGATCGGAAGCCACGCGGCCCGGTTCCGGGTGTGAGAGCGAGCTTCGAAACGGCCGGTTCCCTCGTCAAGACCGGCAAGCTGGGTTAGAGGGGCAGCCTGAACTCCAGCCGGCCCGCGCCCATGTCCTCCGCACCCTCTGCATCCCGTCCCGTTCCCCGCCCGGGAGTCCTCGCCATCGAGGCCTACGTGCCCGGCAAGAGCGGTGCCCCCGGCGCGGCGAAGGTCCATAAGCTCTCCTCGAACGAGACGCCGCTCGGCCCGAGCCCGCTCGCCATCGAGGCCATGCGTCAGGAAGCGTTCCGTCTCGCGCTTTATCCGGACGGCAATTCCACACGCCTGCGCGAAGCCATCGCCTTCCGCTACGGGCTCGATCCCGCCCGCATCGTCTGCGGCGCCGGTTCGGACGAGCTCCTCTCGTTCCTCGCCTACGTCTATCTCGCCGAGGGGGACGAGGGGATCTTCACCGAGCACGGGTTCCTGGTCTACCGCATCGCCATCCTGGCCGCGGGCGGCGTCCCCGTCGTGGTGCCGGAGCGCGACCTGCGCGCCGATGTCGATGCCATCCTGGCGGCCGTCACGCCGCGCACGAAGATCGTCTACCTCGCCAACCCGAACAATCCGACGGGCACCTACCTGCCCTTCGCCGAGATCCGGCGCCTGCATGCCGGCCTGCCTCCGCACGTGCTCCTCGTCCTCGACGGGGCCTATGCCGAATACGTGCGGACCAACGATTACAGCGCCGGGCTCGAACTCGTCCTCGAATCCGAGAACGTGGTGATGACCCGCACCTTCTCGAAGATCCACGGCCTCGCGGCGCTCCGCATCGGCTGGATGGTGGGTCCGCCGGAGGTGGTCGACGCGGTCAACCGCATCCGCGGGCCGTTCAACCTCTCGGGCAGTGCCATCGCGGCCGGTGCCGCCGCCATCGCCGACGAGGCGCATGTGGCGGCGGCGGTCGCGCATAACGAGACCTGGCTCGCCTGGACGAGCGAGGTCGTCTCCTCCCTCGGCCTCGTCGTCACCCCGAGTGTCGCGAACTTCGTCCTCGTCCACTTCCCCGACGAACCCGGACGCAGTGCGGCGGAGGCTGATGCCTATCTCGCCGCGCGCGGTGTGATCGTGCGGAGAGTGACGTCCTACGGTCTGCCGGACGCCCTGCGCGTCACCATCGGCAGCGAAGAGGCCAACCAGGCCTTCGTCGCGGCGCTCACCGCCTTCGTGAAGGAGAGCATCCGTGCCTGAGGCGAGCCCTGTCTGCGAGCGCCTCGCCATCATCGGCCTTGGACTGATCGGCTCCTCCATCGCGCGGGGCGCGCGGCAATACGGGCTGGCGCGGAGCATCGTCGCCATCGATCGCGACCCTGCTGTGATCGATCGGGTGAAGGCGCTCGGCCTCGCGGACGAGGCGACGAGCGAGCCCGCCGGGGTCGCGGACGCCGATCTCGTCATCCTGTGCGTACCGGTGGGCGCGGTGGGTGCCGTCGCCGAGGCCATGGCGCCGCATCTGAAACCCGGTGCCATCGTCTCCGATGTCGGCTCGGTGAAGGCTTCGGTGGTCGCCGCCGTCTCGCCGCATCTGCCCGACGGCGTCCATTTCGTCCCGGCCCATCCGGTGGCGGGCACCGAATATTCCGGCCCCGATGCCGGCTTCTCGACCCTGTTCTCGGGCCGCTGGTGCATCCTCACCCCGCCCGAGGGCACCGCCGGGGCCGCGACCGCACGGGTCCAGGCCTTCTGGGAAGGACTCGGCGCCATCATCGAGAGCATGACGCCGGAGCATCACGATCTGGTGCTCGCCATCACCAGCCACGTGCCGCACCTCATCGCCTACAACATCGTCGGCACCGCCGCCGATCTCGAAGCCGTGACGCAGTCGGAGGTGATCAAGTTCTCCGCCGGCGGCTTTCGCGATTTCACCCGCATCGCCGCCTCCGATCCGACCATGTGGCGGGACGTGTTCCTGACCAACAAGGAGGCGGTGCTGGAGATGCTCGGCCGCTTCAACGAGGATCTGGCGGCCTTGGCCCGCGCCATCCGCTGGGGCGACGGCGATGCGCTGTTCGACCTGTTCACCCGTACCCGCGCCATCCGCCGGGGTATCGTCGCCCTGGGGCAGGAAACGGCGGAAGCGGATTTCGGCCGCAGCCGAACCCCGCCGGAGCCGGCGAAGGACGAACCGGTCTCGGGGCGGTAGGGTCCTGAAAGATGGAGGCCTGAAAGATGGGCGTGGCGGGCTGGTTCGGCGTCGCCCCCCAGCAAAAACGTCCATTCTTTCATCACGACCTCATCATGAGGCACCGCGAAGCGGCACTTCAGGATGACGGCGCGCTCAATACAGCGGCGGCACCTGGACGTTGGGGATCGGAAATGGACCGAGCATCAGGCGTCCCTCGGCGAGGCGCAGGGGTGGCATCGCCTTGAGGGACGCATCCCCCGACACGGGCGCAGTGCCGGTCTCCGCTTCCTGGCGACGGCTGCCGCCGCCGAGGAGCTTGCCGACCAAGCCTCCGATCAGCGCGCCCTTCTCGGCTCCGAAGCGCTGGCCCATGATCTGGCCGACCAGGGCCTCCACTCCGGCGGCGCGGATATCGATCTGGCCGGTGGAGCGGTGCTCGTCGTCGAGAGCGATCTTCCCCTGGGCCTGAAGACGGCTATCGCCCTTCACCAGCGAGAGCAGGGCGATCTCGAGGCTGCCGCCGGCCTGGCGCCAGGTTTCGAGCTCCCGCGCCACCTGTCCAGTCCGGAAGACCGCCGCCTGGTTCACCGTGGCGTCGAGGGCCATGTCGACGGGGGTCGTATTGCCGAGCAATGGGTCGAGGAGCGGCACGGCGGCCTGTGTCAGTCGCAGGCTCGTATCGACCGCGCCATCCGTGGCGAAGCGGGCGGGTGTCGGACGGGCATGGAATTCGAGGTGCTTAGCGGCGACGTCGATCGGTTGCGGCCCGGCATTCTTCACGCTGACCTTGGGCGCATCGACCACCAGGGATGCGCGGACGAATCCGTCCGAGGCGCCATGGAAACTCGCTTCCAGTGCGGTCCAGGTCGCGTCGGCGACGAGACCGTCCTGTTCCACGTGGAACGGTCCTGTTGCCTGCAGGATGCCCTGGCGCGGCTGATAGACCTGCACGACCGCCGTCAGCGGTCCGAGGGTGAAGCGGCTGTCAGCTCGGGAGAAGGCGAGGGAGGCGCAGCGTAATTCGATGCGGAAGGGATAGCCGGTGATCGAGCGATCGGCGCAGGTCCAGTTGCGTCCGGCCGAGGCCTCGCGGGCGAGCCAGGCATCCATCTCGGATTCCGCCTTACCGCGGATCCAGAACCAGCCGGCGCTCCACAGGAGAACGACGGCGAGGAGGAGGATGTAGGGCAGGAACAGGCCGGTGCGCGAGGGCCGTTTCCTGGCCGTCAAGTCCGGTCCCTGCGCCATCGTCCACTCGCCTCGATCTCAAGAACCCCATCGCCATCGACGAGGCATATCCGTGAGTGAGCTTTGGCGGGTCTCAACGCGGCGAAAGCATGGCCGCCCATCGATTCAGGCAGCAGCGTTCGTGGTCCGGTCCACATGAAGGTCGGCGACGATCTGGCCCCGTTCGGCCTCGTCCTCGGCCAAGCGATGGACATGCATCTCGGTGGCGCCGCCATGGCGAGCACGGGCGATCCAGTTGCGGGTCAGCCGCTCCCGCGGGCTCGAACCCGCCGCGGCGACGGCGACGAGTTCGCCGATTCCCGCCGAGTTCCGACGCACGGCCATGACCACAGCCTCCCCCATATCGTCGAGTTCGAGTTCGGCCAGCTCGTGGATGCCGACGACGTAGCGGCGCCCGGAACGACCGCGCCAAGCGCTCAACGCCAAGGCAGGAGTGCCGCGCAGGCTGGCTGCCGTCCTCAGACGTACTTCGCGCATGGGCGGGTCTCCGGATCACGGATTCAGCGTCGATCGCCATCCGTTCGGGCCCTGCGGCACCAGACCGGAAATGGCCTCTCTGTTCGCCATATGTTCCAGAATAATCTTAACCGTTTCGAACCGTCAAGAGTCCCTATTTCGCTCTGCGAACGGGGCCTCGGGAGCACTTATCCACAGCCTGTGGATAGAACGAGAGGTCAGGCGGTTCGGGACGGCTCGCCGACGGAGGCGGGCTCGGGCACGGCATGACCGCGCGCTGCCAGTTCGGCCCGACCGGAGGCGAGAAGGGCATCGGAGGCGGATTCGATCCGCTTCTGCATCTCTTCCAAGAAGGCGGTGCGTTCGAGCCCCGGGGCGATGGGTGGAAGAAACTCGATGACGGTGGTGCCGGGCCGGCGGGTGAGCTGGCGGCGGGGCCAGTACAGGCCGCTATTGAGGGCGACGGGCATGCAGGGCACGCCCAGGGCGGCGTAGAGGTGGGTGATGCCGAGCTTGTAGACGGGAGGTGCGCCTGGCGCCTTGCGGGTTCCCTCGGGGAAGATGATGAGCTGGCGTCCCTCGCGGATGGCACGTGCGGCCGCCTCGTTCATGGCGGCCATGGCGCGGGCGCCCTTCGATCGGTCGATGGCGACCATGCCGGAGCGAGAGAGGAACCAGCCGAACAGCGGGATCCAGAGAAGCTCGCGCTTGAGGATGTAGGCGAAGTCCGGGAAGGCGGTGACGAGGGCCAGGGTTTCGAGGGCGGATTGATGCTTGGCCGCCACGAGGAGGGCGCCGGGCGGTCGATGATGCAGCCCCCTGAACTCGACGCTCACGCCGCCCACCACCCTCAGCAGCCACAGGCTCACCCGCGCCCAGAACTGAGCCACACGAATCGTGGCCTTCTCGGAGACGAGGGCCGGCAACCCGCCGAGGGCGACGAGGGCGGTGGCGAGATAGAAGACGATGTTGAAGGCGATGGAGCGAAGAATGAGCATCGGAAACCCAGGATGATGCCCCTCCTGTAGCGCGGGCGCTCCCGCGGCACCATCCGGTGCTCCGGATGGGCGTCAGTCCCCCTCGGCGAGGGTTCCGCGCTGGCGCGTATCAGAGGCTCCGGCCACGAGCCCGTTCCCCGTCATCACCGAATTGGCCGATCCGGAACTCGATCCTACCCGGATCTCGTGCCCCTTCGCCCGAAGCAGCGCAAGGGTATCCGGAGAGAGCCCGTCCTCGACGAACAGCGTATCCGGGCGCCACTGATGGTGGATGCGCGGCGCGGTGACGGCTTCGGCGAGGTTCATGCGGAAGTCGATGACGTTGACGATCACCTGCAGCACCGTGGAGATGATGCGGCTCCCTCCCGGGCTTCCGGTGACGAGGACGAGGCGTCCGTCCTTCAGCACCATGGCCGGCGTCATCGAGGAGAGCGGCCGGGCGCCGGGCGCCACCGCGTTGGCCGGACCGCCCACGAGGCCGTAGGCGTTGACGCTTCCGGTCTTGGCGGAAAAATCGTCCATCTCGTTGTTGAGGAGAACGCCGGTCCCCTCTGCCACGAGGCCGAGACCGTAGGAGAAGTTGAGCGTCGTCGTGGTGGAGACGGCATTTCCGGCACGGTCCACCACGGAGTAGTGGGTGGTGTGGTCGGATTCGTAGGGAAGCGGGTCCCCGGCCTTCACAGCCTCCGCCGAGCGGGCGCGGGCAGGGTCGATCGCGGCGCGCAGGGTCTCGGCATAGGCCTTGGCGGTGAGGCCCCGCACCGGCACCTCCGAGCGGGACGGATCGCCGAGCCAGGTAGCGCGGTCGGCATAGGCGGGCTTCATCGCCTCTGCGAGGGTATGGAGCGCCTGCGCGCTGCCCGCACCCATCGCTGCGAGATCGAACCCTTCGAGGATGTTGAGGATCTCGACGAGGTGGACGCCGCCGGAACTCGGCGGCGGCATCGAGACGATCTCGTAGCCGCGATAGCTCCCCCGGATCGGCTGGCGGATCACGGGGCGATAGGCGGAAAGATCCTCCTCTGTCATCACCCCGCCGGCGCCCTGTACCGCAGCCGCGATCCGCTCGGCGATGGGACCGGTATGGAAGGCGTCGGGACCACGTTCGGCGATGGCCGCCAGGGTCGCGGCGAGATCGGGCTGGACCAGGACATCGCCCCGCGTGAGGGAACGGCCGTCGCGAAAGAACACGGCCCGGCTCGATGGCCAGCGGCCGAGGCGGTCGCTGGCGCGGGGAAGCGAATCGGCAAGCCCGCCCTCGACGGGAATCCCGTCCCGGGCCAGCGCCCGGGCCGGAGCGATGAGCTGCGCCAGGGTGAAGCGGCCGGAGCCGTAGAGGCGGTGCGCCTCGGCCAATCCCCGTACGGAGCCGGGAACGCCGACGGCCTTTCCGGTGCGGGTGGAGGCGCCCCGGTCGGGCTGCCCGTCGGACTTCAGGAACATGTCCTCCCGTGCAGCACGAGGCGCCGTCTCGCGAAAATCGATCGCCACGGTCTCGCCCGTCCCGGCCAGCCGGACGAGCATGAACCCGCCGCCGCCGAGATTGCCGGCCTGGGGCAGCGTCACCGCGAGGGCGAAACCGACGGCGACGGCGGCATCGACGGCATTCCCGCCGCCTTTCAGGATCGACACGCCGATGCGGGTCGCCAGGGCATCCTGCGAGGATACCATGCCGTGGGCGCCGAGAACCGGAAGGATGCGCGCATCGTCGGACGGGATCGGAGGCAGTGCGCGGATGGCCTGAGCGAGAACCGGTCCGGAAGACACCGCTCCAGGGAGACTGCAGAGGAACGCGAAGGCGAGGCTGAAGCGACGTCCGGTCATGCCACATCCGTCATGCAGGGCTCTCCACCGATCCAGGTGCCGAACGATGATCCGGAACGGGCAACGTTTCGAGAGGGGTGACGTTTCAGGCGCCGGCCGGCCGGTCGCGTATGGCGATCCAGCCATAGACCAGCCCGGCAGCCGCTCCCGCAAGGAACAGCAGGGCGGTCACCCTGCCCTCGACGACGAGATGATGGGTGGCAGCGGAGCCCGATGCGCCCCGCATCAACCAGGGGATCAGGGCGGTGGAGATGCCCGTGCCGAGCGCATATGCCAGGGCGTTGCGCAGGCCCATCGCCTCGCCGATCAGCGCCATGACGACAGGCGGTAGCACCAGAAGGATGAATCCGGCCCGGGCAATACCTGCAGCCAGCACAAGCAGCGCGTCGGGCCCGATCCCGGAAGCGAGATCGGTCATCCCTTGCAAGAAGCCGAACAGGCCGAGACGGGTGAGCACCTCGCTCGAGACCGGATCGAGCAGAATGACGGCGACGAGAACCAGGCCCCCGCAGGGAATGGCGAGACACAAAGCGAGGCAGGCCCAGATCAGACGGCCGAGGAGCCGCATGGGATGCGATCAGGCCTCGTCGTCATCGGCCCCGGCATAGACTCCCTCGGCGCCGATCCCGTCTTCGAGCATCATCCGGGCGCGGGCGCGCAGTTTCTCGGTCTCGCTCTTGAGCTGGCCACAGGCCGCCAGGATGTCACGACCGCGCGGCGTCCGGACCGGCGAAGCGTAGCCGGCCTCATAGACGATCTCGGAGAATTGCTCGATCCGCTCCCAGTCGGAGCATTCGTAGATGCTGCCGGGCCAGGGATTGAACGGGATCAGGTTGATCTTGGCCGGAATGCCCTTGAGCAGACGGACGAGTTCGCGCGCATCTGCGTCGGAATCGTTGACGCCCTTCAGCATGACGTACTCGAAGGTGATGCGGCGGGCATTGTTGAGCCCGGGATAGTTGCGGCAGGCCGCCAGCAGCTCGGCCAGGGGATACTTGCGGTTGAGCGGCACCAGCGTGTCGCGCAGGTCGTCGCGCACCGCATGGAGCGAGATCGCCAGCATGGCATGCGCTTCGACCCCGAGCCGCTGCATCTGCGGCACGACGCCGGAGGTCGAGACGGTGATGCGCCGGCGCGAGAGGCCGAGGCCTTCCTGATCCGACATGACGCCCACCGAATCGATGACGTTGTCGATGTTGTAGAGCGGCTCGCCCATGCCCATGAAGACGATGTTGGTGACGGCGCGGCGGGTCTCGTCTTCGCCGGCGGGCACCGGGTTCTGGCCGACCCAGTCGTTCAGCCGGTCGCGGGCCACCACCACCTGCGCCGTGATCTCGGCGGCGGTCAGGTTGCGCACCAGCCGCTGCGTTCCGGTATGGCAGAAGCTGCAGGTGAGGGTGCAGCCGACCTGGGACGAGACGCAGAGGGTCCCGCGCCCACGGCCGGGAATGTAGACGCACTCGATCTCGGCACCGCGATTGTGGTCGTGCTTGCCGGTGGGCGCCATGCGCAGCAGCCACTTGCGGGTACCGTCACGCGAGATCTGCTCGCTGACGACTTCCGGGCGTTCGAGGGTGTAGGCCTGAGCCAGCTCGGCCTTGAGGCCTTTGCCGACATTGGTCATCTGATCGAAGGAAGTGGCACCGCGCGCGTTGAGCCAGTGCCAGAGCTGGCCCGAGCGCATGCGCTGCTCGCGCTCCGACACGCCGATGGCGGCAAGGCGCCCCTTCAATTCCTCGCGGGTCAGCCCGATGAGGGAGGACCGTCCCGGCGGGACGGCATCCGGTTGGAACTCGGGGAGCTTCTCGATTGCGGTCACGACGTTGACGTCGCGACCGGCGGTGTCGAACGACGCCGTCGCCATGGATCTCTGACCTTCGGACTTGGAACGGGTCCGATATAGGCGATCCCGCACCGGAACGCGAATGGGTCCCGATGCGTGCACGGAATGGCGGGGCCTACTGGGCCGGCTTGGCCTCGGCCGGAGGCTTCGATTCGGCTGGTGCGCCTTCCATAGCGGGCGGCAGCAGCACGTTCTTGGTGACATTGCCCTCCGGGCCGTATTCACCGGCCACCGCGAGGCAGGCCTGTTCGCGGTTGAGCTGCATCTGGTTCGACATCAGCGCGAAGATGGTCTGGACCTTACCGCCGAAGGGGCCTCGCGGTCCGACATCGGCGGCCTTCACACCCTGCTTCTGCAGCAGGGCGTCGAACTCATCGACGCCGATCCGGTAGCCGCAGACATTGGCGGCGGCGAAGATGTAGGCGGCAAATTCCAGGGCCCGCGGCGGCGGCGCATTTCGGATCTGGGCCTCGGCCAGGCTAGTCAGGAGCAGACCAGCGGCGAGGCCACCGGCGAGAACGGGTTTCAGGCGCATGGACGGCGTTTCCTCGAGGCGATGCGGATTCTTAAGTTCCGCTTATGCTGCTCTTCCGAGATAGACTGCCCGATCAGCCTGTCAAAGCGACCCTTTCGCCCTGTCAGCCGAGGGACCAGTCGACGGGTGTGGCGCCCCTGGAGACGAGCCAGGCATTGGCCTCGTCGAAGGGTCGTGTTCCGGAAAAGTCGCGATGGCGGTTGAGGGGGGAGGGATGGCCGGTCTCGACCACTCCGCAGCGCGCCCGATCAATGAGCGCCGCGCGTGACCGCGCCTGCGCGCCCCAGAGCAGGAACACGGCAGGTTCGGAACGATCAGACACGGCCTTCACGGCCTGATCGGTGAGGGCGGACCAGCCGTAGCGCAGATGCGCACCCGACTTGCCGGCCTCGACGGTGAGGGCCGAGTTCAGGAGTAGCACGCCACGCCGTGCCCAGGGTGTGAGATCACCGCTCGTAGGAGCACCCGGTAGTTCGGCGAGAATCACCTTGAGCGAGGCCGGAAGCCGGCGGGGACCGACATAGGAAAAGGCGAGACCGTTGGCGTCGCCCGGTGTCGGGTAGGGGTCCTGGCCGAGGATGACGGCCTTGACTGCTTCCAGGGGCGTCAGGGTCAGGGCACGGAAGACGGTGTCGGGGGAGGGCAGGACGCTCGAACCTTCCGCGATCCGGCGATCGACCCGCGCGCATACGGCATCGGCCGCATCTCCGGAAAAGAACGGCAGCCGGAGCCAGGACGAGCCGGAGGACCGGAATCGGTCGAGGGCGGTGGAGACAGGACCGGATGCCGTCACCGAATCACGATCCGGCCATCATCGGGAACGGAGAGGGGGTCATGCCGGCCGATATAGGCCATGACCTCGTTGGCGACGAGCTTGCCGTCGGTGGCGCCGATGAGAGTGCGCCCGTCGGCGAGGATGCCGTAGCCGTTGCCGCCATCGTAGAGGAAGTTGTTCGAGGCCACGGTGTAGGAGCGCGCCTCGTCGAGCGGTCTCCCATCCACCAGAATGGACAGAATGCGGTGTCCCGCACCCGCCGCCGGGTCGAGGGTGACGACGAGACCGGAGACCTGCGGGAACCGTCCGGCCGGACGGCCGAGATCGGCGAAGGCCGATTCCAGCAGGTCGCGCACCTGTGCCCCTTTCAGCGAGACCAGAACCGTCGTGTTGCCGAAGGGGAGTTCGGTGAGGATGTCGCGCCGGGTCAGGACGGTGCCCGCTGGATAGAGCCGGTTGCCACGGATGCCGCCGCCATTGGTGATGGCGATCTCCGCCCCTGTCGCCGCGCGAAGGGCGTCGGCGACGAGGTTGCCGAAACTCCCCTCGCGGAGACGCACCGTGGAGATGCGACTGTCGAGGGGTGTGCTGATGGTCCCGACCGACACGTCGAGCTCCCGCGACAACCGCCCTTCGAGGCGCTGCGTCAGAGCGAGGGTCTCGGGATCGGGCGTGACGTCGGCGGTGTCGTAGACACGGAAGTTCGGATGCCACGACAGGGATCTGGTCTTTCCGTCCCCCTTTACCGTCACGGCAACGTCGATGGCGGTGACGTAGCGGGCGTCGAAGCTCGACTCGACCAGGAGGCTGCGGCCGTCATACTGCATGATGAGGTCGTGATCGTGGCCCGACAGCAGGATGTCGACGATCCGCGCCGCCACGATGGCCTCGTCCGTGACGCGCGCCGTATGGCAGATCCCGACGATGAAGTCGGCCCCTTCGTCGCGGAGGGCCTGGGCTTGCGTCCGCAATGTCTCGATCTCGGGACCGAAGACGAGATCGCCCGATTGCGACTTCTCGGGCGTGCTCGCGAGGGCGATGCCGACGATCCCGATCCGGATGCCTCCGAGGGTCACGATCGTCCGGTCGCGAATTCCGGTCAGCGGCTTGCCTTCCGCACTCCGAAGATTGGCGGCGAAGACGGGAAAGGCCGCTTCCCGCATACGCTGGGCGAAAGTGGTGGGGCCGAAATCGAATTCGTGGTTGCCCGGCACGAAGACGTCGGGGGGGGCGATGTTCAGGAGCTCGATGATATGCGCACCGCGATCGAAGCCCGACATCAGCGAAGGGGACAGGGTGTCGCCGGCATGGGCGTAGAGCATCGGCACGCCGCGGGCCCGCTCGGCCTTCACCACCGCATTGAGACGGGGAAAGCCGCCGCGGCCGTCCACCTCCGACATCAGGTAGACGTCGTTGACGAGAAGCAGGGTGAAGGTCGGTTCGATCGACCCGGCGGAGGCCGGAGACGGCCAGCCTGTCGCGAGACCCGCCCCGAGTCCGAGGCTCAGGGTCTGACGACGGGTAGGACGAGGCATTGCGGCAGATCTCCACGAGCGGGACAGGCAGTGGACGACCCTCTCACCGCCGAATGTGGACACCGAGGATGAAACCGATGCGACACCGGCCTCATGAAACCGGGATCGTTCCTAGCGCGACGCGAAACCGTCCCGGACCGCCTTGGCGTTGCGGCGGATCATCGGCCAGATCCAGGCGCCGGAGACCAGGTAGGCGGCGGCCGGCATCGGCTTGAGATCGACGGCGAGGCGCTGGGCGAGGCCGGGATTGGCCAGTTCGCCCACCGGCGCATCGGTCTTCCGGTAGATCACCGTCGTGTCCTCGCGCCAGTAATCGGGATGGGGCACGAGGCCGGCCCGGCGGGCGAGGAGATCGAAGGTCTCGCGGACGTAGCCGTGGACATGGGCGAAATGGAAACGCTCGTGCGGCGGCTTGCCGGTGGCGGCCATATTCGGAACCGCGGCGTAGAGGACCCCGTCGGGTTTCAGCCAGCGCGACAGCCGCTCCATCACCACCGCCGGATCGCGCAGGTGTTCGAGCACGTGGTGGGTCGAGATCACGTCGAAATGCCCGGCGGGAAAGCGGTCGTCATCGGCATCGTCGAGGACCTCGACCTTGTGATGCTCGCGGGCATAGGCCGAGTAGTCCCGCCCGGGCTCGACGCCGACCGCTTCGCAGCCCTTCGCCCGGGCGGCCGCCAGGAACTCGCCGGAGCCCGAACCGAAATCCAGGACTCGCGCGCCGGGCTTCAGTTTCGGAGCGAGGAGATCCGCACGAAAGGTCGCCTCACGGGCGCTTCGGTTGAGGTGATGGCGCGGCGGTCCGCCAGCGAAGGCCAGCTGGTAATCCGCCCGGTAGGCATGGGCGTAGTAATGCGCCAATTCGTCCGGGGTCGGCATAGGGTCGGTGCGAATCAGTCCGCATTGGGCGCAGGCGATGGATTTCAGCGTCTTCAGTCGCCGGTCGGTTTCGGCCACCGTCACCGTCTCGCCCGATCCGCAGAGATTGCAGACGGTCGGTGCCCCCTTATAGGGGTAGCCGGTGAACGGCATGAAGTGGTTGAAGAAGTACCGGGGAGACGGCATGTCGCGCCTTCATTGACGAGATGGTCGCTGGCAGGTCTCGTGCTCTAGATAGATATGCTTCCCCAGACAACTGCGCCGAACCCGGGCGCTTCGGAAACCCGATGAACGAACGCGTCGAACCGACGTCCCTCAAGGACATCATGCCGTTGCAGACAGGCTCCTCCGAGACCGCCGCCCTCCCGCCGGAGCATCCTCGCGTGCGCTGGGGCCGGGTCGGCGTGCTCCTGATGAATCTCGGCACGCCGGAGGGCACGAGCTACTGGCCGATGCGCCGCTATCTCAAGGAATTCCTGTCCGACCGGCGCGTCATCGAAGTGCCGCGACTGATCTGGTGGCCGATCCTCAATCTCATCATCCTCACCAAGCGTCCCGGGCCGAAGGGGCGCGACTATGCCAGCGTGTGGAACAACGAGCGCGACGAGGGGCCGCTGAAGACCATCACCCGTGGGCAATCCGAGCGGCTGCAGGCGGCGATGGGCGATGCGGTGGTGGTCGATTGGGCCATGCGCTACGGCAAGCCGGAAGTATCGCTGCGCATCCAGGCCCTGCTCGACCAGGGCTGCGACCGCATTCTGCTGGTGCCGCTCTACCCGCAATATGCCGCAGCCACCTCGGCCACCGCCTGCGACCAGGCGTTCAAGGCGCTGATGCAGATGCGCTGGCAGCCGACCGTCAGAGTCTCTGCGCCCTATCACGACGACCCGGTCTATATCGAGGCCATGGCCACTTCCATCCGCGAGGGACTCGCCAAGCTGGATTTCGAGCCGGAGGTGATCCTCACCTCGTTCCACGGCGTGCCGAAGAGCTATCTTCTCAAGGGCGATCCCTATCATTGCCAGTGCGTGAAGACCGGCCGCCTGATCCGTGAGGCCCTCGGCTTCTCGACGGAGCGGATGCGAACGACCTTCCAGTCGCGCTTCGGCAACGAGGAATGGCTCAAGCCCTATACCGACGAGACCGTCCAGAACCTGGCCAAGTCCGGTGTGAAGCGCATGGCCATCGTGGCGCCGGGCTTCACCGCCGATTGCCTCGAGACCCTGGAGGAGCTCGACGGCGAGAACAGGCATTATTTCGAGGAGAATGGCGGCGAGCGCTTCGCCTACATTCCGTGCCTCAACGACAGCGATCTCGGGATGAAGGTGATCGAGAACGTGGTCCGCCGCGAATTGCAGGGCTGGATCTGATCCGGGCTTCCTATCCGCATGCGGGATCGGCGTTCTTCGCGCTCCCAGGGTGGTCGCCAAGTCCGGATGCGGTTGATAAAGGACGCGCATCAGACGGCGAGTGAATCATGACGAGACCGGAGGCAGTCGATCCGATCGACACCGTGCGAGCGGATGAGGGAACGCGGCTCCTCGCGCATTTCTCGGGATACGGCTACGGCGCGGTGACCCCGGCCGTGCTCCAGCCGGTCGAGCCGTTCCTCGAATTGTCCGGCGAGGAGATCCGACGGCGCATCTTCGTGACGCAGGATGCGTCCGGGGCCGAACTCTGCCTGCGGCCGGAATTCACGATCCCGGTCTGCCGCCAGCATCTGACAAAGGGCGTGGGCGCGACCGCCGATTACAGCTATCTCGGCCCGGTCTTCCGGCTCGGCTCGGGCGAGGCGGAGGAGTTCCTGCAGGCCGGCATCGAATCCATCGGCCGTACCGATGTCCCGGCGGCGGATGCCGAAGTGCTCGGCCTCGCCCTCGAAGGCCTCGACCTCCTCGGAGCCGGCGATGTTTCGGTGAGGCTCGGCGATATGGGCGTCATCGATGCCCTCCTCGACGGTCTCAACGTGCCGCCGGCCGCCAAGCGACGGACCCTGCGGGCGCTCGCGGCGGGACGCTCCCTCGACGACGTCACCAATGTCGCGACGGTGGAAGACCCGCATGCCGGGCTTCTCGCCGCGATCCAGGGCCAGGATCCGAAGGGCGTGCGCGCCTTCGTCGAGGACGTACTGTCGATCGCCGGGATCTCCCGCGTCGGGGGCCGCAGCGCCGGCGAGATCGCGGAGCGCTTCCTCGCCAAGGCCTCGGCGCAGGCGAATGGCGGAGCCGGACTCAATGCGGAGAACCGTGCCGTCGTCGAGCGCTACCGCGCCATCTCGGGCGATCCGGATCAGGCCGCCCGCTCCATGCGCGAGCTCGCATCCTCGGCGGGCATCATCTACGCGCCCCTGGAGGCGGCCCTCGGCCTGTTCGAGGAGCGCACCGGCTTCATGGCCGCTCGCGGTCTCGACGTGGAGCGCTTCCGCTTCTCCGGCAGCTTCGCGCGCAATCTCGATTACTATACCGGCTTCATCTTCGAGGTGACGCGGGAGCGGGCGGGTGCTCCCCTCGTCGGCGGCGGCCGTTACGACGGACTGCTCCAGCATCTGGGCAGCCCGACCCCGATGCCGGCAGTGGGCTGCGCCATCTGGCTGTCACGCGTGCTTACGTCGGAAGGATCATCCCGTGGCTGAGACCGCTCCGATTCCGCAGGATTCCGGCCGAGACGTGCCCAACGGTCCCCTCGTTCTCGCCGTACCCTCGAAGGGACGCCTGCAGGAGAACGCCTCCGCGTTCTTCGCGCGAGCCGGGCTGAAGCTCGCGCAAGGAGCGGGTGCGCGCGACTATCGCGGCAAGCTCGTGGGCGTACCCGATGTGGAGGTGCGCTACCTCTCGGCCTCGGAGATCGCCAACCAGCTCGCCAGCGGCACGGCCCATCTCGGCGTCACCGGCGAGGATCTCATCCGCGAGAGCCTCCCCGATGCGCGCGGACAGGTGGAATTGCTGACGCCCCTCGGTTTCGGCCAGGCGACGGTGGTCGTCGCCGTGCCGCAGGCCTGGATCGATGTCCGCGCCATGACCGATCTCGACGAGGTCGCGGCCGAACTCCGCATTCGCCACGGGCGACGCCTGCGCATCGCCACGAAATACGTCAATCTGACACGGCGTTTTTTCGCCGAACACGGGGTCGCCGATTACCGGATCGTGGAAAGCCTCGGCGCCACCGAGGGGGCTCCCGCTTCCGGCTCTTCGGAGATCATCGTCGACATCACGACGACGGGTGCGACGCTCGCGGCCAACGCCCTGAAGATCCTCGACGACGGCATCATCCTGCGCTCGGAGGCCAATCTCGTCGCCTCTCTGACGGCCTCCTGGGGCCAGAGCCAGAAGAAGGCCCTGCGCACCGTGCTCGGCCGGATCGCGGCGGAGGAGCGCGCCCGCCTGACCCGCGAGATCCGCGCAGCGATGCCCCAGGACGGCAATCTCGATCTCGCCGGAATCAGCGCCCTGCACGATGCGCAGCTCCCCTACGGCATGCCGGAACATCGCGGCGCCGAGATCGTGCTCCACTGCCCGGTCGATGCGACATTCGATCTCGTCGACGACCTCGTGAAATCGGGAGCGAGTGCGGTCAGCGTCAGACGGATCGACTACGCCTTCGGTGCGGACAATCCGTTGATCGACCGCCTGCTCGCCCGGCTGGGCTGAGCTCTATAGCGGACCCTGTTTGGCGAATTCCGAAAAGACGCCGCGCAGGGTCTTCAGCCGCGCCTCGTAGGCCCTGGTCAGGCAGGCGACGTCGGCTGCGCAGGTCCGTCTTTCCTCCAGCCACGCCTCCTGGTCGTCGCGCAGCTTGGCATTGCCGCCCATGGGCAGGAGCCCGCGCAGGATCTCGAACCGGACCGCCATCTCGACGTCGAGATCGTTGAGGGACAGGTGGCCGCAGATCGCCTTCTCGTCGGGCGTCTCGGCCTTCTCGCAGGGGAAACTCGCGGCCTCGGCACCGGACGCGCCCAGCATCGCGGCGGCGGCAAAGCCCCATGCCCGGTAGCGCTGCTGCATTCTACGCGATGAAATCATGAACCGAATCCCGGTTTGACGACGACGAGGACGACGATGGCGACCATGAGGAGCGTCGGCACCTCGTTGACCATCCGGTAGAAGCGGTGGTTCCGAATGTTCCGGTCGGCGGCGAAATCCTTGACCATCCGCGAGAACCAGCCGTGGCAGCCGCTCATTGCCAGGACCAGGACGAACTTCGCCTGCATCCAGCCGGAGGCGTAGAACCCGCTCTGCCAAGCGAGGAACAGGCCGAGCAACCATGTGACGATCATGGCCGGGTTCATGATCGCCTTCATCAGGCGCCGCTCCATGACCTTGAACGTCTCCGACTGGGCCGAGGAGGCCGCATCGGCGGGCAGCGACGCGTGGTAGACGAAAAGGCGCGGCAGATAGAGCAGCCCAGCCATCCACGAGATCACCGCGATGACGTGGATGGCCTTGATCCAGGGATAGAGCGTGTCGCCCATGTGGACCGTCAGCGCCGCAATCTGGCGAGCATCCGCTCCACATGGGCGATCGGCGTCTGCGGCGTGATGCCGTGTCCGAGGTTGAAGATGTGCGGCACTCCCGCCGTCGCTTCCAGGACGCCATCCACGGCGGCGTCGAGGGCCTCGCCACCCTCGATCAGCGTTTCGGGGTGAATGTTGCCCTGGGTCACGGTGCGTGGCGCTACGGCACTGCGCAGGGCCTTCAGGTCGACGCTCCAATCGACGCCGACGGCGTCCGCCCCGGTCTCATCCATGACGCGGGCATGGCCTTCCAGGCCCGAACCGCGGGCGAAGACGATGATCTTGGCCCCTGGTACGCGGGCTCGGACCCCGTCGACGATCCGGGCGATGGGCGCGAAGCTCCAATGCTTCAGGGCGTCGGCGCTCGCATCCGGCGCCTGGGGGAGCGAACCGGCATGGGATTCGAAGATCTGGACCGCGTCGGCACCCGCTTCGAGCTGCCGCGACAGATACTCGATCTGCACCGAGACCAGCCGGTCGATGAGTTCCTGCACCAGCGCCGTGTCGCTATCGGCGAGGGCCCGGGCCGGGGCGAGGTCCGGCGTTCCGCGGCCGCCGATCATGTAGCTCGCCACCGTCCAGGGACCACCACAGAATCCGAGCAGCGTCGTCTCCGCGGGAAGCTCATGGCGCAGGCGTCGAACGGTTTCGAAGACCGGTTCCAGATGCTGGAAGATGCTCGGATCCTCCGCCTGTTTCAGGCGGGCGAATTCGTCCCGGCCATGGACCGGATCGAGCCTGGGACCTTCACCCTCGACGAAGCGGACGTTCTGCCCGAGGGCATCGGGTACGACGAGGATGTCCGAGAAGAGGATCGCCGCATCGAAGCCGAAACGCCTGATCGGCTGCAGCGTCACTTCGGTGGCGAAATCCGGGTTGTAACAGAGATCGAGGAAGGAGCCGGCCTTGGCCCGCACCTCGCGATATTCCGGAAGGTATCGCCCGGCCTGGCGCATCATCCAGGCGGGCGGAATCCTGGCGGCTTTGCCCTCGAGAACCTGGATCAGCGCACGATCGGTGGTGTCACGACGTGTCATGCGTCTCTCTGCCCGGTCCATCGTTGATTGGAAGAGTTCGGTCCTATCGGGACAGAGCTATGACGTCACTGCGTGCTCTCGGGAAGTCCCTTTGCATGGGTAGGTCCCTTCGCATCGGGAAATCCCTTCGCCCCGGAACGTCCTTTTACCACCGAGGGCCTTCTCGATCCGAGAGCCTCTCCTCGAAAGCCCCTTCGCTTCGAGCGCCTTCGAAGGTGGCCGGAAAGGCCTGTCCCGTCCCGCCTATCTAATAGGAAAAGAGAGATTCTAGGACTCTGTTTTTTCTATTGGACGGGGGATGATGGGAACGCGGACTTATCCACACCCCATCCCCTCGGCACCGGCGTTAACGGGACTTTAACGGGTTCGCGCTAACTTTCCAGAAGCGGAAGTCCGATCAGGGACTTGTGCGCCACCACGGTACCCGTCCGCCCGAACCCTCCTTGAATCTCCCAAAACGAGATCGGAGCGAGGGCACTGGTGTTGCATGTTGACGGAAGAGTCGACAATTCGGTGAGGAATTCCGATCGGGTCTCTGACGGGTGGCTTTATCCCCATCTGTCGACTCCGGCTCTCAGGTGTGTTGGATAACCCGGTGATCCCTCACGCCCATCCGATGGCCTGGGATGGGAATTTCCGATGAGTCGCAGCTACTTCCACCTCCATCTAGTCTCGGATTCCACCGGCGAGACCCTCATCAATGTCGGACGCGCCGCGGCGGCGCAGTACGAAGGCGTCTCGGCCATCGAGCACGTCTACCCGCTGGTCCGGTCCTCCGCGCAGCTCGAGCGTGTCATCTCCGAGATCGAGGCGGCTCCAGGCCTCGTCCTCTACACCCTGGTCGGGCACGACCTGACGGAGCGGCTCGAAGCCGCCTGCCGCGAGACCGGTTCACCGTGCCTCTCCGTCCTGCAGCCGGTCCACGCCCTGCTCCAATCCTATCTCGGTGCGGAGACGACCGCCCGGCCGGGGGCGCAGCACATGCTGAACGCCGAGTATTTCAAGCGCATCGACGCGATGAACTTCACCCTTGCCCATGACGACGGCAACCTGCCCTTCGACATCGACGAATCCGACGTGATCCTCGTGGGCGTCAGCCGGACATCGAAGACACCCACCGCGATCTATCTCGCCAATCGCGGCCTGAAGACCGCGAATTTCCCCCTGGTGCCAGGCATGCCGGTACCGCCCAGTCTGGAAAATGCCCGCAAGCCGCTCATCGTCGGATTGCTCGCCTCTCCGGAGAGGATCGTGCAGATTCGGCAGAACCGCCTCCTCAGCCTGAAGGCCGACGACACCTCGCTCTATGTCGATCGCGATGCGGTGGCGGACGAGATCGCTGCCTGCCGCAAACTCTGCAACCGGCATCGCTGGCCGACCATCGACGTGACCAGGCGCTCGATCGAGGAGACAGCTGCGTCGATCCTCGATCTGCACCGCGAGCACCGCCTCAAATTCATCGTGGCATGACGCGCGAAGCGAGATCCGTGATGACCCGTCTCTGGCTGCCCGAACGTCCGCTCGTCCTCGCCTCCGGTTCGCCGACGCGCAGGCATCTCCTCGAATCTGCCGGCCTCGACGTGGAGGTCGTGGTCCCGAATGTCGACGAGCGCGCCATCGAGGCCGAGGCCGGCCCTCTCACTCCCGCCGATCTCGCCCTCCGGTTGGCCCTCACCAAGGCACGTGCGGTGGCAGCCACGGTCGGAGACAGGATCGTCCTGGCCGCGGATCAGGTTCTCGCCTGCGAGGGGGAGGTGTTTCATAAATCCTCCTCTCTCGACGTTGCCAGACTTCAATTGAGCCGGCTATCGAACAAGACGCATTCGTTGCATTCCGCCGCTGCCCTCATCGTGCCGGGACGGGAGCCTGACCTCCTTCACGACGAGGCCCGTCTGACCATGCGGGATCTGAGCGCGTCCGCCATCGATACCTATCTGGCGATCGCCGGGCATGATCGCGTCACCGGCACGGTGGGCGGATACCAGTTGGAAGGCCTCGGCATTCATCTGTTCACAGCGATCGAGGGGGCTCATGCCACCATCCTCGGCCTGCCGCTGACCGGATTGCTCGACCGGTTGCGAAGCCAAGGCTGGCTTGCCTTCTGATCCCGGCCTTCTGATCCCGAACGCCTCGCGAGACCCATTCATGATCAAAGCCTTCGTCGTCGGTCATCCGATCGCCCATTCCCGGTCGCCGATGATCCACGGACATTGGCTCGCCACCCTCGGGCTCGACGGTTCCTACGAGCGGATCGACGTGGCGCCGGAGGATTTCGGGACTTTTCTGCGCGGCCTGAAAGCAGATGGGTTCGCCGGCGGAAACGTGACCCTGCCGCACAAGGAAGCTGCCTTCACCGGGGCCGACGTGCTGACGGACGCCGCCCGGAGGATCGGCGCGGTCAACACGCTCTCCTTCGACGGGCAGGGGCGTCTCGTGGGCGACAATACCGACGCCGTCGGCTTTACCGCCCATCTCGACGAGACCCTCGGACCGGACTGGCTCAGCGTGGATGCCGGCGACGTCGTGATCCTCGGGGCGGGGGGAGCGGCACGGGCCGTGGTCGCGGGCCTCCTCGACCGTCCGGCGACCCGCATCCTCGTGGCCAACCGTACGCGCTCGCGGTCCGAGGCCATTGCCGGCCTCGACCCTACCCGCGTCGAAGCCGTTGACTGGGACGGACTCGATGATGCTCTCCGCGGCGCGCGGCTTCTCGTCAACACCACCTCCCTCGGCATGACCGGCAAGCCGCAACTCGACATCGCGCTGGAAAACTTGCCCGCTGACTGTGCCGTTGCCGATATCGTCTATTCGCCGCTGGAGACGCCGCTTCTCGCGGCAGCCGCGGCGAGAGGGCATCGCGTGATCGACGGGCTCGGCATGCTGCTGCACCAGGCCGTGCCGGGTTTCGAGCGCTGGTTCGGAACCCGTCCCGTGGTGACGCGGGAATTGCGCGCCCTGATCGTCGCCGATCTGGTGGCGAAGCGATGACCCGGCCCTTCATTCTCGGGCTCACCGGGTCCATCGGCATGGGAAAATCGACCACCGCCGCCATGTTCGCCCGGCGCGGCATACCGATCCATGACGCGGATGCGGCAGTGCGGCGGCTCTACTCGGCGGGAGGAGCGGGTGCCCGCCTCATCGCCGATCTCTTTCCCGATGCGATCGGAAGTGATGGCTCCGTCGACCGCGCACGCCTGCGGGACCACGTGCTCGGCCGGCCTGAATCCCTTGCTCAGCTGGAGGCCGCAATCCATCCCCTCGTCCGTGAGGAGGAGCAACGCTTCCTCGACGAGCACGCCGCCGCATCCCTGATGATCCTCGACATTCCCCTCCTGTTCGAGACCGGCGGGGACGCGAGATGCGACGCGGTCCTGGTGGTGACGGCGGATTCCGAGGTTCAGCGGCAGCGTGTCCTGGCGCGTCCCGGCATGTCCGAGGCGGCGTTTGCCGCCATCCTCGCCAAGCAGATGCCAGATGCGGAGAAACGCGCACGCGCCGACTTCCTCATCGATACCGGGCTTGGCCTTGCTGGTGCCGAAAATCAGGTCGACGCTCTCATCGAGCGCCTCTCCGACGGCCGTCGCGCCTGACCGATCGTTCCGTATCCTCTCGAATGGACCGCACCATGCTCCGTGAGATCGTCCTCGATACCGAGACCACCGGGACGGATGCCAAGAACGGGGACCGGCTCATCGAGATCGGCTGCGTCGAGCTCATCAACCACGTCCAGACCGGGGTCACGTTCCACCGCTACGTCAACCCGACACGGCCGGTGTCCCAGGGTGCCTTCGGCGTCCACGGCCTGTCCGATGCGTTCCTCGCCGACAAGCCGCTCTTCTCGGCCGTGGTCGCGGATTTCGTCGCCTTCTGCGGCGACGCGCCCCTCGTCATCCACAATGCGCCCTTCGATGTCGGCTTCCTCAACATGGAGTTCGCCCGGCTCGGCGAAAAGGGACCGCCGCAAATCAACCTCGATACGGTCGTCGACACGCTGCAGATGGCGCGGCGCAAGCATACGGGCGCGTCCAACACCCTCGATGCGCTCTGTGTCCGCTACGGGATCGATACGACGCGGCGCACCAAGCATGGTGCACTCCTCGACGCCCAGATCCTGGCAGAGGTCTATGTCGAACTCCTAGGGGGCAAGCAGGCCAGCCTCGGTCTCGCGAGCGCGGAATCTCCCGAGCCGTTACGCCGCGTCACGGTGAGTGATGGACCGATCGCCACAGGACCTCGCCGATTGCGCAACCGTCTGAGCCCTCTGGAAGTTAGCCAGCACGCCACCTTCGTCGCAAATCTCGGTGCCAGTCCGATCTGGCGTGATTACGTCAGCGAGAACGACGGCGATTGAGGGATGCGAGGGTGCAATGCAATAAAAGACATATTGCATTGCAATAAAACCCGCTTACATTTCCAGACATCGAGTCGGCGCGGAGGCGAAACAAGCCCATCGTCGATGCGGGATCACTTCGCATCCAGCATCGATCGGATCCCGTCGGCTGCATCCCATCACCCATGAAAGCGATCCAGCGATGGATGATCAGCACAATCGGATACAGACGCGTCTGGCCGAGATCGTCGAAGCGACCAAGCTGACAGGAGCGGGCCGGCTACAGGAAGCCACCGACATGATCCAGCGCGGATTGTTCGGGCGCCAGACGCCTTCGGCATCTGGGCAGACGATCGATGCATCCTACCGGATCGAGAGTTCCGGCGAGACGGCAAAGCCGATGGGTTCGGCCGGTATCATACCCGAAGGTCTGCAGGAGCGCCTGCGCGATGCTCTGGGCCAAGTGGCCCGCAAGTTCAATCTCCCGGGAAATTCGGGTCTTTCTCCAACCGGGCTCCAAGGCTCGGGACTCCAAGGCTCCGCATTCGAAGCGTTCGATCCGACCTCCTTCTTCCGGGACGGCACTGCCAAGGGACCACCGGCCGGAGACGGAACGTTCACGGAGCGGGCCTTCTCCAACGCTGCCGGATCGCGCGACTACAAGCTCTACATTCCGAGCCGTACGGTGGCGCAGCCTCCTCTCATCGTCATGCTCCATGGCTGTACCCAGTCGCCTGACGATTTCGCCGCGGGTACCGCCATGAACCAGCTCGCCGATGCGGAAGGGTTCATCGTGGCCTATCCCGGTCAGAGCATGCGGGCTCACGGCCAGCGCTGCTGGAACTGGTATCAGCCCGGCGACCAGACGCGCGGCGCCGGTGAAGCGGAGATCATCGCGGGTCTCACCCGTGCGGTGATGAGCGAGCACAATGTCGATCCGCGCAGGGTCTATATCGCCGGTCTCTCAGCGGGCGGGGCAGCGGCCGCCAACATCGCCCTGGCCTATCCCGAACTCTACGCCGCCGTCGGCGTCCATTCGGGTCTCGCAGCCGGTTGCGCCGGCGATATCTCCTCGGCTCTGACGACCATGCGCCTCGGCCCGTCGACGCCCGTCGGTGTCGCGCAGGCTCAGGCCGCACGGGTTCCGACCATCATGGTTCATGGCGAGAGCGACACCACGGTCAACCCTCGCAATGGCGAGCACGTGCTCATCCAGGCCGGTGTCGAGGCCCTGAATCCCTCGACCTCGGAGGGTGTGAGCCCAGGCGGCCTCGCCTTCACCCGCACGCGCTACGCCGACGAGACGGATCGCGTGGTGGTGGAAAGCTGGGTCGTGCGCGGCCTCGGCCATGCCTGGTCGGGCGGGGATCCGTCGGGCAGCCATACCGATCGACGCGGACCCGATGCATCGCGCGCGATGGTCGATTTCTTCCTGGCCCATCGCCTGGATCGGCCGCGCTACTGAATCGATCGCCGTAAAGCCGGACGGAATCCGCATGGCCGCTCGGCAAGGCGGATTCCGAAGCTTGTTGATCCAGTCCCGAGTTCGATCGACCGGCAGACCGGATCAGACCGCGACGTTGTCGATGAGCCGCGTCGAGCCGAGATAGGCCGCTACGAGGACGCGGGTCGGTCCCGTGGCATGCTCCACCGGGGCCAGGGTCTCGGCATCGCACACGCTGAGATACTGGATGGTGCCGAACCCGGCCTCGATCAGGCGATCGGTCGAAGCCGCGACGAGGGTCGAGGCCGCTCCGCCGGCTCTCAATCCCTCGGCGATCCGCACCAACTCCCGATGGAGAGCGGGCGCGACCTTCCGCTCCTCCGCGTCGAGGTAGCGATTGCGAGAGGAGAGAGCGAGCCCGTCCTCTTCCCGCAGAGTGGGCACACCGCCGATCTCGACGGGGATATCGAGATCACGCACGGCGCGGCGGATGACCTGCAATTGCTGGAAGTCCTTCTCACCGAACAGGGCGACGTCCGGTTGGACCTGATTGACGAGCTTCGTCACAACGGTCGCGACGCCGGAGAAATGACCGGGCCGAAAGGCGCCGCACAGCCCGTCCGTGATGCCGGCGACCGTGAGGCTGGTGGAGAAATCCTTCGGATACATCGTCTCCACCGAAGGCTGGTAGGCGGCGTCCACCCCGATTTCGGCAAGGAGTGCGAGGTCGGTCTCGGTGTCGCGCGGATAGCGCGAGAAATCCTCGCTCGGCCCGAACTGAGTCGGATTGACGAAGATGCTGACGACGACCCGCCGTCCGAGTTCCCGTGCTCGGTCGACGAGGGAGAGGTGGCCCTGGTGCAGCGCGCCCATCGTGGGCACCAGGACGACGCGGTCACCCGACGCCTTCCAATCGGAGACGCAGGCGCGCAGAGGCGCCACCGCATCGAACCGGAGAGGGACGACGGACGAGGCTTGGATGCTCATCGGGATTCTTCTGGATCTCGGGCGCTGTCGGACGATCCTGCGACTACCCCAACTCGGCGGCCGGACGCCAGAGACGGCGAGCCAGCGGTCTCAGTTGCAATAGGGCAGCAGGGAGCGGCCGAACGGATCGTCGACGCCGAGGGCCGGCTTGATGCCGTAATAGCTCGGCTTTCCGAGACCGTAGGTCGATCCGACATAGCTCGGATCATCCGGCGCATCGGTGGGGATCGGAACGCTTCTCGGGATGCAGGCGACCCGTCGCGGCGCGGCCCGGTAGCGTCGCGGCGTGCTGTCTTCCTCCGCCCGTGGAAAATAGCGCGGCGGCGGCTCGACCTCGACGATCGTACCGCGAGATTGCGATTCGGCACCGTAAGGAGTGGGCCAGCGCTCGCGGAAATCGGCCGCCTGAGCGGCTCCGAACCATGCCGGGATGACGAAGAAGGCCCCGAACAGGGCCCGCATGGCTTGGCCCCTCGCTGTCTCGCACCCCTGGTCCATGTCACCCCGCTTCCCGCGCGAGGCTGACAGGACAGGGTAAACCAAAGGTTACAGCGGCTGCGCCCTGCCATCGAGTTCCGCCAGACGGGACGGAGGTGGGGCGGGGACGGTGGAGCTTCTCACGGGTTTCGACAGATAACCGGCCAATGTCCGGAGATCGGGCGTCGCCTCCTCGCTTCGGCCGTAGAGTCCTGCATCCAGGGCCGCCAGCTCTTCGGCGATCACGGGCGTGGAGTGCCAGGCCCTTACCAGTTCGGGCTCGCGTTGGAAGACCGGGTCGAGCGTCGCGCGGAAGGCCTTTCGGTCACCCGTCTCCGCATGCCGCGCGAGTGCCCGCCGCGTAGCGCGGTCGAGGCGCGAGGAACGCCCGCGTGCCGGAATGCCGAAGCCGATGAGGGCGAGACCGAGGCCGAAGGCTCCGATCGCCGCGGCGGCGACCATCATCGGCGAGGCCGTAGCGATGGGCTTGGCATCCTCCTCACGGTCGGGAAGGCCGCCGCCGATCTGGCGCGCCGGGATCTCCGCCTCGCGCAGGGTCCGTGAGACGGTGTCGAACCAGGGAATGGTGATCGCTTCCAACGGCACGATCTCGGACACGGCGGGGCGTACATCCCACTGATAGGTCGCCCGAGCCACCGGCCCCGTCGGTGTGATGATGGTCTCCCGCGTCACCGGTCCGGCGAAGGTCAGGATGCCGCGCGTGCGCATGACCGGCCGCGGCGGCAGCCCCTCGGCCACCAGACCCTGCGCCTCCAGGGTGACGATGCGCCTCGTGGTCTCGCCGATCTTCACCGTCTCCGGGTCGGGGCTCCAGGAATCGGTGATGGTCACGTCCCGTGCCGGCAGCCACCACGGCTCCTTCACGTCTGGGCCGCCGATCTCCTTCGTCCATGTGGCGACGGGCAGGGAGACGGGAGCCGAGGGAACGTCCACCACTTTGCGGGTGCCGCCGTCGTTGACGGTCAGGCGGTGGATGAACGGCTCGATGGTGAAATCGCCCGGATGATGGGGAAAGATCGCGATCGTGCGGTCGAAGGCCACCGCCACCTGTCCGTCCGGCAACCGGGTCTTCGACCAGGTGTCGCGGCCGAGCTGGGTCCAGCTGAAATTCGCCAGCGAGGGCTGGACCACCTCCTCGAGGAGGATGGCCTGCCGATAGACGCCGCGAATGTGGAGCAGCACCATCTCGCGGGAAAAGGGCGAGGCATTGCCGTTGAGCTCCGGCGTCACCGTCAGGGTGAGGTCGCCCGGAGAGATTTCGGCCCGGGCGGGCATGGGCCCGGCCATCAGCAGGAGCGCACCGAGCAGGAGGATGGCGCGCCGTCCGTGATCCCTCCCCCCTTTGCAGGGAAGGGTGCCTGCGGAGCAGGCGGGAAAGGAGGCGACCTTTCCGATCACAACACTTCCCTCTCTCACCACGCTTCGCGGGCCACCCTCCCCCGCAGAGGGAGGAGGGTCGGCATCCGGGGGATACACTCGGCTCACCATGGGTTGCTTCCTGCCGGGACCGCCGTGCCGGCTTCCACCCTCACCGCCTGCTCCGCCTTCAGGCGCAGCTTGAGATAGCGGCCCGGATCGTCCGGCAGGGTCTGAAGCCAGAGCCGGTCCGGGCGGATCTCGTGGGCCTCGAAGCTCTTCGTCACACGCCGCGCCTCGCGCTCGGGGGCGGCGGCGACCATGGCCGAACCGGCACCGGTGCGCCCGCGCCCCGCCGCGTCGCTGGCCGAACCGCGGGCCTCGCCCTTGCCCGAGTCCACCGATTGCTGCTCGGCCTTGCCGCGCCGCGCCACCTTGCTGTTGCCCGGCGTCGAGGAGGAGGTGCCGCCCTCCTTGTTGCCGGCCAGCCCCTCGCCCACGGAAGAGGCCTTCACCTCGTCGTTCGGGTCCTGGTTCGAGGTCTTGTTGTAGCGCGCGCCCACCGTCGCCGTGGCATTGGCGAGGCCGCCACCCTTGCCGCGGTCGGGCGGCCCTTCGGCCACGAGGCGTGCGATGAGGGAGCGGTTGGCCTGCGCATCCGCATCGCGCGGATTGTATTGCAGGGCGACGTCGTAGGTGTCGATCGCGCCCTGGTAATCGCCCGAGCGCGCCAGGGCGTTGGCGAGGTTGTAGGCGTTGCGCCGCCCGCCATTCTGGAAGATCGCGATCGCCTCGTCGTAGCGGCCGGCCTCGTAGAGCGCCGGTCCGCGCCAGGCCGGATCGGTGAGGACGAACGCCGCCGCGCCCGGCAAGCCGAGGCTCATCAGGCTGCGTCCGAGCGACGTGCGCGGCTCAGAGACCAGGGTGAGGCCGAGGATGCCGGCCCCCGCCAGGGCGATGCCGCCGATCCTGGCCCATCCTGTCCAGTGCCGGGGGAGATGGCCGGCGAGAGCAAGACGGCCCATGAAGGGAAAGGGAAGGCGGCCTGCGATCATCACGCGCTCCTGCGGAACAGGGCGAGGGCGGGAAGGAGAGCGAGCAGGATCAGCCACCGCCCGAGATCGGCGAAGGCGAGCACGGTATAGCCCCCTGCCGCCAGATGCTGGGCCGTGCTGGCGCCCACTGTATCGAGGAGGGCGGAGGGCGTATCGAGATCGACGGTGATGCCGCCTCCCGTGCCCGTCACGCGGTCGAGGGCCGCCCGGTCGGGCTTCGGCGAGCCGGCCGGCAACGCCTTCGTCGCGGGTACGAACACGGCGTGGAGATGCCACCCCTTGTTCCGGATTGCGGTGGCTTCGCGCATGGCCGCGTCGCCGATCCCGTCTCCGTCGGTGACGAGGACCACGTCCCCGGCGATGACGCCGGCCTCTTCCAACGTCCGGCGCGCGATGGCGAGCCCGCGCTCGGGATGGGTGCCGCGATCGGGCACGGTGTCGCCGTCCAGGGCGAACAGGACGAGGCTCAGGGCGTCCCGGTCCGTGGTCGGTGGGGCGGCGAGATAGGCATCGCCGGCATAGACCACCACGGCGACGCTGCGGGTCCCCGCCGCCTGGGCCACACCGTCGGCGATCTGGCGCACCTCCTTGAGATGGCCGCCCTCGGCGACGGAACGTGAGAGATCAATCACCACCACTGTGGCGTCGAGATTGCGGAAGGTCGCCGCGTCCGGGCGCTCGATGGCCGGTCCGGTGAGGGCGATGGCGACGATGCCGGCCGCCACGGCGGCGGCGAGATTGGCTTGGCGCCGCCCGCCGAGCACGGCTCCACGCTTCTCGAGGAAGGCCATCAGGCCGGGATCGACGGCCTTCGCCCAATCGCCCAACGGTGCCGAGCGCCAGGCTGCGCGCAGGGCGAGCACCACGACGACGGGAATGGCGAGGAGCCACCACGGCCGTAGGATGGCGAAGGAGAGGAGCGCGCTCATGCCTTGCGCCTCGCTGCCAGCAGGCCCGCCGCGCAGAGGAAGGCGAGGGCGGCCGGCCAGGGCCAGAGATCCTGGCGCAGAGGCACCGGGGGGGCCTTGGCGCGACCGCCCTCGATCGCGTCGATGGAATCGGCCATGGCGATGAGATCGTCCGTGGTCTTCACCCGGAAGAAGGTGCCGCCGGTGGAGGCCGAAATCTCCCGCAGGGTCTCGGCATCGACCACGTCCTGCTCACCATCGGCATTGGACATGTCGCGGGGGCCGAGTGCGATGGTGTGGACCTTGACGCCGAGCTCCTTGGCGAGTGCTGCTACGTCGCGCGGCGTGGTCTGGCCGGCATTGTTGGCACCGTCCGTCATCAGCACCACGACTTTCGAGGTGGCCTGTGGTGTGTCGGCGGCCTCGCCGGAGGTCGCCGGCACCAGCCGCTTGAGGGCGAGGCCGAGACCGTCGCCGATGCCGGTGGAACGGCCGACGAGGCCGATCGTGGCGTCGTCGAGGGCGCGCGCCACGGTGGCGGTGTCGAAGCTGGGGCTCGCGGCGACGTAGGATTCGTTGGCGAAGATCACGAGGCCGATCCGGTCCCCGGCCCGGCGGCGGATGAAGTCGGTGCCCACCCGCTTCACGGCCGTGAGCCGCGTCACGGTCTCCCCGTCGATGTCGAAGTCGCGTCTCTCCATGCTGCCGGACAGGTCCATGACCAGCATGATCTCGCGGCCCGAGGCCGGAAGCGCGGTGGCGGGCAGGACGAGGCGGGGGCCGGCCAGAGCCGCCACCAGCGCCGTCCACAGGGTCCAGATCAGGATAGCGCGGCCCCGGCCCCGCGCCGCCACGCTGTCGCCACGGGCCGAACCCGCAACCAGCGAAGCAGGAACGCGCAGGGCACCGCTCGATCCCATCCGCTCGGGCGGTAGCACCCTGGCCGCGAGGACGGGCAGCGGCAGGAGCAGCAGCGCCAGGGGTGCGGCGAGATCGAAGGCCGAGAGGAAGGCGGTGAACCAGGCTGGCATCGGGTCAGGCCCTGATCCGCGCGAAGAGACGGCCGAGCTCGGAATCGATGGTCTCTGGATCGGCCGATGGCGAGCGCCGATAGAGGCCCTCCGTCACGACTGCGCCGGCACCCCTGCTGAAGAAGTCGGTGGCGAAGAGCCGGTCGAGGATCGCCGCCCACTCACTCCCTTGCGTCGAAGCGGCCTCGTCGCCGGCGAGCGTCCGGGTGAGGCGACGCAGCAGCCGCGCCTGCGCGATCAGGCGGGCCTCCGAGGGTAATGCGCGTGTCTCGGAGAGGCCGCGCAGGGCCGAGGCCCGCACCGAGTTCCTGGCCCTCGCTCGTATCAGCCTGACGAGACCGACCAGCAGGGCGGCGACGAATCCGAGCGCGATGGCCAAAACCACCTCGCCCTGCGCGCCGCTGCTCGCATCGGCCGGCAGGTGCAGGCCGCGCAACTGGGAGAGGCCGGTCGGGGAATCCACGGGGTTCACGCGCTATAGGACCGCATCGAGACGTTCCATCAGCGGGGCATAGGCCTCGGGCCCGGCTTCCGCATCGAGGCGCAGACCCTCGATTCCGCGCCGGGCGTAGTCGATGAGCCGGTCGTCGGGTGCTGGACCTGTCCTCGCCGCGGAGCGGCCGACCTGGACCGTCCCGCGCTGCCCGTCACTCGTGGAGAACGGGAAGAATCCGGCGGGCTTCGTGCGCTCGAACGCATCGCTGACGAGAACGAGGCGGATCGACAGGCGCTCGGCCAGCACGGTGAGCAGGTGATCGAATTCCGCTCCCGGCGCGTCGAGCGCACTGCCGATGACGAGGTGGCCGCCGGAGGGCAGGAGGCTCGCTGCGACAGTCAGGCTGCGGTCGAGCGGCGGGTCGCCGTTGTCCGAGGCTGCGAGCGCCTGGGCATGCGCCATGGCCAGTGCGCCGGTCACCGCGGTCATCGCCCGCTCTCCGCCTCCGGGACGGACCACGACCGGTTCGCCGGAGGAGGCGGCCACGAGACCGATCCGGCCGCCATCGCCGACGATCCGCCAGCCGAGCAGGACCAGCGCTTCCGCGGCCGCCACCGAGCGCAGGGCCCGGCGCGTGCCGAACAGCATGGAGGGGCGGAAATCCGCTAGCAGCACCACGGCGCGGTCGCGCTCGTCGTGGTGAGTCCGCACGTGGAGAATGCCGGTGCGGGCCGTGGCATTGCGGTCGATATGGCGGCGGTCGTCGCCTTCGGACCACAGCCTGACATCGTCGGGCTCGGAACCGCGTCCGCGCCGACGCGTGACGATGCCGCCGGGCAGGCCCGCCAGGGTCCGGGTCGCGGGGGAGACTCCGCGACGGGCGAGGTGGCGCAGGCCCATCAGGGCCTCGCCCGAAAGATGGATTCCGGGGCCGTGGTCGGAATCTGCGGTCGGGCCGGGGGAGGACTCCATGATTGTTCTACGCGGCCCTTCCGGCTCAGAGCGCCCGGACCCGCTGGACGAGGCCCTTGATGATGCCGCGCGCGGTGTGTCCCTCGGCGGCCGCCCTCCAGGTGAGGCCGATCCGGTGCGCCAAGGCATCGGCGGCGAGATCCGAGATATCCTCCGGAATCACGTGGTCACGGCCGCGCAGATAGGCCCGGGCCTTGCCGGCGAGCATCAGCGCCAGCGTCCCGCGCGGGGAGGCCGGATGCTCGATCGATGCGCGCAGGTCCGGCGCGGCCTTGTCGTTCCGGGTCCCGGCCACGAGCCGGACAAGGTAGTCCTTCAGGGCCGGCGAGACGTGGACGTTGAGGGCCGCGGCACGCGCGGCGCGGATCTCCGCGACCGTGAGCTTCACCGGCATCGCCTCGGCATGATGGTTCAGCTCTCCCTCGACGAGGTCGAGGATGCGCCGCTCGGAAGCCTCGTCGGGCATCTCCACCACCACGTGGAGGAGGAAGCGGTCGAGTTGGGCTTCCGGCAACGGGAAGGTGCCCGCATGCTCGATCGGGTTCTGGGTCGCCACCACCATGAACGGGTCGGGCAGGACATGGGTATGTCCGGCGACCGTGATCTGGCCCTCGGCCATGGATTCGAGCAGAGCCGATTGCACTTTCGGCGGAGCACGGTTCACCTCGTCCACGAGGATGAGGGAATGGAACAGCGGGCCCGGCAGGAACTCGAAATCGCCGGCATCCTGGCGCCACACGGTGGTGCCGGTGAGATCGGCCGGCATCAGGTCGGGCGTGCACTGGATGCGGGCGAAGCTGCCGTCGAGCCCGTCGGACAGGCGCTTGACCGCGCGGGTCTTGGCGAGGCCGGGCGCGCCCTCGATGAGAAGATGCCCGCCGGTGAGAAGGCCGATGAGCAGCCGCTCCACCAGCGTCTCGGCGCCGATGAGCCCGTGACTGAGCCCGTCGCGAAGGGCGAGGATACGGCTGCGCAGTGCATCCTCGGCAGCGCGCGGCGCCGTGGCGGCGGGACGCGGGGCCAATGTGGCATCGCTCATGAGCGAGCGCCGCCCGTGGCCGCCCGAAGGGCAGCAGCAACGGATGAGCGGGTCATGATCGTGGCAGGGCCGGCGTACAGCACCATGCGCGTCTCCTCGGGCGGATTCTTAAGAGATCCCTATGTCGATCGGGTGTGCCTGCTGCGGAGCACCGGCGTCAATCCCGTGTGACGTTTCCCGTGAAACACGAGGATGAGATCGGGCAAAATGCCCGACCGTCGCGATGTCGTGAAGAAGGAGGCATGCGTAGGGGCTTTCCTGCGCAATCGAGCCGAATTCGCATCGAAGATCGGCGTTATGTCGCATCTCCGGTAATGGCTGTGAAACCCTGGGCCGGTCTTCCGGTTTCTTACCGTCACGATCGACGGACCCGGAGGCCGAACAGTGAGCGCAGACCTCTTCCCCGGTTTCAGCGCGGACTGGATCGACCTTCCGGAAGGTCGCTTCTTCGCCCGGAGCGGTGGGCCGGAGGGCGCGCCTCCCCTCATCCTGCTCCACGGCTTTCCGCAGACCCATGCCTGCTGGCACCGTATCGCACCGACCCTCGCGGAGACCCACCGCGTCGTGTGCCTCGATCTCAAGGGCTACGGTTGGTCGGAGGCACCCGCGGGCGACGCCCGGCACGAGACCTATTCCAAGCGGCGGATGGGCCGCGACGTGGTGGCGATCATGGAGCACCTCGGCCATGTCCGGTTCGGGCTCGTCGGGCACGATCGCGGCGCGCGGGTGGGCTATCGTCTGGCCCTCGACGAACCGGGCCGGATCGAACGCCTCGCCCTCCTCGATATCCTGCCCACCATCGTCCAGTGGGAACGGATCGGCGCAGATCCCAGCGTCTCGTCGCATTGGGAATCCCTGGCCCGACCGGCTCCTGAACCCGAAGACGAGATCGGCCGCGATCCGGTGGCCTATTTCGAGGGGCTTCTGCGCAAGTGGAGCCAGGCCAAGAGTCTCGACCCCTTCGCTCCGCAGGCCCTTCGCCTCTATCGCGAGAACTGGAACGTGCCCGGGCGCATCCACGCTTTCTGCGAGGATTACCGTGCCGGAGCGACCCGCGACCGCGAGGCCGATCTCGACGACCTGTCTGCGGGAAAGACCCTCGCCTGTCCGACCCTGATCCTCACCGGGGACGGCTATCTCGACTGTTCGCACGAGAGCCCGCTGGCGGCCTGGCAGCGTACCTTCGCGCCGAAGGGGCGATCCGCCGAGATCGTCTCCGGGCATTTTCTCGCCGAGGAGAATTCCTCCGCCACTCTCGATGCCCTTCTCGGCTTCCTGAAGGCGTGAGGACGCATGCCGTCACCGTTCCGTCATGGGCGGACGACATGCAGCACCGATGACCTCGCTTCTCTCCTCGCCGCTCCCCGAATTCGTCAATTCCGCCATCAGCCTGATCGTCGCCTTCGCCCTGGGCACGATGATCGGGGCCGAGCGGCAATATCGCCAACGGACGGCGGGCCTGCGCACCAATGTCCTGGTCGCCGTCGGAGCAGCGGCCTTCGTCGATCTCGGCATGCGCCTCGAAGGCTCCCGCGGTGCCGTGGGGACGGTCGCCTATGTCATCTCGGGCGTCGGCTTCCTCGGAGCCGGCGTCATCATGAAGGAAGGCATGAACGTCCGCGGTCTCAACACCGCCGCCACCCTTTGGTGCTCGGCGGCGGTGGGCGCCTTTGCCGGGGCGGACTTTCCCCTGGAGGCGTGCTTCGTCACGGCTGCGGTTCTGTCCGGCAACACGCTGCTGCGGCCGCTGGTCAATGCCATCAACCGCGTCCCCATCGACGAGAGCCAGACCGAGGCCACCTACGAGGTCCAGGTGACGGTACAGGCCGACCATGCCGGCCCTGCCCGCGACCTCCTCGTCGAGCGGCTGGAGGCGGCACATTATCCCGTCGGCGGCATCGAGGTGGTGGAGCGCGGCGAAGATACCGTGGAGGTGGTGGCGACCCTGGTGGCGACGGCGGTCGAATCCGTCGAACTCGATGCGGTGGTCGCCGGACTGGAGCGCGACGGACGGATCAGCCACGCGACCTGGTCGGTGCAGACGGCCGATTGAGGGGACCCATGTCTCCGGCGGCCATTGCCACCCTGCGACCATCGCCCAACCTTAGCCTCGTGATGCCGGCTCTCGAACTCGGCAGCGGAGAAACCTCGTCATGACCGAGACACGCAAGAACGCACTGATCGTCGGGGCCTCGCGCGGCCTGGGGCTCGGTCTGGTGGACGCGTTCCTGAAGCGCAGCTGGGCCGTCACCGCGACGCAGCGCTCCCCATCCCAGGGCTTGGCGGCCCTGGCGTCGGACGCGCTCACCATCGAGACCGCCGATATCGACGATGACGGAGCCGTGACCGCCCTGCACGACCGGCTCTCGGGCCAGCGCTACGACCTCATCTTCCTGGTGGCCGGCGTCGCGACGCAGGCGCACGACCCCGCCCACGACGTCCCACGGGATGTCGCCGCCCAGGTCTACCTGACGAACGCGATCAGCCCGATCCGCTTCGCGGAACTGTTCCGCGACCGGCTCAACGGCAGCGGTCTCATCGCCTTCATGAGTTCCATCCTCGGCAGCGTCTCCCTCAACGAGAGCGGCGGATGGGAGACGTATCGGGCGAGCAAGGCGGCGCTGAACACACTGGCGATCAGCTTCGAGATCCGTCACCGCGAGGAGGGCTTCGGCGTCGCTCTGATCCATCCCGGCTGGGTCAGGACGGAGATGGGCGGCGAGGAGGCCGATATCGATGTCGAGACAAGCGTTACCGGGATGGCCGACATCCTCGAGCGACAGGTCGGCAAGGCTGGGATCGTCTATCTGGACTACACCGGCGAAACTCTGACTTGGTAAGAGGAGCTCAGCGCCTCCCGTCCAACGGGCGGCCACGCCGCTCCACGATGACCGGGGGACGGGTACGGCGCTCGACGATCACGGTGCGCGGTGCCCGGCTGGGGCTGCCCGAAGTGAGGATGCGCTCGGAGATCTTCTCGGGCTTCGGTTTCTCGGCGGCGAGGACGTGCGGGCGGACCTCGTCGGCCGGAAGCCCGATCAGGCCGGCGGCGATCTCCACCTGCTGCTCGACATCGTCCGCGAGATCCTGTGCGGCCGCCACCGCCTCGGAAATCGTCGGTGGCTCCCGCCGGACACGGATCGGCGGCAGATCCTGAAAGGATTTCGAAGTCTTCTTCACGACTCGGCCCGCGCTCATCATCACTCAACGATAGCGCGACCCGACCTTCAGTGCATTGCACCATTTTGACGATACACCCACGCGTCCGGCGCATTCCCTCCTCACCGCCGGAATTTCGATCAGGGCCCTGGCGTGCTGTCGCTTCGACGGCCGATTTACCGGACAAGTGCCTATCAAGTAAGCAGAGATAAGCGTCACTATGTCGCACGACGCATCCGTCGATCAGGCCATCCTCGCGGTCGTTGCACAACGCCACGCTCCCCCCGATACTGCCGCGATCATGTTTCCCATCACCGATCTTACCGATCCCAGGCTGATCCCGGCCCGTCCCGATCTCGCCGATCTCCGCCTGCATGGCCGCGTCGATGCCGAGCGCTACGTCGCGGGCCGGAACGGTCGGGTGATCGTGCCATCGGCACCGTTGCGGCGCCGGCCAACCTTGGAGGCGGGGATCGAGACGGAGGCGGTCATGGGCGATTCCGTAGCCGTCTACGAGACCCGGGACGGCTATGCTTTCGTGCAACTCGGGAGCGATGGCTATGTCGGTTACCTGCCGGAGACTTCCGTCTCATCGGACGCTCCGGCTCCCACCCACCGGGTGACGGCCTTGCGTACGTTCCTCTACCCGGCGGCCAACATGAAGCGGCCGCCGCTCGGCCATGTCAGTCTCGGCGCGGGGCTCCACTGCGTCGGCCGCGAGGGCGATTTCCTGCGCCTCGCCGATGGCGCTCACGTCTTCGGCGATCATTGCGTCCCCGTCGGTACGGTGGCGCCCGATCATGCCGCCACCGCGGAGCGTCTCGTCGGCACGCCCTATCTCTGGGGTGGACGTACCAGCCTCGGACTCGACTGCTCCGGCCTCGTCCAGCTCTGCCTTGCCATGGCCGGCATTGCCTCGCCCCGGGACGCGGACCAGCAGGAAGCGGCCCTCGGCGCGCCGCTCCCGCTGAGCCTCGACGGTCTGAGGCGGGGCGACCTGGTGTTCTGGCGCGGGCATGTGGGGATGATGCTGGACGAGACCCGCCTCATCCATGCCAACGGATATCACATGGCAGTGGCAGTGGAGCCTTTGTCGGGAGCGGTGGAGCGTATCGCCGAGAAGAGCTACGGCGCGGTGACCTCGCTCCGCAGGATCACGCCTTCAATCGCGTCTTGATGCGGTAGATCAGGCCATCGCGGACGTCGCGGTAGGCGTCGAGACGCTGCTCGCGCGATGCTTCTTGCATCAGAGTCGGATCGGGAGTTGGCCAATATTCGACATCGACGGCATTGGTGCGGGTGAGCTCCAGGGCGGCGTGATGGGCCTCGGGCGCCAAGGTGATGATGAGGTCGAAGTTCAGCCCCTCCCATTCCTCCAGCTCGAGGAGGGTCCGGGGCCGGTGCTTGGACGCGTTGATGCCGATCTCGTCGAGGGCCGCCACCATGAACGGATCCGCCGGCTCGCCCGAGCGGACGCCGGCCGACTGCACGTAGGTCGACTTGCCGAAATAATGGCGCGCGATCGCCTCTGCCGCGAGGGATCGCACGGCGTTGAAGTTGCACATGAACAGCACCGACTGCACGCGCGTCTTCTTCGGGCCGGCCTCTTCCGCCATGCGGGGATCGCCTCGGGCTTCAAACGACGGGGAGGGCGCTCACGCCTTCCAGTGCAAGGCGAAGACCAGGGTGAACAGGCGGCGTGCGGTGTCGTGGTCGAGGTCGACCTTGCCCTCGAGACGCTGCCGGAGAAGCTCGGAGGCCTCGTTGTGCAGGCCGCGCCGGCCCATGTCGATCGCCTCGATCTGGGTGGGCGAGGCGGTCTTGATGGCGTTATAGTAGCTCTCGCAGATCATCTCGTAGTCGCGGATCACCCGTCGGAACGGGGTCAGCGACAGCAGGTGGGTCATCACCGGATCGCCGTCCTCGCGGCGGATCGCGAAGGAGAGCTTGTTCTCCACGAGGCCGAGATTGAGGGCGTAGGGGCCCTCGCGTCCGGGGATCGAGAAGTGGTTCTCCTCCAGGATGTCGAAGATCGCGATGGCGCGCTCGTGCTCCTGGTCGGGGTTGCCCCGGCCGATGGAATCCTCGTCGAGGGTCACCGCCGCGAGGCGATGGGCGGATTTGGCGTCTGCCGGTTGTCCCGCTCTCGGGTGTTCTGCGCCTGCCATCGTCCCCTCACAGATTCAGGCGGATCGCCACCGAGCGGGCGTGGCCGTCGAGGCCCTCCGACCGTCCGAGGGCGATGGCTGCCGGCCCCAAGGCCCTCAGCGCCGCGGGATCGCAGCGCAGGATCGTCGTCCGCTTCATGAAGTCGAGCACGCCGAGGCCCGACGAGAAACGGGCCGAGCGGGCGGTGGGCAGCACGTGGTTGGGGCCGCCCACATAATCGCCGATGGCTTCCGGCGTGTGGCTGCCGAGGAAGATCGCGCCGGCATTACGGACCTTGGCGGCCAGCGCTTCCGGGTCGGCGGTCTCGATCTCCAGGTGCTCGGGGGCGAGGCGGTCCACCAGCGGTACGGCCTCGTCGAAATTCGAGACGAGGACGATCGCGCCGTAATCGCGCCAGCTCGCCCGTGCGATGTCGGCCCGCGGCAGGGTGGCGAGAGCCCGCTCCACGGCGCTCTCCACGGCGTCGGCGAGGTCAGGCGAATCGGTGATGAGGATCGACTGGGCGGCGACGTCGTGCTCGGCCTGGGCCAGCAGGTCGGCGGCGACCCAGTCTGGATTGGCGTGGCCGTCGGCGAGGATCAGCACCTCGGACGGGCCTGCGATCATGTCGATGCCGACCTGCCCGAAGACCCGGCGCTTGGCCGCCGCGACCCAGGCATTGCCCGGCCCGACGATCTTGGCCACGGGCGCGATCGTCTCGGTGCCGTAGGCGAGCGCCGCTACCGCCTGGGCTCCACCGATCCGGTAGATCTCGGTCACGCCGGCGAGATCGGCCGCGGCCAGGACCAGGGGGTTCATCTGCCCTTCCGGCATCGGCACGACCATGACCACGCGCGGCACGCCTGCGACGCGAGCGGGAACGGCATTCATGAGGACGGAGGAGGGATAGCTCGCCGTCCCGCCCGGCACGTAGAGGCCGACGGATTCGAGCGCGGTCCAGCGCCAGCCGGACGTGACTCCGAGATCGTCGGTGGCCATGTGATCCTGCGGCACCTGCCCGCGATGGAAGGCCTCAATGCGGGTCGCCGCGAGCCGAAGGGCGTCGAGGGAATCGGCCGGGCAGGCGGCGATGGCGGCCTTCACCTCCTCCGGCGTTACCCGCAGGGTCGCGGTGGAAAAGTCCTCGCCCAGCCGGTCGAAGCGGCGGGTGTAGTCCACCAGCGCCGCGTCGCCGCCGGACACCACGCCGGCGATGATGCCGCGCACGGTCTCGTCGACATCCTCCGAGATCTCGCGTTTGACGCTGAGAAGGCTGGTGAAGGCGGCGGCGAAATCGGCGTCGCGGCTGTCGAGGCGCACCATCAGGCGTGATCTTTCCGGGCGTCGTCTTCGGTGGAGAGGTCGGTGCTGGCATGACCCTGGATCGCGGCTCGGCCGGCTTCCGCCGCTTCGTGGTCGGGGCGGCCTTCCACCTCCCAGACCGGACCGAGATCCTTGAGCCTCGCCTCGATGCATTCGACATCGAGCTGGATCGCCGCTTTGCCGGCAAAGACCAGGGTGATCGTGCCGGACGGATCTTCCTTCGGATCGAAGGTGATGGCGAGGAGGTCGAGCGGCTTGCTCGATGGTGCGCCCGGCGCGAGGCCCCGAGCCCGCACGGCCATGACCCGCTCGAAATGGAGGGCGGTCAGGCGGCGGCGCGGCGGGGTGCCTTCCGGAGCCGACCAGTCGAAACGCCGCCCCACCAGGACGAAGCGGTGCGACGGCGCAAGATAGGCGAGATCCTGCGGGCGCAGGACCGCATCCTGCAGATGGGCCGAGAGGATGGCGAGATCCTCCGCGTCGAGGGCAGCGAGCTTGAGGAGCTCCATGATGGGTTCGCATCTGGCCGGACACCGTGGGATCGGTGCCGGATGTGGAAGAGAGGTCGGCCGTAGGTAGCGAGGTGGCCGCCCTGCGGCAACTGCGGGAGGGCGATCATTGTGCGAGGCGGCTCCGCCGAACTCACCCGGCGTTCAGGCGGTGCGGTCCATGCTGAAGACGATCACGAATCGGAACGACCACAGCCATGACTCTCCGACGCACACGTCTCATCGCCCTTGCCACCCTCATCGCGGCGACGGGCCTCGGAATGGGACAGGCCCAGGCCCAGGTCCCGCATTACCCCGACTATGGCAACGGCCGGGCGCCCTATGGTCAGACGCCCTACGGATACGGTCAGCCGCGGGGCTACGACCGCTCTGAGGGCTACGGGCAGCCCTACGAGGACGACGGCGAGCGCCGGCCGCTGCCGCGCCAGTACGGCAACGGCCGCCAGCGCATCGGCAGCGTCTGCGTCACCGCGCGGGGCAATTGTCCGGCCTATCCGAGCCCGATCCAGACGCCGTGCCGCTGCGACATTCCCGGTTTCGGTCCCAAGCGCGGTGCCGTCCTGCAGTAGCGCAGGTCGCGGTCAGGTCCTGACGCGGCTGATCTCGGCGCCGCAGCGGCCGAGCTTGGCCTCCAGCGCCTCGAAGCCGCGGTCGAGATGGTAGACCCGGTTGATGCTGGTCTCGCCCTCGGCGGCGAGGCCGGCGATGACGAGGGAGACAGAGGCGCGCAGATCGGTGGCCATCACCGGCGCGCCCTTGAGGCGCTCCACGCCGTCGACGATGGCGAGATCGCCTTCGAGCCGGATCCTGGCGCCGAGGCGCGCCAGTTCCTGCACGTGCATGAAGCGATTCTCGAAGATCGTCTCGCGGATGTGCGACTGGCCCTTGGCCAGGGTCATCAGCGCCATGAACTGCGCCTGGAGATCGGTGGGGAAGCCCGGGAACGGGTCGGTGGTGACATCCACCGCCGCGATGCCGCCGCCGTTGCGCCGGATGCGGATCGTATCGGCCGTGGAGGTGATCTCGGCGCCGGTGGTGCTCAGCACGTCGAGGGCGCTGTGCAGGAGATCGGCCCGCGTATTCTCCAGGGTCACGTCGCCGCCGACCATGGCGGCGGCCATGGCGTAGGTGCCGGTCTCGATCCGGTCCGGCAGCACGATGTGACGGGCGCCGTTCAGGCGCGAGACGCCCTCTATGGTGATGCGGGGGGTGCCCGCCCCCTCGATCTTCGCGCCCATCTTCTTCAGACAGTCGGCGAGGTCGACCACTTCCGGCTCGCGGGCGGCGTTCTCGATGAGGGTGGAGCCGTTGGCGAGAGACGCCGCCATCAGCGCCACATGGGTGCCGCCCACCGTGACCTTGGGGAAGTGGATCTCGCCGCCGCGCAGGCCGTTCTTGGCCTTCGCCACCACGTAGCCGCCGTCGATCTCGACGGTGGCGCCGAGGCGCTCCAACGCCATCAGCATGAGGTCGATGGGGCGGGTGCCGATGGCGCAGCCGCCGGGCATCGAGACGCGGGCCTCGCCGAAGCGGGCGAGCAGCGGCGCGATCACCCAGAAACTCGCCCGCATGGTGGAGACGAGCTCGTAGGGCGCGGTGGTGTCGATGACATTGGAGGCGGTGAGCCGGATGGTCTGGCCGGTTTCCGTCGTATCACCCGGGCGCTTGCCCACCACCATGTGGTCGACGCCGTGATTGCCGAGGATGCGCAGCAGGGCGTGGATGTCGGCGAGGCGCGGGACGTTGATGAGTTCGAGGGATTCCCCAGTCATCAGGCTCGCGATCATCAGAGGAAGGGCCGCGTTCTTGGCGCCCGAGATCGGAATGACGCCGTGGAGCGGCTTGCCGCCGATGATGTTGATCCGGTCCATCGTCGTCCTTCGCGCGGCGCCTCTCCCAGCCTCGTGACGAGGGAACGAGGAAAGGGGGCGCCCTCATGGTTCAGTAAAACGGGTGCGGCGCATCCTGGGGCACCGCCATTACGGAGCCGCCTATACGGCAGTTTTGTCCGAAAAGGGATCGTCAGCCGTCCCCGTCGCCCTCGCCCTGCGGTTTTCGTTCCTTCTCAGCTCCGCCGGCCGCTTGCTCGGAGATCTCCATTACGGTCTGACCGCGGATCCGGGTCTGGGCCTTGCGTCGCTTCAGATTGTCCCGCAGGGCCGCCTTCAGCCGCTCGTTGCGCGTCGCATCGTTCTTCATGGCGATCACTGCGCGACCCATCGTCGCCAGGGCGAAATACCGGCTTTGCCCCCCGGTCTCAACAGGCGCAGAGCTGGAATGCGGGTGTCGACTTGAACCAATTCCAAGTTCGCCTGTATCGTCTGCCTCGTGGCGTCGGAATCAGCACCGCCTGATTTCTCCCGCCCCATGCGAAGCGAGATCGTTGCGCAAGCAGGCATCGTGGTCGACTGGGGCCTGCAGCGGAGAGTTTGGTGCTTCGGAACAAGCCCTTTGAAACGATGCCGCTGCCGAATGCAGACAAGCGGATGCCGGAGCCCTGCCCACCAGCAGCGCCCCATTCGATCGGTCGAAACGTGAAGGACGGATGCCCGTGAATCGGATGCCCGCGATGACGATGATCAGCGATACGACGACACCTCGCGATGCCTCTGTTCAGGGATCGTCCACGCAGGCGTCGTTCGGGCACGGACGGACCGATTACGAGACCTATTTCCGCAAGGCGGTCGATCGTCTGCACGACGAGCGCCGCTACCGGGTCTTCGCCGATATCGAGCGGATCGCCGGTCGCTTCCCGACCGCCAACTGGCGCCGCCCCGACGGCGGCACCCGCGAGATCACCGTCTGGTGCTCCAACGACTATCTCGGCATGGGCCAGCACCCGGACGTGGTCTCGGCCATGACCAAGACGGCGGCGCGCTGCGGCGTCGGTGCCGGCGGCACCCGCAACATCGCAGGCAACAACTCGCCGCTGGTGGATCTCGAGCGCGAGCTCGCAGACCTGCACGGCAAGGAAGCGGGCCTCGTCTTCACCTCGGGCTACGTCTCCAACCAGGCCGGCATCTCGACCATCGCCAAGCTGATCCCGAACTGTCTGATCCTGTCGGACGCGTTCAACCACAATTCGATGATCGAGGGCGTGCGCCATTCGGGCTGCGAGAAGCGCATCTTCCGGCACAACGATCTCGCCCATCTCGAGGAATTGCTGGTCGCCGCCGGTGACCGTCCGAAGCTGATCGCCTTCGAGAGCGTCTACTCGATGGATGGCGACGTCTCCGATATCGGTGCCATCTGCGACCTCGCGGACAAGTACGGGGCCATGACCTATCTCGACGAGGTCCATGCGGTGGGCCTCTACGGCGAGCGGGGCGGCGGTATCGCCGAGCGCGACGGGGTGATGCACCGGGTCGACGTGATCGAGGGGACGCTGGCCAAGGGCTTCGGCTGCGTCGGCGGCTACATCACCGCCTCCACCGTGCTGTGCGATGCGGTTCGCAGCCATGCGCCGGGCTTCATCTTCACCACCGCCCTGCCGCCTGCCATCGCGGCCGCGGCCCGGGCCTCGGTCCGCTACTTGAAGCATTCGCAGACCGAGCGCGCGGCGCATCAGCGCCAAGCCGCCCTCACCAAGGTCGCGCTGGAGGAGGCGGGCCTGCCGGTTCTTCCCACCGAGACCCACATCGTGCCGGTGATGGTGGGCGATGCCGAGCTGTGCAAGGCGGCGGCCGATCACCTTCTCGAGCATCACGGCATCTACATCCAGCCGATCAACTACCCCACCGTACCGCGTGGCACCGAGCGTCTGCGGATCACGCCATCGCCGTTCCACGACGCGGCCCGCATCGCCAAACTGACGGCCGCGCTGACCGAGACCTGGGATACCCTCGACCTGCCGCGCGCCGGCACCGTCTTCGTCGAGGCGGCCGAGTAACATGCGCCCCGCCGGCGCCTTCAGTTCAGCTGCCAGATCGCGGCGTTGAGCAGGGTCGCGAAGGCGACCCAGACGGCGTAGGGCACCAGAAGCCACGCTGCCGGACGGTCGAAACGCCAGGTCAGGCGGATGGTCCAGAGGATCATCACGAACATCGCGATCACGACGATCAGCCCCCATCCGATGAGGTGGGCGGCAAAGAAGGTCGGCGTCCAGGCCGCGTTGAGGACGAGCTGTCCGACGAAGGCGGCCACGGCGAGCTGCCAGGTCCCGCGGCTCGGTCCCCGCGTCGGCATCGCTCCGAGGAGCCGCCAGAACGACGCGGCGATCATCGTGTAGAGCACCGTCCACGCCACCGGGAACAGCCAGTTCGGCGGGTTGAAGCTCGGCTTGGCGAGACCTGCATACCAGCCCTCGATGTTGGGTGTCGTGCTGAGCGAGCCGACCACCGCCGTTACCGCGACGGGAGCGATGGCCAGGATGCGGCGCGGCCAGGGGGAAAGGGCGGGCGCCCGAGGGGCGTGGAGGTCGGTCGTCATCGCGCTGAGCAAATCCTGTAAAGCCGAGTCGGCCTTCGCGCCCTCGTATCAAGGGAAGCCGAGTCTTGCGAACCGGAGTCTTGCGAA